>JANWHW010000028.1 GCA_025450195.1 Solirubrobacterales bacterium | reverse complement strand
GGCCAGAGTCTAGGTCGACCGGGCCGACTGATCCAGGAGCCTCGTTGTCGCCGATGGTCGTAGTGTTCCCATAGCCAAGCCGACCGTTTGCGCCGCTGCCCCAACAGCGCACCGTGCCGTTGTCGAGGATGGCGCAGGCGTGGCTGCCACTGCTGGAGACCGCTGTCGCGAAGCGGCCTACTGTTGCCACTCCCAGGGCCACCGGGCCGACTGATCCAGGAGCCTCGTTGTCACCGATGGCCGTAGTGTTCCCATAGCCGAGCCGACCGTTTGCGCCGCTACCCCAGCAGCGCACCGTGCCGTTGTCGAGCAGGGCGCAGGTAAAGCCTTCTCCGGCGGAAACGCCTATAGCGTTGCGACCGGTACCCAAATTAACGGGACCTACCGATCCCGGAGTCTCATTGTCCCCAATGGTCGCAGTGTTCCCATAGCCGAGCCGACCGTTTGCGCCGCTGCCCCAGCAGCGCACCGTGCCGTTGTCGAGCAGGGCGCAGGTATGGTTGACTTCCGCCGTGCCGCTCGCCGTGATCGCCACAGCCTTGCGGCCGACACCTAGGTCGACATCGCCCCCAGGCGTAGAACTTTCCGCTGTGTTCCCGTAACCCAGCTGGCCGTTGGTTCCCACGCCCCAGCAGTGCACCGTGCCGTTGTCGAGGATGGCGCAGGTGTACGAAATGCCAGCCGTGATCGCCACCGCACTGTGGCCGCCGAGGTTCACCGGACCGACCGATCCAGGAGTCTCGTTGTCGCCAATGTTGGGGGAGATTCCGTAGCCAAGCGCTATGCCATGCCCCCAGCAGCGCACCGTGCCGTTGTCGAGGATGGCGCAGGTGTGGCTGCGGCCAGTAGAAATCGCAACCGCAGTGCGGCCTGCACCTAGATCGACAGGTCCAAATGAGCCTGGAGTCTCATTGTCTCCAAGGATGTTGATGGGGGTGCCGTAGCCCAGCTGGCCGGCACTTCCCACGCCCCAGCAGCGCACCGTGCCGTTATCGAGGATGGCGCAGGTGTGGTCGCCTCCCACCGATATTTCTACCGCCGTGCGGCCAGCGCCCAGGTCGACAGGTCCGACCGAGCCTGGAGTCAGGCGGTCTTCCGTGTTTCCGTAGCCGAGCTGGCCGAATTCGTTGCCCCCCCAGCAGCGTACGGTGTGATCATCAAGGATGGCGCAGGTGTGATTATCGCCGGCCGAAACTGCAATAGCGGTGTGGCCCCCAAGGTTGACAGCCCCCGCCGCGCTGGGCAGCTCGTTGTCGCCAATACTGTTTTTGTTGCCGTAGCCGAGCTCTCCATGAATGCCTTCGCCCCAGCAATGCAATGTGCCATCGGCCGCGATGGCGCAGCTGTGGGTGAAGTTGGAATCAATCCGGCCGGAAAGAAACGAGCGAGTCCGAGAAGCCCCTTCGCCCTGAGCCGACGCGACCGGCCAGGCGCTCCAGACCACGACCAACCCCATCGCAATGATGGCCACCTTCCGCCAAAGCCTCGCCCGAGGCCTGCGTAATACGAGCGGCAAGGGAAAGACCGAAAGAGAAGCGGGGCCCGACGCCGTAGCGACGTTTCCCCCAAGGGACGCCCGCTTCCAACCCTGGCAGCCTCCCCTTAGCGCATTGGCATCAGCAGTCCTAATCACGGGACCTCCGGGATCGAGTTCGCTTGCCGTATATGGCGCGCTATGCGGACCAGCGATTCAAAGCCTTGACTCACTAACTCAATTCGTCAGCTTTTTCAGCCTTAAATACTCTGGTGTGTATTGAAGCCTAGCGAGCGGCGGTCTCTGTGTAAAGGGCAGTGTGAGCATGCCCTTTATGGGCAGCGCCGACTCAATCGCCCTCAAAGAGCTCGGGGCTATCGCCCGGCTCTGGCCCGTGGGCCACATGCAGGGGGAGCAGGTGCTCTGAATCTCCGAACTTGTGGGTGACCGTGTATGTCCCCTCGATCTCCGCAGAGAACTTGGCCTCAGCCGGCACCCAAACCCCCTGTAACCAATTCGGATCCGCCAGCTCGCCGCGTGCCATGGCGCTGAAGCTGCCGACCTCCTCCTGAATCACTTTGCCATTTGGGTCGCGAATGTTGTTCTCCACTGAGTAGACCTTGTCCGGGCCAAGCTCCTCGACCAGTGCGCTGATGCGAATCGCGAGCATGATCTCGATTGTCCATGGCTCTTCGGTGACCATGAAGCTGTCGCCGCCGGCACCGACGATCGTCGCGATGTTGTCGCGAATCTCCACATAACGACAGGGAATGACCCACTCGATTTTCATCGCGACCGGACCCCGCTCGAAGAGGCTCCGCCGAAACGGCGCAGCAGAGTCGCCGTCTCGCCAAAGAGAACCCGGCCGCGGATCGGAAGGGGTGTTCGCACACCGTCTCTAAGCGCACCCTCAGCGTGGCACACCGCGCAGTAGTCGACGCGATCGTAGTACTCGGCAGGCGCGGCATTTCCATCGGCCCCGAAAACGACGGCCCCAAGACTCGCCCACGCACATGCGCCGAGACACATGGAGCATGGCTCAAGCGTCGAATACAGAACCAGATCCGAGAGATGAAATCGCCCACGTCTGCCGGCGGCCAGACGGATGGCGCTCATCTCCGCGTGTGCGGTGGGATCGCGCCGGGGCGCGACGAGGCTGTACCCCTTGGCAACGGCAGCGCCGGCGTCGTCGACAAGCACGGCTCCAATCGGGGCACCGCCGAGTCCGACCGAAACGCGTGCGGCCTTGATGGCCAGCCTCATGTTCCGCTCGTGGGTCTCTGTGCTCCACGCCAGAGGGTCAAACAAATCTTCTCGCACGGAGGCCTCGGATAGAGCTCCCATTGCAGCCAAGACGGCAGCGAGCTGCACAGAGTCCCATCGTTCCGGGGCAGCCACCCGACAGCGATCCGCTTGCCCAGCGGAGTCGCCATACGGGTAGCAGCCTCTTTCCCTGTAGTAACCCCAGAAGCGCTTCTCGCAAATGCGGCGCGTCCTGTGCCACCAAAGAGGCGCCGGAAGGCTAGCCGATTGCGCCAATTGCCGCAAGCTCAGCGCAACGCCGGCTCTCTGCGGCGAAGCGCCACCAGGACTCGCTCGGCCACCGACTCCCCGGTCAAACCGACCTCCTCACGCAGGAGCGATGGCTTGCCGTGGGTGACATAGCGATCGGGCAGGCCGATCCGCAAGATGCGAGCCCGCTCCTGCGGGTGGTCCCCGAAGGCATCCTCTAGATGCTCGAGCACGGCTGAGCCGAAACCACCGGGCAGCACGTTCTCCTCAATCGTCACCACCAGGTCATGGCCGATTGCTAGGCGCTCCAGCAACTCGGTATCGAGCGGCTTGGCAAAGCGCGCATCGGCGACGGTGGGTGCGAGATCGTGGCCGGCGAGAATCTCCGCCGCCTGGAGAGCCACCGAAACGCCGTAGCCGTAGCCGAGCAACGCCACGCGCTCGCCACTCGCCAGAAGCTCTCCAGTCCCGATTGAGATCTCCTCTGGCACCACCGGCAATTCGACACCCTCCGCCGCGCCGCGCGGATAGCGCAGCGCCGCCGGGCCGTCGTGGGCAATTGCCGTACGCAGCATGTGCACGAGCATCGCCTCATCGCGAGGCGCCATCACTACGACGTTGGGTATAGGGCGAAAGTAGGAAACGTCGAATGCCCCGTGATGGGTCGGCCCGTCATCGCCCACGAGCCCAGCCCGGTCCATCGCAAAGGTGACGTCGAGGCTCTGCAGGCAAACATCGTGAATGATCTGGTCGTAGGCGCGCTGCAGGAAGGTCGAGTAGATCCCGCAGACCGGCTTCGCGCCCTGGAGCGCCAAGCCGGAGGCCAGGAGCACGGCGTTCTGCTCGGCGATGCCGACGTCGTAGTACTGGTCGGGGACCTCGTCTGCAAGCTTCTGCAAGCCGGTCCCCCCCGCCATCGCGGCGGTGATCCCAACCACACGGCTGTCGCGCTCGGCTTCGGCGACGATCGCATCGGCAAAGACCTGCGTGTACTGGGGCGGCGCGCTCGGTGGAGGCGGTGACTCCAACCGCTCCGGCGCAATCGACTCCGGTGAGTCCGACTCCTTCACGGGGACCGGCTTAGAGGCGGCGGGTTGCCCATTCACGATCGAGTTCGGCTTTGCCGCATGCCACTTCTCCATCCCCTCCAGGCCACCCTCCTCCGCCGGGGCAAAACCCTTGCCCTTGACGGTGTGGATGTGGACGACCACCGGTCGATCGGCGGCGAAGGCCTCGCGCAGGGCCTCGCGCAGGGCATGCACATCGTGGCCGTCGATCACGCCCATATAGGCAAGGTCGAGCTCCTCGAATAGGAGCCCAGGCGCCCAGTAGGCCTTGATCGCCGACTTGATCTCCGGGCCAAGCCGTTCGATTCGCTTGCCGAGCCCCAGCGGCAGTTTCGTTAGCCGATCCTCGACTCCCTCGCGAGCGTGGTAGAGGCGACGATTGAGGCGTGCTCGGTTGAAGTAGCGCGAAAGCGCCCCGACATTGGGTGAGATCGACATTCCGTTGTCATTGAGGACGATCACGATCGGGGTCTGAAGACCACCGGCAGCATGCATCGCCTCGTAGGCCACGCCGCCGGTCAACGCTCCATCGCCGATCACCGCAGCGACCTTTCCGTCCTCGCCGATCCCCTTGCGCATCGCCTCCTTCAGCCCAACCGCGTAGCCCACGGAGGTCGAGGCGTGCCCGGCGCCCATGATGTCGTGCTCGGACTCGAAGATCGAGCAGAACGGGGCGAGCCCGTCGTACTTGCGAATGGTCGACAGCTGCTCGCGGCGGCCAGTGAGGATCTTGTGCGGGTAGGCCTGGTGGCCGACGTCCCAGAGAATCTTGTCGCGTGGAGAATCGAGCAGGCTGTGCAGCGCAACCGCCAGCTCGCACGTTCCCAGGTTGGCGCCGAAGTGGCCGCCGATCTCGCCGATCGTGTCGATGATGTAGGTGCGCATCTCCTGCGCAACCTGCTGCAGCTGCTCGTCGTCGAGGCCGTGGAGGTCTGTCGGGGCGTCGACCTCCGCCAACAACGACAGGCTGGACGGGTCTGCGTTCCCCGGCGTCTGTTTGCTCTTGCTCATTCGTTCCTGGTGAAGATGTAGTCGGCGACCCGCTTCAGGTCGCCGGTGTCGCCGCTCGCTTCCGCCAGCGCCTTGGCCGCATTCGCGTGGGACTCGACCGCGAGCTCTCGCGCTCGCTCGAGGCCGAAGAGGCTGACATAGGTGAGTTTGCCATGTCTTTCGTCGCTTCCCCGAGGCTTTCCAAGCTGCTCCTCGGTTCCGGTCACATCGAGGATGTCATCGACGATCTGGAACAGGACGCCAAGCTCGCCAGCGAACCGCTGATACGGGATTGTCTCAGGTTCCTCCAGTCCTTCGAGGGCCAAGACCACCTCCACGCTGGCGGCGATCAGACGTCCGGTCTTCAGCTCGTGCAGGTTGCGGAGCCCTCGGCTATCGGTCGCCTCTCCCGCGACGTCTACGTATTGCCCGCCGACCATCCCGTCCACCCCGGTTGCGGCACTCAACAGGCCCAGGGCCGCTAGGACATTCGAGGGCGGGGACGGCTGACCGCAAAAGAGCCGGATCGCCTCTGCGAAGAGACCGTCGCCCGCCAAGATCGCGACGTCCTCGCCGAACTTGACGTGCGCCGTCGGGACGCCGCGGCGCAATTCGTCATCGTCCATTGCCGGCAGGTCGTCGTGGATCAGGGAATAGGTGTGGATCAACTCGATGGCGCAGGCCACCGACAGGAAACCCTCAGGGTCAGCGCCAAGGGCGCGGGCGGTCGCCAGCGTGAGAACCGGCCTGACTCGCTTGCCGCCGGCGAGCAGCGAGTAGCGCATCGCCTCCTCTAGGCCGGCGGTGGCGGCATCGGAGGAAAACCGCAAGCGCTCCAGCGCAGCGTCTACCGTCGAACGCAGGTCCTCGGGGTACATCAGAGCCCTGGGGCGCCGCTCACTCGGAGGTCTTCTCTGCTTCGCGAATCCGGCGATTGGCCTCCTCGACCGCCTCGCTGGACAGCTCCGCTGCCTCGCGCGCCAGCTCCGCGGCGCGCTCGTCCCCCACGTCGGCGCCCTCGAGCTCAGCAGCGATCGCGTCGAGGCGGGTCGATATCTCCCGCAGCCGAGTCACGATCTGGTGCCTTCCCTATCTCGCAGGGCCGCACCGAGAATTCCGTTGACGAAGCCAGGGGCATCGGCCCCGCAGTACTCCTTGGCGAGATTGACCGCCTCGTCGATGGCGACCTCCGACGGCACGTCCTCTGCATGCTCAATCTCATACAGAGCCACCCGCATCACATTGCGCTCCAGCGGAGCGATCCGCTCCAACTCCCAGCCTCTTGCGTGACGCGCGATTGCCGCATCCAACTCGTCCCGCTTTTCCTCTACGCCTTCGGCCAGCTCACGAGTGAACGGCCGCGACTCAGCCACCAGCTCCTCCAGGGGATGCCCAGTGACATCGCGCTGGTAACAGGCGAAGACGGCGTCGCGACGTTGATCCGATCGGCGCATTGGCGTCTATTCTCGCGCTTTCCCCAGCCCGACAGCATCTGCAGGCCTCCGCTCGAAAGCACTCGGCGCGAGGGCTCAGGCGCGTGACACGTACTCGCCGTTGCGGGTGTCGACGCGAATGGTCTCCCCCTCCTCGATGAACAGGGGCACCTGGACGATCACACCCGACTCGAGTGTCGCCGACTTGCTCCCGCCACCCGATGCGGTGTCGCCCTTCACGCCCGGTTCTGTCTGGGTCACCTTCATCTCAACCGCGCTGGGAACCTGGACGTCACTGGGCCGCTCATCGACGAAGAGCACATCGACCTCGTCGTTGGCCAGCACCCACTGCATTGCCTCGCCCAGCGCCTCGCGGGAGATCTCGATCTGCTCGTAGTCCTGGCTGTCCATGAAGACGGCTGCGTCTCCGGAGTCATAGAGGTACTGCATCTTCCGCGACTCGGTGCGAACCGGCCGGAACTTCTCCCCGGCGCGAAAGGTCTTGTCGTGCACGGTCCCGTCGTCGATCTTGCGCAGCTTCGTGCGCACGAACGCCCCGCCCTTGCCCGGCTTGACGTGCTGGAACTCGACGATCCTGTAGATCCCGCCGTCGAGCTCGATGTGCGAGCCGTTCTTGAATTCGTTGGTGGAGATCACGAGCCGGAAAGACTAACCGGCGGAGGCGGCTCGCTATTCGTACCCTTGGATCCGATGAAGCAATCCCTTTGGACGTCTGTCGCGACAGCAATCGCCGTGCTCGTCGCGTTGGCGCCGGCCGCCCATGGCGCCGAAGAGCCAACCCGAGAGAGCTTCGTCGCGCAGGCCGAGCCGATCTGCGAGCGGAGTACCCGCCTCGTCAAGGGAATCCTCGAGGGGGCGAAAGAGAAGGTCGATGACGATCGGCTGCCTCCCGCCGGGAGGCAGTTCATACGCGCCTCCGCCGCTTTCGGGAGCGCGATCCAACAGATCGCCGCGATCCCAAGGCCACCCGCCGACGACGCACGCCTGCTCAAGTGGCTCAAATTCCTGCGAATCGTAAAAACGCGCGTGGCGAACATTGGGAAGGCGTTGAGGGAAGAGGACCGGATCAGGGCCGAGCACGAATCGATCCGAGCCGAACAGAGCGGCAACGCCACCAACAACGTCGGTTTTGTCTTCGAATTCCGCAGCTGCCGACTCACCCGCTCGCAGTTCAGGTGAGCGAGGCGGTGCCGCTCCCTTCGACTCGGCAGCTCAGTCTCGAGATTCGGCAGCCGTGGAGGTGGTCAACGCCGCTGCAGAGCCACCCGAGAGGACACGCCGAACCAGTCCCGGCATCAGGATGCGGGCGGTTGCCGCCAGAGCGTAAGGACGCGGGACATAGCGCTCCGCCTTGCCTCGCAAGCCCGTCTCGACGATCGCCTCCGCGACCCTCTCGGGCGTGGACACAATCCAACGAGTGAGCGCTCTCTCGCGCAGCTCGGTGGCCGGGAAGCCCTCGGTGGCGATGAAGCCGGGGAGAACGAGGCCAATGTGAACGCCATGCGGACGCTCCTCCGCATAGAGGGCATCGCTCCACCCAATCAGCGCGAACTTGCTCGCCGAGTAGGAGCCGGTTCCGGCTCGGGAGACACGGCCCGCGGTACTGGCGACGTTGACGATGGCGCTCGGCGCGGAGGATCGTAGGATCGGCAGCAGCGACTCGGTCAGGCGGACGACCGCGCTGAAATTGAGCTCGATGTGACGCTGGACGTTGGCATAGCCGCCATCGGCAAAGGTGCCTCGCCAGGCGGCGCCGGCGTTGTTCACGAGCAGGGTGAGTCCGCCAAAGCGCTCGGAGACGTGGGCGCGAATCCGCTCCGGCGCATCGGGCTCGGTGAGGTCGGCGGCGACATAGGTCGCCTCACATGGGAGCGACTCGGCTAGGGCCCGCAATCGCTCCTCGCGACGAGCGACGAGCACCAGCTCGGCGCCCGGCTCACGAGCCAATCGCCTTGCGGCCGACTCTCCGATTCCACTGGATGCACCGGTGATCAGCGCTCTGATCGCCATCTCGGCCATGCGAGAAAAGCTATTCGAATTGCCAAGCCCCCGGCGTGAGCCAGACCAGACATACTGCCTGGCCGGACCAAGACCGCCATGACCGCAACCCCAGTACTTCTGGACAAGCTGCTCCGCATTGGAGCGCCATCTGGCCACGAGGGGCCGGCTGCCGCCGCATGGCGGGAGGAAGCCGCTTTCGCCTCTCTCTCGGCCGATGGGATCGGCTCTTCGATTGCCCGCATCGGGGAGAGCCAACCACTGCTTGCCGTGGTCGGCCATATCGACGAGATCGGCCTCGCCATCACCCACATCGATGAGAAGGGGTTCCTCTACTTCACATCGATCGGCGGCTGGGACCCTCAGATCCTGGTCGGCCAGCGGGTCGAAGTGCTGGCTCGCGATGGAGTCGTGATAGGCGCGGCTGGGCGCAAGCCACTCCACCTCCTCGATGGCGATCAGCGCAAAAAGGTCGTCGAGTTGAAAGGCCTCCACATCGACATCGGAGCCGCCAACCGCGACGAGGCGGCGGCACTGGTTCGGGTCGGCGATCCCGTGGTCATCGCAGCCGAGCCAGTGAAGCTTGCCGGTAGCCGGCTTCTCTCTCGTGCGATGGACAATCGGCTCGGCGCCTACGTAGCCCTCGAAGCGTTGCGCCGCTGTGCTCAGCGCAAAGCCCTGAGAGGCAGCTTTGCGGCTGTTGCCGCAGTACAGGAGGAGATCGGCCTCTTCGGTGCACGGACCGCCGCCTTTGAGGTGCGACCGGACCTCGCCGTGGCCGTGGACGTGACGCACGCAACCGATGCCCCCGGAGTGGATGAGAAGGAGATCGGAAGCCACCCGCTTGGCTCCGGGCCCGCGATCGGGCGCGGGTCGACTCTCTCCCCCAAGGTCTTCGAGCTGTTGGTGGAAACCGCAGAGGAGGCCGGAATCGACTACACGATCAATGCCAGTGGGCGAAGCACGGGCACCGATGCCGACGCGATTCAGATTTCCCGCTCGGGCATTCCCACCGGCCTCGTCTCGATCCCGCTGCGCTACATGCACTCCCCGGTCGAGCTGGTCGATCTTGCCGATGTCGAGGCAACCGTAGAGCTGATCGCCGCCTTCGCCGAGCGGCTGGACGGTGACATCGACTTGAGCCGCTGAGGACCGAGGCCCGCGGTTCTAAGCGTTGGCTGTTGCTGCGGCGTTGCCGACGACGACTCTGTCGCGGCCGGTGGCCTTGGCGGTGTAGAGCGCGGCATCCGCCTTGCTGACCAGTTCGTCGGTGTCGACCACACCCGACCGAGAGACCGCGACTCCAATGCTGACCGTTACCGCCGTGCCCGTCGGGCGCCGATCCCGAACCTCGTTGCGCAGACGCTCCGCTATTTCAACGGCGTCGGCTTCATTGGCCCCGGGCAAGACCGCGAGGATCTCCTCGCCGCCGACCCGGTAGATCGAATCGCCAGCGCGCAAAGCCGCGCGCATCGTGTAGGCAACCTCCTGCAGGACGATGTCGCCGGCCGCGTGACCGAGCTCGTCGTTGACCCGCTTGAAGTGGTCGAGGTCGCAGAGCAATAGAGCGTGCGAGGGGCCGATCTCCGCGTTACAAGGCTGACCGTCGAGCTCGCCGAGGCGCTGCTCGAGCGCGTTGCGATTGAAGAGGCCGGTGAGGGGATCGAGCGTCGAACGGCGACGATGGGCCCGGTCTGACTCGACGAGGGCGCCGGAGAGGATCACCGTGCTGAGGATCAGAGCAACGCCGGCGACCAGCCACTGGCTGTACTCGGCAGCCGAGGCCGGATCGATCGCGACCGTGCTGGCCAGAAACAGCGCCAGGATGTAGACCGTCCCCACCGCCATGCCCCAGGGGTCGAAGCGGGCGCCGAGGGTCACGGCGGGCAGACTGAACAGCATGATCGCCGGACTGGCCGGGCCGCCGGTCGCCACCACCGATGCCGCAATCAGCAACGGCAGTGCGCCCCAGGCGCCGGCGATCCAGCGCCAAGGCTGTTTGCTGTTGCGCATGAAGCGGTCGGCGAGTGGGAATCCACAAAAGCCGACCGCGAGAGGCGCCAGCCATCCCCACCCAACCTGCGGGGCGACCGATGCCAGAGCGACCGCGAGGATCGCGAAACAGCCTGCGCGATAGCGCCGCATGCGGCGCTCCATGTCCAGCAGGCGTTCGCGGCGCGTGTCTTCGCGGATCGCGGCCAGCGACTCTTTGTGCGGCGCCAAATCGCCGGTCCTGGGCATCTCCCGCGTCGGACGCATCGTTCCGTTGGCACTTCTCATTGAGTGCGCATCGACCAGCACGGAGAGGGACTTGAGGATGCAGCTGCTTCTACTTGTTATTTGGGGAAACGGCGCCTCTATTGATGAGACGACGCACCTACTCGACGATCTGAAGGTCCTTCGGCAGACCGCTGAGATTGCGGCAGCGCCCCTCGGTGACAACGACGAGGTCCTCGATCCGGACTCCGAGCTCCTCGGGCAGATACACACCGGGCTCTACCGTGACGACCTCCCCCGACATCAACACATCCTCGGAGCGATGCGACAGACGGGGCGCCTCGTGCACCTCGAGGCCGACCCCGTGACCGAGCCCATGACCGAATCGATCACCGTGCCCCCCTGCCTCTATCGCCTTGCGAGCGACGGCATCCACAGCCTCCCCCGCAACCCCCGCCGTCACCTCCTCCAGCGCGGCCGCCTGCGCGGCTTGAACAAGCCCATAGACCTCGCGGGCATGCTCGCCGGGCTCGCCCGTTGCGAAAGTGCGAGTCCCGTCTGAGCAGTACCCATCCAGCTCCGCCCCCATGTCGAAGACGACCAGCTCCCCCCTGCCGATCTCTCGCTCTCCCGGCTCGGCGTGAGGCAAAGCGCCGTTTGGCCCAGCGGCGACGATCGCGGGAAACGAAGGCTTGGCACCCAGCTCGCGTATTCGTGCTTCCGCGGCGCCCGCAACATCGCGCTCGGTGCGTCCCGCCAGCCCCCGCTCCAGGCTCCAAGCCCAAACCTCGTCCGCCAGCTTCGAGGCGGCAGCGATCGCCTGCAGCTCTCTCTCGTCCTTGACCCGACGCAGCTGCTCGACCTTGCCCCCGGCGGCGACGGGCTCGACCCCCTCCGGGAGCTTCCCCTTCAACCGTTCCAGAGTGCGGACCGACATGTGGTCGTCCTCAAACCCGGTCTTCCCAGCGAGGCGCTCGGCGATCTCACCCAGCCAATCGTCGGCGACGGTGACCACGTCCCAGCCATCGACCTCTTCTTTGGCGCGCTGGGTATAGCGGAAGTCGGTGAGGAAGATACGGGCCTCCGGACCGCAGACGCAGGCCCCATTGGTGCCAGTGAAGCCGGTCAGATAGCGAACGTTGACGAGGTTGGTGACCAGCAGGAAGTCGAGCTCCGACTCGGCCACCAAGGCCGCAAGACGGTCCCCCCTGCTGCTCATCGGTCGTTGCGCGTGCCCAGCTCGCGAGCCAGCAGTGCGAGGGCCTCGCGATATCCGTCTGGGCCCTTGCCGAAGATCTTCTCCAGCACCAGGCCGTCGAAGACAGATACCCGGCGCCAGGCATCTCGCGCCTCGACGTCAGAGAGATGGACCTCGACCGCGGGCAGCTCGGCGATGCCGAGGGCATCGGCAATAGCTCTGCTGTAGTGGCTCCAAGCTCCGGCGTTGATCACCGCGGCGTCGGAGAGCTCCGGCAGCCGGTGCAGGTACTCGACGAACTCGCCCTCGGAGTTCGTCTGAAAGAAGATCGTCTCCAGCCCCAGCTCGCGGCCCCAGTCCTGGATCTTCGTCTCCAGCTGGCGCAACGAGAGGCCCCCGTACACGTCGGCATCGCGTCGCTCCAGCACGTCGAAGTTGACGCCATGAAGGACGGCGACGCGGTTGTGCGCACTGGTCATTTGCGAAGCTCCTCCACAGCCGTCCTGACCTTAGCCGGATCGAGAATCTGCCCAACCCGCGGCTCGCCAGGCTCCGAGAGCAAGACGAAGCCCACGCCCTCCGCCGTGCGCTTCTTGTCGCGCTGCAGAGCGCTCAGGACCTCGTCGACGTCAACCTCCGACGCCAAGACGACGGGCAGGCCATGGCGGCTCAAGATCGCTTCGACCTCGTCGTGAAGATCGGGGGCTTCAGAGAGGCGAAGCGCGGAAAGCAAGCCCAGCCCCACAGCCTCGCCGTGACGATAGCGCTTGTAGCCGCTGGCCGCCTCGATCGCATGGCCGACCGTGTGGCCAAGGTTGAGCGCGGCGCGAAGGCCAGTATCGCGCTCGTCTGCCGCGACCACTTCGCACTTATAGCCAGCGCAGGCGAAGACGATCTCGTCGAGATGGCTCGGATCCAGCGACTCGATCGAGCGCACCTGCTCCCAGAGATCGCCACCCGCCAGCAGCCCCGTCTTCACCACCTCGACGAAGCCGGCAACCAGCTCCTCTCGCGGCAGGCTCACCAGAGTCGAGGTATCGGCGATCACCGCCTCCGGCAGGTGATAAGCGCCAACATAGTTCTTGCCCTCGGGCAAATCGACTCCGGTCTTCCCTCCATAGGCGGAGTCGACCTGGGCCACCAGCGAGGTCGGCACCTGCACGATCGGCACACCCCGCTGATAGGTATGGGCGCAGAACCCAGCAAGGTCGCCAACAACCCCGCCGCCCAGCGCAATCAAGAGGTCCTCTCGCGTCATCCCGGCATTGGCCAGCTCGCGCAGCACGCGCTCTGCCTCAGCCATGCTCTTCGCGCTCTCTCCCGGCTCAACCTCCACCCGCGCCTCCAGAGGCTCGGCCCGGGCTGCATAGAGGGGGCCGACCGCCGCGTCAGTCACGCAAAAGCGCCGCCTTGTCATCGGCCAGCAATCGGCATCCAGCAGCCCGGGTCCGACGAAGACCGGGTACTCGCCGGAGGCACTCGAGGCCCAGAGCATCTTCGCCCCCTGGGGAAGGTCGGCGAGCGCCATCGCCGAGGGGAGCGCTCGTGCCGTCTGGTCACGTTCTCTCGACAGCAGAACGACATCGGCAAGTTGCCGGTAGAGCGGCTCGCGCGCCTCCATCAGCCGGGCAACATCATCGGCGCTCGTGGCAAGCGGGCGATCGGAATGAGCGATTCGCCTCCAGGCCTCCTCGGCGTCCACCCGGAGCCAGACAACCGTGTGGCGATCGAGGGCCTCTCGGACCCGCTCGGAGAGGACGCTCCCTCCGCCCAGCGCGATCGCCCCACCGTCTGCGCCCTCGAGGAGGGAGCCGACGATCTCGGCCTCGCGCTGGCGGAACGCCTCCTCGCCGTGATGCTCGAATGCCTCCTTGATCGGCATTTCGAGCGCACGCTCCATCAGGTCGTCGACCTCGGTCGTCTCCAGCCCAGCTTCGCGGGCGGCGACAAGCGCGGCGGTCTTCCCCGCCCCCATGAAGCCGATGAAGACCAAGGCGGGACGGCTCACGGCACCCGCCCTCCCTTTTTCATCCATGACGTGGAAAAAGGGGGTCTCATCCCCGGAAGTCGATGCGCTTCTTATAAGCCTCGACGGCGGCGAGGACGTCGTCGATGTGGTCGCCTCCGAACTTCTCGCGGTAACAGCGCGCCAGAGCCAGGCAAACCATTGCCTCGGCAACCACCGCCGCCGCGGGCACCACGGTCGAATCGGTGCGCTCGCGCAGAGCCTGCGCGGGCTCCTTGGTCTCGGTGTCGACGGAGCGCAGTGGCTTCGTCAGGGTCGAGATCGGCTTGATCGCGGCGCGCACCGAGAGTGGCAGGCCATTGGTCATCCCGCCCTCAAGACCACCGGCATGATTGGTCTCGCGGAAGTAGCCGCGCTCCTCAGACCAGAAGATCTCGTCATGGGCATCTGAGCCGGGGCGCCCGGCGACGTCCCATGCTTCGCCGATCGCGACCCCCTTCACCGACTGGATCGAAGCCACGGCTCCCGCCAACCGGCCGTCCAACCGGTCTTCCCAAGAGATATGCGACCCCAGCCCGGGAACGAGGCCGAATGCGAGCACCTCGAAGCTTCCCCCAAGGCTCTCATTGGCCTTGCGCAGGCGATTGATCTCCTCGACCATCTCGGCACTTGCCTCGGAGTCGAGGCAGCGCACGGGGTCCTCATCCACGCTCGCGAAGTCGTCCGGTGCAAGGCCAGAGCGCTCCGGCGCCTTCACCGAGGCGACCTGGATCACATGGCTGTGGACGCTGACGCCCAGTGCGGCCAGGAAGCTTCGGGCGAGGCCCCCGGCGGCAACGCGTGCCGCCGTCTCTCGCGCACTTGCCCGCTCGAGGACGTTGCGGATGTCGGTATGTCCGTACTTCTGAGCTCCGACCAGGTCAGCGTGCCCGGGTCGTGGCAGGTGAACCTCGTCAACCGCGGCCTCGACCGGCCAGGGGTTCATCCGGTCCTCCCAGTTGGCGTAGTCGCGGTTGGCCACCAGCACCGCAATCGGACTGCCAAGCGTACGGCCGTGCCGAACCCCGGAGCGGATCTCGACCGTGTCGGTCTCGATTCTCATCCGCCCGCCGCGCCCGTGACCGAGCTGGCGGCGCGCCATGTCCCGATCGAGTGCCTCGCGGTCCAACTCGAGCCCTGCCGGCATTCCCTCGACGATCGCGACCAGGCCGGGGCCATGCGACTCGCCTGCGGTGGTGAAGCGAAAAGCGGTCATAGGTGCCAAGAGGCTATAGGCGCAGTCAGCCGCGCGCCGCCGCGCGCATCGCATCGAGCGGCGCCTCGCGCCCCGTCCAGATGCCAAACGAGAGGCCACCCTGATGGACCAGCACCTCGATCCCGTCGACGACCCTCGCCCCGGCCTCGATCGCAGCGGCGAGCAGCGGCGTTCGTCCTTCCCCATAGACCATGTCAACGACGGTCTGCCCGGAAGCGAACCCGCTCCGTGTGAGCGGCAAATCGACAAACGGGTCCTCGCCGCGCAACCCGACGGCGGTTGAGTTGACGATCAGGCCAAATGCGCCTGGGTCGGGCGAGGGCCCGGCCGGCCGGCCGCCAAGCTCCTGGCAGAGGTTGGCCGAACGCAGCTCAGTGCGGTTCCAAACCTCGACCTCGGCGCCCTCTCGCGTTAGGGCCCAAACCACCGCCCGTGCCGCGCCGCCGGCGCCGAGAACGAGGGCCCGGATGCCCTGAACCGACTCGGGGAGAGCATCCAGCAGGCCTTGGGCGTCGGTGTTGTCGGCATGCACTTCGCCCGCGACGAAGCTCAGCGTATTAGCGGCTCCGATCTCGCGCGCCGTCTCGGAAACCGTGTCGGCAAGCGCCAGCGCCGCGCCCTTGTGGGGAACCGTGACATTTGCCCCGGCGAACCCTTCCCCCAGCATCGCCTGCACCCGCCTCTCGAACTCATCGGGCGCGACGTCGATTGCCTCATAGCCCCATTCCTCCGCCATCCCAAGCAGGGCGAACGCGGCGTTGTGCATGGCGGGGGAGCGAGAGTGGCTTACCGGGTGTCCGAGGACGGCGAGCCGAGGCATCTAGCAGGAATCCGGGGATTCGCCGCCCGCCGCTTCGCGGGCTTCATTGTAGCGAGCGACGTCGGCCTGGAACTCCGCGTCCGTGGAGGAGAAGGAGTGCTCTCCGCAGGTGCCGGGCTTGACGACGTAGTAGAGGTAGTCGACCTTCGCCGGATGAGCGGCGGCTTCGATCGAAGCAAGCCCCGGGCTGCCGATCGGCCCCGGCGGCAGACCGGCCCTGAGCCGCGTGTTGTAAGGGGAGTCGACGGCCAGCTCGGATTCGGTCAGCGGTTGGTCGTAGTTGCCGGTCGCAAAGCGGATCGTCGCGTCGATTCCCAGCGGCATGCCTTCGTGAAGGCGGTTGTAGATGACGGCGGCGACAAGGGGGCGCTCGCTATCGAGCTGGGCCTCGCGCTCAACCATCGAGGCGATCGTCACCACGTCGTAGACCGTGAGGTTCTTGGAGTGCGCGTAGCGCATGTTGACGCCCTTGATTCGTCGCTTGAAGTCCTGCAGCTGAAGTTGGACGAGGTCAGCCGCCGGCGCTTTTGCCTTCAGCTCGAAGGTGTCCGGGAAGAGGAACCCCTCCAGGTCCTTGGCACTCTTACCGCCGTAATCGGCTGGATCGAGGTACTTCGAGTGGACGCTGTCCTCCAGATAGTCGCCGGTCAACCCAACCTCTCTCGCCACCTGCGCCGCCTCTGCGCGGCTGTAGCCCTCTGGGACGGTCACGGTGGTCGTCGTTTTGAGGGGGGCCGTCGAGAGCGCATCGATCGCCGCGCCGTAGCTCATCCCACTGGCCAGGACGTACTGGCCGGGGTAAAGCTCGGACCGCTTACCCGCCAGGGTGACTCGAAGCTGAAACAGCGTCGAGTTCGAAACAACGCCCTCTCGGTCGAGCAGATCGCCCACCTCGGCGACGCTCGCCCCCTTCGGGATGCTGACCGTGACGCGGCCCGAGCCATCGCCGTGGAAGGGCTGGAAGAGAGCCACGAGGAGCAAGATGGCTACTGCCGCGGCGAGAGCCCCGACGATCCGCAGCGGATGGCGGCGTGCCGCGGCCAGGACACCTGCGCCTTCGCGGGGGCTGCGTGGTGGGGATGTGGGCGGAGGCAAGGGCTCGGCTGGAGGGTCGTTCCAGAACTCCGCCTCGGGGCTGCGGGGCTGCGATGGCGGCACCGGGGCCTCTGCTGCTGGAAGTGCCGCCTCCTGCTCGGCTCGCTTCGTCTCTCGTTCGCGCCGCCGCTCCTCGCGCTCCTGCCTGCGCCGCTCCCGCTCTACGGCAGCGGGGTCGCCGGAGTCGAGGAGCGAGTCATCGGAGAACCAGTCCTTGGGCTCATCACTCATCGCCGTCTCCCTCAGCCGCCACGCGACCGGCCAGATAGCTCTCGAGAAGATGCGCGGCGGCGAGCGAGTCGGGCGGTGCCGTGGCGCCCGCGCGGCGGCTGGCCTCAGCCATCTTGGAGGTCAAGCGCTCGTCATAGGTCTCGACAGGCACTTCGAGCATCGCCTTCAGTTCGCCGCAAAAGGTTCGCGCCAGTTCTGCCTGGGCGCCCTCCTCGCCGCCGAGGTGAAGTGGCAGCCCGACGACGACGCACTTGACGTCATACGCATCGACCAGCTCAGCCACAGAGCGAGGCTCGGGTGGTTCGATCGTCGGCAACGGAGTCGCAAGCGTGCCGCTTGGGTCGGATATCGCACAGCCGATTCGAGCTGTGCCGTGGTCAAGGGCAAGCACGCGCATCTAGGCGTTCGCCTTCCCCACGGCTAGCCCATGCCTCGCTCGACGGCCTGCCGCGCGACCGCAAGGGCCTCGTCCAACTTGGCGGCATCCTTGCCGCCGGCCTGCGCCATGTCGTCCCGACCGCCCCCACCGCCTCCGATGACCGGCGCTGCCTCGCGAACGATCGCCGCGGCCGAGAGCCCGCGTGCCACCGCGGCCTTGGAGGCCAAAACCACCAGCCCGACCTTGCCACCGTCGGCACCACCCAAGACAACAGCCGACTCCTCGGGCAGCTTCGATCGAACTCTGCTTCCGAGGTCAAGCAGCTGCTTTTGGTCGGCAAGCCCCGTGCGTGCGCAAACCAACGCCACCCCACCCACCTTGGCCGCATCGGAGGCGAGGCGGTCCGCTTCCTCGGCCAGCTGCTGCTTCTCGGCCTCCCTGGCCCCCTCCCCCGCCTCGCGAAGGCGCTCAGCTGCGCGGCTAGCCCCGGTCAGTGGGTCCTGTGGGCTGCCCAGCAGCTCTCCGACCTCGCGCAGGCTCTGCTCCTGAGCTCGAAACCAATCGATCGCGGCGGGGCCGCTGAGCGCCTCGATTCGGCGCACGTTCGCGGCGCTCGACCCCTCAGAGACGATCTTGAAGATCCCGACCTCGGCTGTGTTGGCGATGTGCGTTCCTCCACACAGCTCCCTCGATACGCCGTCGACCTCCACGACGCGAACCCACTCGCCGTATTTCTCTCCGAACAGCGCCATCGCCCCGAGCCCTTCGGCCTCCTCCCGCGCCATCTCGAGCCAGCGCACGGGGTGACTCTCCTTGATCCACTCGTTGACCTGATCCTCGATCGCGCCAAGCTCCTCGCCGCCCAGCGCCTGCCCATGGGTGAAGTCGAAACGCAGCTTGTCCGGGCGAACGGCCGATCCGGCCTGCCGGACGTGGTCACCAAGCCGCTGCCGCAGGGCGGCGTGCAGCAGATGGGTCGCGGTGTGATTGCGCATCGTGGCGTAGCGAGCCTCGTGATCCACCTCGGCCTCGACCGCCACTCCAGACGCCACCCAGTCGCTCGCCGGCTCTACCTCGAGCGCCTGGTCATCGCCGACCCGGTAAACGTCGAGCACCCTGACCTCCTCGTCGCCCTTGCGCAATATCCCCGAGTCGGCGACCTGGCCCCCGCCCTCGGCGTAGAACGGGCTCTGCTCCAGCTTGACCAGCGCCTTCCCGTCTTCGACCTCGACTGCGGCGACGCCGGTCGTCGTGCGCAGGGTCTCGTAGCCGACGAAACGGCTTGGCGCCGCATCTGAGGCGAAGGCCATCACCTTGCCGTGGCGATCCTCTGAGCCGTGCGCGGTGGCGACGCCCATCCGCGCCCGCTGGCGCTGCTCCTCCATCAGCTCTTCAAAACCACCGTCATCGACCGAGAGCCCCTGCTCGGACAGCAGCTCCTTGGTGAGGTCGTAGGGAAAGCCGTAGGTGTCGTGCAGCTTGAAGGCCTCGGAGGCGTCGATCCAGGAGGTTTGGGAGTCCTTCGCGTCGGCCATCAAGCGCTCCAGCAGCTCGGTGCCGCGCTCCAGCGTGCGGCCGAAGCTCTCCTCCTCATCGCCGACCCAGCGGGCGATCGTCTCGCGCTCGACGGCCAGCTCCGGGTAGGCATCCCCCATCAGCTCGATCGTGCGCTCGGCGAAGCGTCCCAACCAGGGCGACTCAAGGCCCAGCGTGCGGCCCTGCTGGATCGCCCTCCGCATGATTCGGCGCAGGATGTAGCCGCGGTCCTCGTTGGAGGGAACGACGCCGTCGGCGATCAGGAAGGCAGCGCCGCGAGAGTGGTCGGCGACGATCCGCATCGCACGGGTCACCTCCC
Organism: Solirubrobacterales bacterium; assembly: GCA_025450195.1. Lineage (GTDB taxonomy): Bacteria > Actinomycetota > Thermoleophilia > Solirubrobacterales > 70-9 > VRUE01. The sequence goes on along the minus strand of JANWHW010000028.1, from coordinate 190,009 downwards.
CTCCCTCCTCGTAGCGGCGGCCCGACAGCTCCTCGGCGAGGTCAACCAGCGGCCGCACGTGGTCGGTCTCGAAGACCGAGGGAACGTCCTGGAGGATGGCAGCCATCCGATCCAAGCCCATGCCGGTATCGATGTTGCGGGTCGGCAGCTCGGTCACGCTGCCGTCCTCGGCGAGGTCGTAGCTCATGAAGACGTGGTTCCAGAACTCGAGGAAGCGATCGGTGTCGTCTCCGGGACGCTCGTCGGCGGCGCCGAACTCCTCGCCGCGGTCGAGGTAGAGCTCTGAACATGGGCCGCACGGACCGGTCGGGCCGGCCTGCCAAAAATTGTCGCCGCGGCCGAGCTGGACGATCCGCTCGTCGGGGACACCGACCCGCCGCCAAATCTCTATCGCTTCCTGATCGGGACCAAGCCGGAGCTCCTCATCGCCGCCGAAGACGGTGACCCAGATCCGCTCCGGGTCCATCCCGAACCCCTGCGTCGAGAGCTCCCAGCCCCAGGGGATCGACTCTTCCTTGAAGTAGTCGCCAAAGCTCCAATTGCCGAGCATCTCGAAGAAGGTCATGTGGCGAGCGGTGTTTCCCACCTCTTCGATGTCGGTGGTCCGGAAGCACTTCTGCACATCGGCCAGGCGAGGCGCAGGTGGCCGCTCGAGGCCTAGGAAGTACGGCTTGAAGGGCTGCATCCCCGCAGTGGTGAGCAGGACCGACGGGTCGTGCACAGAGGGCACCAGCGAGGCCGAGGGTACGACCTTATGCCCCCGCTCTTCGAAAAACGAGAGGTAGGTGTCGCGAATCTCCTGCGCCTTCATGTGAGGGAGCCTAAATATTCACGGGCGAGAAGGCCGCGGGGTTGGTCAAAGAGCCTAGTGTCGTGAGTCGGAATTTTGGGTGCAACGTCGCGAGTGACCGGGTGTGGCTGGGGCCGCACGCACGGCAGACAGGTACTGAAGTACCTGTGCCGTGCGGGTGGGTCCATGCGCGCCCGGGCGCCGCGAGGTGGCCGCGAAACTCCGACTCACGACACTAGACCGCAGTCGCGATCGTGCCGTGACCGACGATCGTCTCGCCGGCCAACAGAATGGCGGCCTGTCCCGGCGAGGCCGCATCGAACGCCTCTTCGAGGTCGATGCCCAACTCTGCGTGGTGGCCCGCCTGCGCTCCACAAACCGCAGGAACGGCGATCGCCCGGTAGCGGAGCTTCACGGCATCGACTATCCCGCCGTCGCGATGCAGGACCGCGTCGCGAACCTTGATCCGCTTCGTCGCCAGATCCTCGCGGCCACCGACGGTGACGGTGTTCGCAGCCGCATCGGTGGAAAGCACATAGAGGGGCTCGGGGGCCGATACCCCAAGCCCTCGCCGCTGCCCGACCGTGAAGTTGTGATGGCCGCGGTGGCGCCCAATTGGCTGCCCGGAGCGGTCGAGCACGTCGCCCTCACGCTCCCCGAGCCCGCCGTGGCGGCTTAGGAACTTCTGCTTGCCCTGACCGGCAAGGAAACAGAGGTCCTGACTCTCTGGCTTGTGGGCGACCGAGAGCCCGTGACGAGCAGCCACGTCACGCACTTCAGGCTTGGAGATGTCGGTCAGGGGGAATCGCAGCTTGGTCAGCATCGCCGGGGGCAAGGCGGCCAGCATGTAGCTCTGGTCCTTGTTCCGGTCAGAAGCAGCCGCCAGCAGGGGCCCGTCGCCATCCTCGACGATCCGCGCGTAGTGGCCGGTGACGAGATAGTCGGCCCCGAGCCGTTCGGCGAGATCGACCATCGCCGCAATGCGAACCTCCCCGTTGCAGACGATGCATGGGTTTGGCGTCGCACCCGCCGTATAACCCGAGACGAAGGCGCCAACGACCCGGCGCCGGAAATCCTCCTCGAGGTCGAGCGTCAGGTGGGGAACGTCGAGTGAGTGCGCGACCGCACGGGCGCCGAGCACGGCCTCCGGCGAACAGCACGCCTTGGCGCCGTCGGTCTCGGGGTCGGCCCAGAGCTTCAGGGTCACCCCGATCACCTCCATCCCCTGCTCCCGTTCCAACAAGGCGGCTACGGCGCTGTCGACACCCCCCGACATCGCGACCAGGACCCGCTGCGGGGTGGTCGGTGAAGATCCACTTGAAGGAGCTTCCGGCGCCAATTGATCGCTTGAGGCGGCCGCGGTGGCCAAGGCCCGGTGCAGGGCATCGGCGGCGAGTTGTGCGGCATGCCGCTTGGCCGGCGTCAGCCCTCCTAGGGCGGTGTCGATCTCGTCCATCCCGATCCGCGCGGCGCTCAGCACTGCCTCGCCCTCGACCATCTCGGCCGTCGCTGCAGTCGCCGCTCGCATCGCCCCACATCCCTCAGCGTCGAAGGTGACCGAATCGATTCGACCCTCGTCCAGGACGAGGGATATCCGCGACAGGTCACCGCAGGCAGCCCCGCCGGCGGCGCCGGTGTAGGCGTCCGGATCGGCCGGACCGCGCCGCGCCTCATCCCGTAGGTAGTGCTCGAACGACTCCCGTTCCATCGCTAAAGAGTAGGAGGCATGAGCAGCCTTCGCAGGTCCCCTGCGATCTCGGCCGCGTCGTCGCGGACCTGACGCCAGGTCAACCTGATCACCCGCCAGAGAAAAGAGGCCCCAGCCCGCCGGTACCGCCTCTGGCTTTGATCCCTTGAAGTGAAGGGTGGGCGCCTCCTCGCAACCCCACGGGGTTGAGAGAGATCAGCTCCCGCGCCGTTTGTGTTGGGTCAAACGGTGAGACGGCTCTCGAGCGGGCTCGAGCCTCGGGGCTACCGTACCACCCGGAGGGGGCCGTGGCGAGCGTTTTCGTGCAGATTTGGCGCAGCCCCTGGCAGCTCAACTGCAGGCAATGGGGAAGGGTCAGTCGAGATCCAGGTTTGCAAGCAGGAGCTCGGCCTCGCTCCAGTCATCGGGCTGCACACAAAGCCAGATTTCGCCACGGCCGAAGCGATCGATCGGCCAATCCGCGGTGAGGGCGGTCTCAATCCCCGCCTCCTGCAGAGCCTGATGCCACGCTCGGGCCGTCTTCACGTCGCCAAACTCCCGCACCGCCTCCCAGCTCTCGAAGCGCGGGTCAGCGATGTGAATCGGAGTCTTCCCGGGGCTGGGCTTGCGGTTCGCACGTGAGCCGCGCAATCTGTCGAAGAGGCTCATGGTCGGCTGGGCGGGGGCTGCGCTCGCAGCTTGAGGCCAACCTCGCGCAGTTGGCCATCGTCAATCGGCGCCGGCGCTCCGGTCAAGGCGTCGGTGCCCGACGCCGTCTTCGGGAAGGCGATCACGTCCCGGATCGACTCCGCACCGGCAAGGCGCTGCACGATCCGATCCAGGCCATAGGCAATGCCCCCATGCGGAGGGGCGCCGTATCGGAGTGCCTCCAGCAGGAAGCCGAAGCGCGACTCGGCTTCGGCTTCGTCGATTCCCAGCGCCGCAAACACATCACGCTGGACCGCCGAGTCGCTGATCCTGATCGAGCCGCCCCCCATCTCCTGGCCATTCCAGACGACGTCGTAGGCAAGCGCCCTCGTCGCGCCGGGGTCATCAGGATCGAAATCCGCGGCTGGGGCCGTGAACGGGTGATGCAGGGGGTCCCAGCCACCCTCGTCATTTGCCTCCAGCAAGGGCCAATCGACTATCCACAGCAGGTCATCGGAGCCCTCCGGAATCAAACCGAACTCCGCAGCAAGCTCGAGGCGAAGCTGCCCGAGAACCGCATTGGCGATCTTGGGTCGATCGGCGACGACGATGAGGAGGTCGCCCTCCTCGGCGCCAAGCCGCTCGTTCAATCCCTTCAGCTCATCGGCGGAGAGGAACTTTGCGGTCGGCGAACGCCACCCCTCGCCCTCGCGGAAAGCCCAAACGAGCCCCTTCGCACCCAGCTCTTGGGCGCGGGAGATGAGCCCATCGAGGGCCGAGCGCGGCATCTCGCGAGCACCCACGTTGATGCCTCGCACCGCGCCACCGGAGTCGATCATCGAGCGGAAGACCTTGAACTCGGTCTGCGCCAGATCGTCTGCGAGATCGACCAGCTCGAGCCCGAAGCGGGTGTCGGGCCGGTCGGTGCCGTAGCGGGCGATCGCCTCGTCGTAGGGAAGGCGCCGCATCGGCAGATCGAGTGCCGGCCCGCCCACCCGGTCGAAGACGTGGACAAGCAGGCGTTCGTTGATCGCGATCACGTCGTCGACGTCGACGAACGACATCTCGATGTCGAGCTGGGTGAAGTCTGGCTGGCGATCGGCGCGCAGGTCCTCGTCGCGAAAGCAGCGGGCTATCTGGTAGTAGCGCTCGAACCCGGCAACCATCAACAGCTGCTTGAACAGCTGCGGCGACTGAGGCAGCGCGTAGAAGGAGCCCTGCTGGAGTCGACTGGGGACGAGGAAGTCGCGAGCGCCCTCCGGTGTGGAGCGGGTCAGGACCGGGGTCTCGATGTCGAGGAAGCCGTCGCCGTCCAGGAAGTCGCGCATTGCGGCGCTCACCCGATGGCGGAGGACGAGCGCGTCGCGCATCTGCTCGCGACGCAGATCGAGATAGCGATGACGTAGGCGAGCGTCCTCACCCACATCCCCAGAGAAGCCCTCGATCTGGAAGGGGGGCGTGTCTGCATCGGAGAGCAGCTCGGCACTGGCCACCGCCAGCTCGAACTCGCCGGTCGGCAACTCAGCGTTGACCGTCTCCTCGGAGCGGCGAACGACTCTCCCCGCGGCGCTCAGGACGTCCTCAGCCCGCAGTTTGTGGGCCAGCTCGAATGCATCACCGGAGGAGTCCGGGTGAAAGACGAGCTGGACGATTCCAGTGCGGTCGCGCAGGTCGATGAAGACGAGGCCGCCGTGATCGCGGCGACGGTGCACCCAGCCTGCCACCCGCACCTCGGAATCCACACGATCGCCGAGCACCTGGCCACACCAGGCATCGCGAAATGCATTCGGTCGAAGGGCTGGGAACGATTCGCTCATCGGGGTCGGCAGTCTTTCACCGCTGCCTACTTGCTCAGCTCGTCGGCAACCGCACCCGGCTCGACGGGGTGCTGGTCTCCGGTCTGCATGTCGCGCAGCTGCATCGTCCCATCGGCCTCCAGAATCACAGCGCGGCGGGCGCGGATCCTGTCGGCATGCTTCAGCTGGCCCTTGAGGCTACGGCCGGCCAGATCGACCTCCACCGCAAGCCCGGCATGGCGAAGCTCACCTGTCAAGGCCAGTGCCCGCTGCCTCTGGCCATCATCGGCCACCGCAACGAACGCGTCACGGTCGGTCGCCTCGGCTTTCTCCCCCAGAGCCAACATGATTCGCTCGACGCCGGCTGCCCACCCGATCGCCGGCGTGGGCGGCCCGCCCAATTGCTCGATCAGGCCGTCGTACCTGCCTCCACCGCCGACCTCGGACTGGGCCCCCAGCTCCGAGCACACGAAGGAGAAGATCGTCCGGGTGTAGTAATCGAGCCCCCGCACCAGGGTGGGATCGATCTCATAGTCGATGCCTGAGGCGTCGAGCAGCGAGCACACCTCGGCGAAGTGCGCCGCATCCTCTTCGTTGAGTCGCTCGACGATGGTCGGGGCGTTCTCCATGACGCCACGGGTCCCCTCGTCGCTGGAGTCAAAGGCCCGCAATGGGTTTAGCTCGATGCGCTCGCGGACGTCCTTGGAGAGCTCTGCCTCGTGAGCACGCAGGTGGGCCTTCAGCTCCTCTAGGTAGTCGCGCCGCGCATCGGGAGACCCCAGGCTTCCCAACCGCAGCTGAACACCAGGGACCCCAAGCTCGGCGAGCAGCTCGGCGAGCAGCATGATCGCCTCGGCGTCCGCCAGAGGCGAGTCGGTCCCGATCGCCTCGAGGCCAAGCTGGTGGAACTGGCGATAGCGGCCCGCCTGCGGGCGCTCGTGACGAAAAAAGGGGCCTGCATAGAAGAGCTTCACGGGCTGCGCCAGCTTGTGCATGCCATGCTCGAGATAGGCGCGGCAGATCGGCGCCGTGCCCTCGGGGCGCAGGGTGATGCTGCGCCCCCCCTTGTCCTCGAAAGTGAACATCTCCTTGCGCACGATGTCGGTGGAGCGACCGACGCCGCGCTCGAACAGCTCGGTGTCCTCAAAGGCCGGCGTCGAGACCGGCTCGTAGCCGGCGCGGACGAAGATCTCCGCGGCGGTGCGTTCGATCCGCGCCCTGATGCGAGCTGCATCCGGCAGGATGTCGAAGGTCCCTCGGGGTGCCTGGTATTTGCTCGCAGCCATCAGTGCTCGTGCCTCACGATGACGCGACCCTATCGGGGCGCGGGCGACGCCTAAAGCGCCAGCTCTGAAAGAAAGGGATTGGTGGCACGCTCGGCTGCCAGCGTCGTAGTTCCCATATGCCCCGGGTAGACCGTGGTCTCGGGCAGGTGGGACTCCACCAAGGTGTGAATCGACTGCAGCAGTGTCGGACCGTCCCCTCCAGGAAGGTCGACACGACCGACCGACCCCTGGAAGAGGACGTCGCCGGAGAAGATCGCGCTCTCGTCCCGCACCGAGTAGGTGACGTGGCCGGGGCTATGGCCGGGAGTGAAGACCACATCCAGGGTGAGCCCGGCCAGCTCCAGAACCTCCCCGCCTTTCAAGGTCTCATCGGCCTCATAGCTCTCAAAGGGGCCAAATCCATCCCAGGGAACGAACGCCATGATGTTGGCCAGCACGGGGGCCTCGATCTCCGGGCAATAGACCGGGGCTCCGGTTGCTTTCGCCACCGGCTCAACCGCACCGATGTGATCGAAATGACAGTGCGTGATGAGGATCGCCTCGACCTTTGCTCCCATCTCCTCCACCGCGGCCAGGATCCGATCCGGCTCCTCGCCCGGATCGACAATCAGCACCTGTTCGGCTCCCGCCTGGCGAAGCACAAAGCAATTCTCCGAAACCGGGCCAACCGTGAGCATCTCGACATCGAGCCCGCTCACTTTCTCTCCGTGCCCCGTATGCGAGCCCGCTCGCGCCGCCGCCACATCATCGTGTCGATGAAGTAGCCGGCGGGGATGTAGAAAACGAGCATGAATGCGCCGAGCGCAAGGCCCTGGCCAATCGTGCGGCCGAAGAGCAAGATCAGCAGAACGGTGAAGACGACGGAGGCGATCACGCCGCGCGTGATCGCACTTGCCCAGGTGGGCGGCTGATCGGTGCGAGGAGCCCGTTTCCCGCGGGATCGCGCTCTAGCCCTCGCCTCCTCGCGACTCTGAGGGCGGCCGGTCGGGCGGCTGGGATTGATGCGCCCCCCCTGGGTTCCGCGGTGCTTGCGACGGCGCTTTTTCTTCGTCTGGGCCACGACTCAAATCTAATCGGTTGAGGCTCCAAGCCGTCGCTCGATCGTGTCTCTGGCTGGATCGAAGCCGCGGATCGGCACATCGTCTGGGTATGCGGCGAGCGCTGCTTCAGGCACAAGGCCCACCAGCTCCGCCTCGACCGGGCGTGCGCCTAGAGGCGCAGCGATCTTGCGCGTCCGGTCAATCAGCTCGCCCAAGGTCGTCGCCGACGGATCGTGGACGTTGGTCGAGATCTGGCTGCGACCGCTTGCAAGAGGCAACCCAATGGCCCGCACCCCGGAGAGGCCGCCTCCTGACTCGCGCAACCCGGCGGCCACAGCACGTGCAATGTCAGGGTCTGCGCTGTCGAGCTCGATATTGAAGGCAGCCAGCGGCGGGCGCGCCGTAACCAGCGTCGCGCCGGCACTTAGGTGTGGAAGGGAGGGGCCGCGGTCGGGCCGCAGCTCCCCAGCCTCCATGCGCAACCACAGCTCGGCGAGCCCGCCGTTGCGAAAGTAAGCGCGCTCGGCGTGCTCTGGGCCACTGGCCAGCGCGCCGTAGAAGAAGACCGGGACCCCGAGCGCGCCAATTCGATCCGCCACCTCGATCGCCGCGGCGGCAGCCGTATCTCGATCGGCAGGGTCAAGCCAAACCAGCGGGCAGACGTCCAGCGCCCCGATCGCCGGGTGAAGCCCCTCGTGCCGCGCCATGTCTATCGCCTCGATCGCCGCTCTGACGCCAAGCGCCAGCGCCTCGGTCAGCGCTGCGGGGTTGCCGGCAAGCGTGAAGACGGTCCTGTTGTGCTCGGCATCGGAATGGCGGTCCAAAGCGGAAACGCCACTGGCGAAAGACCGTTCCATGACCTCGATCCCAGCCTGATCGCGCCCCTCGGAAACATTGGGAACGGCGAGAAGAGGCGTCACGTTCCGGTGAGGAGCTCGCCGGACCGAACAAGCAGGGTGCCGTCGACCTCAACCGTCGGCTCCCGTATGACGCAGTCGAGATGGACCGGGACCTGCACCGTCCCGCCGATTGCGGCCGAAGCGCCAAACGCAACGTGGGCGGACCCGAGGATCTTCTCGTCCTCGAGGATGTTGCCGGTGAGCGTCGCCGCTTCGTTGGTCCCGATCCCCAACTCCGCGACATTGGTCCCGTCCGGGCCATGCGCACCGAGCAACTCGAGGAGCCGCACTCCCTCGGCATTCGTTGCCTCGGCCAGGTGGCCGTCGCGGATCGTCAGCGACACCGGCGCCTCGACCTTGCCAACGCCGGCAATTGAGCCATCGATGACCAGGGTTCCCTCGGCGGTCCCCTCAACGGGGGCGATGAAGCCCTCGCCACAAGGCAGATTGCCGAAGGCCCCTGGCTCGGTGAGCACACCCGCATCGGGAATTGCCGTACGACCCTCGAGGCCCAACCGCAGGTCGCTTCCATGCGGGCAGGTGATTCGCACCTCGGCGCCCTCGCTGAGCGCTTGGCTCACCAGCTCCCCTCGCTCCCTGAGCTTGGCCATGTCGGCCCCCATCACCCGCGCCAGCATCTCCCCAGTTACCCCGGGCATCGAGGCGACCCGGACCCCGGCCTCGGTGGCAGCCTTGCGGGCGGCCGTGTGCGAGAGCGACTGAATCGTCGGCGCGACGATCACGTCTGCCTGGAGCATCGCCGCCGCGAGGGTCGCGGGAGGCTCCGCCGCGTGTGACTCGCGTTCCGCGATGATCGCCAGCGTCGCCTCGCCTCCACTGTCCTGGGCGGCGTTTCGAAACAGCGCACCCAGCTCCTCAGTCGCCGGATTGCAGATCACCAGCACCTCCTCACCGGCGACCACGCCAAGGCAGTCGCGGATCACGGTGCCGATCGCGTTGCTCAGCGCCTCAGCGGTCACGGATCAAAGGCTTCGGCAGGCTCAGTGCAAGGGCGAAGCGGCGCCCTCGCGGCGAAAGCCTGTCAGGACCTTTTCCATCGCCTCGACTTCGCAGGCGACCATTTCGGGCCAGGGCTTGTCGGGATGCTCGTCAAGGGTCTTGTAGCCGTTGCCGCTGATCACCGCGACCACCGTGTCGTCGGGGCCGAGCTTGCCTTCGTTCGCCAGCTTGGCGGTGCAAGCGATCGTCGTGCCTCCCGCGGGCTCGGTGAGGATGCCCTCGGTAGCGCCGAGCAGGTCGATCGCCTCGAATATCTCGGTATCGGTTGCGGTCGCGGCAGAGCCCCCGCGCGACATCACCGCATCGACGACCAGCGCGCCATCGCCTGGGGCTCCGATTGCCAGCGAGTGGGCCACCGTGTGCGGGGTCTGCGGCTCGATCTCGCCGCTGCCGTCGAGGATCGCGGTAGCGATCGGGCCGCAACCCTGAGGCTGCGCGGCATGGATCTTGGTCGCGGCGGTCTCCGCTAGGCCGACCTTTTCAAGCTCGCCAAGGCCCTTGTGCACCCGCGAAGAGAGGGTCCCGCCGGCAGCGGGGATGACAAAGTGATCCGGCGAGCGCCAGTCGAGTTTCTCGACGACCTCATAGGCGACGGTCTTCGCTCCCTCGGCGTAGAACGGCCGCAGGGTTATGTTGGCGAACTGGACGCCACTGGCCAGAGCGAGCTCGCGGCAGGCGCGATTTGCCTGGTCGTAGTTGCCATCGAGCTGGATCACCGCGGCGCCGAGGGCGCGGCAGGCGCGCGCCTTGCCCCGCTCGAGGTTGCTTGGGTAGAAGACGTAGGCGCTCACACCGGCCTTTGCGGCCAGCGAGGAGACCGCTGTGCCGACGTTGCCGGTCGACACGCAGCCGATCTCCTCTTTCCCGAGCTCGAGCAGCCGGGCGACCGCCATCGAGACGACGCGGTCCTTGTAGGAGAGGGACGGGCGCTGCGTGCTGTCGTCCTTGAGGTAAAGCTTGCGCAGGCCCAGCTCGGCGCCGAGGCGGTCGGCGTGGATCAGCGGCGTGCGGCCACTATTGATCCCAACCCTGCTCTGCGCTCGCGAGTCGATGATCGGCAACAGCTCCTCGAAGCGCCAGATGTTGATCGCGCGCTCCGCGGTAGGGAGCTCGGCAAGGCGCGTCTTCGCCAGCTCATAGTCGTAGTCGATGTCGAGCCCCTGGCCGCAGCCCAGGCACTTGAAAGTCGTGTCGAGAAGGGGCAGGCGAAGCCCGCAGTCGTGGCAGACCAGCTCGGTCGCGCAAGAACGGGTTGGCTGGTCCACCGCGAGGCTCATCGCCTCTGCTCACCGTGAGATCGCGAAGGCAAACCTCCCGCCTTCGCAAATCTTCCCCTGCGCTTTCCTGACTGCCTCCTGATCATGACTCGCTCGTGTATAGCACAGACATCGTCAAGGATCAGAAAATGTCCAAAGCTTGTTGCCCACGAAGTTAAAGGGCATCGCCACCGCCACCGCGATTGCCTGGGCCGTAAGGGGACCCAGGGTGGTTCCGGCGACGAGGGCCTCGAGCACGACCAGGTTGATTACCAGCGCCGCGATGCTCACCGCAAAGAAACGCACCGCTTGGAAGGCCGGGTGGTCGTCCCCAGGCCCAAAGGTCCAATGGCGATTCCAGATGAAGTTGTTCGACACAGCGACGCAGAATGCGCCGACCGCCGCGACCGTGTGGTGCATTCCCAGGCTCGTCTCCAGGATCGAGAAGACGGCGAGGTTGACCAGATAGCCCGAGCCGCCGACCACGCCGAATTTGAGCAGCTGCATCCAACTGGCCGGCCGGCGCGCGGCCGCGCCGATCCGATAGGCAAGTTCACTGGCTGGACTCATAGGCGCGAAAGATTACGCGCTGGCTGGGCGTAATGTTCCGCTTCGAATGGGGGTCCGAGTCGCCATCCTTGCCACGGTCGCCGCGGCTGCCGCCATGCTCCCACTTACCGGCTGCGGTGGCGGCGATGACTCAGCTCCTGCCGAATCAGCCTCTGGGAAGCCGAGCATCGTCATAGTTTCTCCGCGTAACGGCGCTCGCCAGACGAGCGGAGCGGTGGTCGTCAAGGTGAAGGTTCGCAACTTCCGGATTGCACCAGAGCGCTTCGGCGGCGAACCGCGACTCCGAGAGGGCCACCTGCACTTCTCGCTGAACCGAGTCCCCGATTGCGTTGATCCCGTGAAGCTGCAGCGCGCTGAGCAAAGTCCCGTTGGTCGGGGGCGCTTGATCGGTGCGTCCTTTGACTTCCCGCACTACGCGGGCCCAAACGGCGTCCTCGCGGCCCGAGTCGGCTCCAGCGGCAGCTACTCCCCGGCGACCCGGCCAGAGATCTACTACCAGGACCTCCGGGCCGGGTTCTACCGGCTAGTCATCGCGCTGGCGCAGAACAACGGTGCGGCAACGCCCTACCACTCGGTGACCAATTTCCAGATCCTCCCCCCTCCCGGCAATGGGCCGCATACCTGCAGGGGTGGCAAGGTCTCGAGCGCACAGGCCGCGGTCTTCGACTAGCCAGAAGCCAGACCGCCCTAGACGCTCGACCCCACACCGGTGGAGAGAGAAGCCTGTCCGCCCTCCAGTCGAATTGATGGCGCAAGGCCTTCGGCCTTAGCGCCGAAGCTACTGCGCGGCTTTGCCGCGCCAAAGAGCCAGATTGCATATAGCCGCTTCGCGACATTCGCCTGGAGGGCGAACAGGCTCCTCTCTCAACACGTCTCTGGGCAACCAAAGCTTCAAGGGTCGGAGCCGAGGCTCCCCAAGCTGAGAAGAAGCTTCGGGAGGGGAAGGCGCTTGGGCGGTGGAGCTCTCGAAGCTCGTGGTGCTTTGAGGGGATGCCGGTGCCTCTCTCCGGGAATGTCGCCGAAGGCGGCGATATGCAATCCGATGATTGCGCGGCCGCAGGCCGCGCTCCTCATTAGTCGCACGCGCTGTAGGCGCGTGCGACCTCAATTCCCGGGGAGGGGTGCCGGCATCCCTCTTGACCGTCTGGGATGAGGGATCCCGCCGTGGGATCGATCATTTGGGTCTTAGGCGATCTCGGCGAGATTGCTGTCGGGATCGGCAAGGCGGTCCCGGGCGTCGGATACGTCGACCCGATCGGCGAGCATGCGCCGCGCTTCGGCGAGGTCTTCGGAGCGCTCGACACTGAGCGCACCGGCGACGTGCCCGTCCTTCAGGTACCAGACTGAAAACTCGCCGGCGTCGCGGTCGCCACGCCAAATCTCCTCATCCCAACCATGCGCGGGGCCCACGTACTCGAGGCTCGCCCAGTCGGCTAGATCACTGAAGAAGTATGGGACGACCGTGTAATCGAGCTCCTCGCCGAGCATGTTGCGCGCGGCGTGCATTCCCTGCTGCATCGCCACGTCCCAGTGCTCGACTCGCAGCCGCCGCCCATGGACCACGCTGTCGTATGAGCAGCAATCGCCGGCCGCGTAGATGCCCTCGACCGACGTCTGCAGCTTCGAGTCGCAGACGACACCGTCATCGACCTCGAGCCCAGCACGCTGCGCGAGCATTGCGTCGGCACGGACTCCGGCGCCGACGACAGCCGTGTCGCACTCTATGGCCAGCCCGCTCTTGGTCACGACGGCCCTCACCCGTCCGTCGCCCTCGAAGGCCTCCAGCTCCTCGCCACCGTGGACGGTCACGCCGTTCGCCTCGAGCTTGTCCTGGAACCAGCGCCCGGCGTCCTCGCCGAAGGTCCGCGACAGCGCCACCTCCTCCATCATCCCGATCGTGCACTTGATCCCCTTGGCGGCCAGCGAAGCCGCGACCTCGGTGCCAATGTAGCTGCCACCGATCAGCACTACATGCTCGGCCGCTTCGGCATCGGCGCGGATCGCATCGGAGTTGCCGAAGGCGCGCAGATAGTGAATCCCCTCGTTCTCAGCGCCCTCGACCCGCAGGATGTTGACCATCGCGCCGGTCCCGAGCAGCGCCTTGCCGAACGCCACCTCATCGCCACCCTGCAGCTTCGCCGTCCGTGCCTCCGGGTCAAGCGACATCACGTTGACGCCGGTCAACAGCTCGATGCCGTTCTCCTCATACCACCCAGCCGTGTTGACGTGGGCGTCCTCGCGCCCAGCGTCGCCACGCAGGTACTCCTTGGAGAGCGGTGGGCGTTCGTAGGGCAGCTCGGGCTCCCGCCCGACCAGCAGGATCGACCCCTCCGTCCCGCGCTTTCGCAGCTCCGCGGCGCAGTGCGCCGAGGCGAGGCCGCCTCCGATCAGAAGGAAGTCGACCTCCCTATCCGCCACTGGCGCCGTTGTCCGCTGGGCCAAAGAGCACCTTGAGGTCGTCCTCTTTACCCGGATCGAGCACCGCCAACACCTCGTCGCCGGGTTCGAGCACCGTGTCTGCGTTGGGAACGAAGCCCCGGCCCTCCCGCAGGACGGAGATCAAGAGGCTGCCTTCGGGCATCGACAGGTCCCCCACACGGTTGCCAATTACACGCGAGTCCTTACCGAGCAGAATCTCGATGATCTCGAGTCGCTCCTCGGTCAGGTCGAGGAGGTGGACCAAGCCGTACTCAGGCACCTCGTGCTCGAGCAGGCGCAAGATCAGGTCCGTCGCGGAGACTGACGGTTTGACGCCAAGCAGGTCGAAATGCTCCCGATTGCGGGGGTTGTTGACCCGGGCGATGATCCTCTCGACGTTGTACTTCTCGCGGGCAACCTGGCAGATCAACATGTTGTCCTCGTCGTCGCCGGTCACGGCGATCACCATGTCTGCGCGCTGGATCCCCGCCCGCTCCAAGACCCAGAGCTCGGAAGCATCGCCGTAGGTGACGTTGTGCTCCAGCTCCTGCTCCACCGTCAAGTAACGGCGGCGGTTGCTCTCGATCACCGTCACCTCATGGTTCTTTTCGAGCAGCTCGCGAGCCAGGTTCCAACCGACCTTTCCTGCGCCAACGACGATGATGTACATCGGGTCCGGTATCTCCTCGTTAGGCGACGTTGGCAGAGCCGTCCGGCTGGTCGCCGTCTCGCTGCCCACCCTCGAGCACGGCGCTCTCCAGCATGTCGATCGCAACCCGGGTCGGGCAGATCGTGTGCAACCCCTGCTGCTGGTACCACTCGGCGCGAAGAGGGTCGAGGATCCTTGCGATGACCGTCGGCACCTCGTAGCGGCGTTGCGCGATTTGCGAGATCACAATGTTCGTGTTGTCCCCGTCGGTTGACGCGATGAAGGCGTCCGCTTTTTCGATTCCGGCGGCGAGCAGCGCATCGGTCTCCAGGCCGGTGCCAACCGTGAACTGGCCGCCCAGGTCCTCCCAACCCTTCTCTAGTCCGACCTCCAGCCGTGAGTGAGACTCCGGGTCCTCGTCCAGGCAGGAGACTTCGTGGCCTTCACGCAACATGGTCCGGGCCACGGAGGAGCCGACGCGACCACAGCCGACGATCAGGATGAACACTTCATCACCACGCGGTGGATACTAGTCGGCAGAGGACTGCTCGGCGCCCGGCTCAGCCGAGGCTTTGAGGGCAGTTTCGGGCGGAGCGGTCAGCAGGACCCGGCAGGGAGCCTTCTTCAGGACATACTCGGTCGCCGCTCCGACCTCAGCGGGCCTGGCCGCGCCGATTCCACCCAGGGTGGCGCCACCTCTGATCTTGCTCGGCGGCTCGGCGCCGACGACGATCGCCTCGGCTCCGCTTTGCCTCGCGGCATCCACTATCCCCGCCCCAACGTCGCGGGCCCGCAGCACTTCGGCACTGACCCGCACGTCTGCGTACTCCTCCGCTACGTCTCGGGCGCGCGCCACCGCGCGCTGGGCTTCGGCCTCTCGCTCGGGCGGGAGCTCCGCGTCGAGCGGCAGCGTAAGCGGCACCTCGATCACGTAGACCAAGTCGAGCCTGGTGCAATCGTCGTCGTTGGTGTCCTCGTCAGCGGCAGCCAGGCGGCCGGCTGTGGCGACGATGTCGTCGTCGAGCTCAGTGCCGAAGACCGGCACGAGGATGTTGCGGTATTCGACTCCGCGCACCTGCTTGGTAAGCGCCTTCTCGGTGACCGACACCCGCTGCGTCAGCGAGGTTCCCTCAACGAACTTCCTGTAGATGACGTAGGCCACAAGGCCAAACGCCATCCAGCCGCCGCCAACCCAGCGAGCGGTGTCGTGGAAGGCGAGGACGCTGAGGAACGCGAGCCCCGTCAGGAGCGCTGCGACAATCGACGGGACCGGCAGGCGCGCCCCACGCCACCCAATGTTCAAGGGCACTCGGAAGGGGCGTAGGCGATCGGGGTCTCGCACCCGGAGGCGCAGGATCGAGAGATGCGCGATCGTGATCGCCAGCGTGGCCCCAAACGCGTAGATGCCGGCGAGCAGCTTCACGTCGGTGGGTATGGCCAGGCCGATCGCGATCAAGCCGGAGATCGCGATCGCCACATGAGGGGTCGCGTGGCGCGCATTGAGCTTTCCGAGCCAGCTGGGGATCTGGCGGTTGATCGCCAGCGTGTAGATATGCCGGGAGACTCCAAGCATCGACGTGGTGGCCGCCCAAAACAGGATCGGCGTGGCGACCAGCGCGACGATCCAGCGCATCGAGTCCGCCACCCAGGCGGGCTGGAAGGCGGACACGACGCCGAGCAACGGTGCCTCGACGAATTCGTTGCCGAGTGCCGTCTGTGGCCCGTCGGGGCCCGCGACCACCGGGACGGCCATCAGCGCAATCGCCGCCATGCCCGCATAGACCAGCGGCACCGCCACCGCCCCCACCGAGACGATCCGCCTCAGATCGCGCCGCCTGACCTCGATGTCCGGAGCCAGGTCGGATGCAGCCTCGATCCCCGCGTAGGCGAGCATCGCAACGACCGCCGCGTAGGCGGCGTCGGTGAGGCTGGGGTCGGTAAAGAGATCGAGCTGGGCGGTGAGCCGGTCCAGATGGAAGACGGCGAAGACCCCAACCACGATCACCGCAAGCTGGAGAGCGATGTCGGCAAGCGCGAGCACCGAGAGCGTGCGCTCCCTGCCCCGACCGGTCACGTTGAGGACATTGAGCAGACAGGCTGCGGCGATCACCGCAGCGGCAACCCCGATCTCCCATCCGGGCTGAGACAGGTGCGACGAGACAGGCTCCAGGTAGTGCGGCACCGAGATCGCCGCCAGCGCCACCACGATCAGGTAGTCGATCAGGATCGCCCAGCCGGCGATGAAGGCGATCAGCTCGTTGAAAGCGTGGCGCGCGAAGCTGGAGGACCCGCCGCGTTCCCGGAACATCGCGCCGCCCTCTACGTAGCTAAGCGTCGCGAGTACGAAGAGTAGACCGGCGGCGAGGAAGATCAGGGGCGTCAAGCCGAGGCCACGGTCGGCGACCACGCCCAACGAGAAGTAGATCGAGAACCCAACCGCCGAATAGACGGCGACGAAGAGGCCGGGCACACCGAGGCCGCGCTGCAGCAGCGGCTGCAGGCGCGAGCGCCCAGATCGCTCTGGAGCACTCATGTCGAGCTCACCCGCTCATCCGCACCGACAGCCAGAGACGCCCGCCGCCGACGACGATGAAGGCAATGCCCAGAAAGACCCCTACCGAGGTCGGCCCGCCGCCGCCGATCAGAGTGCTGGCGAGGATCACCACGCCGATGACGATCATCGTCAACGAGAAGAACCGGACCGAGCCGTGATACATCCGCCTTCCCGCCCCCGTTGTCATCGCGGCGATTCTAGGTGGGTCTAGGTCGGCGCGGGCACCGCGTCCACGGGATGGACCGCGCGGTCGGAGACGACGATCACCCTGCAGGGGCGCTCGCCCAGCACCGTCTGCAGGGTCTTGTCGTAGAGCGGCGTTCCGTTTCGGTAGCGCAGGCCAACCACGACCGCCGCCGCGTTGATCAGCTTCGCCTCATCGGCGATCGAGTACCCCGCCTGGTCGGGGCGGACGCGGTCGACGTGCCCGGTGACGCGTTGCCCGCCAATCAACTTCGCCTGCTCGATCTTGCTCTGCGCCTCCGCTTCGGCCTCACGCAGCTCCGCGTCAAGCGAGAGGTGGGTGGGCACGGTGAGCATCGAGTGGATGTGAATGCCGCGCCGCCGCTTCGAGGCGAGCTTGACCGCGGTGGCGACCATCTCCTCCGAGAAGGGCTCGCTGTCCTCGAAGGCGACCAAAACGCTGCGGTACTCGATCTCCTCCACCCCGAGTGGCTCCGGCGTCACCACCTTGACCGTCTCGGTCAGCGGCAGCTTCTGGTTGCGGCGGTAAAGGACGTAGACGGCGATGCCGAGCGCCATCCAGCCCAGGCCGACCGCGAGGGTGCGCGGGTTGAGCGCCATCACCACGATCCAGGCCGCGAAGGTGCCGAGCCCACCCAACACCGCGCTGAGCGGGACCAGCGTGCCAAAGGCGCGGAAGTTCAGTGGCGGCTTCCAGGGGCGCTCCGAGTCGGCGTGGCGGCGGCGCAGCTGGATCACCGAAACATGGGCGATCGTGAAAGAGAGCATCGCGCCAAACGAGTACAGCGTCGCCAGGAAGTCAGTCTGCCCGGGGATCAGCGTGAGCATCGCGATGCCGGCAAAGACCAGGATCGCGATGTAGGGCGTGCGGTACTTGGGATGGACTTGGCGCAGGCCCTCGGGGAGCTGGCGGTGCTGGCCCATCGAGTAGGTGAGGCGGGAGACCCCGATCAGGCCAGCGTTGGTGGCGATCAGCAGGATCACTGCCGCCAGGACACCGACGTAGAAGCGCAGCGCTTCAGTCAGCCCGTGTCCCAAGCCGAGGTTCTCGACGATGCCGAGGATCGGGTCGTTGGCGAACTCGCTGCCCAGCGCGGTCGTGAAGTGGCCGGCGGCGTCCTGGGTGACCGGCATCGCCGAGAGAGCGACCAACGGGATCAGCAGGTAGAGCCCGAGCACCGCAGCGACGACGAGCCCGGCGGCACGCGGAACGGTCCGTGCCGCGTCGCGCGCCTCCTCCGCCATGTTGGAGATCGTCTCGATGCCGGTGTAGGCGATCATCCCGACGGCGATCCCCAAGGCGAAATCGCTCCAGGTCGGGGCGACTCCGAGGTGGACGTTGTCGATCAGAACCTCGGGGCTGAAGACCAGCACCACTCCGATCGCGACCAGGATGACCTGGGTGGCGAGGTCGGCAACCGCGAGAACCAGATTGAGTTTTGCCGACTCCTCGGTGCCGCGGATGTTGATCAGAGCGAGGGCGACAATCAGTACAGCGCCGCCGATGATGTCGCCCGGTGCTTCCCCAAGCGGCTCCCAGAAGACCGCGAGGTAGTGAGGGACGAAGTAAGCCGAGATCGCGACCGTGATCGTGTAGTTGAGCATCTGCCCCCAGGCGGCAATGAAGCTGACCAGCTCGTTGAAGGCGTGGCGGGCGAAGCTCGAGGACCCGCCCGCCTCGGGGTACATCACGGTCGCCTCGGCGTAGGTGGCGGCAGTCGCGGCAAAGATCAGCCCCGAGATGACGAAGGCGACCGGGGTGAGGCCAAGCGCGAAGGCGGCGGTGACCCCGAGGGCGTAGTAGATCGAGGAGCCGACATTGCCGTATGCGGCCGCGAACAGCGCGCCCACCCCGTGGACCCGGCTCAGCGATTCGTCCCTGGGAACCCGTTGGGCCACTAGGCGCCCCGCTGAGCGGCCCTGTGGACCAAGTGCGATATCGAAGCTGACATCTACGCCGAATATACGGGCGCCGGTGCCCGTATCACGTGGGCGCGAGTGAGCTCAGCCGGCGACGCGCATCCGCAGAGAGAAAGCGCCAGCTCCAACTCGCCGCGCAACAGCTCCAGCACCCGCCGGGCTCCCTCCGCTCCACCAGCTGCCAGGCCCCAGAGAACCGGGCGGCCGACCAAGACCGCATCGGCCCCAAGCGCAAGCGCGATCGCCACATCGGTCCCACGGCGGATGCCACCGTCGACGAGGACCGCCCCGCGCCCTTCGACCGCATCAACTGCTTCGGAGAGCACGTCGGCGGTCGCCTGCACACAGTCGAGCTGACGTCCGCCATGGTTGGAGACGACGATCCCGGCGGCCCCGTGCTCCACAGCAAGAGCAGCGTCCTCAGCGGTCAGCACCCCCTTGACGAGAATCGGCAAAGCGGTGTCCGAAGCCAGTTCCTCCAGGTGCGTCCAGCTCAGTGCCGGTTCCATCAAGCCGAACGTTTCCTCGATCGTCACCGCACGCTCCGATCCCAGTGCCGCTTCGACGCTGGGCACCCCAAGCCCCTCAGGGATCCTGAACCCCGTGCGCAGGTCACGCTCACGTTTGCCGCCCCGCGGCGCGTCCACGGTGACGACAAGGGCCTCGAAGCCGGAGTCGATGGCCTCATCCATCAGCGCCCGCGTGACCATCTCATCCTTGAAGCAATAGAGCTGAAACCAGCGGCGCCCCTCGGGGACAGCGGCCGCCACCTCGCTGGGACGCGTCGTCGCCAGGGTCGATAGGCACATCACGGTCCCGGCTTCGGCGGTCGCTTGGGCCATCCCGATCTCCCCTTCCTCATCAACCAGGCGCTGATACGCCACCGGTGCAACCAGGATCGGCATCGACACCTCAGCTCCCAGCACCTCCGTGGCCGTCCGCCACTGGGCGTGACCGGCAAGCATCCGCGGGCGCAGCCGCCATCGTCTCCAGGCAGCGACGTTTTCGCCAAGCGTCACCTCGTCCCCCGCGCCACCGGCGAAATAGCCGCGGACCCCGGCATCGAGCTTCTCAGCAGCAGCCTGCTCGAAGTCCGCGACGTTGATCAAGTTATCCATCGACGGCGACCTTATCCCTCGCGAGGTGGAAGGGCGCTCTCGTGGATGCGGGTGCCGCCCCGACGCGCGAAAAGCGAGTCCGGCAAGGACGCAGCCCACCTGAATAGCGGCGCTATTCAGGCGGGCGAGAACACCGCCGGACGCTGCTTTGCAGTCGTCGCGGCGGTGCTACAGACGCGTGAGAGTCCTTCCGCCTCGCTTAGAAGTGGACGATTGGGATGATCAGGATCGCGACGATGTTGGCGACCTTGATCATCGGGTTGATCGCCGGGCCGGCCGTGTCCTTGTAGGGATCGCCGACGGTGTCGCCGGTGACCGATGCTTCGTGAGCCGGCGAGCCCTTGCCGCCGTGAGCGCCGTCCTCGATCAGCTTCTTCGCGTTGTCCCAAGCGCCGCCGCCGGCGGTCATCGAGATCGCCGCGAAAAGACCGACGACGATGACGCCAATCAGCAGGCCGCCGAGCGCGTCGACGCTGAGCACGCCGACGATGACCGGAACGACGATCGGGATCAGCGACGGGAGGATCATCTCTTTCTGCGCCGCCAGGGTGACGATCGAGACCGTCTTGGCGTAGTCGGGCTTTTCGGTGCCCTCCATGATTCCCGGGTGCTCGCGGAACTGCTCGCGGACCTGTTCGACGACCTGCCCGCCGGCACGACCGACCGCCTCGATCGCGAAGGCCGCAAAGAGGTAGACCATCATGCCGCCGATGATCAGCCCGATCAGGACCGCCGGTTCGCTGAGGTTGAAGAGGCTGTTGAGGTCAAACCCGGCCGGCTTCTCGTCGGCAAGCTCGCTCTTGAACGCGGCGAACAGCACCAGTGCGGCGAGCGCGGCAGAGCCGATCGCGTAGCCCTTGGTGACCGCCTTGGTGGTGTTGCCGACCGCGTCGAGCGGATCGGTGACGTTGCGCACCTCCTCTGGCAGATCAGCCATCTCTGCGATCCCGCCCGCGTTGTCGGTGATCGGCCCGAAAGCGTCGAGGGCGACGATCAGCCCACAGAGGGAAAGCTGGGCCACCACAGCAACGCCGATGCCGTAGATCCCGGCCAGCTCGTTGGCGCCGAAGATCGCCAGCGCCAGCACGAGCGCCGGTGCGGCGGTCGACTGAAAGCCCTGGGCAAGCCCCTGGATGATGTTCGTCGCGTGCCCCGTCTCCGAAGCCTGGGCGATTGTCTTCACCGGGCGGAAACGGGTCGACGTATAAAATTCGGTAATCACAAACAGGAGCGCGGTGACCGCGATGCCGATCACGGCGCATAGCCAGAGATCGGTGGTGCTCACGGCGTCTGCACCGGCGCTGAGGCCGTACTGCACCGCGTCGCTCATCAGCCAATCGGTGATCGGATAGAACGCCGCCATCGAGAGGATCCCGGAGACGATCAGCCCCTGGTAGAGCGCCCCCTCGACACGGTCCGAGCTGGTCCGCACCAAGAGCGCTCCGATGATCGAGGCGATGATCGCGACGCCGCCGAGGACCAGCGGGTAGATAGCCACCTCGCGCAGGTAGTCGCCACCGGCGCCGGTGAAGGTGAGGACACCGAGCAGCATCACGGCAACCGAGGTGACCGCGTAGGTCTCGAACAGGTCGGCGGCCATGCCGGCGCAATCGCCGACGTTGTCACCGACGTTGTCGGCAATCACGGCAGGGTTGCGTGGATCGTCCTCGGGGATGCCGGCCTCGACCTTGCCCACCAAGTCGGCGCCGACATCGGCGGCCTTGGTGAAGATGCCGCCACCGAGCCGGGCGAAGACGGAGATCAGCGAGCCGCCAAAGCCAAGGCCGATCAGGGCGTCGACCGCCTCCTTGTCAGAGCTACCGGTGGCGATGAGGATGCCGAAGTAGCCGGCGACGCCGAGTAGCGCCAACCCGACGACGAGCATGCCGGTCACCGAGCCGCCCTTGAAGGCGACATCCAGCGCCGGCGGCACACCGCCCCGAGCCGCCTCAGCGACGCGGGCGTTGGCCCGCACCGAGAGGTTCATGCCGATGAAGCCAGCCGCACCGGAGAGGGTGCCTCCGATCACGAAGCCGACCGCCGTCTCCCAGTTCTGCAGGAGCAAGAGCGCGATCGCGATTGGGATCGCGACCACCGCGATGATCGTGTACTGGCGGTTCAGGTAGGCGCTGGCGCCTTCCTGCACGGCGCCCGAGATTTCCTGCATGCGCTCGTTGCCAGGCGACTTGGAAAGAAGACGCTGGGTGATTAGAAGTCCGTAGATAACAGCCGCCCCCGCGCATACAAGCGCGACGACGACTCCATAGTCGGTCAAAAAACTGGTCAAGTTCCGTTCCTCCGGCTGGTTTTAGCGGCGCGGGAGTCTATATGGGGGCACGGCGAAAGCGCCTCGCGACCGGGGCCAAGCCTCAGCCTGCTGCGCGATCCGCATTTGAGTCAGGTTCTCAGGCGGCGGGCTGTGCTTCGGTGTAGGTCCGCTTGGTCTCAGCCACTGCGTCGCGATAGATGTCCTCAATCGCCACGCCGGAGTCGAGTGCCTCGCGAGCGCGCTGGGCGCCGTTCCGCGCTGGAAGATCCACCTCGATGCCGAGACTCTCGCGAGCCGGCTCGCACCAGGCAATCAGCGCCTCCAGCGCCGCCTGTGCTTCCACCTCCTCACCCCCACGAAAATCGATCAAGCGGCCACTCATCCCGTGTCGAATCGCCCGCCACAGGTTCTCCTCGATCTCACGGTCTTCGAGCGGGCTCCCAGCGCGGTCATAGCCATGCTTGTCGTATTCCAGCGCCGTCTGCGCAATGCAGGCGGCGATCAGAGCAGCCAGGGCAAATGACTCGTCGCCTCGGGTCTGCGCATCGCAGATGCGGACCTCAACCGTGCCAAAGGCGTGGTGAGGGCGAACGCTCCACCAGAGCTGGGTCGATTCGACCACTGAGCCGGCCCGCTCCAGCATCCCAACGAAGTCGGCATACCGGGACCAATCGCCGAATGGGCTCGGGACGCCGCAGCGAGGGAACGTGCGGGTGAAGATCTCGGTGCGCACGGTGTGCAGGCCGGTGTCGCGGTGGTCGAGGAAAGGCGAGTTGGCGGAGACAGCCAGCAGCAGGGGCAGCAGCTCGCGCATCCAGTCGCATACTGCGATCGCGCGGTCCGCTCCGCGCACCCCCATGTGGACATGCATGCTCCAGGTGTTGTTTCGCTGAGCGACCCAGCCGAGTTCCTCTCTGAGCCGGTTGTAGTGCGGCGTGTCGATAATCCGCTGATCGAGATAGCTCGCCCAGGGATGGGTGCCCATGGCTCCCAGCGCGAGGCCCATCCCTTCGACCATGCCAAAGAGCCTGTCGCGGCGCTCGCGCTGCAGCGAAACGGCTTCGGCAAAGCTCTCTGCACGCCCCGAGCGAATCTCGATCTCCGCCGCGATCAGCTCGCCAGCCGCGGAGTCGGCCAGAACCTCGTCGCGCTGGCAGGCGGCGTAGACCTCCTCGAAGCGGTGCCCCAACTCGAGCGTCTGCGGATCGAGGATCGCGAACTCCTCCTCCAAACCAATCGTGAAATCGGTGGAGGTCTCGAATCTCTCCCGAGCGAGGTCGAGGTCCAGGGACAAGTGCCTAGGTCAGGTAGAAGTAGAGCGCGTAGAGGAGGTCGACCGCCGGGCTCGAGGTATGCACGGTCACCTCAGGCGGCACCTGGAGCAGTTGCTCGGAGTAGTTGAAGATGATCTTGACGCCTGCATCGACGAGGCGGTCGGCCACCGCCTGGGCCGCCGTGGCCGGAACGGCAATGACGCCGACGACCACCTCCTGCTCCGCGACGACCTTCCCCAGCTCGCCGAAATCGCGGACAGCGAGGCTGCCGACCTGAGTCCCAACCACGCTGGGATCGACATCGAACATGGCGACGATTTGGAAGCCGTGATCGGCGAAGATGTCGGAGCTTGCAATCGCCAGTCCGAGGTTGCCGGCGCCGAACAGGGCGATGTTGTGCTGGCCGGCGGTGCGGAGGATCTTGCGGATCTCCGAGACCAGAGAGTCGACGTTGTAGCCCACCCCTCGCTTGCCGAACTTGCCGAAGCCCGACAGGTCGCGCCGAATCTGAGTCGGATTGATGTGTGTGTAGTCCGACAGTTCCTGGGAAGAGATCGTCTCCCGCCCCATCTTGCGAGCCTGAGTGAGGACCTGGAGATAGCGCGACAGACGTGCCGCAACGCCGAGCGAGAGCCGCTCGCCGTCCACGATCAGCTCGTCGGATACGTCATGCCTCTCCACCGCCTGCTCGATCATCGGCCCCCACAGTATCGAGCCGGGCCCGAAGAGCGCCTGCGTCGAAGACCAGCTCCGAGACGACCTCGCCATCCATCTCGACCACTGGAATCCGCTCGAGCAGTCGACGCAGCAGAAGATCGTCGCTCTCGATATCGACCTCGCGCAGCGAAAAGCGGTAGCCCTCTGCATGGAGAGCGGCGATCGCCTCGAGCGCCTCAACGCACAGGTGGCAGCCCGGGCGGGAGTAGAGGATGACTTCGCTCACGCCACCACCGGCGCTTCGCCGGTGGCAAAGGCGTCATAAGAGAGGTAGTCCGGGTAAGGCAGATGGGGTGCGAAGCGGGCGGCAGAGGCGATCATCGCCGCATTGTCTGTGCACAGCTCCGGCGCAACCAGCTTCAGCCGCAGGCCTTGCTGCCGACAGAGTGCGGCAACCGCCTCACGCAGGCTCCCGTTGGCGGCGACCCCCCCTCCCAACGCGACCGCCTCCCAGTCGCCTTTCTTCAGAGCTCGCCTCAACTTCGCCACCAGCTGCCCCACGGCAGCCGCTTGGAAGCTTGCCGCGAGGTCCGCGCGGCGCTCCTGAACGCCGTCGGGGCCCAAATCGCGGCAGAGATAGACCAGCGCCGTCTTCAATCCGCTAAAGCTGAAGTTGAGCCCCGGCTCGCGACTCATCGCCACCGGCAGCTCGAATGCCTCGGGGTCTCCCTCCGCCGCGAGCCGCTCCAAAGCCGGGCCTCCTGGATAACCAAGCCCAAGCAGCCGTGCGACCTTGTCGAATGCCTCGCCCGCGGCATCGTCGAGGGTCTGCCCCAGAACCTCGTGGCCGAACCGATCGCGAACCGCCCCCAGCAAGGTGTGGCCACCGCTCGCCACCAAACAGAGGAACGGGGGCTGCAGCGGATCGGGGTCCAGGAAGTTGGCCGCGACGTGCCCCTGCAGGTGATTGACCGGGATCAACGGCAACCGGCGCGGTGCGGCAATCGCCTTGGCGGTACTGACGCCGACCAAGAGGGCTCCGATCAACCCCGGCCCGGTTGTCACGGCAATCGCCTCCACGTCATCCAGCGAGACGCCGGCCTCTGCCAGTGCCGCCTCGACGACCGGCACGGCCAGATCCAGATGGTGCCGTGCAGCGACCTCCGGCACGACCCCGCCAAAGTGCGCATGAGCCGTTTGGGAGGAGATCGTGTTAGCGAGGATTCGCGACCCGTCGACGACCGCCACGCAGGTGTCGTCACAGGACGTCTCGATCGCGAGGATCAGCATGCGCCCATCCCTGGCACACCCGCCCGCGGCGGACGCGGAAGCGGGCGAGCAAGGTCACCGGTGATCACGAATGCGAGCGAAGCGGGAGCAGAGCACGCGGGCGGAATTGTCAATCGAGCCACATGATCAGGGCGTCCTCGCCGTTGTCCTGGTAGTAGCGAGGGCGTACGCCGGCTGAGCGAAACCCGAGCCCCTCATACATGGCGATCGCATCGCGATTGGAGACGCGCACCTCGAGCGTGAACGGCAGATCCCTCCCTGCCTCCTCGAGGAGCTGTGAAATCAGGCGACTGGCAATGCCCATCCGGCGTCGCTCCGGAATCACTGCGACGTTCATCAGGTGCCAGACCTGGTCGTAGCGCGAGCACACCAGATAGCCGAGCAGATCATCTCCATCGATTGCGGCAAGGCAGATCCCAGACGGCTTGGAGAGCTCGAGCACGAACATCGCCAACGACCAAGGGGTCGGGAAGGAGCGCCGCTCGATCGAGATGACGGCAGGCAAGTCGCTGTAGGCGAGCCGTCGCGTGCGCGGCGCGCCGGTTGCCTCACCGGCCTGCTTGGGAAGTGTCTCGCTCACGCCAGCGTTGTGCATCGGGGGGTCTTAGGTAGATCGGAGCGACGGGTCCAGACTCGTCATCGCTTTGCCCGCTCGTCGCGAGGGCGCAAATGTGCCGCGCCGCGACGCGGTGAACGGGGTCGACGTCATCCGGAATCTCAACGCCGCGACTCGCCAACTCATCACGAAATCGTACCGCTCCCGACCCGGCTCCAACCGGATTCTCCCCAAGAGCCCCCACCCGCTCGGCGAGGCCAGAGGGGGAGTCGACCAGCGGCTCCCAGAGCCGCTCGCCGTTTGCCGTGTAGAGCGCGGCAAAAGCCTCGCCCCGCTTCGCGTCGATGACGGCTAGTCGGCTCGCACCGCCGGCAACCTGGCCCAGGCCACGGCCAAGCGCATCCAGGGTGCACACCCCCCTGACGGGCATTTCACAGCTCAAGCCGAGCGCCCTGGCCGTCGACAGCCCCACCCGGAGGCCGGTGAACGAACCGGGGCCCACCCCCACCGCGATCGCTTCAATCGCCTCCCATCCGCCGGCCGCCGTCGCCGCGCGATCGACCTCTTCGAGGAGCGCCGTCGTGTGCAGCGGGCTGCCCTTCTCGGACAGGCCAAGCTGCGACTCGTAGAGGACCTCGCCACGCCGGGCGGCACAGACTGCTGTGTCCTCGGTCGCGGTATCGAAGCCGATGACGGCCGGCCTAGAGCCGCCCTCCGGCGTGGAGCTAGCCGCCCTGGTCGAGGACAACGAACTCGAACGCTCCGACTTTCTGTCCTTTCACGAACCAGGTCACTCTGTGCCTGCCCGCGATGTTGGAGGTGATTTCGTTCACGTACAGAGTTCCCTTTTTCGCTTCCTGCTTGGATGCGCAGAGCTGCCGTTTGGTGGGGAACTTGACGCAGACCGTGTACACGACATCGGCTTGGTTGCTGCGAAAGAAAGCGCCCTTGTCGCGGCGCTTCCGGCAGACATGCGCAGGTTTCGCTTTTTGGGAAAGACCGCAGGCGACGTAGTGCCTGTACGCCGCAGGCTCCTCCGGAGTGGGGTCTTTCGCTACAGGCCCCTTGGCGGCAGGTGCCGCACTCGCCAGCAGCAGAGCCCCAAGCAAGGTCGCAATCAGGGTCATCAGTCGCTTCATCGGGCGCTTTTCTTTTCGAGCATAAGAGTCACCTGGGCGATGCTACACGGCAGCGTTCTCCCAAAACACGGCTATTTGCGGCTAGGTGCGGCCGAGATCTCGATCGCTCGTGAATCGCCACCGCGATGAGAAAGCCGGACCTCTCGTGGAGTGCGCCCTGCGAGCTGTGGCTCAGCCAACGCGGGCCACTCGATGAAGGCAACGGAGCCGGGGGCGAGATAGTCGGCCAGGAGCCCTGGGTCCTCGTTCTCCAGGTCGTTCAACCGGTAGAGGTCGAGGTGTGAGATCGGGAGGCGACCGCGATAGCGATGGCCAATCGTGAAGGTCGGCGACGTCACAGGCTCCTTGACTCCAAGCGCGCGACAGGCGCCGCGGATCAGCGTCGTCTTCCCCGCCCCCACCTCACCCACGACGACGACCACGTCGCCGGGACCGAGGCTTGCCGCAAGCTCAGCCCCCAACGCTTCGGTCTCGGCCGCCGACTGGCTGATCAGCGTTCGCGTCAACCGAACAGGTCGAGCTGGTCGGCCGCGGGATGCGGCGAGGAGGCGGCCTCTTGCCCCTCGGCATCTCCTGCAAGCTCAAGCGTGTCATCGAGCGCGATCCCAGCCGGCGGCGGGCCCTCGAGGAGGTCCGGCAGCAACTCGAAATCGCTGCGCAGAGTTTCCTTGACGGCAGGCGTTCGCAATGCGGCAGCGGGATGGAAGAGCGGCAGCAGGAAGACCGTATGGCCACCCAGCTCATGCACCTGAGGCACGCCTCGCACCTTCGTGATCCCCGCTGGGTTGCCGCTCAGCAGCTTGGTGGCGAAGTTCCCAAGAGTGCAAATCACCCTCGGCTCGATCAACCGCACCTGGTCGAACAGGTAGGGGCGACAGGCCTCGATCTCAAGCGGTTGGGGGTCTCGATTGCCAGGCGGTCGGCTCTTCAGGACGTTGGCGATGAAAACGTCCTCACGGGTCATCCCAATCCCTTCGAGCAGCTCATTGAGGAGCTGCCCCGCGCGACCCACGAACGGCAGCCCCTGCCGGTCCTCTTCTGCGCCGGGGGCCTCCCCGACGAACATCAGGCCCGCGTCCGCGTCCCCCGCGCCAAAGACAGCGTTGGTTCGGGTCTCATGCAGGGGGCATTTGGTGCACGCACGAACTTCTTTGAACAGCTCGACCAGCGCAGCCCGACGCTCCTCCGCCGACTGTCCCATCACATCTCCCCCGCGGCTCGTTTGCGCTTCGTGTCCGCAAGGCGCTCTCCCCGCGCGGCTTCGCGCTCGCGACGCTTCGATTCGCCTTCGCGAGCTCGAGGCCCTCGAGGCTGTCGCGAGGGTGGTGAAAGCGGCGAGAACCTTCGTCTAGTCCGAGGCGACCCACACTGCAAACAGGCAGGGCTGGACGCCTCGTGCTGAACCAGCTCCTCGAAGCGGCCCCCGCAGGCCTCGCACTCAAACTCGTAGATGGGCATCTCCCAAGCCAATGGTAGTTCGACCGCAAGTCGCGATGGGTCTCGAATAGTCTGTGTGGATGAGGTGGCTGCGCAGTTGCGGATCGGTGGCGACATGCGCAATGGCCCTCGTGCTGGCCATCCTGCCGGCAGCAGCAGTCGCAAAGCCGGATGGAATCATCGGCAACAGCATCCTCACCGGGTTCGAGCTCAGGGGCAGCAACGGCTATCGGATTCAGGTCCTGACGGTTGGTCGCCAATTCGCGCTGCTGGGGGCCTCCAAGGGGCAGGTTGCCGCCTCCTACGCGGTCCGGGGAAAGTTCTCCGCCAATCGGATCAAGGCGCGGTTCGGAAGCCTGGGGCGCATATCCGTTCGCTTTGTGCCCTCGTCGCCTCCCCGTGACAAGGGATCGCAGTCCCAGTGCGGTGGACCGATCGACCTGATCGGGGCAAAAGGCACGTTCCGTGGAACGATCAAGTTCAGGGGAGAGCAGGGGTATACGAAGGTCGACTCCGGCAGCGCACGGGGCGTGGTACTCGGGATCGGCCAAGAAGCCTGCAGCGCCAGATTCGCCGCACCCAGCGCAGCCTTCCCCCTCACCGGGCTCACGACTCACCTAACCGCGATTGCCAAGAAGGCCGGCAAGGTCTTCTCGCTCGATGCATTTGGATTCGGCAACGACGACCAGATCTCGCTCAGTGCGTCGCTCCAGGAACGGCGCCCGAGGATGGACATCTTCCGAGTTGCCTCGACGGTGGTCGGCGGGGAGAACGCCTTTGTAAGCACTGGAGTCGACAAACACCCGGCCACCGCAACCCTGAAGCCACCCAAGCCATTCAGCGGAACCGGCGTATTTCAGGAGAGCCAGCCCCTCCAGGGGAGCCAACCCCTCTCGGTCAGCTGGCGTGGCTCGATAGCCGCTTGGCTTCCCGGCGCCGGAAGGGTGCGCATGGCGGGGCCGAAGTTCGCGTCGAGCCTCTGCAGGCAATCGCTCAAGGGCGACGGCTGCAACCTATTCCCGACGGTACAGCGAGACTTCCAGATGGCTCAGGAGAGCGGCTCCCAGTCCCATGCCTTGCGGGAGGTAATGCTCTCCTGGTCCAAATACCTCCTGAAATCCGCCAGCTCGGCGGGTTCCACTCCGTAGACGTGGTCGGGCTCGGGGAAGCGCTGCGAGCGCACCTCCTCGACGTACTGGCCGACCCCTCTCGCCATGGCCTCGTGGACGTTGGCGTAGCGCTTGACGAATTTCGGGGTGCGGCCTGTGGTGATCCCCAGTAGATCGTGGAAGACGAGAACCTGGCCGGCCGTCGCCGGCCCTGCCCCGATCCCGATCGTCGGAACCTCCAGCCTCGCCGCGATTGCCTCGGCGATCGCCGCCGGGATCGCCTCGAAGACGATCGCGAAGCAGCCAACCGACTGCAGCGCCAAAGCGTCCTCGCAGAGCCGTATCGCGCCCTCGGCAGTCTTTCCCTGCGTCTTGTATCCCCCCAGGGCCGTAGCCGTCTGCGGAGTGAGCCCGACGTGCCCCATCACCGGGATGCCGGAGCGAACGATCGCCCGCGCCCGCTCCACCGAGGTGCCGCCCGCCTCGAGCTTGACAACCTGGCAACCGGTTTCCTTGACCAGGCGCTGAGCGCTTTGGACCGCAAGCTCGTTGCTCGCCTCATAGCTGCCCATCGGCATGTCGCCGACCATCAGCGGCGTCTGGATGCCGCGGCGGACCGCCTTGCCCAGCATCACCATCTCCTCCATCGAGACCGGCTCGGTCCCCGGATAGCCGAGCACGACCATCGCCGCTGTGTCACCCACGAGGACTATGTCCACCCCCGCCTCCTCCGCTACCTTCGCCGAGGGGTAGTCGTAGGCGGTGACCATCACGATCGGTTCGCCCGCCGCCTTCATCTCGGCTAGGCGCGGCAGGGTGACAGGCTGGCGCTCCGGTTGGCTCATGAGGGGATACTGCCGTCGAAACCAGGGGTCAGGCTGCCGGGCACGTCTTCGATGCCGCTTAGCGTCGGACCGCTGAGCAGCACCTCTGGGTTGCTGTCGACCGCGACGATCTCGTTCTCGTCGTCGACATGGACGACGACCGGCGAATAGGACGTGAGGTCACGCTCGTCATAGGCGCCAAAGGAGGCGACGATGATCTTGTGCCCCGGCCGAGTCAGGTGGGCAGCTGCGCCGTTCACCTGCATCGTCCGCGAGCCTGGCTCGCCATCGATCACGTAGGTGACGAAGCGGGCGCCGTTGTCGATGTCCCAGACATGGACCTGCTCGTTGGTGATCAGGTCGGCGCTGGCCATCAGCTCGGTGTCGATCGTGATGCTGCCGATGTAGTCGACGTCGCAATCGGTCACCGTCGCCCGGTGAATCTTGGACTTGAGCATCTGCCTTTGCATTGACTCTCCCCCTATTGACGTGTTTCAGGCCTCATGGCCAGATCAAGACGTTGTCGATCAAACGCGCGCCGCCAATCTCGGCGGCTACTGCAATCAGGACCGGGCGGCTCTCCAGCTCGGTGACCGGCTCCAAGCTCTCGGCATCGCGAGACTCGAAGTACTCGGTGTCGATCTCGGCCGCCTCGAGCTCGCGCCGACCCGCCTCGACCCCCGCGGCAAGCGACTCCTCGCGAGCGGAACGCGCGGCAGCGCGCAGCGCTCGCGAGAGCGCGGTCGCCCGCTCGCGGTCCCCAGCCGCGAGATAGGCGTTGCGAGAGCTCATCGCCAAGCCGTCGGGCTCGCGCACTATCGGAAGAGACTCGATCCGCACCGGGAAATCGAGATCGCGGACCATGCGCCGGAGCACAGCCACCTGCTGGGCATCCTTCTGCCCAAAGTAGGCGACGTCGGGCTGGACCGTGTTGAAGAGCTTGGCCACCACGGTGGTGACGCCGCGGAAGTGCCCGGGACCGCGCCGCGCCGGATCGCCGCAGAGGACTTCGGTCAGCCCCTCCACCTCTACGTGAGTCGCGAAGCCCTCGGAGTAGACCTCCTCGACCGGAGGCGCATAGACCAGGTCAACCCCGGCTTCAGCGGCGAGCGCAAGGTCGCGCTCCTCGTCGCGCGGATAGCGATCCAGGTCCTCCCCCGGGCCGAACTGGGTTGGATTGACGAAGAGGCTCATCACGACCACCTCGCACTCGGCACGGGCGGCACGCAGCAGCGAGAGGTGCCCATCGTGAAGGGAGCCCATCGTCGGCACCAGGCCGATCGAGCAGCCGCCGGCGCGCGCCTCGGTCAGCGCAGAGCGCAGCTCGGACTTGGCGCGAGCGAGATTCACACCTGTGGCATGTGAAGAATCGGTCAGTAAGAGGCTCATGGGTCCATGCCCTAGGGGTCACGGCCGAGCAACGATTATAGGCAGCTAGGGGCGGAACTCTATGGCCTTGATCACAGTTGCCGGCGCACCGGCGGCAATCGTGCTCGGAGGCAGGTCCTTTGTGACCACGGAATTGGCGCCGATCACGCAGCGCGCGCCGATCGTCACGCCGCTGGTGACAACGCAGTTGACGCCGAACCAGCAGTTCGAGCCGATTTCGATTGGCCCCTTCGAGCTGAATCCCTGCCAGGTAACCGGAGTGTCTGGGTCGTCAAAGCGGTGGTCGGCGTCGCCGACAAAGCAGCCGTTGGCGAACATCGTGTGATCGCCGATCTCGATCCGCTCGTGCGCGGCGAGCATCGTGTTGCGGTTGAGGAAGCAGCCGGCACCGATCTCGATCTGGGCTTCCGGCGCCAGAGTGAGCCAGCACCCAGGCTCGAGCAGCGTCCCCTCGCCAATCCGCAGCCGACCCTCATCAAGCGCCTCCAACAGCTCGCCCTCGACCGGGTAGCGGATGAAGAAGCCGCCGCGAGCCGCGTGCCGGTTGATCCGCATCCGTCGCAGCAGCCGGCCATTGCGCTCATACCAACGTCGCTTCTGCCACCAGGTCCACCAACCCCTCTGGTCATCCATGTCCCTAGCTTTCCAGACCGACGCCCATAGACTGCGCGGCGTGACAGACCTGCGCGGCGGCATCGACCTCGGTGGAACCAAGATCCAAACCGCGATCGTCGACCCTGGCGGCAAGGTTCTAGGCGAGGCTCGCCATCCCACCCCCATCTCTGGAGGGCCGGCGGACGTCGCTCAGACCATGGCGGACGCAATGCGTGAGGCCTGCGCGGCGGCGGATGTCTCGACCGAAGACCTGATCGGCGTCGGCGTCGGTTCCCCCGGCGATGCCGACGAGAAGACCGGCGTCGTCTCCAGCGCTCGCAATCTTCCCGGGTGGGAAGGCAGCTTCCCGCTCGGCAACACGCTCTCGGAGGCACTCGGCACCAAGGTCCGGATCGGCAACGACGTCCAGGTTGCCACCGAAGCCGAGTTCCACCTCGGTGCCGGGCGCGAGTTCTCCAGCCTGGTCGGGGTCTTCTGGGGCACCGGTGTTGGTGGCGGGCTCGTGCTCGATGGCAAGCCGTGGTTGGGCCGTGGCGCCGCCGGGGAGATCGGGCACATGGTGGTGAAGCGCGGCGGGGCCAAGTGCCCCTGC
The DNA here is from genome assembly GCA_025450195.1 of Solirubrobacterales bacterium. Lineage (GTDB taxonomy): Bacteria > Actinomycetota > Thermoleophilia > Solirubrobacterales > 70-9 > VRUE01. Next base: position 157,003 of record JANWHW010000028.1, on the reverse strand, counting down.
GGGCGCAAGGGATGCATGGAGGCCTACGCGGGGAGAGCGGCAATGGAAGCCGAGGCGCGACGTCAGCACGAAGAGGGAGTGAAGACCGACCTCTTCAAGCTGATGCACAAGCACGAGAAACCGCGGCTGACGAGCGGCATCTGGGAGCGCGCGCTCGACCATGGCGACCACCTCACGGCGAAGCTGATCGACCGTGCAATCGAGGCTCTGGGCACGGGGATCGCCTCAGCGGTCAACCTGCTCGATCCCGAGGCGGTGATCCTCGGCGGAGGCCTCGGCATTCGCTTTGGCGACCGCTACATGGAGCCGCTGACCAAAGAGATGGCCAAGCACCTGTTCGTCGACGAGCGCCCACCCGCAGTCCGCGTCGCCTCGCTCGGTGACCTCGGTGGGGCGATCGGCGCCTCCCTCCTCTTCGCGCGATGACCGACTGATTAGAGATTCCGGCAGGGGTGAAGCGTCTTGCATTTTTTCGCCTGCCGCCGTTCACGGTCAGCAAACCAACGATCGCAAAAAAGCTGAGCGGAGCCCCTGCCGGAATCTCTAATCAAGCGGCGACGGGCTCGCGGCGTTTGCGCGGCGTGCGCTTCGGCTTCGCCGGCTTGGCCGGCTCCACGAGCTCGACGAGGAAGCGGCCGGTATAGGAGCCCGCTGCCGCGGCGACCTCCTCGGGGGTTCCGGTGGCGACCACCTCTCCCCCCTCCTCGCCTCCCTCGGGGCCGAGGTCGATGAGGTGATCGGCGGTCTTGATCACATCGAGGTTGTGCTCGATCACGACCACGGTGTTGCCGGCGTCGACCAGGCGGCCGAGCACGTCCAATAGCCGCTGCACGTCGGCGAAATGCAGCCCGGTGGTCGGCTCATCGAGGATGTAGAGGGTGTCGCCGGTGGCAACCTTGGACAACTCGGTTGCCAGCTTCACACGCTGCGCCTCCCCGCCCGAGAGTGTCGTCGCCGGCTGGCCAAGGCGGATGTAGTCGAGCCCTACGTCGTGCAGGGTGCGCAGGCGGCGGGCGATCTTCGGCACGTTCTCGAAGAACTCAACCGCCTCCTCAACTGACATCTCGAGCACGTCGGCGATGTTCTTGCCCTTGAAGCGAACCTCGAGCGTCTCGCGGTTGTAGCGCTTGCCGTGGCACTGCTCGCAGGGCACGTAGACGTCGGGCAGGAAGTGCATCTCGCTTTTGATCTGACCGTCCCCGCGGCAAACCTCGCAGCGGCCGCCCTTGACGTTGAAGCTGAACCGCCCCGGCTTGTAACCACGGGCCCGCGCCTCCTGGGTCTTCGCGAAGAGCTGACGAATGTGGTCGAAGATGTTGGTGTAGGTGGCCGGGTTGGAGCGGGGCGTGCGACCGATCGGCGACTGATTGATGTTGATGATCTTGTCGATCTGGCTGAGCCCGTCGATCCCGTCGTGAGCGCCCGGCCGCAACTTCGCCTGATGCAGGCGATTGGCGACCGCGTGGTGAAGGGTCTCGTTGACCAGGGTGGACTTGCCTGAGCCGGATACCCCCGTGACACAGCAGAAGACGCCCAGGGGGACCGCCACATCGATGCCCTTCAGGTTGTGCTGGCGGGCTCCCCGGACCACCAGGACGCCACTTGCCTCGCGGCGCTCCGCCGGCACCTCGATCGTTCGCTTGCCCGAGAGGTACTGCCCAGTCAGCGAGGCGGAGTTCTTGGAGACTTTCGCCGGGGTGCCGGCAGCGACAACGTGGCCACCGTGTTCGCCGGCGCCGGGGCCTAGGTCGACGATGTGGTCGGCGGCCAGCATCGTCCCCTCGTCGTGCTCGACCACGATTACCGTATTGCCGAGGTCGCGCAGGCGGTCGAGCGTCGCGATCAGCTTCTCGTTGTCTCGCTGGTGCAGCCCGATCGAGGGCTCGTCGAGCACGTACATCACCCCAACCAGGCTGGAGCCGATCTGGGTAGCCAAGCGGATCCGCTGGGCCTCCCCACCTGAGAGCGAGCGAGCGGAGCGGTCCAGTGAGAGGTAGCCGATCCCGACGTTCTCGAGGAAGGCCAACCGTTCGGAGATCTCGCGCACGATCAGCTTCGCGATCGCCCGCTCGGTCTCGGTCATCTTCAAGCTCTTGATCCACTCGCCGGCCGCCCGCGCCGAGAGGGCGCTGTACTCGGCGATGCTGAGCCCACCGACCTTGACGGCGCGGCTCTCCGGCCGCAGCCTCGCCCCCCCGCACTCGGGACATGGCTGCTCGGCCATATAGCCCTCGATCCGCTCGCGGTTGGTCTCGGAGTCGGTCTCCTCATAGCGACGCTGCAGCTGGTTGACGATCCCCTCAAAGCGGACTTTGTATGAGCGGCGACGGCCAAATCGGTTGGTGTAGGTCACCTGGTGACGTTCGCCCCCGGTGCCATAGAGAAAGATCTCGCGCTCAGCCTTCTTCAGCTTCGACCACGGCTTCTCGGCGTCAACTCCGTGGTCCTCGGCAACGGCCACGATCAGCCGCCTCCAGTAGGCGGTAACACCGCGATTCCAGGGCTGCAACGCCCCCTCCGCAAGGGAGAGGGTCGGGTCGGGGACGATCAACTCCGGGTCGATCACCCGCTGAAAACCGAGCCCGTGACAGCGATCGCAGGCCCCGTGCGGCGAGTTGAAGGAGAAGATTCGCGGCTCGAGCTCCGGAATCGAGGTGCCGCAACTCAGACACGCAAACTGCTCGGAGAACAACATAATTTCGCCAATGTGCTCCGCTTCGCGTCCGCCATTGGCGGGCTTGCCTGCGGATCGGCCATTGCTCGACTTCCCGCTCCCTCGCGAAGAGTCAGACCGTGACGCTCGGTCGCTGCCGCCGTTGTCCTTGAACTTTCCTTCGTCGAGCATCTCGACTTCGACCAAACCGCCGGCCAGGCCGGCCGCGGCCTCGACAGACTCCGAGAGCCGCCGCCGCAGGTCCTGCTTCATCACCAGTCGGTCGACGACGATCGAAATGTCGTGTTTGAATTTCTTGTCGAGGACGATCTCTTCGTCGAGACGGCGCAACTCCCCGTCCACCTTCGCCCGCGAGTAGCCCTCGAGGCGCATCTGATCGAACAGCTTCCCGTACTCGCCTTTCCGCCCTCGCACCACCGGCGCCATCACCATGAACTTGACCCCCTCCTCCATGGTCATCAGCCGGTCGACGATCTGCTCCTGGGTCTGGCCGGTGATCTCCGCGCCGCACTCGGGGCAGTGGGGGACGCCGATCCGCGCCCAGAGCAGGCGCAGGTAGTCGTAGATCTCGGTCACTGTGCCCACGGTCGAGCGTGGGTTGCGCGAGGTTGTCTTCTGGTCGATCGAGATCGCCGGTGAGAGCCCCTCGATCGAGTCGACGTCCGGCTTCTCCATCAGACCCAGGAACTGCCGCGCGTAGGCCGATAGCGACTCGACGTAGCGGCGCTGCCCCTCGGCGTAGATCGTGTCGAAGGCGAGACTCGACTTGCCCGAGCCCGAGAGGCCGGTGATGACAATCAAGGCGTCTCGAGGCAGCTCAACGTCGATGCCCTTGAGATTGTGCTCACGGGCACCGGAGATGACGATGCGCTCAGAGGCTGCCACTCAGATGCATTCTAGGCACGCGAACAGATGTTCCCTCGAGCGCACCCTGCAAACGGGCTCTTAGGGGACAGTTGCGAGAGGCGCACTCAAGGCGTACGGTCTTTGTGCGGAGCGGGAGGCCAGTCCGACAAAAGGAGACGAGATGTCGAATGTCGATACTGCCCGGTCTGCCTACGACGCTTTTGGGCGAGGCGATCTCGAATCGCTGAAGGAGATGTTCGCTGAAGATGGCGTCTGGGTTACCTCGGACGAGCTGCCCCTCGGCGGCGAAACCCGTGGCCGCGACGCAATCCTCGGGAATTTCGCCCAGATCCCGAACTACTGGTCGTCGTTCAGCGTCGAGCCCGAGGAGTTCATCGATGCGGGCGACTACGTCGTGATCCGCGGCACGCAGCGCGCCAGCAACGACAACGGCGACTTCGAGGGGGCCTTCCTGCACCTGATGAAGTTCGAAGACGGCAAGGTTGTCCGAGGCGAGTTCCACGCCGACAGTGCAAAGGCGGCGAAGCTGCTGGCCTAAGCGCCCGCCCTCATCCCCTCGAGATCCCGGCGCAGCTCCTTCAGCTCGTCGCGGATGCGGGCGGCCTCCTCGAAGCGGAGGTCGTCCGCGGCGGCGAGCATCTCCTCCTCGAGGGCGACGATCGTGCGCTCCAGCTCCGCGGGGTCGGCGAAATCCGTCGACCGCTTGGCACGGCGCTTGCGTGGGGCTCGGTCCTCCATAGCGAGGAACTCCGTCATCTCGGAGATTCCCTTGCGGACCGTCTCCGGGGTGATCCCGTGCTCGGCGTTATAGGCAAGCTGGATCGCGCGCCGGCGGTCGGTCTCGCGAATTGCGGCGCGCATTGAGTCGGTCTCCTTGTCGGCGTACATCAGTACCCGCCCGTTGACGTTTCTGGCGGCACGGCCGATCGTCTGCACGAGGCTGGTCTCGCCGCGCAGGAAGCCCTCCTTATCGGCATCGAGAATGGCGACGAGTGAAACCTCGGGCAGGTCGAGGCCCTCGCGCAGCAGGTTGACCCCGACCAGGACGTCGTACTCCCCGAGCCGCAGGTCGCGGATTATCTGGATCCGCTCCAGCGTGTCGACCTCGGAGTGCAGATAACGGACCTTGATCCCGTACTCGAGCAGGTACCCGGTCAGGTCCTCGGCCATCTTCTTGGTCAGCGTGGTGACCAGCACCCTGTCCCCAGCCTCCGCCCGAGCCTTGATCTCGTTCATCAGGTCGTCGATCTGGTTCTTCGTCTCGCGAACGTCGATCTCTGGGTCGACGATCCCGGTCGGGCGGACGATCTGCTCGACGATCCGGGTCGACTCGGCCCGCTCGAACGGGCCCGGCGTCGCCGAGACCATCACCAGCCGATCGACTCGCTCGAGGAACTCGTCGAACTTGAGTGGGCGGTTGTCGATCGCCGACGGTAGCCGGAAGCCGTAGTCGATCAAGGTCTGCTTCCTCGATCTGTCTCCCTCGTACATCCCTCCGATCTGAGGGATCGTTTGATGGGACTCGTCGACGAAGACGACGAAATCGTCGGGGAAGTAGTCGATCAGCGTGTGTGGGGGGCTTCCCTCCGGGCGGCCGTCGAGGATCCGCGAGTAGTTCTCGATCCCCGAGGTGAAGCCCAGCTCCTTCAGCATCTCGATGTCGTAGGCGGTGCGCTGGCGCAGCCTGTGAGCCTCCAGCTGCTTGCCTTCCTCCTCCAGCTCGGCGGTCCGGGAGCTCAGTTCGGCACGTATTTCCTCGATCGCGCGCTCCAGCGTCTCGTCCTTGGTCACGTAGTGCGAGGCCGGCCAGACCGAGACGTGGTCGATCGTGTCGAGCACCTCGCCGGTCAGTGGGTCGAAGTGCTGAACCCCCTCGATCTCATCGCCGAACAGCGAGATGCGATAGGCCGACTCCGCGTAGGAGGGCATGATCTCCAGCACCTCGCCCCGCACTCGGAAGGTGCCACGGCCCAGGGTCGCGTCGTTTCGCTGGTATTGCATCTTGACCAGCTTGCGCAGCACCTCGTCGCGGTCGATTTCTTGGCCGACCTTGAACAGCTGCATTTTTTCGTTGTAGACCTGCGGCGAGCCGATCCCGTAGATGCAGGAGACCGAGGCGACGATGATCACGTCGCGGCGGGCAAACAACGCCGCGGTGGCGGCATGGCGCAGACGATCGATCTCATCGTTGATCGAAGAGTCCTTCTCGATGTAGAGGTCCTGGGCGGGGACGTAGGCCTCGGGCTGGTAGTAGTCGTAGTAGGAGACGAAGTACTCGACCGCGTTGTCGGGGAAGAACTCCCGAAACTCGTTGCAGAGCTGGGCGGCAAGCGTCTTGTTGTGTGCGATCACCAGAGAGGGGCGCTGTACCGCCTCGATCGTCGCCGCCATCGTGAACGTCTTCCCGGTACCCGTCGCTCCCAGCAGCGTCTGGAACTTCTCCTCCGCCCCAAGCCCCTCCGCCAGACCGGCGATCGCCTTCGGCTGGTCGGCGGTTGGCGTGTAGGCGGGATTCAGCTTGAACTCAGACAAGGCCAGATCACGATAGCGAGGGGGGTCGACCGCCAGAAGGATCTGCCGCCCCGGGGCGTCAGACGGCAAAACGGGGCGAGTTGCTCTCGCTATGCGAGAGGAAATCGCCCGGCCCGCGGACCTGGGAGACTGCCCCGTCCATGAGCAGCTCGCAGAAAGCCCTTGCTGGCTTCTTCGGCTTCGTCGGGACGATGCATTTCGTCACCCCGCGCAGCTTCGAGGCGATCATGCCCCCCTGGGTCCCCCATCACCGAGAGGCGGTGATCGTCAGCGGCATCGCCGAGATCGCCGGTGGGGCGGCAGTCTTCCCTCCCCGCACTCGCCGCTTTGCGCGGTGGTGGCTGCTTGCCCTTCTCGTCGCGGTCTTTCCCGCAAACGTGCACATGGCGGTCAACCCCGACCAGGTGAAAGGCCTCGACCTTGACCAAGTGCCCCGCTGGGCGCTGTGGGCGCGGCTGCCACTTCAGCCGCTGGCCATGATCTGGGTCTGGCGAGCGACTCGCCCCTGAGCTTCCCGATCGGACCGTTCAGGATAAACGCTGAGTTTTGTCTCTAGACGTTTTGTCTGTAGATTCTCTGTCTTCAGGCCCGCATAATCGCCGCCATGGAACCACGGGACCGTTTCGCGATCAATTTGCGAAAAGCGCGCCGTAGGCGGGACATCTCGCAGGAGGCGCTGGCAAGCCTTTGCGACCTTCACCGAACTGAGATCTCGCTGCTGGAGAGAGGCGGGCGCGAGCCGCGGCTGGGAACGATCGTCAAGCTCGCCAGCGCCCTCGACACAACTCCCGAACAGCTCTGCGTCGGTATCCGCTGGAACACAAAGACCAGCAAGTTCACGTTCAAGAAGTAAGAACCCGAGTATACGGCGCGAGAGCCCATCCTCTAAGCAGACCTGCTCGAGGAAGCTAGCGGAGGAACTGTTCGAGCAGGCCCTGGGCCGGGCCGAGGAAGGTCTGCAGGTTGTCGAGCAGTGTGCGCGCATCATCGATCAGTTCGATCGCTTCTTCGAGCGGGATTTGACGCAGCGCTTCGCGCAGGGGGACTCCCAGCAGGGGGCTGATCGCCCCTGCTTCTTCGGCATCGTCGACCGCGCGCAGGAGCCCAGCCCGCACCGCACGCGCGAGCTCTATTTCGTCGATTCCGTAGCGCTCCATGAAGCGCTCTCGCGACTCCGGAGTGGCGAGCGCCTGCGCCAACCTCTCCCTGGTCACACCCAACTCGCAGGCGGCGCCGTCGAGTGCCGAGAGTGAGAACTGCTGTGCGATCTCTTCGAGATTGCCGGGATCTCGCCATGTCCGAGGCTCGCATGGGTCCTGGGTCTTAGCGGGAGCGTATGAGGAGCCTCCGGCCAGCAGGTATGCCCCAACCAGGGCAAGTGACGCGAGGACCGCGTAGGCCACCAACAGCTGAGCCTTCCGCTCCGCACTCATAGCAATGCCTCGCGCTTTGCTCCCGGCGCGAAGAACCAGATGCCAAGGGCCTCACCCTCGCTCCGGTCGCGCAGAACCAGATATGCACGCTCCCTCCGCTCCGGGTTCGGGGGCACGCTTGGTCGCTCCGCGCTCATAGATCCACCCTTCGTGCCAGGCCGATGGGTATCAGGGCAAGTAGTCCGATCATCGCACCCAACCCGAAGGAGGGGCTGAAGGCATGGGTGGCGCCGCGGTCGAGCTGGTCCTGCAGTTCTTCGCGAAGCTGAAGCACTTCCGCTCGCTCCTCGGGATCGTCTGGAAGCGGCTCGAAGGCCGGTCCGATCGTAGGCACCCTGCCGCGCTCGTCCTCCAGCCGGTCATCGATGCGCTGCGACAGCTCAAGCTTGAGCAGTGGGCTGACTCCAGAGTCGAGCACCACCGCCGTGCCGGCATCGATCGCGTCGTGACGTTGCTGGGCTATGTCAGCGGTGAAAAGGGGCGTCAAGGCAACCAGGCCGACTGCGACGCCGGCGTGGCGAGCCGAGATCGTCCAACCCCCGTGGATCGCCTGCGGAGCCCGCCCGGCAAGGGCCGTTTCGGTCAAAGCCGAGAGAACCAGAGCAAGCCCGACCCCGACCAGGATCTGAGGCGGCAGCGTCAGCACCACCTCTGCCTTCGGCAGCAGGGCGAGCCCGCCGAGCCCGCCGGATACAAGGATGGCCCCGGCCGCAGCACGAGCCCGGGCACTGGGGACCGCCACGTCCAAGCGGGCGCCGAACAGGGCCGAAAGCGGCATCACGCTGACCACGATCGCGGCGCCAATCGGGGTCAGCCTCCAGCCCTCGATCAGCAGAAGGACAAGCAGGAAGAGAGCCGCCGCGATGGCTGCCGAGACCATCGCCAGCGCCAGGTTCGCCAGCAGGTGAGGCCGGCCACTGGGGCGCAGCTCCGCCGCCAGCACGCTGGTCGCCGCCTCGTGCCTGGCCACCGCAAGGATCGGCACTCCGGCAGCGATCGCCACCGGCATCTGCAGCAGGAAGATCGACTGCCAGGAGACCAGCTCGGTCAGCAAGCCGCCGATCGCCGGGCCCAACGCGGCTCCGGTTGCCCCCGCGATCGCCCAGATGGCGGCGGCACGCTGCTCTGATCCGACCGTTGAAGGCAAAAGCTCCAGCACCGCTGTCACTGCGGCGGCGCCTCCCAGGGCCTGCACGCAACGAGCGGCGATGAGCGTGCTCAGCTCAGACGAGAGACCACAGGCGAGACTGGCGCCGGCGAAGACCGCCAAGCCAAGCGCGGCGGCACGGCCTGGGCCAATGCGACGCGCGAGGTGCGCCGCCGGCACCGCAGCAACGGCCATCACGAGATTGAACGAGACCAGGACCCAGGTCACCCCGGCCACACTGGTGTCGAGCTCGCGATAGATCTGCGGCAGCGCCAGGACGACGATCGAGGAGTCGGCAAGAACCAAACCGACGACGAGCGCCAAGGTGGCGACACCCGGCTTGCGGGAAGCGGTCAGTAGCCCAGCTCCTCGGGATAGGTCTCACGGTAGACGCGACGCTTGCTCAGTACGTCTGCGACGTATCCGCGGGTTTCGTCGAGCGGGATCGCATCAAGAGTCAAATCCGCTCCACCCCACTCCTCAACCTGGGTGGGCCCGGCGTTGTAGGCAGCCAGTGCAGCGAGCTCGTTGCCGTCGAACCGGTCGAGCAGTTCACGCAGGTAGAAGGTCCCGTAGCGAATGTTGATGTCGGGGTCTCCGAGGTCATCGAGCTTGAATGTCGTGCCGCCGCTCAGCCTCTCGATCTCGTTGGCCGTCGCCGGCGTGATCTGCATCAGTCCACGCGCCCCTGCGTGTGAGGTCTGGTCGCGAAAGCGCGACTCAGCGTAGATCACGGCTGCAATCAGCGAGGCATCGACGTTCTTTTCGGCGGCCTGCTGGCGAATGATGTCCTCATGACGCAAGGGAAGCGTCAGCTCCCGGATTACATGATCGAACTTCCCTGCGAAGCCCAGAGCAACGATCGCCGCCACCGCGGCTGCCCCGCCGAGAAGCAGGCGCCGCCCGGTCGTGCGCTTCATCGCGCTGTCTCGCGCTCCGTTCGCGGCGCGAGCTGCCACACGCGCCTTGCCGGACCCGCTCCGCTCATGTTCGCAACTTCTCCACCAGACCGGACAGGGCCCGCTCGAGATCCTCAACCGTTCCATCGTTCTCAACCACATGCTCGGCGCGGGAGGCCTTCTCGCCCTGGTCCATCTGGCGGGCCTCTCGCTCATTGACCAGGACGTGGCCCCGAGCCTCAGCGCGAGCCCGGCGCACGGGATCCGAAGTCACCACCGCGACGGTCGTATCGAAAACGTCGTCCATTCCCGACTCGAAGAGCAGCGGCACCTCGACGACGGCGATGCTGGTGCCCTCCCGGAGCGATCCAAGCCAGGTAGCGATGCGCTCACCGACCAGTGGATGGATCTGGGCCTCCAGCCAGCTCAGCTCGTCCGGGTTTGCGAAGACGATCTCGCCGACCTTTGCTCGCTCCACTCTTCCCTCCGGTGCCACATCCGGGCCCCAGCGCTCGGCTAGGCGACTCAACAGAGGCTCGGAATCGAGCAGCTCGTGGACGACCGCGTCGCTGGAGATGGTCGCCGCCCCCAGGCGCGCGAACGCTTCGAGCGCTGAAGACTTCCCGGCCGCGATGCCGCCGGTGAGGCCAATCGTCAGCGGCGGCACGTCGGTCGCCTAGACGGTTGATTCCACGGCCGCGTGTGACTGGGGGCGTGCGTGGCCAAGCAGATCAAGGACGCAGGGCGCAGTCTTTGGTGGCGCCAAAGGCAAGCCCGAGGACGCAGAGATGCGAAGCGCCACGCACGCCATCCAGGTGTGCGGGGGCGTGGAATCAACCATCTAAGACTCGGTCGACGCCTCGGGCTGCGACTCGCCGTCGGCCGCGACTTCCTCAGCGGCAGGCTCTTCGGCGTCGTCGACTTCCTCAGCCGCAGACTCCTCCGCCTCTGGCTCAGCAGCGGCAGGCTCTTCGGCTTGTGGCTCCTCGACGGTGGGCTCTGCCTCCTCGGCAGCAGGCTCTTCAGCCGGAGCCTCCTCTGTCGAGGGCTCTTCGCTTGGCGCCTCCTCGGCTACGGGGTCCTCGGCAACCTCTTCGGCTACGGGATCCTCAGCAGTCTCCTCCGCAACGGGGTCCTCCTCCTCAACCGGGGGCTCCTCCTCGGCCTGTGGCTCCTCAGCGAGCTCGGAGCCGTCCTCATCCGCAGGTGCCTCTCCTTCTGCGGAGGCGGCAGCGTCCTGCAGCTGTTCGCTGAGGTCGCCCATCGGCATGTTCTGACCCTCAACGCGCTTGATGCTGAGAGAAAGACGGCGGCGCTCTTCGTCGATCTCGAGGATCTTGACGTTGAGCGTGGACCCTGGCTCGACAACCTCGCTCGGATTCTCAACGTGGTGATCAGCCAGCTCCGAGATGTGAACCAAGCCCTCGACCCCAGGCAGGATCTCAACGAAGGCGCCGAAGGCGACGACCTTCGTCACCGCCCCCTCCAAGACATCGCCGGAGCGGTGACTGCTGATCACCCGCTGCCAGGGATCCTCTTGCGTCTGCTTGAGACCGAGTGAGATGCGCTGGCGATCGCGATCGATGTCGAGCACTTTGATCCGCACCGTGTCCCCAATCGAGACGACCTCCGAGGGGTGGTTGACGTGACTCCAGGAAAGCTCGGAAATGTGGATCAGGCCGTCGATCCCGTCGAGGTCGACGAAGGCGCCGAAGTCGACGATGTTGGAGATCTTGCCGTCGACGATCTGACCTGGCTCCAGCCGGCCGAGGATTTGCTCCCGGACCTCCTTGCGCTCTTCCTCGAGCACGGCTCGCCGGGAGAGCACGACGTTGTTGCGGCTGCGGTTCAGCTCGATCACTTTGCACTCGAGTTTCTGGCCCAGGAACTCGTCGAGGTTGTGGACGCGCCGGATGTCGACGAGCGAGGCGGGAAGGAAGCCGCGCACACCGAGGTCGAGGATCAAGCCGCCCTTGACGACCTCGATGACGCTGCCCTCGACCGGCTCCCCGGACTCGGCGGCGGCCTCGATGCGACGCCACGCCTTCTCGAAGCGGGCACGTTTCTTTGAGAGGACAAGCCTTCCCTCGGCATCTTCTTTCGTGAGGACGAGCGCGTCGATCTCCTCGCCAAGCTCGACCTCGTCGGTGGGATCGACCGATTTGCGAATCGAAAGCTCTTTGGAGGGGATGACGCCCTCCGACTTGTAGCCGATGTCGACCAGGACCTCGTCCCTGTCGATCCGCACGACCTGGCCTTTGACGACATCGCCCTCATCGAAGGTGACCATCGTCGCCCCGTAGTTGGGGACGATCTTCCCGTCGACCTCCACAAGCAAGCCGTTGGAGCCCTCGACGGGCGTGCCCGTCGAAGCAGGCTCAATCAGTGCGTCGGTGGGAGACACAGGCGCGAATAATGGCAGAAAGGTCCCGGCCCACCTCCTCCGCTCCCGAGCCGCAGTCGAGGTACCCTGCGACCGGTGCCGATACGAGCCACCAAGCGCGGGGACGAGCGAGGGCCCCTTTCCGGAAGCTACGACGTACTGATCTGCGGAGCCAGCTTCGCGGGACTCGCCGTGGCCAGGGAGCTGGCCGGCTCGGGAGCCAGCGTGGTGATCCTCGATCGCTATGAGATAGGCGAGAGGCAAACCTCCGCCTGCGGGGTCCCTACCGAGTGGTTGCACGTCACCGGTCTGATCGGTGCGGAGCGCCAACGCTTCGACTCTCTAGTCGTGCACACTCCTCACGGGACCACTCGGCTGCAACTGCCATGGACCTTCTCGACCTTCGACTACCGCGAGCTCTGCGAGCTGCTGTGGCGGGATTGCGACGCCAGCTTCGAGACCGCGAAGGTGAACGGCCGGGGCGCCACGGCGAACGGCGACGGGATGATCGCGGTCGAGACCGATCGAGGCACCGTCTCCTCGCCGCTGGTCGTCGACGCCCTCGGCTGGCGCCGGATCCTCGCCTCGGGGGACGGATACCAGCCCCCCGACGCACCGCTTTCACGCGGCCTCGAGGTGCACCCCGACGGCGAGAGCGAGGACTTGGAGGTATGGATCGACCGCCGCTACGTGCCTGCCGGGTATGGCTGGTCGTTCCCCGCACGCGATGAGCTGCGGATCGGGATCGGCTCCTTCGACCCCCGCTTCCACGTTCGCGAGACCACGGAGTTGCTGGCAGAGGACTTGGGTCGGGATCGGGTTCGCTATCAGGGCAACTGGATCCCACACAAGCTGCGCCGGGCAACTGAGGGTGGAGTTTTCTTCGTCGGCGACTCGGCTGGGCATTGCCTGCCGCTCACAGCAGAGGGGATCAGAACAGCGCTCTACTTCGGAATCGCGCTCGGCCGGGAGCTGCGAGGGGTCGTGGAAGGCGGGCAGAGCCGCGAGCAGGCCGCCGCCGGCTACGCGGCATTTCACGATGAGCACGAGTGGAAGTTTCGCTGGATGCTGCGGGTGCAGAAGCTCATACCCAAGGTCCCGCCCCGCCTGCTTGCCCCGTTGATCCGGCTGCTCGGCATCAAGCGCTTCGTCGATTGGTCTTTCAACCACTATCTGAAAATCGCTCCGCCGGAGCTGGCGGCGATCTCAGCGCACGATCAGCAGGGTCCCGGCCAACAGCAGAGCCACCCCGATCAGTCGCTCCGGGCTGAGCGGGACCTCGTCGAGGCCGAATAGGCCCAGCCGGTCGATCGCGACCGAGGCGGTGAGCTGACCGGTAATCGTCGCCGCCGCGACACCGCCCGCGCCGATTGCCGACACCGCAATCAGTGCGTTGGCGACGTACACGGCACCGAGCAGCCCTCCGAGCAGGTAGTACCAGCTGACGTCGAAGGTGGCGCCAAGCCCACTTGCCTTGCCACTGAGGACCACGATCGCCGCCAGCGCGATGGTCCCGACAACGAATGAGACGAGGGCGGCGGGCAGGCTGCCCGTCGCCTTGCCGAGGTTGGCGTTGATCGGCGCCTGCAGCGCGATCAGACCGCCGGCCGCGGCGGTCAATAGGACCGCAACGCCCCTATCCATCGCCCTGGCCCCCAGGGTGCAGAACCGTTTTCATCGCGCTTTGACTGCCTGGCGGCATCATGGGAATCCTCTCAGGCAGGAGTGATTTTCGGGGGTCTGGCGTGGACGACGCCGAGTAGGGCGCAGGGCTACTTGGCGTCGAGCCAGTCTTTGCCGACGCCAACATCCACCTCGAGTGGCGGGTCGAGCTTGTAAGCGGCGCACATCTCGCGCCGCACCAGCTCGACCGCGTCGTCCATCTCTTTCGGCGGCCCCTCGAACAGCAACTCGTCGTGGATCTGCAGAACGAGACGAGTCCTCATGCCGGCCGCCTGCAGGGCGCGGTGACAGCGGACCATCGCGACCTTGATGATGTCGGCAGCCGTGCCCTGGATCACCGTGTTGACGGCGAGGCGCTCGCCCAAGCGGCGGGTGTTCGGGTTCCCAGACCGCAGCTCGGGGATCGCGCGACGACGCCCCATCAGGGTCTTCACATACCCCTCCTGCTGGGCCTGCTCGATCACCCTCTCGCGAAAGGACCTCACCGCCGGGAAGCGCTCTAGGTAGCGGGCTACGAACTCCTCGCCCTCTTTGCGTGGGATGTTCAGCCGATCGGCCAGGCCGAAGCCGGTCAGGCCATAGACGATGCCGAAGTTGACCATCTTCGCCTTGGAGCGCTGGCCGACATCGACTTCGTCGCGCGAGATTCCGAACACCTCGGCCGCAGTGGCGGCATGGACATCGTCGCCGGCCCTGAACACGTCCTTCAAAACTTCCTCGTCGGCCACATGGGCAAGGACGCGAAGCTCGACCTGGCTGTAGTCGGCTGAGAGAAGTCGCGCGCCCCATTCGGCGACGAAACAGGAGCGAACTGGACGCCCCAACTCGGTGCGAATTGGGATGTTCTGAAGGTTGGGGTTCGTGCTGGAGAGGCGGCCGGTTGTCGTCGCCGCCTGATTGAAGGTCGTGTGCACCCTTTCGGTCTCGGGGTCAATCAGGTCAGGTAGAGCGTCGAGGTATGTGTTCGTGAGCTTCGTCAGCTCACGCCACGACTCGATCTTCTCGACTATCGGGTGCTCGTCGCGAATCTGGGCGAGCACGCGGGCATCCGTCGAGAAGCCGGTCTTGCCACGGCGCTTGCGCGTGAGACCCAGCTTCTCGAAGAGGATCTGGCCGACCTGCTGCGGCGAGCCGATCGTGAACTCCCCTCCCGCCAGCTCATAGATCTCCTCCTGGAGCCTGGCGATCCGCTCGCCAAACCCGAAGCCCACTTCGGAAAGCCGCCCGGCATCGAGCTTGATGCCCACCCGCTCCATCGCGGCAAGGACATGAACCAGGGGCAGCTCCACCCCGCCCAGCAGGGACTCGAGCTCCAGCGCCTCGAGGCGGGGGCGCTGAGCCTGCGCGAGGGCTTCGACCAAAGCCGCTTCCTCCGCTGGCTCTAGCCCTGCCTCGGCCTGCTCCTCCCCGAGCTCGAGCTGCCCATCGGCGGGCGCTTCTCGCTCGACCATGGACTGCGCCAAGCCAATCCCCGCATCCGCCGCCAGCTCGACGAGATCGTAGGTGCGACGCTGTGGCTCCAGAAGGTAGGCGGCGAGCATCGTGTCGTGGGAGAGATCGAGCTCCAGCGCCTCTTCTGCGGCTGCTGCGAGAAGACCGTGCCTGCCACCCCCAAGCGACTTGGCGTCGTGTGCAACGAGCGGCTTCCCGGCAAGAGCGACCGCCAGCTCATCCAGCGCTCCGGTTCCATTGACGGTCCTGCCGCCTTCGGCGGCGGCCCAGCGATCGTCAGCGATCGCCAGCGCAAAGGGGCCATCGCCTAGCTCGGCCACCGTTCCGTCAACCGCCTCGACGGAGAGCTCCGTCTCGACCTTACGGCCGGGCACGGCCTCGTCCTCGGGCAATCCCTCTTCCAAGCGCTCCATCACCGCCCGCAGCTCGAACTCGCGCATGAACTCGCGCAGCGCATCGCGGTTCGGCTGGGCGACCATCGCCTCGCTCAGGTCTATTCCAATGTCGATCTCACACTGGAGCGTCGCCAGCTGCTTGGAGATGCGCGCATCCTCGGCGTGCTCGGTCAGATTCTGTTTGCGCTTGGCACCCGACACCTTGTCGACGTTGGCAAGCACTTCCTCGAGGGTGCCGAACTCCTGCAGCAGCTGCGTGGCCGTCTTCTCGCCGATCCCCGGAATGCCGGGGATGTTGTCGGACGTGTCTCCCTTCAGGCCGATCAGGTCGGTAACCCGCTCGGGGGGAACGCCGTAGCGCTCGATCACCGCCTCGCGGTCATAGATCTTGGTGTCGGTGACCCCACGGGATGTGCTCATCACGCGAATGCCCTCGTCGACCAGCTGGTAGACGTCGCGATCTCCGGAGACGACCATGACGGGGATCCCCTGCTCCTGGGCGCGGCGCGCAAGGGTGCCGATCACATCATCGGCCTCATAGCCGTCCACCTTCACGTTTGGGTAGCCAAACGCCTCGACGAGGGGCATCAGGTGAGGCCACTGCTCCTTAAGCAGGTCCGGGCGAGGAGGCCGCTGAGCCTTGTAGAGGTCGTAGGTCTCCTTGCGCCCCGACAGGCCGGCGTCCCAGGCGACGATGACTCCGGCCGGCCGGTACTCGACGATGGCCTTCACCAACATCGAAGCCAACCCGTAGATCGCGTTTGTCGGCCGCCCGTCGCTCGTCCCAATCGACTCCGGCAGCGCGAAGAACGCCCGGTAGGCAAGTGAGTTCCCGTCGATCAGGAAGAGCTCGCCATTCTCCTCTTCCGCCTGCCCGGCCTCGGTCTTGACCTTCTCCTTCGTCGCCATCGAGCTTCACTCTACGAGGCGAGGAAGGCGTCACGTCAGAGCTGGATGGGACTAGGACTTCGACTTTGACGGCAGAGATGCGGCGAAGTCAGCTCCGGCGTCGACCCAGCCGGCAAGGTCCTCGGCGGCGGCGGTGCCAACCGAGTCGACAAAGATCATGCCCTTCATTGGGCGGCCTGTGAAGTCCATTGGCCGGGTGTGAGGCTCGGATAGGGCCTGCTCGGCGTCGGCGGGATCGAGGCGGACCATCAGATCGTCGCCGATCACCCCAACCGCCATGTTGCCGCCGATCATGAAAGCAACCCCGCCGAACATCTTCCGCTCAGTCAGTTCAGAGCGAGCTGACAGGCAGTCGCGGACACGGCCGGCAAGCGCTTCGTCAAAGGCCATCCTCGAGCCCTTTCTTTGCTTTTCCGGTGGCTTTCAGCTTCAACTTCACCGTACCCGCTGCTTTGGCGTCCATCGACAGGTTGAACCCTTGCAGGCCAAGTAACGTGGCGAAGCAACGGGGCGACCCGTGCCTAGCCTCGGGGTCCGAATCTGATTCGATAGCCGCCCATGGCCCGAAGCGCTCCACAAGTGAAGCGTGCATATCCGATTCCCCGCGAAGGAGCGGGGTGCGATCCATGGCTGTAAGCGCTCAGTACAGCGTCACGATCCGCGTCGAGCTCGACGCGCGGCAGGAGCCCCTGGGCAAGCTCACCGCGGCCATCGCTGAGGCGGGCGGACAGCTCCAGGGCGTCGACTTGGTTCCTGGTGCCGGCAGCGAGGGAAAGCGGGTCCGCGAGTTCACGATCGACGCCCACGACCGCGAGCACTGGGAGCGGATCCTGCGCGGGATCGGCTCGACTCGCGGCGCCAAGGTCCTCGACTACGTCGACCGCACGATGCAGATGCACCGCGGCGGCAAGATCTCGGTCGAGAACAAGTACCCGCTGAAGACACGAGACGACCTCTCGATGGCCTACACGCCGGGCGTCGCGCGGGTCTGCGAGGACATCCACGCCGACCGCGCCAAGGCGTTCGAGTACACGATCAAGAAGAACACGGTGGCGGTCGTCTCCGACGGCAGCGCCGTGCTCGGGCTCGGCAACATCGGGCCGGAGGCGGCGATGCCGGTGATGGAGGGCAAGGCGATGCTCTTCAAGGAGTTCGCCGAAGTCGACGCGTTCCCGATCTGCCTCGACACCCAGGACGCTGAGGAGATCATCAAGGCGGTCGAACTGATCGCCCCGACCTTCGGCGGCATCAACCTCGAGGACATCTCGGCGCCGCGCTGCTTCGAGATCGAGGAGAAGCTGAAGGAGTCGCTCGACATCCCGGTCTTCCATGACGACCAGCACGGCACCGCCGTGGTGACGATGGCGGCGCTCTTCAACGCTCTGAAGATCGTCGGCAAGCCGATCGAGGAGCTGCGAGTGCTGATGGTCGGGCTCGGCGCGGCCGGCGTGGCGGTGACCAAGATGATGCTGGCCTCTGGGGTCACCCACATCATTGGCTGCGATCGCCAGGGAGCGCTCTCGACCGAGCGCGAGGACTACGTGTCGGGTGAGATGAGCGGCATCAAGCGCTGGTATGCGGAGAACTCCAATCCCGACAAGCTGAGTGGCCAGCCCGACGAGGTGATCGAGGGCATGGACCTCTTCATCGGCCTCTCCGGCCCAGGCATCATCAAGGCGGAGTCGCTGGGCAAGATGAACGACGATGCCATCGTCTTCGCGATGGCCAATCCCAACCCCGAGGTGATGCCCGAGGACGCCGCTCCCTACGTGCGGATCATGGCAACGGGTCGCTCCGATTACCCAAACCAGATCAACAACGTCCTCTGCTTCCCTGGGATCTTCCGCGGCGCACTCGACGCGGGCGCGCCACGCATCACCGAGGAGATGAAGATGGCCGCCGCCAAGGGGATCGCCGAGGTGGTCAACGAGGACGACCTCTCCGAGGACTACATCATCCCCAGCGTCTTCGACCGCGATGTTGCGCCACAGGTCGCTCGAGCCGTGGTCGAAGAGGCAAAGCGCGAGGGCATCGCCCGCTTCAGCGAGGAGACCGGGACCTTCTCCACGGTGGAGGTCACCTAACGCCGTGCGAGTGCTCGTCACCGGAGCCAGCGGTTTCATCGGGTCGGCTCTCTGCGACTCGCTGCTGGTCCGAGGCGACACCGTCGTCGGCCTGACGCGCGACCCGAAGCGGGCGCGCCGGACCAATCCCAGCGTCAACTGGCACGCCTGGGAGCCGGCCCTCGAACGGCCGCCCGCCGAGGCCTTCGACGGCGTCGACGCCGTCGTCAACCTGCTCGGCGAGAAGATCAACCAGCGCTGGACCGACGAGGCCAAGCGTCGGATCATGGAGAGCCGCCGCACCGGCACGCACAACCTGATCGGCACGATCGCTGGCCTCGAGGACAAGCCGCGAGTCCTGGTCAACCAGTCGGCGATCGGCTTCTACGGCGACCGCGGCGAGGCGCTCGTCGACGAGTCGAGCGACCCCGGAGAGGGGTTCGACGCGGAGGTCGTGCGCGAGTGGGAGAAAGCAGCGCAGGAGGCGAAAGGGACGGGCGTACGTCTCGTCATCGTCCGCACCGGCCACGTGCTCGACCCAACCGGCGGCTTCCTCGCCGCACTGCTGACACCGTTCAAGCTGGGCGTCGGCGGTCCGCTCGCAGGCGGCGCGCAGTACGTCTCCTGGATCCACGTCGCCGACGAGGTTGGAATCCTGCTCTGGGCGGTCGACAACGACAACGTAAGCGGTGTGGTCAACTCGACGGCGCCCAACCCGGTTACCAACAGGGCCTTCTCGAAGGCGCTCGGCAAGGTGTTGGGCCGGCCGGCTGTGGTGCCGGTGCCTGGAGTCACACTGGACCTGATGTACGGCAAAGAGTTCGGGAGGGTTCTCCGCGGTGGACAGAGGGTCTTGCCTAGGCGAGCGCAGGATCTCGGCTACGAGTTCCGCTACCCGCAGCTCGATGAGGCACTCGCCGACCTGCTCTGACGATTTACTGCAGCTCGTCGCGAACCGATTCGCGGAGGCTGTCTGAGCTCGTATCGGCTTGACGGATGGCATCGAGGATCTTGTGCATCGCCTGGGAGCCGTTCATGTCCGACAGCTGGGCGATTCCCGCTTCTTCGAGAATCGTTTCCGAGAAGCGTGTGGCGTGGGGCTCGGGTTCGCCGATGTAGGCCACCGTGGTGGAGTCCTCGGTCGCCCGCCGAGCGTTGGCGCCAATCTGAGCGAGGTCATAGACGCCGGCCTTCTCGGTCGAAGGCAGGCAGTGGATCTGAACTCGGAGCGAGCCGACGCGTCCGCCTTCGTTCTCAAGAGCGCGGCTGGCCAGGTGGCAGTAGGCGACCCCCGCGTAGATCGTCGCGGTGGCTCCCTCCCCCACCCCTTCGTCCTCTCCACAGCCCGCCGCCAGTACGAGCACCCCGCAGGCAAGCGCTGCCGCGACCTTCCTAGCCAAAGAAGACCTCTGCCTCTTGGTAGAGAGATTCGGGGACGGTCTTCAGCTCCGCCGTCGCCTCGGTCAGCTCGACCAGCTGGATCTCGGTGCCACGCAAGGCCGTCATCGTCCCCCAGCGTTTCGCATCGACCGCATCGATCGCGTGCAGGCCGAAGCGAGTTGCCAGCACCCGGTCGAAGGCGGTCGGGGTACCTCCCCGCTGCACGTGCCCAAGCACGGTTGCCCGGGCCTCCTTCCCGGTGCGACTCTCGATCTCGCCCTCCAGCCAGTGAGCGATGCCGCCGAGGCGGACGTGCCCGAAAGCGTCCAGCTTCTCGTCCTGGACCTCGGGCAGGCCGCCAACCGGCTGGGCACCCTCGGAGACAACGACGATCGGTGCGAAATGGGCGTCATAGCGACGACCGACGAGCTCGCAAACTCGCTCGATGTCGAACGGCTGCTCGGGGATGAGGATCACATTGGCGCCACCGGCGAGGCCGGCGTGAAAGGCGATCCAGCCCGCATGGCGTCCCATCACCTCGGCAATCAGCACGCGGTGATGGCTGCCGGCGGTGGTGTGGAGACGGTCGATCGCCTCCATCGCGATGTTGACCGCCGTGTCGAAGCCAAAGGTGTAATCGGTGGCGCTGAGGTCGTTGTCGATCGTCTTCGGCACCCCGACGATCGGTATGCCGTGCTCGTCGTGTAGGCGAGCCGCAGCTCCGAGCGTGTCCTCACCACCGATCGCGATCAGGCTGTCGACTCCAGCCGCGGACAGATTCTCGGCGATCCGCGCCGCCCCATCGTCTTCCTTGAAGGGATTGGTCCGCGAGGCGCCGAGGATCGTCCCGCCGCGGGGCAGGATGCCGCGCACCTCGGGAACGCCGAGCGGGGCGCCGTCGCCCTCCAGTGGGCCACGCCAACCGTCGCGATAGCCAACGAACTCGTGGCCGAAATGTTCGACCCCCTTGCGAACGATCGCCCGGATCACCGCGTTCAAGCCCGGACAGTCGCCGCCACCGGTGAGCACGCCGATACGCATCGGCTCACTTTAGGCACTCGGCGGCGCGCACGACACGGTAGTTTCGAGCTAACCCCCAAGGAGGACAGAGATGAACGACGCATCCCCGGATCTGGCGGCGGTAACCCAGGTCCAGCAGCAGATCTGGTCGAAAGGCGATTTCGCGATGGTCGCCGGCATCGTCTACAACGCCAGCGAGAACCTCGCCGAGGCGCTCGAGCTGATCCCGGGCGAGCGCGTGCTAGACGTCGCCTGCGGCAGCGGCAACGGCGCAATCTCGGCGGCACGGCGGACCTGGGGTGGCACGGTGGGCGCCGACTACGTTCCCGCCCTGCTCGAGCGCGGCCGCGAGCGTGCCGCCGCCGAGCGGCTGGAGGTCGAGTTCGTTGAGGCCGACGCCCAGGATCTCCCCTTCGAGGACGCGAGCTTCGACGTCGCGATGTCGATCTTTGGCGCGATGTTCGCCCCCGACCAGCCAAAGGCGGCATCGGAGCTGCTGCGGGTGGTCAAGCCCGGCGGCCGGATCGGGATGGGTAACTGGACCCCCGACGGCGCCGTCGGCAAGATGTTCAAGACGATAGCCAAGCACGCGCCGCCGCCGCCCGGAGTCGACTCGCCCCTGCTGTGGGGCACCGAAGAGCGCCTGCGGGAGCTGTTTGGCGACGGGATCGCGGACTTGCGGGTCGAGCGTCGCATCTCACGCCAGCCATTCCGCTCCGCCGACCACTACATCGAGTTCTTCCGTACCTACTTCGGCCCGACCCAGACGGCCTACGAACGGGTCGGCCCTGAGGGCGAACAGGCGCTCACCGATGACCTGCAAGCGTTCCTTGAGGCAGCGAACACTGCCGGCGACCGCGCGCTCGTGCTCGAGGCCGAGTACCTAGAGGTGATCGCGACGCGGGCTTGAGGTTCTAAGCCCGCAGCTAGGCGAGAGAGCGGCTGGTCTCTCTAGTCGCCGGGCTTGAGGGTCTGCTGCGCGACGCGTGCGGCGGCGCCGATGAAAAGCACCGTCAGGAAGACGAGACCGGCGACCGGCCCGCCCTGCCCGAGCGCGTAGGAAATCGTCATCGCCGCGAGGGCCAGAAAGAAGGTCACGACCAGTCCCATTGCGCCTCGGAGCTTATCCAGCGAGGGCGACGCGCGTCTCGTTAAGGAAGGCGCCAACCGCCGCAGCGGCTGCTTCGGCCGACCCGGCCTCGCCCGCCGCCCGCACAAGTCGACTGCCGATGATGACCCCATCGGCAATGCCTCCTACATGCGCGGCCTGTTCGGGGGTCCCGATCCCAAACCCAACCGCCACCGGCACTTCGGCTTCGGCCTTGACCGCCGCGACCAGATCCGTGAGGCCGGCTGGAAGCTGCGCGCGCTCCCCAGTCGTGCCAACGGTGGAAACGACGTAGACGAAGCCCTGGGCCCCGGCGCATATTTGTCCGCGGCGCTCCCCTGGCGTGGTCGGAGCAAGCAATGGAACGCGTGCGAGCCCGGCATCGCTGAGGCCATTCCGAACCTCCCCGTCCTCTCCTAGCGGCAGGTCGGGCACAATCGCCCCCGCCGCCCCTGCGGCGGCGGCGCGGGCGGCGAACTCGGCGGGGCCACCGTTGGCAAGCACCATGTTGGCGTAGACCATCAGCACCACCGGCACCCGGTTCGCAACCGCTTCGCAGACCTGCATCGCGGTGTCCATGGTCGCGCCGGCCGCCAGCGCCGTCGTGGCGGCTGCATGGATCGTCGGACCATCGGCAAGCGGGTCCGAAAAGGGGATGCCCAACTCGATCAGGTCGGCGCCGCTGGCGGCGTAGGCCTCGGCGATCGCCAGCGAGGAATCCGGGTCGGGGAAGCCGGCCATCATGTAGGGCATCAGCGCCGCCCGCCCCTCGCCCCGGGCCTTCTCAAATGCTCCGGCGATCCGATCAACACCATTTCCGCCGCCTCCTCTGCTCCCGCTCAGGCCAGAAGAAACAGATATGGACTGGCCCTCGCTCCCGCGTCCGGGGGCGGCGGGTTCACCGTCAACCACTGGTCTTCTCCAACACCTCGGCGAGGTCCTTGTCGCCGCGGCCGGAGAGGCAGAGGATGTCGTAGCCGGAGCTGCCACCGTTCTCCAAGAGCCAAGCTATGGCGTGGGCGGACTCGAGTGCGGGGATGATCCCCTCGAGGCGCGAGAGCTCGGCGAAAGCGGCAAGCGCCGCAACGTCGGTCACAGCTGTGTAGGTGGCGCGCCCGGTATCGCGGAGGTGGGCGTGCTCTGGGCCGACGCCCGGGTAGTCGAGGCCGGCAGAGACCGAGTGAGCCTCGAGGATCTGGCCCTCGGCGTCGGCGATCACAGAGGACAGGGAGCCGTGCAGGACGCCGGTTCGCCCTGCCCCCAGGGATGCTCCGTGGCGATCGGTGTCGAGCCCCTCTCCCGCTGCCTCGATGCCGATCAGCTCGACTCCGGCGTCCTCGATGAACGGGGTGAAGATGCCGATCGAGTTGGAGCCGCCGCCGACGCAGGCAATCACCCGTGCTGGCAGAGCGCCCTCAGTCGCAAGGGCCTGTTCGCGCGCCTCGTCGCCGATCACCCGCTGCAGGTCGCGGACCAGGGCGGGAAAAGGCGCCGGGCCCACCGCGGAGCCGATCACGTAGTGGGTCGTCTCGACGTTGGCGACCCAGTCGCGGATCGCGGCGGAGACCGCCTCCTTCAGGGTGCGTGCCCCGGCGTCAACCGGCGCTACCTCCGCTCCCAGCAGGCGCATCCGCTCGACGTTGGGGGCCTGACGGCGAATGTCCTCGGTTCCCATATAGACAACGCACTCCAAGCCGAACAGCGCACAGGCCGTCGCGGTCGCCACACCGTGCTGCCCGGCGCCGGTCTCGGCGATCACCCGCGGCTTGCCCATTCGCTGAGTGAGCAGCGCCTGCCCAATCGCGTTGTTGATCTTGTGGGCGCCGGTGTGGGCGAGGTCCTCCCGCTTCAGGTAGACGGTGTTGCCAACCCGCTCAGAGAGTCGTTCGGCCGGGTAAAGCGGCGTCGGACGACCGATGAAGTCGCGATGCAGCGATCCGAGCTGATTGCGGAACTCCTCGTCCTCGCGGGCCTCTGCCCATGCGGCGGTGAGCTCATCGAGGGCAGCGATCAACGTCTCGGGGACGTAGCGGCCTCCATAGGGGCCGAATCTTTCCTCGACGGTCCCGGTCATTGGATTGGAACGCTAGTCCCCTGAGCCGACTCGAAGAATGCGGTCATCGCAGCGTGGTCCTTGCGCCCGGGCTCAGCCTCGACTCCACTTGCGACGTCAACGGCGAAGGGCCGCGTGACGGCGATTGCCTCGGCGACGTTCTCGGGCCGCAGCCCGCCGGCGACGATCGCAGGGACTTGTGAGCTTTGCTCTCGCAGCAGGCCCCAGTCAAAGCTCTTCCCCGTGCCGCCCCAGAGGCCCTCGCCCCGGCGATCGAACAGGTGGTAGTCGGTGCGAAATGCCTCGGCAGCATGGACATCGGCGGCACTGGCGACGTGGATGGCCTTGATCACCTTGGCTCCAGTCCGGCGCGCAGTCTCGGCGCAGAACGACGGACCCTCTTCTCCGTTCAGCTGAACCATCGTCAGGCCCGCGTTCTCGACCGCTTTGTCGATCTCCTCCAACTCGGGATTGACGAATACCCCCACCACCTCGCACTTACGGCGAAAGGCAGCGCCGATCGCCGCGGCATCGGCCGGCTCGCATCGCCGTGGGCTCTTCTCGTAGTGGACGAGGCCGATTGCCCAGGCGCCAAGCCGCACCGCCTCGGCGGCGTCGTCGATGTTCGTTATGCCACAGATCTTCACCCGCACCCCTCCAGGGTACGGGAGGAGCAGGACCAGCCGGCTCTTATTTCACCGAGCTGGGGCGGTTGCCGAGCGTCACCGACACGGTCTTTTCGTCGCCTCCGCTCAACACGGTCAGGTCAATCTCATCGCCGGGCTTGCCGCCGTTGATGACGTTGACGAGATCGTCCATGCCGGAAACCGGCTTGCCGTCGAGCTCGGTGATGATGTCGCCGCCAAGGGTGACGCTGGCTCCTTCGATCGTGGCCTCGGTATCGCCGCCCTCGATCCCCGTCTTGTCGGCCGGGCCGCCCTGGGCCACTTCGGCAACGAGGACGCCTTCGTCGACCGGCAGGTTCAGGGCTCTTGCCAGATCGGGAGTGATGCTGCCGCCGCTGATCCCAAGGTAGGCGTGCTCGACCCTGCCGTCCTCCTCGATCTGTTCGGCCACTTCGCGTGCGGTGTTGATTGGGATCGCGAAGCCGATGCCAACGTTGCCACCGCCCCCTCCGCCGGTCTCGATCTGAGAGTTGATCCCGATCACCCGCCCACTCGCGTCGATCAGCGGGCCACCGGAGTTGCCGGGGTTGATCGCGGCGTCGGTCTGGATCACGTGGGAGATGGAGAAGCCGTTTGGTGCCTGTATCTGTCGCTGCAGAGCAGAGACGATGCCGCTGGTCACTGTGCTGTCAAGCCCAAAGGGGTTGCCGATGGCGACCACCGGGTCACCGACTTCGACCTCCGAAGAGTTGCCCAGTGCGAGCGGGTGGAGCTGGTCGCCGGGCACGTCGATCTTGAGCAGGGCAACGTCGGTCGCCGGGTCGGTCCCTACGACCTTGGCCGCATAGGACTCATCCGAGGATCCGAGCTTGACCGAAATCTCGCCGGCGCCGTCGACAACGTGGTTGTTTGTGAGGAGGTGGCCTTCTGTGTCGATGACGAAGCCCGATCCGGTTGCAACCCCCCCACCTTCAGGCTGGCCAAAGGGGCTTAACGGCGAAGCTTCCTGAGCGGGCTGATCGGCCTCGATGAACGCAATCCCCTGCCGGT
Organism: Solirubrobacterales bacterium; assembly: GCA_025450195.1. Classification (GTDB taxonomy): domain Bacteria; phylum Actinomycetota; class Thermoleophilia; order Solirubrobacterales; family 70-9; genus VRUE01. The sequence continues at coordinate 131,329 of JANWHW010000028.1, read as the reverse complement.
CGCGGCGGTAGATCTCGTTGACGACGTTTGCGTCGTTGTCGTGGCTCACGATCGGCGCTGCCAGAGCCGCCGTCGTCGTGGAGGGCGTCGAGCTCTCCTGGGCATCGATCCAGCCGGCCGCAATCGCAAGCCAGCCAAAGACCCCGACCACGACACCGCCGATCAACGCTGAGACAAATGGAGTTCCGAGAATGCGCTTCGTCCGACCCATCGCCTCAATCATGCAAGGCGTGGCTGAGCTGGTCCTTAACGGTCTCCAAAGACATCCTAAATCTCAGGTGGTTGATTCCACGACCGCGTGGTCGTGGATCAGGCATCTCAGGGGAGGCGGTGCTCGCGGGTGCCTTCATCGGAGCCGGTGAACTCACGCACCAGCGCCTCGGGGTCGGTGGCCTGCATCAGCGCCGAGCCGATCAGGACCGCGTCCACACCCACCCTCTCCAGCTCCTCCAGCTCAGCGCGAGTCGAGATACCGCTCTCGGCGACGACGGTCTTTCCCGCCGGCACGTCCGGCATCAGCTCATACGTCGTGACGATATTGACCGAGCCCTCGTCGAGGTTGCGGTTGTTGATGCCGATCACGTCAGCATCGAGCGCGAGTGCGCGCTCCAGCTCCGGCTCGTCGTGAACCTCAACCAGGCAATCGAGGTCGAGCCCGCGCGCCGCCTCATAGAGGCCCTCCAGCTCTCGGTCATCGAGAGCCCGGACGATCAGCAGCACCGCGTCGGCCCCGTTCACAGCCGCCTCATAGAGCTGGTAGGGATCGACGATGAAGTCCTTGCGGAGGATCGGGAGGTCACAGGCCGAGCGAGCAGCCCGCAGGTCCTCGAGCGAGCCGCCAAAGTGACGCTCGTCCGTAAGGATCGAAAGCGCAGCCGCCCCTCCTCGCTCGTAAGCCCCAACCTGCTCGGCAACCGTTGCGGTCGTTGAGATTTCACCGGCACTCGGCGAGCGACGCTTGAACTCGGCGATCACCGAGAGGCCAGGACGAACCAGCGCCTCGCTGAAGGGGCGGTCTCGACCACGTTCCGGAAGCCTGGACTCGAGGTCGGACTGAGGAATCTGCTGGCGACGCTCGTGAACCCCGTCGCGCGCAGCGGCGATTAGCTGCTCGATCATTCCCACGTGAGAAACGGAAGCCTAGTGACCGGCGTCCCCGGTCGTTGCAATCAGGCGGTCAAGCAGCTGACCGGCGCTGCCGCTGTCGATCGATTCAGTGGCCTTCTCGACGCCCCTCTGGAGGTCGTCGGCGAGGCCGCTGACGTAGATCGCGGCGCCCGCGTTGAGCGCGGCGAGGTCGCGGCGGGGGCCCGGCTCGCCTTCGAGCACCGAGCGCACGGCGACGGCGTTCTCCTCCGGGGTGCCGCCGGCCACCTCCCCTAGCTCCGCCGCGGCGAGGCCGAAGTCGCCGGGCTCGACAAACCACTCCTTGGTGCCGCCGTCGGCGACCTCGATCACCCTGGTGCGGGAGGAGATCGAGAGCTCGTCGAGGCCGTCCTCCGCCGTCACCACCATCGCCCGCACCGCTCCGAGGCCGACCAGCGCCTCGGCGACCGTCTCCTGATAGTGGCGGTCGGAGACGCCGAGCAGCTGCCGCTGCGCCCCGGCCGGGTTGGTCAGGGGCCCGAGGAAGTTGAAGATCGTCCGCACGCCGAGCTCCTTGCGGACCGGGACGACATGGGCCATCGCGGCATGGTGGCGGGGGGCGAACATGAAGCCGAAGCCGACCTCGTCGATGCACCGGCCCACCTGCGCTGGGTCGAGGTCGATGTTGACTCCCAGCGCCTCGAGAATTTCGGCCGACCCGCATGGGGTGTTCGAGCGGTTGCCGTGCTTTGCGACCGCGCAGCCCGCGGCAGCGGCGACCAGGGCTGCTGTGGTCGAGACGTTGAAGGTCGAGGGGCCGCCGCCGGTGCCGGCGGTATCGACGAGGTCCGTGCGAGAGGTCTCGACCGGGGCCGCGAGCGAGCGCATCGTCCGCGCCAGCCCGACGAGCTCGGAGACAGTCTCCCCCTTGGCCCGCAGGGCGACGAGGAAGGCCCCCGTCTGCACCTCGCCCGCCCGTCCCTCCATGATCTCGGCGAGGACCGCGGCAGCGTGGTCGGCAGTGAGGTGGTCGCCCGAGCAGACGGCGTCGATCGCCCGCGTGAGGACGTCATTGGGCGCCATTGGAGGACAACACCCCCTCTCCGAGGAAGTTCGCCAGCAGGTGCTTGCCCTGCGGTGTGAGAACCGACTCGGGGTGGAACTGGACTCCCTCGGCAGGCAGGTCACGGTGGCGGACGCCCATCACGACATCGCCGTAGGTGGCGCTGACCTCGAGCGCGTCGGGCACCGAGTCCGGCGCGGCGACGAGCGAGTGGTAGCGGCCGGCCACCAGCGGGCTGGGCAGGCCAGCGAAGATCGTGCGGCCGTCGTGCTCGACCTCGGCGTCCTTGCCGTGGATCGGGTCGCCGACGACGACCCGTCCGCCGAAGGCGACGACCAGCGCCTGGTGCCCGAGGCAGACGCCGAGCACCGGCGTGCCGGCCTCCGCGAAGGCCCGGACCGCCTCGACCGAGATCCCGGCCTCGGCGGGGGTGCACGGCCCTGGCGAGACGACAAGCCGGTCGACGTCCCGCTCCAGCAGCTCGTCGACCTCGGCGCGGTCGTTGCGCACCACCTCGACCTCGGCCCCGAGCTCCCCCAGGTACTGGACCAGGTTGTAGACGAAGCTGTCGTAGTTGTCGATGACGAGCGCGCGCATCAGAGCACCATCTTCCCTCAGGCCCAATCCGGCTGTTCGCAGGCGAGCTCGACGGCGCGGAAGACCGCCTTCGCCTTGTTGACCGACTCGTTGTACTCGTTGGCCGGCTTGGCATCGGCGACAGTGCCACCACCGGCCTGCACGTGCACTTCCCCGTCCTTGACCACGACGGTGCGGATGTGGATAGCCGTATCTAGGTCGCCGTTCCATGAGAGATAGCCGATCGCGCCTCCATAGGAGCAGCGCTTGATCGGCTCCAGCTCATCAATGATCTGCATCGCCCGCACCTTCGGGGCGCCGGAGAGGGTGCCGGCGGGCAACGCCGAGCGCAGCACGTCCATCGCGCTGACGCCGTCGCGCAGCGTCCCCGATACCTGGCTGACGATGTGGAGGACGTGCGAGTAGGTCTCGACGATCATCAGCTCGTCCACGGTGACCGACCCGTACTCGCATACGTGGCCGAGGTCGTTGCGGCCGAGGTCGACGAGCATCACGTGCTCGGCGCGCTCCTTGGGGTCGTTGACGAGGCGCTCGGCAAGGCGCCGGTCCTCCTCCTCGCTGGCCCCGCGTGGATAGGTGCCGGCGATCGGCCGCGCCTCGACCTGCCTCCCGTTGACCTTGACCAGCGGCTCCGGCGAGGCTCCGGCGATCTGAAAGTCGCCGAACTCGAGGAAGTACATGTAAGGGGAAGGATTGACAGCGCGAAGCCCGCGGTAGACCGAGAAGGCCTCGACCGGTGCGGGAGCGGAGAAGCGTTGCGAGGGCACGACCTGAAAGGCGTCTCCGGCGTGGACGTATTCGACGATCCGCTCGACCGCGGCTTCGAACTCCCCCTGCTCCATATTGGAGGTAAAGGTCGGTGCCTCGCTGACCATTGGAGAGGCCGGGACCGGCACCGCGGCGCGAAGCCGACTACGAACGTCGGCGATCGCATCGGAAGCGCGCGCGTAGGCGGCGTCGATCCCCCCGCCCTCATCAGCGAAGGCGCAAGCCATGATCGTCAGCTCGTGACGCAGATGGTCGAAGACGAGCAGCACGTCGGTGATCATCAAAGCCAAATCGGGGAGCCCAAGCGGGTCCGGGTTCGGCTCTCCGAGCGGCTCGACCGTACGGACCAGGTCGTAGCCGAAGAAGCCGACCGCCCCGCCGGCGAAGGGAGGCAATCCGTCCACCGGTGCGAGCTTGAAGCGGTCTAGATAGGAGGCAACCGCCGCATAGGGGTCGGCGGCCTCGGCGGTTTCCACCGGATCGCCCGAGGGCGCCGCTCCACCCCATTCCGACAGCACGCCATCGCTCCAGCGCAGGACGGAGCGGGGACGGATACCGACGAAGGAGTAGCGGCCGACCTGGCCCTGCTCGGCGGACTCGAGCAGGAAGCACGGCGCTCCCTCAGGCTCACCCGCGCGGAGCTTCAGGAAGGCGGAGACGGGCGTCTCGCAGTCATCGACGAAGCGAGCACGCACCGGCACCACGTTGCCTTGCGAGGCAAGCTCGCGGGCCTCTTCGAGGCTCGGCTCGAGGCGAAGCTCGGAATCAGCCGCGACGGCCATTGAGCACTTCCATCACGGTGGCCTGGGAAACCTCACGAGAAGCCAGCAGCACGCTGAGGTGGTAGAGCAGGTCGGCGGCCTCCTCGGCGACGCGCTCATCGGACTCCTCGCGCGCCGCGCGGGCCACCTCCTCGGCCTCCTCCTCAACCTTCTCCCCGATCAGCTGTGGATCGTCGAGCAACTTCACGGTGTAGCTGCCCTCCGGCCGCTCGGCGGCGCGGCTGCGCAGGGTGCGCTGTAACGCGGTCAGCGCTTCGTGGGCCGGCGGAGCCGGCTCGCCGTCACCGTCGAGCTCACGGTGAAAGCAGCTGCGCTCACCGGTGTGGCAGGCGGGGCCCGTCGGCTCGACCAGGGCGACAATCGCGTCCCCGTCGCAGTCGTAGCGGAGCTCGCGCAGCTTCAGCACGTTGCCGGAGGTTTCTCCCTTGCGCCAAATCTCCTCGCGCGAGCGGCTGTAGAAGTGCAGCTCGCCCGTCTCCACGGTCAGTTGCAGGGACTCCTCGTTGACGTAGGCGAGCGTCAACACCTCGCCGCTGGCGAAATCCTGCGCCACGCACGGTGCCAGCCCCCGCTCGTCGAATTTCACCTGCTCGAACATCAAGCAATCGTATGGCAGGTCGCCTCATTCGATCCCCAGGCGATCGAGTAGGTCCTCGTCGCGACGCCAGTGGCGGCGGACCTGGACCTGGAGGTCGAGGTGGACCTTGGCCTCCAGCTCGGTTTCCAAGGAACGGCGGGCGGCGGTTCCGACCTCGCTGATCTTGGTGCCGCCCTTGCCAATCAGGATCCCCTTCTGGGACTCGGTCTCCGCCCAGATCTGGGCCTCGACGGTAACCAGGCCATCGTCGCGAGTGGCGATCTCTTTGACCGAGACCTCGACCGAGTGCGGTATCTCCTGTCGGGTCCGGTTCAGCACCTGCTCGCGAATCAGCTCGGCCAACAGCAGCTCGCTCGACTGGTCGCTTCGGTCCTCCGGCGGATACATGTAGGGCCCTTCGGGCATCAGCTCGCCCAGTCGCTGCACCAGGGGCTCCAACCCCTCCCGGGTGCGCGCGCTGATTGGAAAGATCTCGTCGACCCCATCCAGCTCAGCGGCCTCAGCGAGCACCGGGACCAGCTCGTTCGGCCCGAGCTTGTCCGCCTTGTTGACCACGCAGATCACCGGCAGTTTGGCGCCGGCTTCGAGCAGGGTCCGCGCGATGAAGCGATCGCCCGGCCCCACTCCCTCCTCGCCATTGATGACGATCAAGGCCAGGTCCGATTCGGACAGCTCCCGCTCGACCCGGTGCTGCATTCGCTCCGTGAGCACGTCGCGCGGGCGCTGCACGCCCGGCAGGTCAACGAGGACGAGCTGGCGGCCGGCGTCGGTATCGGTGGCGACTCCGCGGATCGCGCGCCGAGTCGTCTGCGGCCGCACGGAGACGATCGCGACGTGGCGCCCGACGATCGCATTGACCAGGGTCGACTTGCCGACATTGGGCCGACCGGCCAATCCCACGAACCCTGCGCGCAGCCCCCTCTGCTCTCGCTCGCTCGTGCTCATGATCCCCGGCCAAATTGGCGCTTGCTCGCTCCCGCGTCTGGGGGCAGCGCGGCGATGACCTGGTGCTGAAGGGCGAGCATCTCGCCGCTATCGGTCTCGTGGTCATAGCCGCAGAGGTGCAGGGCTCCGTGGACGGCGGCCTCGATCACGTCGGAACAGTGCTCGGGGCAGATCGCAACGTCTCCCAGCTCGCGCGGGCCGGGGGTCGGCCCGGGCCCGTCGATCGGGAACGCCAAGACATCGGTTGGCACGTCTCTGTCTCGATGCTCGAGATTGAGCTCGCGAATCCGCCCTGCGTCGACGATCTCGACCGCAAGGTGCCCATCGAAGACGCCGGCCGCGTCAAGCGCAGCCGCAACGGCCGGCCGCAGCTCGGAAGGGACGTCGCCGAGGTCCAGGCTCAAGTGCCCGGGGTCGGCCCGTGTTCGGCGCGAGCGGCTCGCTCGCGGTTTCCGTGCTCATCGTAAGCCGCAACTATTCGCTGGACCAGCTTGTGGCGCACCACGTCCTCGCCGCCGAACCGCACGAAGGAGATGTCGGGCACCTCATCGAGGATGTCTTTGACGACGACCAATCCGGATCGCTGGTCGGTGGGCAGGTCGATCTGAGTGATGTCGCCGGTCACCACCATCCGCGAGTTGAAGCCGAGCCGGGTGAGGAACATCTTCATCTGCTCCGGGCTCGTGTTCTGCGCCTCATCCAGGATCACGAAAGAATCGTTGAGGGTGCGGCCGCGCATGAAGGCGAGTGGGGCCACCTCGATGACACCGCGCTCGAAGTAGCCGTTGACCCGATCGGGATCGAGCATGTCGTAGAGCGCATCGAAGAGCGGCCGAAGATAAGGGTCCACCTTGGCCTGGATGTCCCCGGGCAGGAAGCCGAGCCTCTCCCCCGCCTCGACGGCGGGGCGGGTGAGGATGATCCGCTGCACCTCACGCTCGGCCAGCGCCGCGGCGGCCATGGCAACGGCGAGAAAGGTCTTGCCTGTGCCTGCCGGTCCGATCCCAAAGGTGATCGTCTGCCGGCGAATCGAGTCGACGTAGCGCTTCTGGTTGAGCGTCTTCGGCGACACCTTCGTGTTGCGGTGCCGCCAGACGACGTCCTCGAGAATCTGGGCTGGGCTCTCATGGGCGTCAAGCGCCCCCGCAACCGCTTCGATCGTCCCCGGTGCGACCTCGTGGCCCTGCTCGATCAGGTCGACCAGCTCATCGACGACCGTGGCGGCGGTCTGGACGTCGGTTGACTCGCCATTGAGAGTCAGCACGTTCCCGCGCAGGTGGAACTCGCAGTCGAGATGGCCTCGCAGCGCTCTGAGCACGGCGTCCTCGGAGCCGGCCAGCTCAGCGGCGACCGCGTTGTCGAGAGTCAGATGCCTACGAGCCAAGTCGCTCACGCACCGCGGCACTGACACGCTTGCCGTCGGCGCGCCCGCCCACCTTTGGCATCAGCGCCGACATCACCTGGCCCATTTGCTTTTGCTCGCTGGCCCCCGTCTCCTCCACCGCAGCGGCAACCAACTCGGCCAGCTCCTCGTCGGACAGCTGCTGGGGCAGGTACCCCTCGACCAGATCGGCCTCGAAGCTCTCTGCCGCTGCCTGCTCTTTCCGGCCCGCATCGCCGAATGCCTCGGCGGCCTCCAATCGCTTCTTCCGCTCCCGCTGCAGCACCGCCACCTCATCGCCCTTGCCTAGCTTGGCGTCCTGCTGAAGCGCATCGACGATCATCCGCAACGCCGCGGCACGCTCTCGCTCGCCGGCCTTCATGGCCGTGCGAACGTCTGCCTGCACCTGCTCGAGAATGCTCATCGCCGTAAGGTTAGTCCCGCTCCCAGGAATGCAGGCTCCTCAGGCCTGGCGTCGGGCTACGTATGGAGCGCGACTTGCTCGATCTCGCCGAGCGGCATCTGCAGGAACCGGGTTCCGAGATCTCGGAAAGAATCGACCTCGCCGGTGCAGAGAAAGCGATAGTCGCCCTCGCCGTCGGCCTCACGGGCAAGGCCCCGCCTCTCCAGGGAACGCTGGACGGCGGCGGCGACGGCATGCCCTCCGCTGACCAAGCGAATGTCTCGCCCAAGAATGCGCTGCAGCATCGGCGCGACCAACGGATAGTGGGTGCAACCAAGGATCAGGGTGTCGACCTTCGCGCGCTTCAACGGCGCGCAGTAGGAGCGGGCCATCTCCATCGTGCTCTCATCGAATGGGGAGCCCTGCTGAATGAAGGGAGCCAGGTCAGGCGCCTCGACTTCAGTCACCTCCAGCGCGCGTCCCTGCGCTTCCAGGGCGCGACGATAGGCACCGCTCTCGACTGTGTTTGGCGTCGCCAAGACGCCGATCCGTCCGTTGTCGGTGATCGCCGCCGCGATCTCGGCCTGTGGCTCGACGACGGGAACCACCTCCACCCCGTGCTCCGCGGCGACCTCCCGCGCCACGTCGTCGCCAATCGAGGTAGCCGTGTTGCAGGCGATCACCAGGAGCTTGGCGCCGCCCTCGAGCAGCAGAGCCGAGATGGCGCCGATCCGCTCCCGCAGCCATGCGGTGTCCTTGTCCCCATACGGAAACAGCGCCGTGTCGCCGAGGTAGACGAAGTCCTCCTCAGGCAACGACACAAGGCACTCGTGCAGCACCGTGAGCCCGCCGACCCCGGAGTCGAACATCGCGATCGGCGAGGAGGCGTCGAGCTGGGGGCGAGAGGGGGGCAGGAGCGTCAGGGCTTGACGACCATGAAGAAGATCGTGACCGCGACGACCAGGCCGGCAATTTGCCCACCGATGGCGAGCTTCCGAGAGACGGCGCCGTACTCATCACTGAGCGTGTCGCCGCCCTGGAGGTCGCGCTCGGCCAGCCCAAGGGCCTTTTTGACATTCGGCCCGAAGAAACCGTGCGCCATTCCAAACAGAACGACAATCGCAACGAAGCCGACACTCACCCACGATTCGTCGACCGGAATATCGGCCTTGGTCAGAAGGTAGATGCCAGCCAGCAGAACGACAATGAGCCCTGGCTTGACCAGAAAGCGGTCGATCTGCTGGATTCCTCGCAAGACAGCTGGGATGCCGCGCGGAGAGCTTTTTTCAGCGGCGGCGATGAAAAAGCCGTAGCCGAAGGTAGGCCCAAACGTGAGCACCACGGCAAGCACGTGGATGAACGTGCCGATGCCGTAGGCGGTGATCGTGGCCAGCATCGCGCAAAACATATTCCCTCGGGCGGCCGAAAACCCTTCAGGAGCGGCGAAGCAACAGCCCAGCCCAGTCGCCGTCGATACGGCGTTCATCCTCGATGAGGCCCAGCGGCGAGAAGGCAGCGCCGACATCGTCCAACTCGGTCGGCAAAAGGCCCGAGCAGATCAGGATGTCGGGGGAAGTCGGGGGAGCACCCTCCGGAGCAACGGCGGGGAGGCTCCGTCGAGCGCTCCCCCGCCCCTCCCCACCGCCTATGAGCTGCGCGGCGATCTCGAGCAAGACCGGAGCGGTGAGGTTGGCGACAGTCGTCGAGGCGAGGGCCGGAAGCCGCTCACGCAGGTTGACCGGCTCGAGCTCGATCGCGACGCCGTTTGCGGCAGCGTTGGAAGCAGCTGCCTCCAACGCTGCCGGCTCGTGGTCGAAACCACGGACCGGCCCCCAGCCGAGCTTGGCGGCGGCAATCGCGAGCACACCGGACCCGGTGCCGAGGTCGGTCAGCGGGCCACTCGCGTCGCCGGGCCCAGCCAGATCCAACAACAACTCCAAGCAGAGGCGAGTGGTCGGGTGGGCACCGGTGCCGAAGGCGCGGCCGGGGTCGACCACGAGGTCGATCGCGTCGGCACGCGACTCCTCCCACGAAGGCCGCAGCCAGATCCGCCCTCCAACCAACACCGGCTTGTGGAACTCCTGCCAGCGATCGGCCCAGTCGCCTGGCACCTCGGTGGCGCTCACCTCAACGAGGCTGTCCCCCGCCGCCGCCTCGATCTCTCCCAGCTCCGGCAGCTCTCCCTCGCCGCCATAGATCGCGTATTCGACATAGCCGGAACCGCTCTCTTCCTCGACGCCGTTCGGCGCCAGCACCATCAGCTCGGCCAGCACCACCTCCGCCTGCTCCGGCCTGCATTTGACGGCCAAGCGAATCAGAAAGCCGCCCCCGGACGCGAGAGCGAATGGCTGTCCATATCTGATTCTTCAGGCATTCGCGAGAGCAGAGGAGGCGGCGCTATATGTCAGCCGAAGGCTCGACGGACGCGAGAGAAGAAGCCCTCATCGCCTTGCTGTGAGCCCAGATTGTGGGGCTCGATCGACTCGTTCAACTTCTCGGCCAGCTCGCGTTGGGCCTCGGATAGATCAGTGGGGACGATCACGGCGATGGAGATCACAAGATCCCCTGGCGGACCGCCTGCAGACCCTGGCAGCCCGTGGCCTCGCAACGCGAACCGAGTGCCGTGCTGGATGCCGGGTGGCAACTCGATCTCGCGTTTGCCCTCATGACTCGGGATCGCGATCGACACCCCGAGCATCGCCTCGACTGCGGAGATCTCAACCGTATGGATCAGGTCCTGCCCGCGCATTGGCCCACGCCGCATCTCAAAGCCAAATCCGCCGCCCCCGAAGAACGCTTGAAAGATGTCCTCGACGGAAGTGAAGCCACCTGTCGATGCGAAGCCCCCAGAGCGCAGGCCATCGTGCCCATACGCGTCGTAGGTGCGACGGCGCTCCGGATCGGAGAGCACCTCATACGCTTCAGCCGCGGCCTTGAACTTCTCCTCCGCTTCGGGGTCGTGGTTGTTGACATCGGGATGCAACTCGCGGGCAAGCTGGCGAAAGGCTCGCTTCACATCTGTCTCAGAAGCGTCGCGGTCGACGCCCAGGGTTTCGTAGTAATCGGCGGGCATGGCTAGGTGCTGTAGACGCTCTCGCAGTACCGCGACAGCTCGCGGGCGGCCCCCCGCACCGAGGCTATTGCGGTGGCGTAGTCCATGCGCAGGGGCCCGACCACGCCCACCGAGCCGAGATTGCGATGCGCCAAGCCGTAGTTCGCCCCTACAACGCTGACCGAGCGCAGCTCAGGCTGGGGGTTCTCATCGCCGATCCACAGGAAGACAGCTCGCTCGTCGAGGTTGGCGCGAAGCATGCTCAGGACGTTTGCCCGTCCCTCCAGCGCGGTCATCAGCTTGTCGACTCTGGGCAGATCGTCTGAGAGCAAGCGCGAGGCACCCTCCATGTAGAGGGTGCCGACAGACTCCTGCTCCAGCTCAGTAAAGGCGCCGCCCAGCATGCCGATGAAGCCAGCCTCGCTCGGGTCCAGGGCGGGATCGTTGAGCCGGTTGGCGATCATCCGCGCCCCCACACCCATCCCGGCCAGCGACTCGTTCAGATAGCTCGAGGCCCACTCGACCAGACCCGGATCCACTGGCTGATCGAAATCGAATACCCGCTTCGCAACGGCGCCGGTCGAAGCGATTGCGATCACCATCACCTTGGCTATCTGGAGCTGCAGGACCTCGATCCGATGGATTGTCGCCGCCGTCGTAGGCAGTGGGGCCGTCGCCAAAGCCATTAGATCGGTCACCTGGACGAGCGCCGCAGTCGTCTCTCGCATTGCCTCGTCGATCTCACGACGCAGGCGCAATCCCATCTCCGCATCGGCCGGCGGTGCCCCCGACTCCAGCAGCAGGTCCACGTAGTGGCGATAGCCGGCATCGGTCGGCACCCTGCCCGCCGAGGTGTGGGGATGGGTCAGGTACCCGGCTGCCTCCAGCGCCGCCAGCTCAGCCCGCACAGTCGAGGAGCCCCACTTGACTTCGGGCTCCTCGGCGATCTGCTTGGACGCCACCGGCTTCGCCGACCCCAGGTAGGCATCGACAACCAGGCGAAGAATCAGCTCCTGTCGCTCAGAGAGCATGCTCACAGTCTAGAAGCGCCGCCGGGCAGCCTATGACTTGGGCACACCAGGGGCAGGTGCCCCTCTGAGAGGCTTTGGGAGCGACTAGACCCCGACCCTGCACCACCTGCCGGACGGGCGGCCTCGCAGAGAGGCGCCTGCCCCTGGCGATGGGCTAGGCCTGGACTTCCGCCTCGGCGTTGCGGATCGTTTGGTTGTCGCCTTGGGCGGCGACGGTGTCGATTACGGCGCGGTCGCCCTCGACGGACTTGACCGTGCCGGTAACGACGATCTCGGTCTCCGGCGCGCCCATCCCGCGGAACTGGACGGAGAGGCGCTTCAGCGCGCCTGGATCCCCGCCGGCCACCTCGGTGCTGGCCCGTGCGACCAAGCCCATCATGAAGAGGCCATGCAGAATCGTGTTGGGCAGCCCAACCGCTTTCGCGAACTCCGGGTCGATGTGAATCGGGTTGAAGTCACCCGAGGCGCCGGCATAGCGGTGCGGCAGATACTTGTCCGGCGTCATCCGCAGCTCGGCGATCTGGTCTCCAACGTTCAGCTCGGCCATCTCATACCCCCCTGACGATGTTGGTCCAGGTGCCCTTGACGACCTCGTCGCCGTTCTGGTTGACGGATCGAGTCTCGAAGACGTAGAAGCCCTTGCCGTCCTTCTCGAAGATCTCAAGGCACTTCGAAGTGGTGGTGATCTCGTCGCCCGTGCAAGCCGGCTCGCCCCACTCGAACTCCTGGCCGCCGTGCACCATCGCGGCGAAGTTCATCCCGACCTCGTCGTCGAACATCGCCGGCCCAAGCGCCGGAGCGCTGTAGACGACGCAGAACATCGGCGGTGCGACGACATCGCGGTACCCGGCCGCCTTGGCGGCCTCGCGGTCGAAGTGAACGGGGCTGTCGAGCCCCACCACCCGCGCGTACTCGCCGATCTTCTCCTTGCCCACCTCGTATGTGGTGGCGGGCCATTCCTTGCCTATTGCCTCTGTCTTGATAGCCATGGCGCGGCAGTCTATTCAGCTAACGCCAAGCGACGCTGAGATCGGGGGTGAGGACCCTCCCTTTTACTCGTCGATCTGCAGGACCGCCAGGAACGCCTCCTGCGGAACCTCGACGCTGCCCACCTGCTTCATCCGCTTCTTGCCTTTCTTCTGCTTCTTCAGCAACTTCTGCTTGCGGGTGACGTCGCCGCCGTAGAGCTTCGCGGTGACGTCCTTGCGCACCGCCTTGACGGTCTCACGGGCGAGGATGTTGGAGCCGATGGCCGCCTGCACCGGGACGTCGAACTGCTGGCGCGGGATTGTCTTGCGCAGGCGCTCGACCAACCGCTTGCCCTGCTCGTAGGAGAATTCACGGTGGACGATGATCGAGAGCGCGTCGACCTTGTCGCCGGCGAGCAGGATGTCGACCTTGACCAGATCAGATGCCTGGTTGCCGATCGGCTCGTAGTCGAGTGAGGCATAGCCCTTGGTCGAGGACTTGAGCAGGTCGAAGAAGTCGAGGACGATCTCGGCCAGCGGCATGTCGTAGCGAATCTGCACCCGCTGCGGGCTGAGGTAGTGCATGTCGACGTGGGTGCCGCGGCGCGCCTGGCAAAGCTCCATCACCGCGCCAACCTGCTCGGAGGGCGCGATGATCGTGGCGCGGATGTAGGGCTCTTCGACCGACTCGATCGAGCCGGGATCGGGGAGGTCAGTGGGGCTGCGGACCTCGCGCGACTCGCCGTTGGTGAGGTGGACCACGTAGCGCACGTTCGGCGTTGTCGAAAGCAGGTCGAGGTCGTACTCCCGCTCCAGCCGCTCGCGCACGATCTCCATGTGGAGGAGGCCGAGGAAGCCGCAGCGAAAGCCAAACCCCAGGGCCTCTGAGGTCTCCGGTTCCCAAGACAGCGCCGCGTCATTAAGCGCCAGCTTCTCGAGCGCGTCGCGGAGGTCTTCGTAGCGGTCGGTATCGATCGGGAAGAGGCCGCAGAAGACCATCGGCCGCACCTCGCGATAGCCCTCCAGTGGCTCGCCGGCAGGCTGCTCCAAAGTGGTCAGCGTGTCGCCGACGCGCAACTTGGCCACATCCTTGATCCCGGTGATCAGGTAGCCAACGTCGCCTGCGTCCATCCCCTGCACGGCGGTCATCGCCGGCCGGAAGAAGCCGATGTCGTCGATGTCGGCCTCGGTCCCGTTCTGCATCGCCAGGATCCGCTCGTGCTTGCAGAAGGAGCCGTCGACGATCCGCACGTAGGCGATAACGCCGCGGTACTGGTCGAACTCGGAGTCGAAGATCAGGGCCCGGGTCGGAGCAGCGGGCTCGCCCTTCGGCGCCGGGATGCGCTCGACGATCGCCTCCAGCACCTCGACCACCCCCTCCCCTGTCTTGGCCGATATCAATAGAGCTTCGTCGGGATCGCCGCCGGTGAGATCGGCGATCTCCTGGGCGACGCGCTCGGGCTCGGCGCCGGGCAGATCAACCTTGTTGATGACGGGGATCAGCTCCAGCCCGTTCTCGATCGCCAGGTAGGTATTGGCCACCGTCTGAGCCTCGACCCCTTGGGCGGCGTCGACAACTAAGAGCGCTCCCTCGCAGGCGGCGAGGCTGCGCGATACCTCATAGGAGAAGTCGACGTGACCCGGCGTGTCGATCAGATGCAGGTGATAGGTCTGCCCATCGGAGGCCTTGTACTCGACCCGCACGGCCTGGGCCTTGATCGTAATCCCGCGCTCACGCTCGAGGTCCATCGAATCGAGCATCTGCGCCTGCATTTTCTTCGGGTCAACGGCGCCGGTGACCTCGAGGATGCGATCGGCCAGGGTCGACTTGCCATGGTCGATGTGGGCGATTATCGAGAAGTTGCGGATTTGGTCCATTGGCGTGCGGAGTATGGCGGGCGGTCTTGGCCGACGGGTCCTGTCGTCGCAGGGACCCACCGCCCCTGCGGTAGCTGAAGCTTCCTCGGGGCGGTTCCCCCTACAACGCCACCCGTCGGAGAAGCCAGATCATCCACACCCCGATGGATCCAAGGGTTCCTTTAGCTTGAAGATGACTGTGGGGAGTTTGCGGAGGACAACCGTTGCTTCGGGGCCTTCGGTCCAACCGGCCGAAGGCGGATATGCGGGCTTGCCGGGTTCGATGCGGTCGCGGCTGACGATCACATAGTCGTAATCGCCGGCGTTGACGGCGCGGCGCCAGGCCAAGCAGGAGGCTGGCGCGACGAAGCCACCGTGGGGCCGCTCTTCGCCGACGAACTCAACCCGGTTGGAGAGGTCGGTGCCGAACAGCGGGTACTGGCGGGTGCTGGTCGTCCCAATCCGGGCATCCTCGACCGAGCGGGCCCACCTGAAAGCTGCGTTCAGACCCGGCGTTGTGAAGGTCGGGTTGGCGTAGCGGTCCCGCAGGTAGTCGCGCTGGACCGGATAGCCAACAGCCGCCGCAAGAACCACCAGCCCCAGGAAGACGCCGGCCGGCCGCAGCCGCACGAATCTGCTTTTAGCGTCGCTATTCGACGCCGATTGCAGACTCGTCGAGCCGAGGGACTGCAGGCGGTCGCGCAACTGGGGGACGGTGGGCAACAGAGCCATGCCTAGGACTAGGGCCGGTGCCAGGTAGCGCAGGCCCGACTCGAAACCCCGCGGCATTCCCTCTGGCCCCGATGCCGAGGTCGGCGCGACGAGCCACGCGGCCATTGCGGCGAGCCCAACCAGAGCAGAGACCCGCAATACGGGGCCCGCACCTCGACCCAGGTTGAGCACGAGGCCTGCCAGGGCCAGGCCGGCCAGCAGTGGCCAGAGGAGGCCCAGGCCATCGTGGAGGCCGGGGAGAAGCCAATCCGACCAGACCGAGCCGTCGGCCAGATACCCGAGGACGCTGTGCTCTTCCCTCCCACCGAGCTCCTGCGCCGGCGCCGGCAATGAGATCGGTCCAAGGTGGTCAAACCAAGGCAGTGGATTGCCGGTGTGGATGAGGTTGCGCAGGTACCAGTAGCCACCCCCGGCCAGCGCCGGAAGGCCTGCGGCCAGGATTGTGTGCCACCGCTTTCCCGCGGGCGCGATCGCCACGAGGCCGACGACGAGGACCGCGACGGGCAGCAGGAAGTTGAGCTTGGTGCCGGCCGCAAGACCGGCGGCGAGACCCGTGACCAGGAGCGCCCCGGTCGGCAAGCAGCGCTCCCGATCGCCGCGCGCAGCCCAGGCGTTGACGGCGATCGCAACAGCCGCGAGCAGGAAGAAGATCCCCACGATGTCGTTCCGAGCCTCCCCTGCCTGGTCTGAGAGAGCGGGCACGCTCAGCGCCATCGCCCCGAGCGCGAGGGACCAGGAGCCCACGCGATAAGGCCGCCCAATGCACCAGCACGCCACCAGGCAGCCGATGAACCAGCCAAGGTTCAGCAGCGGGGACAGGATGTCTCGACCGAAAGCATTCATACCCACCGCGTGGAGGACCTCCGCGTTGGCCGGGTAGAACCAGGCCAGGAACTGCGGGGCGATGAAGTGCAGGCCCCAGGTGTTGCCCGACTGCATGAAGCCGGCCGCGAAGGTGCCGTGGTACCAGGTGCTGTCGAACCCGGTCATGCCGGTTGAGAGCTTCAGCTTTGCGTCCGCGGCGAACTTCAAAAATGCCGCTGTCGCGATGGCCACGGAAATTACGGTCGCGACATCAACCTCCCAACCGCGGGTCCTGTCGCCGCAGGGAGCCCCCCGCCCCCTACGGCGCCACCCGCGAAGGAGAAGCCCCACCACTGCCACCACGAGCAGATAAGGCAGCGGCTCAAACCAGCCGAAGGTGCCAAGCAGCTCGGCGGTCCAGATCAGGAGGGCCAGGACCAGGACCGCGGTTGCCAGGTGGGCTGGAAGGCCTGTGAAGGTGGGAAGCAGTCGGGCCCTTGCGGCGGAGGCTCCAAGCCAGGCGAAGCCGACGATGGCGCCAATCTCGGCAACCCCCAGGAGGTAGCGCCCAGCTCCAAGCATCTAGCGGCGACGCAGCAGGCGGGTTATCTGCTCGAGCTCGGCGACCTTCATCAGCTTCGCGGCCCCCAGGTAAGTCAGGCCACCCAGTCCGAGGGCGACGCCGAGCGAGGCGATTTGACCAGCGAGACCACGCCCGAGGGCGCTGTCGAGGACATCCCAGACCACAAAGCTGACGCCCGCCAGGGCAGCCGCGGCAAGGGTGATTCTGGCGCTGGTGGCGGCGAGGCGAGTCAGCTCGAGGCCGCCGAGAAAGCGGCGCAGAATGACGCACTGGGCAATGACGCTGACACCCGTGGCAATTGCGGTGGCGGCGACGATCCCCCCCACGCCGAGGTGGTAGAGGCCAAAGCCCGCAAGCGCTGTGACCGCGAGGTTGGCGGCGGCGATTCCGGTCGGTACCCAGGGCCGCTGGAGGCTGAAGAAGGTGCGAGTGAGCAGCAGGAAGAGGCCGTTGGTCGGCAGCGAGAACGCAAACCAGAAGAGCGCCGTCGCCACCAGGGTCGTCTGCTCGGGGGTGAACTCACCCCGCTGGTAGACGAGGCGGATCATCGGATCGGAAAGAACGAGGACCGCGGCGGCCGCTGGGACCAGCACGAAGAGGATCTGCCGCATCCCGTTGGCCATCGTCGCCCGCAGGTTGTCGTGCTCGCCACGAGCCGCAAAGCGGGCAAGGGTTGGGAAGAGAACGGTGGCTATCGCCACCGAGAAGATCCCCTGCGGCAGCTGGTAGATCCGGAACGCCTTGTCGATCGCGGCCGGTGCTTGGTCGCTGACCAGGGTGCCGAAGAGGCTGTTGATCAGAAGGTTGAAGTTGATCAGCCCGAGACTGATCGTCACCGGCACCATCAGCAGGAAGACGCGTTTCACGTCTCGCCGCACGTCTCGATCGCGCCATGCGAGGCTCCAGCCGAATTTGAACGGCGTGTTGCGCAGGTCAAAGACGGGGATCAACAGCTGAACCAGGGTGCCGGCCAGAATGCCGATCGCGTAGGCGTAGATGCGATCCTGGCCCTCGAACATCGGCGCCAGCACGACCAGCAGCAGGATGATCGTCAGATTCCAGAACAGCGGCGCGATCGCAAAGGCGCCGAAGCGGTCATAGCTGTTGAGGATGCCGACCACGACACCGCTGATCCCGAGCAGGATCAGGATCGGGAAGAGGACCTGGGAGAGGGTGACGGTGAGGTCGAGAAGCTCCCCTTCGAAGCCGGGAGCGAAGAGCGGGATGATCAGCGGCGCGACCAAAACGAAGAGGGCGGTGATCGCGCCGAGCACGAGCGTGACGAGCAAGAGCAGCGTGGAGGCGAGCCGAAACGCCTCGCGGTAGTTCTTCTTCTCCAGCTGCTCGGTGAAGATCGGGACGAAGGCGGGCTGCAGGGCAGCGTCGGCGAAAAGGCTGCGAACTAGGTTCGGGACCTGGAAGGCGATCGTGAAGGCCGACATCGGGCCACTGACGCCGTAATAGCCCGCCGCCACGATCTCGCGGACAAGGCCGGCGATCCGCGAGGCGGTGGTGGCGAGTGAGAAAAACGCCGTCGAACGGGCTATGCGCCCGGGCGCTGGATCGCCCATGGGCTCCTCACCGGGCTCGAACGCCTCCGCGGCACGAACTGCGGCATCGGCCGCGATCTCTTTGTCATGCTGCCGCTCGGGGGTCTCCAAGCCCTACCTCACTCGGTATAGTCGGCCGCCCGAATATGGCCAACATTGCCTCACAGAAGAAGCGGATCCTACGCAGCGACCGGGAGCGAACCGAGAACCGGCTCCTGACGAGCGCGGTGAAGACGCATTTCCGCCGCCTCGAAAAAGCCGTGGAGGACGGCGATGCCGGAGCAATCGCGGCCGAGCATCGCTCGCTTGTATCGCGAATCGACAAGGCTGTGCAGAGGGGCGGGATGCACAAGAACACAGGCGCCCGGAAAAAGTCCCGAGCAGCCCGGCTCGCCGCTCCAGCACCCAGCTAGGCGCCGGCGCCCACGGCCCGTCTGAGAGCAAGACTCAGCGCAACCTCGTCGCCATAGTCGGCCCCACCGCGGCACCAGACCTCGAGGTCGGCGAACGCAATCATCGCCTCGTGCAGCTCATTCAGGCTCGTCTTCTCGAGTCGCCCGATCAGCTGGCGCGCCGCGTACGGATGCATCCCGAGGCTTGACTCGACTTTCTTGGGAGGAACTCCAGCGTCGATCTGTTCGGCGGCCGTACATGCCTTGCGAAGGCGGGAAGCAAGGTTGTAGATGAGACCGGTGACGTTCTCGCCCTGAGCCATCAAGGACTCGGCGGTGGCAAATGCAAGCGCGGCATCGCGCTCGATCACGGCGTCCGAGAGCGACCAAGCGGCTGCTTCTGAGGTATCGACGATCATTGCTTCAAGGTCGGCAGCATCGACCTCTCCACCCTGCCCTGCCCAAAGGAGAAGCCGCTCCAGCTCGTTGCGAAGCCGCAGGGGATTGGAGCCCATCCGCTCGACCAGCATCCGGGCGGCATCAAGCTCGAGTTGGAAGCCAAGACGTTGCGCCTCGCCGACCAGAGCGCGTGGCATCTCCCTCGCACTCGGTGCCTGGAACTCATGCACCTCGCCTTTTGCCTGTTTGACCGCCTTGACCAGGCTTGGCGCCGGTTTCGCCCGCGCAATCAGGACAACCGTGAGATCGGGCGGCAGGATCGCGAGCGACGGGATAACCGCCGCCAGCTGACGCTCGCTCCAGCGCTCCACTCCATCGACGAGCAAGTAGCGGCGGGACTCCGTCAGCGCCATCGCCGGCAGGGTCATGAGGAACGCCTCGTGATCCGGTGAGCCCCGTCCCTCGCTGGGCTCAAACACCTCCAACGCCGCGGTGCCACCGTCCTTTTCGGCTCGCTCACGCAGACGGGCGCGCGTCGCATCGATCTTTGCCTGATCGGTCCCAGCAAACAGGTAGAGCGCACGCATCTCCTCAGCCATGCGCCGAGTCTAGATGTCAGATCGGGCTAATCGTGGCCGCGGCCTGGCCCGCCCGATTCGTGACCGGGAGGCACGCCACCGTTGCCGTTGCCTTTGCCGTAGGCATTTCCGTTCCCGGGGTGCGGCGGCACTGGCTCGGAAACCGGGCCCGGCACCGGTTCGGAGGAGCCTTCGCTCGACTGGCCAGCCGGAGCAACGGTCGGCGTCTCTGTGGCGACCGGCGAGCTCGGAGGAGGAGCCCTGTGGGGCGGTCGCTTCGGGTCTGCCTTCTCAGCGCTGGCCGGAGATCCCGCTCCCAGCACCGGGCCCTCCGCCGGTGGAGCCGAAGCGGTCGGAGTGGCATCTTCTGCCTCATGTGACAAGACTGGGGCTGCCGTGGAGACGGCATCGCCCCGGGGTCCGACCGCAGCCTGCCTCGAGGGGCTCCGGTCGGGAGCATCCTCGTGGAGCGACGGAGGGGTAGGCAAGGGGGAGCTGGCGACGAAAGGAAACTCCTGCCTGAGGGCCATAGAGACCAGCAAGAGCCCAGTAATGGTGGCGAAACCGAGGAGTGCGACCGAGGTGCTTCGCATTCTCTCCGGCAAGCTGTCGCCGAGAATGCTGATTCGGCCGAGATGGAGAGAGTGGGGCTGTGAGCGCTTACGGAGCACCGGTACAACTATCGTCGCCGGGGCCAAGCTGGACGTAGAGCCGACGGCAAAAACCCAAAAATCGATTCGGTAATTCGTTTAGAGCCTGTCTCAAGCCCAGCGCGTGCCGGCTGGCGAGCGTCGGGCCAAGCGGACTAGGACGCAGGGAGGCGCGAATAGCAGGGTCAGGCCCCCAAATCCACCCGGAACGAGGCAGGCCTAACGTCGAGAACGATCGTGCCGTCGCGGTCGGTGCGCAAGGTAGGGACGCCGTGCGCCGCGAGGATGGACAGGGTGGCGGGAGTTGGGTGGCCGAACGGGTTGTCCTCGCTGACCGAGATCACGGCGAGCCTGGGGGCCGCCTGGTCGAGCAGCTCGCCCAAGCCTGCATCGTCGCTGCCATGGTGGGCAACCTTGAGAACGTCAACCGGCCCAACCTCGATCGGCGTCGCCTCTGCCTCGGCGTCAGCCGTCAACAACATCGAGAAATCCCGCCAGCGGGCGAGCAGCACAACCGCGAGCCGATTCGGATCGTCGCCGACGGGTGGCTCGTCCAGCAGCTCGGGTGGCGGCCAGAGAACGCTGAGGCGGAGATCTCCGGAGTGAAGCTCGCCCCCCGCCGCGATGCGCTGGGGCCGCACTCCGGCGGCACGAGCCTCGGCCAGCATTCGCCGGCCCAACACGGCATAGAGGAGACGGTGAACAGGCAGTCGGCCAAGCAGTTCCTCGACCCCAGCCGCATGGTCGGATTGATCGTGGGTGACCAAGGCGGCGCCGAGCTGCTCGACTCCCGCCGCGCGCAGCCTTCCGACCAAGTCTTCGCCGGGCGGCCCGCCGTCGACGAGGATCGCGGGTGCACCCGCCGGCTGCAGGAGGATCGCATCGCCTTGTCCGATATCCAGGACCGTTATGCGGAGACCGGATAAAGGGGCTACGGCTCGCGTTCCGCCCGTGGGCCACAAGACGACCCATGCCAGGGCGACCGTTACCGAGGCAATCGCAGCGCCAGCCGCCGCTCGGCCGGCAAAGCGGGGCGGGCGGGGCTTGCGCAACGTCGCGATCCGCCACCGACGTTTCAACCGGGAGGCCAAAATCGCGACGCCAGCCATCGCGCCATAAGACGCAGCCAGCCCAGTGCCACCCAGTCGCACCTGTAGGTATGCCCAGCTCGGCCGGCCACACCAAGCGGCGATCTGGGCTATGTAGGCCAAGAGCAGAGCGTTGAGCGCATTGAGTGGCTCAACCGGAAGAGCGGGGAACTGGCCGGCAGCAGCGGTCAGCATTCCCAGCCACATCGCAGGTGCCACCGCCGGCAGCGCCAGCAAGTTCGCAACCAAGGTCATCGTCGAGAAGGCGCCGAAGTGAAAGGCGATCAGAGGCGCGGTCGCCACGGTGGCGGCGATCGTCATCGCGCTGCCCTCGGCAAGCACGCGTTGCCAACTGCCGGCACCGATTTGCCCCAAGAGGGCCGCCCGGAGCGGCGTTGCCATCAGCAGGATCCCGAGGACAGCGGCGAAGCTGAGCTGCCAGCCCACATCCGCAGCTATGTGTGGATCGACGGCAAGCGTGAGGATTGCGGCCAGCGCGAGCGCATAGAACCGGGAGGTTCGGCGGCCAGCCAAAGTCGCCAGCACCGCCAGTGCCCCCATCGTTCCAGCACGTTGGATCGAGGGCCCCGCTCCGGCCAAGGGAACGTAGACGGCAATCAGTCCCAGGACCCAAACCAGCCGCATTCGCAACGGAATCCCCAGCGCGGCAAGCACGGGTATCGCCAGCAACGCCAGCAAGGCGACGTTCTGGCCTGAGACGGCCAGCAGGTGGCTGAGCCCCGCACGGCGAAAGTCCTCGACCGTGCGGGCATCGATCCCCTCATCTCGGCCAAGCACAAAGCCCCGCGCCAGCTCGGCCTCACGTGGCGGCATCCCCCTTGACAACGCCGCCTCGGCGCGCTCACGGGTCTCATCGGTGTGAACGATCGCCAGGGCCACCACGGCAGCCACGCCGAGTACCAACAGCAGCGGCGGCCACGGGCTCCGCATCTCGACCTATGCCTATGGCTGCAGCCGAGTGCGCAGCGACTCCATCGTCGCCGGGCCGATTCCGCTCAACTCGTCGAGCTGCTCGACCGAAGCGAGCCCTCCATGCAGGTCGCGGTACTCGACGATCTTCTGCGCGGTTACCGGCCCAATGCCCTCGATCGTGTCGAGCTGCTCGACCGTGGCACCGCCGAGGCTGATGGGCACATCTTGGATCGCAGCCCCGGCAGCTCCCGCCGTAGCCGCCATCGACACTCGGTCCGGGACGACGACCTGCTGCCCATCAGTGAGCTTTGCCGCGCGGTTGATCGCTTCCAGTAGTGCCCCGCTTGCTGGACCACCTGCCCGATCGACCGCATCGATGACTCGCGCCCCGCTGGGCAGCCGGTACACGCCGGGGCGCTGTACCGCACCGGCGACGTCAACGACGACATCACCGCTACTGCCGCTCTGGAGGCTGAAGTTACCGCCGGAGGAGGGCTCAGCGGAAGCCGGCGCAAAAGACGCCCCTCCACTCCCCTCGGCCCGAATCGCCCGCGCGCCGACGAGCAGCAGGGCAACCGCCACGGCACCGTAGACGACGACCTGCGAACGGGATAGATCGGGCACAGCTCGAAGCGTTCACGGCAGGGGCGCGCATGTGGCGCGCGCAATCAAAAAATTCCGCTACAGATCCTCGTCCTCGTAACCGCTGACTTCGGCCATCTGCTCGCTGTAGAGCTCCGCGACCGCGACCGGCGGCGATTGAACCGAGATGCAGGCCATCGCGTCCTCACCGTCGTTGTCTATCGAGTGATCGGTCGCTGGGGGGACCAAGATCAGGTCCCCCTCGCCGACTCGCTGCGTGTCGCCGGCCACCGACATCGCACCCGCACCTCGCACCACGACGTAGACCTGCTCGGCCTCCCCATCGGAGTGGAGAGTCTGCTGAGCGCCGGCCGGGATCTCCAGCCAGGTCACGGACATGTTCCGAGAGCCCAGCTCACCCGCGTCCATGAGGACGTGAGAGCGAAGCTTGTGCCACTCCTCGATCGGAGCCTCTGCGAGCCGTCGGACCAGCATTCGGCGGCTTTGTACCAGATACGCGGCCTCAGGCCGCGAATGCCTCAGCGAACGACCAGGTTGACGAGCTTTCCAGGCACGACAACCTCCTTGACGATCTCCTTGCCATCGAGATGGCGACGCACCTTCTCGCTGGCGTGTGCGAGGGCCAGTACCTCCTCCTTGGAGGCGTCGACGCTCGTCTCTATCCGGTCGCGCAGCTTGCCGTTGACCTGTACGACAAGGGTCACCGCGTCGCTCACGAGCAGGCCGGGATCGGCCTCGGGCCACGGCTGCTCCCAAACCCGGCCCCCGTTCAACCGCTCCCAAACCTCAGCCCCCAGGTGGGGCGCGAACGGAAAGACAAGCGAGGCGGCGGTGGCGGTGGCAAAGCGCACCACCCCGGCTCCCTCGGGCTCGCCGTAGAGGTCGTCCTTCAGCCGGTAGGCGTCGTTGACAAGCTCCATCACGGCGGCGATAGCGGTGTTGAATTGGAAGCCCCGCTGGAAATCCCCCGTGACCTTGTCGATTGCCCAGTGAGCCTTGGCGAGCAGCTCGCGCGCCTTTCCAGTCGCCGCCACACCATCGACATCGCCACCCGCCTTTGGCTCCACCTCCTCGCAGAGGCGCCAGAGGCGCGCGAGGAAGCGGTGGACTCCCTCCACGCCCTCGTCTGACCAATCGGCGCCTCGCTCCGGAGGGCCCATGAAGCAGACGTAGCTGCGGGCTGTGTCGGCGCCGTAGCGCTCGACGTACTCGGCCGGGCTGACGGTATTGCCTCGCGACTTCGACATCTTCGCCCCGTCGCGGGTGATCATCCCCTGGGCGAAGAGGTTGGCAAACGGCTCCTGCACGCTCAGATGACCCAGATCGGCCAGCGCCTTGGTGAAGAAGCGCGCGTACATCAGATGCAGGATCGCGTGCTCGACACCGCCGATGTACTGGTCCACAGGCAGCCAGTGATCGGCCGCGGCGCGGTCCCATGCCGCTTTGTCATTGCGAGGATCGAGGTAGCGGATGAAGTACCAGGAGGAATCGACGAAGGTGTCCATGGTGTCGGTCTCACGACGCGCCGGACCGCTGCAGCGTGGGCACTCGGTGGCCACCCACTCCTCGGCGGCGGCCAGCGGGCTGCGCCCCTGCGGGGCGTACTCCTCGACCTCAGGCAGCTCGACCGGCAGCTGGTCATCGGGGACCGGGACCGTCCCACATGCGTCGCAGTAGACGATCGGAATCGGGGCCCCCCAGTAGCGCTGTCGCGAGACGAGCCAATCGCGCAACCGGTAGTTGATCGAAGCCTTCCCGCGCCCTTCGGAGGCCAGCCACTTGACGATCTCCGCATAGGCGTCGCGGTTGTGCTTGCCGTCGAAGCGGTCGGAGCCGGTCATCGGCCCGTCGCCCGGATAGGGCAGGTCATCGCCATCTGACTCGATCTCTGGGTCCACACCCTCGATCACGCGCTTGATCGGAAGGTCGAAGGCCTTGGCGAACTCGTAGTCGCGGGTGTCATGGGCCGGGACCGCCATGATCGCCCCGGTGCCGTACTCCATCAGCACGTAGTCGGCGACGTACATCGGGATCTCCTCGCCGTTGACCGGGTTGATCACGCTGCGGCCGAGCGGCACTCCGGTCTTCGGGCGGTTCTCGTCCCCACGCTCTTCGACCGTCTCGCGGGCGACGCTGTTGACGTACTCGCGAACCTTCTCCTCGACGGGCGTCCCGGCAATCAGCCTCTCGAGATCGGGATGCTCAGGAGCAAGCACGAAGAAGGTCGCACCGAACAGCGTGTCGGGGCGGGTGGTGAAAACCGGGAAATCGAGATCGAGCTCCTCACAACGGAAGGTCACCTCGGCGCCCTCGGAGCGGCCGATCCAGTTGCGCTGCATGGTGATGACGTGCTCAGGCCATGACTCGAGCAGGTCAAAGTCGGCGAGCAGCCGCTCCGCGTAGTCGGTGATCTTGAAGAACCACTGCTCCAACCGGCGCTGTTCGACCGGCGTGCCGCAACGCTCGCAGCGCCCGTCGACAACCTGCTCGTTGGCGAGGACCGTGGCGTCCTTGGGACACCACTGCACCGGGGCCTCGTCCCGGTAGGCCAACCCACGCTCGAACAACTGCAGGAAGATCCACTGGGTCCAGCGGTAGTACTCGGGCGTGTGGGTGCCGAGCTCGCGGGACCAGTCGATCGAAATCCCCCACTCTTGGAACTGGCGGCGGAACGAGTCGATCGAGCGCTCCGTGGCCGCGCGGGGTGGCTCGCCCGTCTTGATCGCGTTGTTCTCCGCCGGCAGCCCGAACGCGTCATAACCCATCGGGTGGATCACCTCGAAGCCATGCCGGCGACGGTAGTGGGCGATTGCATCGCCCACCGCGTAGCACTTCAGATGGCCGACGTGGGGCTCGCCGGAGGGATAAGGAAGCATCTCCAGCACGTAGGACTTCGGCTTGGCGTCGTCATAGCCGGGCTGCCCGGGATTGGGAACCTCCCAGGTCCGCTCCTCAGCCCAAACCTGCTGCCACTTCGCCTCGATCGCCTTCGGTTCGTATCCGCTCATCGATCGCGATCTTATGAGCGGCGCCTGGTAAGGCGCAGTCCCGACCAGGTCTCGTCGATCGCGCAGACCTTGGTGTCGACCATCCCCAGATCGAGCGCAGCCCGTCGCACCTCGTCCTCGCTCAGGTCCGTCGCCACACCCGATGAGCGCTTCGGCCAGGCCACCCACAGCGTCCCCTCGCCTACCGCTTTCGCAACCGTGCCGAAGCGGCGTTCCATCTCCCGAACCGAGGTGGTGAACCAAAGCGTCATCTCACGGGCACCGCGGTTGCCACGGCGAATCTTCGCCCCGCTTGGCAGCGTTCCCAGAACGTCCTCTATTCCGACAGGCGAATCGATCAGCGCAACGGTTGCTCCCGGCTTGATACCCAGCTTCTCGGCCAGTGGCCTGCCAGAGCGTGGCCCGGAGTTCGAGATGGGCACCACCGGGTCGGTTGGCGGGTTATCGATTGCCTGTCGAAGGGCCGCGCCGATCTCCGCCCAAACCGTGTAGGTCGCATCCGGCAGGGCGCTTCTGATCATTTTGACCTTCGCATCCGCACCACCGACGAAGACGATGGGTATAGAGCGAAGTGCCTTGGACTGGCGCAACGAATAGGCAACCTCACGACCATGCGAGGGAAGGCGGGCGAGATCGATTACGAATGCGGTTGGCGGGTCCTCCCGCAGCTGCTTGACGCCGATGCTGGTGCCCGGCACCTCGGCGTCGACGTCGAATCCCTCGGCCTCGAGCCTGGCGGCACGCTCCGGCACCTCCTCCGCCTTCCAGTGGACAAGGCGAATGCGCTTACGGGCGGGCATCGCTCCCGAGTCTAGAAAGACTGCGGTCGCCGTATGGCTCAGAAGGCCGTTGACCGGGCCCATAGCCCTTCCGCCTCACGAGTCTGCTTTTAGCGTCGCTATTCGACGCCTATTGCGGATTCGTGGATGCGACGCTCAGAGCAATCCGTGGTGCTCAGACGGCTGGTGAGAGGGCTTCGAGGATGTGGGGCCAGAGGTAGACCTCGGTCGTCGCTGCGGCGAGGAGGACCGGGATCGCGAGCAGCACGGTTATGAACGTCGCGGCGAGTAGCTGGTTCCACTCGCCGCGACGGCTTGCGATCAGCCAGGCGGCGAGGGGCAGGAAGAGGGCGGTCAGCTCCGGGATCGCATGAGGAAGAACGCTGAGGATGAGGAGCGCGTGGGAGATCTCCAGCTGAAAGGAGATCGTCGCGCCCTGAAACCCGAGGTAGAGGGCCTGGGTAGAGAGCGAGAAAAGGGTGACGGCGGCCACGAAGAGAATTGCGAACTCTCCCGCCTTGACGTGGATCCAGCGAGAGAAGCCGGTGCGCTGGGCGGCGGCTATCGGCATCGACGCCCCGGCGATGAAGCCGGCCACGCAGGCGGTCGCGTGCAGAGCCAGCACCAACGAGTTGCGCCAGAGGATCGGGGTCAGGTCGCCGACGCCGGAGGGCTCGGTCAAGCCCGGCATGTGGATCGGGGTCCGGTCCGGAGTCAGCAACCCGGCGACCACCCAAACCGCCCCGAGAAGCACCAGCGCGATGGCCAGGCTCAGGGCAGCCCAGCCACGCAGGACCGCCCACGACCTCCCATTCCAAGCTTCGAACGTCTCCCGTGTATCCCGCATCCCATGCGAGAAGACATGCTCGTTGGCCGTGCTCATCCCTAGCTCATCGGCAGACGACCCCAGCTATTTGAGCCTGGAGGTTGCTCCCCTTGGATGCCGGGGTCCAGATCAGCAAAAGGCTGATAGTAGATACTCCGCTCAACTGCCTTGAACATACAAGTTAGTCAGATCACTGAAAGTCGGCAGACCATTGACCGGGGGTTCCCTGGGAACCTAGGATGCAAGGGTCCTGATCGGCGCCTACTCCCCACGGGTAGCGGGGTTCAACACAAGGAGAATTTGGATGAAGAATGTTTCCGTCAAAGCCGTCTTCGCCTTCTTAGTACTCGCACTGGCCCTCTTGGCCGGTTGCGGCAGCGACGATGACTCAGGCGGATCTTCCTCCTCGGCCGAACTGCCCGAGGAAATAGTGATTGGCGCCGCGATCGGCAAGACCGGCTATCTCGTCCCCTACGACGCCAACATCGCCGCTGTCGAACAGCTGGTCGACGAAACGAACGCAAAAGGCGGCATCGACGGCCACAAGATCAGGATCGTCCAGGTTGACAACCGCTCCGATCCCCAGCAGGCCCCGGTCGCTGCGCAGAAGGCAATCGAACAGGGAGCTGACGTACTACTCCTCAGCTGTGAGGTGCTTACCGCGGCCGCCGCGGCGCCGGTTGCCGAAGAACACGACATGCTCAATTTTACGATGTGCGCGAACGAACCTGGCTTTGGTCCACCAACCACCGGTCGACTCTCGTTCAGCGCCAGTCCAAGCCTGGACAGCGAAGCGAGTGCCGAGGCGTACTTCTTGCACGACAAGAGGATCGAGCGTCCCTTCCTGCTCCGCGACACCTCGATTGTCTTCGGCAAGCTCGATTGCTCGGCCTTCCAGCAGACCTGGGAACACCTCGGCGGAGAGATTGCCGGCTCTGCTGACTTCAAGAACGAAGACGAGTCGATCGCGAGCCAGATCAGCGAGCTCAAGAGCTCCGATGCCGATGCTGTGATGCTGTGCTCCTACCCGCCCGGAGGAGCCGCCGCCATCAAGCAGATCCGCGCCGCTGGCGTCGATCTACCGATCGCGTTGCCGGCCGCCTTCGACGGCACCTACTGGCTCAAAGGGATTCCCGACCTTGGCGAGGTCTACCTCTCCACCAACGGCTCGGCTTACGATCCCCCCAACCAAGCCACCGCGAAGCTGTTCGCGAGCCTGGAAAAAGCGGGCGTCGACACCGACGTCTCAGGCACGCTATTGGCCTCCTATGCAGCCGGCCAGCTGATCCTCGCCGCGCTCGAGGAAACGGGCAGCGTCGATGGGAACGTCCTAGCCGACGCGCTCGAGGCAAAGCCGCACCCGACGATCGTCGGCAAGGTGAAATACACCAAAGACAACCACTACCCGACAAGGGCCTTCTGGCCAATCTATACGTACTCAAACGGGCAACCGAAGTTCCTCACGGAAGTGAAGCCAAAGTTCATTCCCACCTACGAAGAATAAGGAGATGAGGCGGCTCCCCGTCCGCGCGGAATATCGGCCTCATCCTGATGCCCCATCCCATAAATAGAGGCAGGGGCCGCCCCAAGCAATCATCTGATGTTCCGCTGACTGGGAGTCGCGCCCTCGATCGCAATAGCGGCGTGCCGCTGTACTTTCAACTTGCCACTGCGCTGAGAGAGAAGCTTGATGCTGGCGCCTGGGAGCCCGGATCCAGTTTTCCTACCGAGCGAGAGATCGCCGAAGAGTTCGGTGTCTCGCGAACCGTGATCAGGCGAGCACTCGAGTTGCTCGTCAACGATGGGGTGATCGTCCTCAAGAAGGGGTCGGGCGCCTTCGTAACTCCGCCCAGACGCCAGATCGAGGCCTTCGGCCTCATCAAGGCGCTCTCCGATCAACCCGACAACCTGACTCTCGCCGTAAGGACGGCTCGCGAGGAGCTGCCCGACGCGGCTGTCGCACGTTTCCTGGATATGAGCCCCCAGCCTAGGCCGGTGACGCATGTGACCGCAGTCATCCACATCGAGGGAAACCCCACCTGCCTTCTCGACTCCTACTCTCCAGCAAATCGCGTTCCGTGGCTGCTTCCAGCCGTCCAAGAGCTGCAAGCCGGAGCGAAGCCCCCCAAACCCAGCGAGCTCATTCTCAGCCGGGCCGCCGTCTCGGTTGAGCTCACCTTCTTTGGGCGGTGGGGAGGTCCTCAACTCGGTGCGTCCGCAGGCGACCCGGCTCTGTTGGGTCACCTAGTCCAATTCGGCAGGACCAAGGCCTCCGAGCAAGCCCGACCCCTGGAGTTCGCCCACCTCGTCTACCGCGCTGACAACACTCAGCTTGCCCTCAGCGGGGCTGAGCCGAGCGCGTCTCAAGTGCCCGGCTCACAAACTCCGTGAATGCCTCGCGGTAAGCCAGCGTGAATCGATCTGCCAGGGTATTGAGTTCGCTCCCTGGATGGAGCGAAAGCTCGCGGGGTTCGACCGCAGAGATGATCGGAAGGTCCTCAGCGTAGATCCGCGCCTCGGCTTCGATTGACTCTTCGAGGCTGCACTCATCGAAGTCCTCGGTAAATCCCGAGACCCAGTAGTGCGCCGATTCGGTTGGCCCGATCGCGCGAGCAACATGCACCAGGCAGCGCTCGGCCCCGGTGGTGAACATCTGCACCGCGGTGAGGTTAGGCGCGATCAGGTGATAGCGGACCTCCCGCGTGGACCCCCAAACCTCCTCGGCTCCCTCACCGGTCCTCATCATTCGATGCAGCGTCACCTCGAACCCATCGCGCTCAGGCTCGAGCGGCTCGACTACCTCGGGCATTGCGCCCATGGTGGCCTGGTGGACGAACGCGAAATGAGCAACATCGCGAAAGTTCTCGATCATCACCCCAAAGCTGACCGGCAGCTCGAATGGCGCGCCGTGGCCCCACGTCCACTCCTCAGCGTCAAACCACGGGAGGCTGGGAAGTCCGGTCAGCGGCTCTTCCAACACCGTCCAAACCATGCCCCACTGCTTCCGCACCGGAAAGGCCGGGATTCGAGCCCCGGGTGGGATCTGGGCCTGGTCTGACAGCGAAGGGATCCGAGTGCAGGCGCCATCACGCCCAGCCCACTCCCAACCATGGTAGGGACACTGAAGGGACTCGCCTCTCACCTCGCCCATCGAGAGCGAGGCGCCACGGTGGGCGCAGCGGTCGGCGACCACAGCCGGCTCGCCGCTCTCGGTGAGAAAAACAGCGAGGGCCTCGCCGAGCAGCACCGCCCGCTGAGGGCCGTGCTCCAGATCCTGCAGTCTCGCCACCGGCTGCCAGCAACGACGCAGCGCCAGAGAAACCTCCTCGCTGCTGGGGATTCGGGATCTGCCGTTGTCGGACATCGTGCCTCCCTTTCGCTGGGCTCTCACTTTACGGCTGCCCGCCCAGGTATGCACGTAGGAGATCGGGGTCGCGTTGCAGCTCCTCACGCGTGCCCTGAGCGCAAATCCTGCCGCTGCTGAGCACAACGCAGCGATCGGAGAAGTCGATCGTGCGGGCAGCGTTTTGCTCGATCAGCAGCATCGTCACCCCTTCCTCGCGCAAGCCCTGGAGCAACTCGTAGATGACATCGATCATCTTCGGCGCCAAACCGAGTGAGGGCTCGTCGAGGATCAGCAGCTTCGGCCTGCCGAGCAGGGCGCGAGCGATCGCAAGCTGCTGCTGCTCCCCACCCGAGAGCCGGTCGGCGCGCTGGCCGACACGCTCCCGAAGGATTGGGAATCGCTCGAGTGTCTGCTCCATCTGGGCGGCACTCTCGCCATCGCTCCGCGCGCCGAGCCGGAGGTTCTCCGCCACCGTCAGCGTCTTGAAGATGTGCCGCCCCTCAGGCACCAGCGCCAGCCCTAGCCGCGCGATCTGCTCCGGCGCCATCCCGGTCAGGGTGCAGCCGTCGAAAACCACCTCGCCGCCGCTGGGGCTCACCAGACCGCAGATCGCGCGCAGGATTGAGCTCTTGCCCGCGCCGTTCGGGCCGATCACTCCGACCACTTCTCCCCGGTCGAGGCTGAGGTCGACTCCGTGCACGACGTCGACCCCGCCGTAGCCGACTCGCATCTCGCGCAACTCAAGCATCGGCGGCCACCAGGAAGGAGCTGCCGAGATAGGACTCGACCACGGCGGGGTCAGCTTGGACCTCCTCCGGAGTCCCGACCCGTACCGTCCTGCCGTCGTCGAGCACCTGTACCCGGGGGCAGAGACTCATGACGACGCTCACGTCGTGCTCGATCAGGAGGATCCCGCAGCCGAAGTCCTCAAGCACCCCACCGAGGATCGCGACCAGAGCCTCGCGCTCTCCCTCGCTCAGCCCAGCGGCGGGCTCGTCGAGCAGCAGGTAGCGCGGCTGGGTCGCGAGGGCGCGGGCGATCCCCAGCAACCGCTGGTCTCGGGGCGGCAGGGAGCCAGCCGGCCGCTCGGCCAGATCGAGTAGATCGAGGCGACCGAGCACGTCGGTGGCGACCGCCACCGCGCGTCGCCTTCCGACCCCTACCCCCATCGCGCCGACAGCGACGCTCTCGAGGCCGCGCAGCTGGGGGAAGGGGAGGGCGGCCTGGAACGTGCGGCCCAGTCCGTTGCGAGCGAGACGGGCCGGCGAGCGGCCGGTGACGTCTACTCCGTCCAGCCTGACCGTGCCTGAGTCGGGCTCCTGGAAGCCACTGAGGACGTTGACCAAGGTCGTCTTGCCGGCACCGTTGGGGCCGATCAGTCCCAGCGCTTCGCCGCGCTTCAACTCGAGGTCGACTCCCCGGAGGACCTTCAGCCCCGCGAAGGCGAGCGAGATCCCTTCGGCGCTGAGGGCATTGTCCGCGGCCCGCTCGATCCGCGGCGCCCCGGCGGGCGCGCCATCCGGCTCGGGCAACGAGGGCGGAGCCATCGAGCGCAGCCGACGGATCCAGCGCAACTCGCCCGCCTCGCGCCCACCGCTCAGCCCGTTCGGCATCGCGATCATCGTCGCCAGCAGGATCAGGCCGAGGCCGATCGCGGCAAGCCCGGGAGTGGCACTGATCGAGACTGTGCCAAACAGGCTGGCTCCATCCTCAACGCCCCGCAGCACCTCATTCACAGTGGACACCGCGAGCGTTCCAAACACTGCGCCGAAGACACTGCGGGCACCGCCGACGACAAGCATCGTCAACGTCGTCACGGTCGCGCCGAAGTAGAAGGTGGTCGGGTTGAGGACACCAGACTGATGTACCAGCAGCGCGCCCCCTACTCCGCAAAGCACCCCGCTAATCGCGAACGCGATCATCCGCTCCTTCATCACACCGATCCCGATCGAGCGGGAGGCGACCTCGTCCTCACGCGTCGCCTGCAGGCGATAGCCGCTGGCCGACCATTTGAAGGCGAGCGCGACGACGACGGCTGCGGCTGCCCAGAGACCGGCCGACTCGACGCTCGTGGTCCTCGGCAGGTTGACCAACCCGCCGCTTCCACCGGTCATCGGATCCCAGTTGGAGACAACGTTAAAGACGACAACCAGGAAAGCGAAGGTCGAGATCGGGATCGCCAGGGTGGAGGTTCGCATCAGCGGCAGACCGACAACGGCCGCCAGCAGACCGCAGACCACGGCGGCAATCGCGGTCGAGAGCAGCGGGCCGAGCTGGGCGTTGGCGATGAAATCGGGAAGGCTGGGTGTCTGAAACAGGGAGATGCCGGCCGGCAGGGTTAGCAGCGCCGCGACGTAGGCGCCGCTCGCCGCGAAGCCGATCTGCCCGAACGAGTAGACGCCGCTGTTGCCGATGAAGACCTGCAGTCCGAGGACGATGATCAGGTTGCAGAGGACCAGGGTGACGGTGCCCTGGAAGGAGGGTGTGCCGTAGACGCCGAGCAGCACGGTGAACGCAATCAGGGCGATCGGCACCAGCAGCGAGGCGCCGGTCGAGAAGCGAGAGCGAAGTCGCGTGCGGCTCATACCCGGGCCTTGTTGATGTCCCCTCCGAGCAGCCCGTGTGGTCGGAAGATCAGGATCACCACCGGAACGGTGAATACGATCGCGTCGCGGAAAGGAACCAGGTCATCGGGCAGGTAGGTCCCGAGCAAGGAGGAGAGGGCGCCGAGCAGGAGGCCGCCGATCACCGCGCCAAACATCCTGCCGAAGCCCCCGATCACAACGGCGACAAAGCCGATCAGCACCGGGGTGAGGCCCATCCCCGGGGAGACCTGCCCGGTCTGCATTACGAGCAGCACGCCGACCGCAGCGGCGAGCGCTCCACTGATCGCGAAGGCGATCGCGATCAGGCGGTCGGCGCGGACGCCAAGCAGCCGCGCCATCTCGAAGTTCTCCGCCGCCGCCCGCATCGCGAGACCGGTGCGGGTCCGGTAGAGCAGCCAGCCGAGGCCTCCGAGGACGACCGCCGTCAGGCCGAGGGTGAGGAACTCCAGGTTCGGCACCGAGATACCTCCGAGCTGGGTCGATTCGCTGATCAGAGCAGGTGTCTCGATTGACTGAGCGCGAACGTCGACTGCCGCAGTCACGACGCTCTGGAGAATCGCCGCGACCGCCAGCGAGGTGACGAGCTGGGCCGAGAGGTCGGCATTGCGGACCGGCCGGAAGGCCACACGCTCGACGAAGACCGCGATCACAACCCCGGTCAGCAGTGCCCCCCCGACCGCTGCAGCGAAGGGCAGCCCGGCGAGCACGTAGAGAGCGTAGGCCGAAAGCATGATGAACTCGCCGTGGGCGAAGTTCATCATCCCCATCACCGTGAAGACGACGGTGACCCCGAGGGCGATCAGCGCATAGAGGCCTCCGAGAGCAAGAGCATCGATCAGGTTCTGTCCCAGCTCGGTCATCGGAGGCAATACATGGCGTGTGAGGGAGCCTATCCTCCGCCCTCGAAGGACATCACTTCGTCGAGGTCAGTACAGGATCCAAGCTCTACCGAATCTTCCCATCAGCGACAGCGGGGACCGATTACGTGGGATTGTGCCTCTCGGCAAGTTAGCAATGCTGACAGTAAGTTTCATACACTGATGAAGACAGTAAGTTTCATATCCCTCCAAGTAGGCCAAAAATTGACGACAAAATCGCAACACAGCTGCTGATGTGTACTTGTGTATCGCTTTAAGCGCAGCTTGTAATGTTGTAGTGACAATAAATGTAGTTGTAGTAACAATTTGAAGTATTCACCATCATGTCCTAGGCTCGCAGTAACAGTCAGGTAATTCATTAACCTGGCGGATATTCGAGCTACCCCTGGGTGGGCATGCTGCCGGGTGACATCAGAAATACACAAACGGCCTTAACGGTGCAATTCAGCCTTGCTCTGCACCGTCAAGAGCTCGAAAAAAAACCGCTGCTAAGGCACGCGCCGAGAACCTCGAGCAGTGCCTCCCAATGATTCTCGACATGGCACCAATACCGATCTACGTCAAGGATCGCTCCCTTCACTACATACGCTCAAACACACCCGCCGAAAAGGCGATGGGCCTGGGGAAGGGCGAGCTTATCGGCAAGACGGACTACCAGATCATGTCTCGCAAGGACGCTGACCGCCAGCATGAATCAGACCTGATGGTGCTCAATGACGGTACGACCTTTGAGGCTGTGGAAACGCTTGAGCTGACCGGGGTGTCGCAAACCTTTCGCACAGTCAAGTTCCCCCTCTTGAACGAGACAGGAGACATCGTCGCTCTATGTGGCATCGCCACCGACATCACCGCCCAGTTAGAGGGAAAAGGGCTCAATAACGAGCTGGCCAACACCCAGCGACACGCGATCGACGAGCAGCATTCATCCCGCCAAGAGACCGTCGAAGGACTGGCTGGGGACCAGCACGTGAACCGCATGGCGAACGTTGCAGGGTTCCTCGGGAAAAGGCTGGGTCTCCCCCCGGAGAGAGTTGAGTTACTGCGGGTCGCGACGACGATGCATGACATCGGCAAATTTGCCGTCCCCGATGAGATCCTGCACAAGCGGGGAAGGCTGACGACAGAGGAGAGAAAGGAGATTGAGCAACACACCGTCGTTGGCTACGAAATCCTTGCTGATTCCGACAGCGAATTGCTGCAGCTCGCGGCGACAGTCGCGCTGACCCACCACGAGCGCTTCGACGGCAGTGGATACCCCCAGGGCTTGAAGGGAAAAGCGATCCCTCTGGAGGGGAGGATTACGGCCGTCGCCGATGTTTTCGACGCCCTGCTCAGCGACCGCCCCCATCGGCCGGCTTTTCCGCTCTCGAGAGTCGTGGCGACGATGAAGAAGGGTCGCGGGACCCAGTTCGATCCGGAGGTCGCTGACATCTTGCTCGACATGCTTGAGGGGGTTCTCTCCCTTCGTGCTAATCGACCTCCGGCTCTCCACGACGAGTCTCAGCTCTGACCTTGCCCAGATACAGCGACCCAGCCATCGACGGTGACGGCACGGTGAGATCATGAAGGTGCTGGCCGTCGCCGATTCCCCGACTGATCGCCGACTCCTCGATGAGGCGATGACAGGGCTTGGGCACGACTGCATCGCCGTTGAGGAGGGCCTTCGGGCTTGGGAGCTTTTTCAAAACAGCGGCGCCGATGTCGTGATCAGCAGCTGGATGATGCCCGACCTCACCGGGGATGAGCTGTGCCGGAAGATTAGGAGCTCGAATCAGCCGTATGCGTACTTCATCCTCTTCTGCGCCAAGGAGGAAAAAAAGAGCGTCTTAGAGGGGATGGAGGCGGGCGCAGACGATTACCTGGCAAAGCCCCTGGATCGCGAGAGACTTGAGGCTTGCCTAGTTGCCGCTGCGAGAGTAACGACTCTGCATCGCCAACTTGTCGGCCAGCAAGGGGAACTCGAGCGGTTGAACCGAGAACTCTACGAACAGTCTCGCCAGGATGCGCTGACCGGGGTTGGCAACAGGCTGCGGATGCAGGAGGACTTAGAAACGATCGAGGGGAACGTCCAGAGGTACGGGCTCGGCTACGCCGTCGCCCTCTGCGATGTGGATCGCTTTAAGGACTACAACGACAACCGAGGTCACCCGGCGGGGGATCTAGTGCTGCAGGTCGTCGCCGCTGCTGTGCGAGGCACATGTCGCAGCGGTGACGCCGTATATCGCTATGGCGGTGAGGAGCTGCTCGTACTGCTTCCCGGGCAGAGCATCGAGCTGGCAATCGCCGCCGCGGAGCGGATGCGACTGGCAGTTGAGACGTTGGAAATCTCGCATCCCCATGGCAACCCCTTGTCGGTGGTGACGATAAGTGTGGGAGTTGCCGTGCGGGACGCCGATATAGATGGGCACGGAGGTATCGAAAACGTCTTGAGCAGGGCAGACCAGGCGCTGTATCGGGCCAAGACTGCGGGCCGCAACCGTGTGGTACACGCATCCGATACGCAATGAATGAATGGAGCTCGGGGGACGACTCTCGAACCCCGACTTCCAGAAGACGATCAGATCCCTGCTAGCTCTCAGGCCTTGATTGGCGCGCCACGATCACGTCTTCGGGCGACATATTGGTCGCCATCGAGATGGCAGCCGCATCGAGATGGCAGCCGTAATCAGCGCGTCGAAGTCTGGCTCGGCCTTGGGCTCAGCCCAGACCGTCAGACGCGACACGTCGTACCGCCGTCCGGAACCTTTCGCTCGCTTCGCCCTCTTCACCTACCAACCATACGCTGACGGGGGCATTCAAGGGTTATGCCACCGACTTTATGACCGCAAGTCGGTCCTTCAATGGGCGTGTCGCGGATGAGCCGATGCGCTGTGCTCGACTTATCCAAGTGGTCGCCGCCTCCTCTAATGCGTCGGTGCCAGCGAACAGCGCAATCTGGGCTTCCGTGAGGAGAAGGCCCGAAGTGACCAAGTAAAGAATGCCGTCGTAATACCTTTTAACGACAGCATCATCAGCACTCGAGAGGAACTCGTCCGCCTTCTCATAATTGGCACGTCGCCGAAGCTCGTAGAGAAAATCTAAGACTGTTGTCGGCCGTAGTCCATCAACGAGCTCATCCGGCTTTCCGGACGGCAGCCGCACGTATCGTGATCCATCATGTTTCCGATTATTTTCTAGCCACTTCTTTCTAGCCTCCTCAAACTTCCACCGCCTAGCGATTAGAAGTGCATAAAAGAGGTGTGCCTCCGGAGCATGGCTACGCTCCATGGGATTGAACTTGTATGGCGTGAAACCGCGTGGGTTAGGGGCCATGGCGCAATCCAGGGTGCTGCGCGGATCGCCATTCAAAACAATTCCCCACGGTGGCGGCAGCACCCCTACACGATTATTGGCAAAGTCTTTATGCATCGACGTATGGCTGTAGATGGGAGCACCGGCGGCGATACTGAGCGCCCGCCGCGCATTAAATAAGGCGTAGTAAGCCTGCATTGGAAGGCTTAGCGCCCCGATCCTTCGTAGATCGGGGTCATCGAAAGATTCACTCAAACGCGCTGCTAACTCGGTTTGCCAGGCGACCCTTAGAAGACGTTGGGCATCCGCCTCGAGAGGGCGGGTTTGGACATTGCCCACTTTCTGGTTCAGATGCGTTACGAGCGTCGAATCGTGATTGGCATTATGTACCCGTAAGCCGTGTTCACGAATACCATCAAGTACGTTTGCGAGCGCAATGAAGTTAGCGGTCTCGTCTGTTAACGGATCGACCTCTATCCGTTCTGAACTCAGGTTTATCACCATAGGCCAATTATATTGGGCTAACCGGGTCGCTCTCGCCTTTACTGGTGGTGTTGTAAGCCTTCAGGGCATCCTGGATTCGCTTCCAATCTGCCTCTAGCTCCTCGAGCGACGGGCGGATTCCTAAAGTCTCCAATGGCTGCGAATGGCCCTCGGTGATTCGGCAAGCCTTCTCGAATACGGGAAGAACCTCCTCGATCGCCTCGCTCAGACGCTCTGTCTTTATGTTCCGGAGCTTGGTCATCCCGATATGGGGCTCGTATCTCGTAGATACCCCAGCGAGAAATTCTTTTTCGGCGGCGATCTCAGACCAGGTGCGAATCAAGCTGTAGCCCCGCTCTATTAGTGCCTCCCGAGCCTCCCCTTGGCTCGTCCTGGCCGAGGCAATGACCTCGTTCAGCTTTGCTTTGGTCTTGCCGATGGTGTCCCAACGCGGGTGGGTTCCTCGGGTGATCACCCCTTTGCCAGATTCGTCATCAGAGATGTTGTAGTAGCTGCACTTGTCCCGCATCCCCTCGAACCTCGCCAAGAGTTCAGTTGCGAACCAGATGTTGTGCGTGAAAACGATGACCTGTCGATCTTCTGCCAGCTCGGCCAGGCGCCCGGCAACCTCTTTGATCCGGCGGTAGTCGAGGCTGCTTACGGGATCGTCCAAGACAAGTGGCGCAGGAGTGAGCCGCAGTGCGGCCTCAGCCAAAAAGTCTGCAAGGGCGATGACCTTCTGCTCACCCTCCGAAAGGACGACAGACGGCTTGTGTTCAGCCGAAACAGTTTTCCGGCGAGCGGCCTTGCCTTCGCGCCCAGGGAACTCCAGGCCGACCGCCGGAGCCCGCAAGGTCTCGCATTCCTTCGCGAAACGACCGGCGAAGTCAGCGTTCAGCATCTCCTCGCTGGCAGCCTTCGCCGTACCCGTCAGAGACCGAAGAATGCCGGTAAAGCGTTGTTGCAATTTGTCTGCCCGCTCCGCCCATTGAGCGCTCTCGACGTATGCACTGATTTCTGGAAGACGGCGCTTAAGCTCCAACCGGTCCCTCACCTGGTCGCGCGCCTTCTTCAACCTCGCTAACTGCTCAGCCCGGGTCTCCTCCTTCGCAGTTAAGGAGGCGATCAGCTTCTCGGCGGCCTCGGTCCGAGCTCCGGCTTCCGTGCTCACACCTTGGGCCAAGGCGTTGATCTCGGTCCAATCGACCGCCTTTTTCTGCTCGAGTGACCCGCACAGGCCATCGAGGTTGGCCAACATGCGCTCCGCCTCCTCTAGGGCAGGGTCGTCCTCGTCTCCCTCACGCGCCCGACCCACCTGGTCGCCAAGCGCCTCGCGATTGAGGTCATTAATTCGACGGCAGATCGTGCCCGCGAGTTCGCGCGAGTCGCTGGCTCGTCGACGACTTGCGTCATCGGCGAACTCTCGATACCGCCGGACGAGTCGAGCGGCGGAGTTGTCGAGCGGCTGTCGGCAATATAGGCATGGGTCGCCCTCTTGCGGAGACTCGTGACTCTCAATGTGCTTCCGGTAGGCCTCAGCGCTCAGGATGAACGTCTGCCAGTCGGCCTCGCCTCGCTCTTCGAGACCCGCTGCGGTCAGGACCTCGCTCCGCAACGCTGCGTACTCGGCGTCCGCCTTATCCGCGGCTGAGACAGCCTGGTTGTAAGCGGTCCAATCGAATTCGAGCACGGCCCCAGCAGCCTCTTTCAGACCATCGTTCAGGTCTCGTCGAGTTCGTGCTACCGATAGCTGCGCAGGAAGCGTCGCCCCTTCCAGTGCCGTTATCTGGGTATCGAACTCTTTGGCCTCCTTTTCCTCCGCCTCGCCGACCTTGGCCGCCTCCCGAAGGCCCGTGAGATCAGTTGCTGCACCCAGCGGCTCGATGAGGGCGTAAACGGGGGTTCCCCGAGTGAAATGAGAAAGGAAGGGATTTGCGGCAGGTCGATGCTGTGCAGACGCGTTCGTAAGACGTGATCGGACGGCAGTAATTCCGTCGTTGACCTTGGGGAAGAGGCCGAGATCCCCAGGGGTGTACTTGTAGGCAAGGTCTTCGTCGACGTGTAGCTGGACGGCGGGTGAGTCAAAGATCGCGATGTAGGTAAAAGGTGCGACACCCTTCTCACCCCTCCACTCCATTGAGTCGGATGAGCCATCGACCGTGAAGTCCAGCGTGGCGGTAGGCGGCCTGGCGGCTGAGGAAGGCTCGCGGACGTTGGGAAGGATGGGTTCCGCAGTCCGGACGGCTCCAAGGGTCTTGAAAATCCGAATGTAGCCCGTCTTGCCTGAGCCGTTCTCTCCGAAAAGTATCGTCAGATTGGCATTGAAATCGACGGCTTGGTCCTCTGCCAGTGCGTTGACGCCAGAGACTGCTGAAAGCCGGTCGATGACGAATGAGGCAACGCTTGCCCCGGTGGGCTGATCCAGCTCAAGGGGACCAATGGCTGCGCCCTCGCCGTCCGCGAGGCCCTTCTCTTTGAGATACGCGTCGAAGACGGCATCGAGCACCGTCTCGGTCAACGGCTCGGGAGAGCGCAGAACCTCGCTTACGAGTTGACGAATCCAGCCATCCTGCTTGTTGGCCCACTCCACAAGGAGATGTCGCGCGGACACCGGCTTTGCACCCGTGCCCGCTGCGGTGGCTTCGTTCGACGTCTCCTCGCTCATATCCCAAGTATCCGCTCTGGAGGTACGCGCCGTCCACAGAACCGTGGCCTATTCGAGCCCCTCGCTGTGCCGAAGTTAGGAGTGGGCGACGGTCGAGGCGGAGAGCTCATGTAGTCGCCCAATAGCCTTGATCCAGTTCCGGAGCGCCTCGTCGGCTTCAGCCCTATCCCCAAGCTCGCCTTTGACGTGGGCAACAAATGTGTTGCGGAAGTCGTAGACAGTCCCCAGCAGCTCACTCAGGTCTGAATCAGCGAGATCCGAGAATCGCTCCCGCACTGCAGAGAGAACTCCAGCCGGTGCCTGCTCGTCCTTCGATGCGTAATCAAGGCAGAAGCGCAACACGCCAATCGGGGTGATCGGACTCCGATGAACAAGAAACCTCCGAAGTAGCGAGGCTTGTTTTTCGAGGAACTCCCGATGCTTTTTCTTCTGAGCACTGAGGTCTGGTTTGAAGAACTGGGCCTGGTCGGCATCATCTTCTGGAAGGGCTGGCTCAAGTCGTTCGAATAGGAGAGCTTCGGTAGCTGCATCCAAGGGCCCGAGCAGTGGCTGGAACACCGGAGAGAAACTCACCTTCTCCTTCTGGGCCATGTAGTTGAAGAGCAATGTCGCTTCCTGAATGCCCTTGCGAGCGCGCAACGGCAAGCTGCCTAGGTCGGCCTCGGAAATGAACTCGTAGACGACTCGCGTCGACTCCTCGCTATCTGGCTGACCAATCGGAAATGCAAGCTGAGGAGAATCTGCCTCTTCCAAAAGCTTCTTGAGGGTTGGCCGACACGTGCGCAGCAACTCGGCGATTGAGTCGCCAGCGAACTGCTTGAAGACGTCCTCTGAGACATAGAGGTACTCCCACTTCACCTTGGGAGTTGAGGCAGCTTTGCACCACTCGTGTGCTGCTCTGGCCTTACCGGCGACGTCGGGATCGCGCCGACCCTTGGTCTCCGCAAGAAGGTAAGTCCCATTCGTACGACGGATCAAGAAATCGGCGGTATAAAGAGAGCGCCTACCCTCGCTAGTCAGTGCGTCGATCCGCAAGCTTTGCGGTCCTTGGTTCTTGGCAAACGCCGCAACATCCTCGGCATGATCAAGGAATCGCGTCATTGCGACCTCAAGCTGGCGATTGCAGGGGGCGAGATTGAACGGTGTCCGGTCAGCTACCTGTGCAGGGTGGGTCTCTGAATGAGTCGCCTGATACGGCTTCCATGTGGTCACCGATTGCGGCGGTTCCTCAGTAAGTCGCTGCTGACGGCGGGTCACCTTCTTGCGTAGAAGCGGCACGAATGTCGCCCTGATATAGGTCCTCACATCGCTGTCAGCCAGACGTCCCACGACGCGGTCGTCGTAGAGCTCCACCGACTCCTCGAAAAGCACCTCCTCGATGAAGCGTTGAAGAAGCGGTGCAAGCTGGTGATGGGTACCCTTGATCTTCACCGCTCGCTCCAACTCCTCGCGGTAGAAGGAGATTGCTCCGATGGGGTCAGAAAGGAGCGGAAGCTTGATCATCATCTGCTGGACCAGCTCATCAGTTATGAGATGGCGACCCTCGTAGTTGATTTCCTTCTCGCGCGGCTCTCCAAGGGGCAGCGGCTCAAGATTGGAGAACGCCTCTCGAACGTCCTCAAACTTGAGATCGCCAAGGTCGGACTCGATCCGAATTCCGTGCGATAGGCGAGGAACCTCAAGGTCGAGGCCGGCGAGATCCTTGTTCTCCGCGTCTGGATAGATGCTGACGGTGGTCCGTGGAACCTTCTCGACGTCGACGGTTTCGAGCGGTAGCCCCTCGTCTGCAAGCTCATCCGCGTACAAGGTCACAAACGACGCGTGCTCCACGACAGTTACGGTCTCCGCAATCGCCTCCTCGCCCGGAGGGGTCATTCGGCGAAGCCCTCGACCTAGAGTCTGCTCGGGCA
Source organism: Solirubrobacterales bacterium (assembly GCA_025450195.1). Taxonomy (GTDB): domain Bacteria; phylum Actinomycetota; class Thermoleophilia; order Solirubrobacterales; family 70-9; genus VRUE01. Next base: position 88,694 of record JANWHW010000028.1, on the reverse strand, counting down.
AGATCTTGGACTTCGCTGTGAGCGGACGAAGGGGCACGATGGTCGTGACGTTGCGTACGTCCCATCCCTCCCGAAGCATCAGCACCGAGACAATGCAAAGGTACGGGCTCTCACTCCGGTCGAGCTCCCGAGACAGCTTCCGCAGAGCCTCCAAGTCCTCATTGCTGATCTGTTTCTCGGCCTCGACGAACTCATAAAAGGCCGTTGCACCACGGCCGCGTTTTTTGAGCTTGCCTTTGAGATTGGTATGGAGGTTTACTGTCTTGCCGTTTAAATCTTTGTAGAGAGGATCGCTGTTTAGCCGGTGAGCGATTTGATCGGCTGCTTCGGTGCTCTCGGTCATGACAAAGAGGAGAGGCTTCTTGCCGGTTTTCTCCCACTCGGCGAACGAGGCCTGCCACCGCTTGTAACCGAGGGTTAGGTGATTCTCATACCGGTGAGCCGCATCGTCGTGGGGACGCTCGACGAGCTTCTCGCCGTGTCCAATAATCGGCGTCTTAACGATTCCGCCATCGACTGCCTCCCCTAGGGGCGTATCAACCACCACATGGCGGAACACTTGGCCTTTGTCATCCTTGGGCGTCGCCGAAAAATCGAGCTGGCTGACAAGTCCTCCGCCACGGCTCTGAGTTTCGTGATGCAGGAATCCAATCGCCTCATTCCACGCCGATCCAGGGTCCCAGACATGATGGGCCTCGTCATTCAGGACCATCAACTTCTTATGGGTGACGATCCGCTGGCGCAGCTCCTCCGATGAATCAAGCGCCTTAGCCTTCGCAACCTTCGGTCCCATCCAGTCGTATTCCTCGGCCTCTTTTGACTTCCGCCGTTGAGCCGGGTCGTACAAGCGATGGATGTTGGTCAGGTAGAGGGTGCCGCCGACTGATGCAGCGCTCGGCTCGTCCTGTAGGACCACCGACATATTCCACTCGGAGCGCCACGCTGGCGGGATGGCCGGGTCGCTGTCAAAAATGTCCGGCCCCCCTCCGACGGGTTTGAAGTCCTCCTTTAGGCGCTCGAAGACCGTGATGCTTGGCGCGATCACCACAAAATCGCGAGCCAACGTTGAGTCGGGCTCCCGCAACGCGTGGAAGTAACTCCACACAATCGCGAGGCTCATGATTTTGGTCTTCCCAGCCCCAGTAGCAATCTTGAACGCGTAGCGCGACCATCTGTCGTCTTCGGGACTGACCCCGAGTGCTGCGCGCTCGGCATCCGCACCCGCGAACTCCCCAGTGAGCGCTGAAAGGGTTCGAAGCCCGCGAACTTCGTAGAGGTAGATCAGAGTCTCGATCGCCTCTCTCTGGCAGAAGTAATATGCGAACGGTTGTGCCGTTCCGTCACCGCCTTCAATCTCATGGCCCTGGTGGAACCAATGCAGTAAGAGTTCTCGGCTCGTGCTTGAAGCCCCCGCATACCCCGCTTCGCGCCAGTCAGCGACCTCTTGCCTGAGATTCTGGGCTATTCCAATTGGTGTGGGTCGCCGCCCCTTGATGACTTGCGCCGGACCGCCGGCCCTCTTCGCCTTCGCGCGATGCCGCATGGGAATGTCCGCCGGACCGAAAAGTGGTTCTAAGGCCGCCGCGAGCGAGGTATCAACCATATGGAATGTCCACCGTGATCGATGTGTCGCAACCAAAGATGTCGACGACCTTGATGCATGCCGTATACGTGCCAGGTGAGCCGTACACGTACCGTTGCTCAGAGGTAGTTTTAAGCGAGCGATCCTTGCGGAGGCGATAGTCCTGCCAATCGTGATGGAAGGGTGATCCGTTCGTGAAATCGAAGTCGACCGCCCAAAAGTCGATGAAATCGAAGCCTGATTTCATTGCCCTGTCCTTCAAGGTGTCGAGCTCGCTCGTTGGTATCTCGGAAAGAGAAGGAATAAATGAGGTCAACCGAATGTCGACAGACTTCTTTCCATTCTCCTCATGGAATACCGGCTCCGCCCCAAGCGTCGCGACCTCGAGGAACGGCGGAGGCTCTTTCCGATTCTTCTCCATGATCTCGCGGGGTATTTGAATCAGCTTGATCGCTGTCTCAAGCTCCTTCTCCAAGCGATCACACTCGATTCGCAAGTCCATCTCGAACTCCCACGCAAGGCAGTAGACCTCCTTGGCGCCCGCGTCAGAAGCAGCCTCGCCCACCGTCTTCGCCTCGTCCCGAGTGAAAATGCTGTCGATTGAATCGACATGGCAAAACGCGGCCCCCTTCCGCCCATGGAGATGGGGAGATGGCGAGTTGGCGAGGATCTCCGCTTTGAAGAACTCGAGCACGATTCGGCGATGCTCATCATCCGCGCCCTTCAGTAACTCTTTCTGCCACCACTGACGCTCGTAGCGTCCAAGGTTGAACACGTCGAACGCTCGGTATGCCTTGCCATCGCCGTGCAGTTGTCGCTGCATCTCAAGAAGGCGCTTACGGGTCAGATGAATCGGAAAGCGACTGAGGTCAATTCCAATCCAGCGCCGCGCATCGGTGAATGAGTAGGACTTCTTGTCAGCAACTCGCTTCGCCCTTAGCCCTTCAGCGGCGACCAACGTGGAGCCGCTACCGCAGAAGGCGTCCATGACCAGGTCCCCGGGATCGGTGAAGGCGTCGATAAAGCGGCCGACCAGCTCCACGGGCTTCTGCGTCTCAAACTTCTCGTTCTCTGCCCGATCCGCTGGCATTAGATAGGGCAATCGCCAGACGTCGTCGAGCGTTCGTTCCGTCTCCATGTAGTAGACGAGGTCGCCCTTCTCATCCCGTGCCTGCTTGAGGCTCTTGGTTACTGGGTCCCAAGCGCGTTTCTGCTGTCGCTTCGGCTTATCGCGAGCCTCACGTATTGGCTTGTGCTTGAAGTTGGACGACTTAGAAAACCAAAGAACGACGTCGTGGTTCGAAGCAAACTGCCCGGTATTGCCTTGCATCTTGTTGTAGTACCACCAGACGATTTCATTCCGAAAGTTCGACCGACCAAACACGTCAGTAAGAACCATCTTCAGCAGATGGCTCGCATGCCAGTCACAGTGCACGCAGATGCTTCCGGAATCAGCCAGCAGATCGCGTAGAAGCACCAGGCGCTCATACATCATGTGTATGTACGAGTCGGTCCCGCGACCCCAAGTGTCCCTATACGCCACGACCTCCATCGCCGATTGCTCCTTCTCAATCGGCTGCTCTTCGTCTCCGAGCGCGATTGTGGCTGAAAAGTCCGATCCGACGTCGAAGGGGGGATCGATATAGATCAGATCCAGTGATCCCTTGAACTCAGATAGAAGCGAGGCCAACACCAACTTGTTGTCGCCCCAGATCAGTCGGTTTCGGAAATCATCGAGGTGCGACTTTCCAGTATCGAACAGGTCCCCTTGTGCCTCGGTCCTCGCCCTAGGCTCGTCGATGGTCTCGATGCGCTGCATCGGCATCGCCAGCCCCGCACCATCGACGGTACGACGATTGCCGTAGGCGTCGTACTTTCCTTCCCAGACCAGCTCGGTCTGAAGCTGTGAGAGAGGGTGCGGGTTCGACGGACCATATGAAGTGTCGTCGTTGTTGGGTGTGGAGGCCATTCTGTTCCAGGGTATGCCGAGGGAGCGGGGCCAAGCAAGTTGGAGGTCGCGCGACCGGGAGCGTATCGGGGCTGGCTACGGGGATTTGGGCAGGGGCAACAAACAGGGGGCAGTCACTCCGCTGCCCGTTCGCAAACCTTGGGAGGTCCTACCCCCCGCGCCTGAACGGCGCGGTGACGATCATCCAGAAGCCGATCAGGGCGATCGCCAGGACGGCCCCCGCCTGCAGTATCGGCATGAGCAATTCAGCGATTGGAACGATCCAGACCGATGCCAGCAGGAGGGCGCCGCAGATAAGGACCAGTTGTCGGACCGTGGGGTTCACGCGCTCAGCGCTCCGAGAAAGACAGCGGCCACGATTGCGAAAAGGGCAGCGAGGACGATGCCGACCACGATCCAAAACAGCAGATTGACCAGCGTGATCGCGATCAGGATCAAAACGCCGCCTACAGCCAGACCGAGCGCAGCCACCCCGCAGACGGGAATTGCGATGCAGAGGCCGTCGACGAGGTCGCTGGGCTCCCCGCGAGCGAGAATCCCTGTCAGCGCGAGAAGGGCTGCCCCGCAGAGGAGAAAGGGAAGCGTCAGCACATCGGCGACCCCCATCAGATTTGCGAGCGTCGTCTGCCCCACCGCGAAGGCGTCGAATCCGAGAACCCAGTCGCGGGATGGAAGAACAGCCAGAACGAGCGCCGCCGCAACAAATAGCCCTGCACCGACTGCGGCGTGGAGCAACTCCCGTTTGAATGCCTCAACGGGGGGTTCGCCGGGAATGAACCGATCGAGAAAGCGGTCGAATTGGGAGAGGGTGCTCCCTCCACCGGCATCCGCTTTACCCGCGCTCGGGACGTACTTGTCGAGCAGTTCGCTCACGTCGCTGGCGTCTCGTCCCAGGCCGCGAGCGGGAGCCATGCGATCTTCCCCGACTCCGGGTCTTCGATCCCGCCCAGGATCACCGGATCGAGGGCGATTGCCTCCGCCATAGCTCCGGCTGCCATCGCCCCTGCGATGGCAGTTCCTCGAACCGCGAGGCCGACTGCTTGGGCCGCCAGTCTCAGCCCCTCGAGCCCGGCGGCAAAGATGGCCTCCTGGGTCTGAACCACCTGGGCGCCTCTGTTGCCCCGACCGGCCAAGCGCATTTTCGGAGGGGTCGTTCCCGGCGTCCACTCCGGCGGTAGCTCGCTTAACACCCAGACTTGATCGAAGTCGATGCCCGCGGCTCGCTTCTTCCTCAAGTCCGCGACGACTTCCGCTGGGGCCTCCATGACCCCGCCGTTGGCGACCGTGACGGGATCAAGCTCGAAGGTGCTGGCGACCCACCAGGTGCCATGCGGTGACCTCCTCGCCTCGGTCGGCGGTGGCGGATCGGTGACCGCGGCAACCGAGAGGTTCTCGATACCCGCGGCCCGAGCCGGAGCGAAGACCTGCTGCTCTAGTCGTTCGGCCAGGGCCGGGCCGATCAGCGACGATTGGTCTACTGGTCCTGGGATAAGCGATTGCGGCATGGCGGGCTCCTCTCGGTTCATCCGAACCTCGGGGGCCGCAAGCGACTTTGGCGAGTGGCTAGGGCGACGACGGATGGACCGTTGTCTGCTAGCCTCGCGCCCGTCTGGACGCCTGCCTGCCGCCCTTCAAGGCGCGGCTATGTGGGTTGTCCTCCGCGGAGCTCGGTGCCAGCCGGGCTCCGCTTACCCCTGTTAGGGGGCGGGAATTAATAGCACCTTGAAACTTGTTGCGCTACCTTTTTTCGGTTTTTGCCGCATCAAGGAGATCGCCGCCGCTCCACCGCCTTCCAAAGCTCGTCGTAGTCGGGCCCTCCCCGCTGCATGTCGGACGGGCTAACCCCGAAGTAGCGAACGAATTGCTGCCGTAGACCGCTGGCCTCGCGATAGCCAACTCGCCGCGCGGTCTCCCGTACCGTCAAACCTCGGCGCTCGCGGCTAAGGAGCTGGCGTGCGCGCTCCATCCGAACCTTCAGAAGGTAGGACCGAAAGTTGGTGCCCCCAACTTCGCGGAAAGCCCGTTGGAGCTGGCGCGTGGAGCAACCCACGTCTTCGGAGACGTCGACAAGTCCAAGGTCGAACTCGCCGTACCGCTTGCTGATCACGCGCTTGGCGTCAGATAGGAGCCGTACTCGGTTTCGCTTTGTTTTCGGACGCACCATCGCGCAGATGGTGCCTGAGGCTGGCGCGTTTATGTCTTCTTGCTTGCGGGGGCTGCTGGCGTTGATGGCATGACCGATGCGCCGAAATTTCTGCAATCCGGCTGCTGGTTGCTGGACGTTGCTCAACACTTGAACAAAGATGGAAACAGGTTCAACACATGAGCATGAAGCAGCAAAAGACCAGCCCCGGCGCGAAGTACGACACGACCCGACTGACGGTTTGGGCGCAGCACCGTCGCGAGCCGGATTGGGACCGGTTCATTGCGGTCTGTATTTCGATGGCGCTCGCCAGGGTGGAAGAAGATCGAGAGGGGAAGCCGCGTGATTGAGGCTCTCCTCCTCCTGGCCTTGATTGGCGGCTTTCTCTACGCCTGGCGGCTGCTGGCGGAGCGCGGCGACGCCGTGACGGTCCAGCAACTGACCTTCCCCCGGACAGTCACGTCAGACCAGGTGATTGCGGCAGCGCGCTCTCTGTCGGGCCTGCTACCTCCGTGGTGGCAACCTGGCCCAGCTCCGTCCGTAACCCTCGAAATTCGGGCGACGGCCCAAGGCGTCCACCATGTCCTGACGATGCCTGCGGGCCGTGCCGACTACGTGACCGGCTCCCTTAGGGCGGCGATCCCAGGGCTGCGCATCGCCGATGGACCTGCGGAACCTCCGCTCAGTCTGACCCTAGCCCGCGAACTGCAGGCAAGGGGCGACGGCAGCCTTCGCACCGACACCGTCGCCAGCGGCAACGCAGGCATCCTGGCCAGCCTCCAACCGCTCGGTTCGGACGAGCGCGCGGTCCTCCAGTACGTCATCACGCCGACGGCAACTACCCCGATTGCCCGAGCCCTGAGGCGATGGATCGCGACGTGGGAGGGAAATGAGCTTGAGCCGGAGCCAGTCGAGCCACAGTTTGCCGTGGGGATTCGGGCCGCAGTCGCTGCCCCGTCCGCCCCACGCTCGCGTCAACTGATTGCTCGGCTTCTAGGCCCCTTCCATGCCGTAAACGGTCCCGAAGCACGTCTGATCAGGCGATTGAGCCCGAGCCAAGCAGTCGCGGACCGAATCGAGCGGCGAACCCCCGGACGTTCAATCGTCGGGGCCGACGAGCTGGCGGCAGCCTGGGGCGTCCCCGTCGAGGCCCCCGAGCTTCCCGGCTTGGCGCTGGCCAACAGCCGCGAGCTTCCACCTGCGGCCAACGTGCCCCGGCGCGGATTGGTCCTCGGGGACTCCACGGTGGCGTCTCGAACCCGGCCGGTCGCCGTTACCCAGGCCGAGGCCCGGCGCGGCCTCCACGTCTGCGCCCCGACAGGTGCCGGCAAGTCCACGATCCTCATCAGCCTGGCCGTGCAGCTAATGCGGGCGAAGTCTCGTCCCGGCTTGATCGTGATCGACTCAAAGGGCGACACGGTCTCAGAGCTGGCCGACCGCGTTCCACCCGAGCGCCAGCGCGAGGTGGTCGTGTTCGACCCGGCCGACACCAAACCGGTCGGCTTCAACTTGATCGGGGGCAGCGGCGAAAGCGACCTGATCGTCGATCACGTCGTCTCTGAGCTTCGGAGTCGCTACGGAGCGGCCGGACTTGGACCTCGATCCGAGGACATTCTGCGGGCCTGCCTCACAACCCTCACGGCAAAGGGCGGCTACACGCTTTGCGAGGTCGAGCCGCTGCTGACGAATCCAGCGTTCCGCCAGAAGCTGGTCGGCGGATTGGAGGAGCCAGTACTGGAGTCTTTTTGGGCCTGGTACGGGTCGCTGTCTCCGGCCGCCCAGGCCGAGGCGATCGCGCCACTCGCAAACAAGCTCCGCACGTACACCTTGCGCCGCCGCGTTCGGGCTGTAATCGGACAGGCAGACGGCCTCGACCTGGGCGCGGCCCTGGAAAACGGAAAGATCGTCCTTGTCTCTCTCGCGAAGGGCCTCGTCGGACAGGACGCGGCCGCCCTGATCGGCGCGGCAATGGTCTCGCGCCTCTGGACGGCAGTCCAGGCTCGCGCAGGTCTGCCGTCCTCCGACCGGCGTCCCGCCACGGTCATGTGCGACGAGTTTCAGGACCTCGCCACCCTCTCGCCGGTCTTTGGGGAAGCAGTCGCGCAGAGCCGGGGCTACCACGTTGGCTGGACTCTCGCGCACCAGCACCTCGCGCAGCTTGATCAGCAGACCCGTCAGGCCGTTCTCGCGAACTGCCGGTCTCGCCTCGTCATGCAGACAACCGCCGCAGACGCTTCCACCTTCGCCCGAGAGTTCGCCCCGTACCTCCAAGCGCCCGACCTGCAAGGGCTCGGACCTTTTGAGGGTTACGCGGCTGTCTCAACTGGCTCAGCGGTGGCGCCTCCGGCAAGTCTCCGCACCCGCCCGGCGCCCGACCCGACTGGCTCGGCCAAGGCCGTTCGTGATGCGTCTCGGAAGCGATACGGAGCATCCCCGGCCGACGTCGATGGCGCGATTCGCAAGCGGACCCAGGGCTCACGCAAGTCCGCCCCGGTCGGCGAGAGACGGAGGACGTCGTGATTCGGTTCGTCCTTCACTTCGCGTCGGCGAGTCGCGGGCGCATCGCAAAGCTGGCTGCAGCGGGCCGCTCGGATCGCGCAACGACTATCCCGTCCCAAACGAGGAGGGATTCGTGACTCGTCGCTACGCCACGAAGAAGCGGATCGCCCACCTCGAAGAAACCTTGACCCCGAGGGAGCGGGCCATCATCGCCACCTTGGATCGGCTCCGGGTTGCCACGACAGAGCAAATCCGACGCATCCACTTCCACGAACTCACGGCTCACTCCGCCGCTCGTCAGGCTCCGGCAATCCTGAGGTCCCTCGCCGCCCGCCAAGTCGTCGTCAAGCTTGAGCGCCAGGTTGGCGGGGCGCGGGCTGGCTCTCGCGCAGCGGTGTGGTCCTTGGACACGGCAGGCCAGCTGCTCGCTTCCTCCTGCGGCCCTGCCGGCGGCTTTCACCGGCGGCGACCCTGGACCCCCTCGCTCTCGTTTCTGGCACACCGTCTCGCCGTGTCAGAGGTATTCGCGGTCCTCAGCGAGCGCGAGCATGCCGGGGCGGTTGAGGTCCTCGACTTCGATGCTGAGCCGCTGTCCTGGCGGCGATACGTCAGTGCCCACGGCGGCACCGCCTACGTGAAGCCCGACGCCTTCGTCCGGCTCGGGGTTGGCCAAATCGAACGCGCTGCCTTTGTGGAGGTCGATCGCGCCACTGAGTCGCGCTCGACTCTCCTGGTGAAGCTACGGGCCTATCGCCAGTATTGGGAAACGGGCCGGGAGCAGGATCGCCGGGGCTATTTCCCCCGCGTCGTCTTCGCCGTCCCAAGTGAGGAGCGAAAGGCGCTGCTTGTCGAGCTGTTTACGAGCCAGCCCACCGAGACATGGGACCTCTGGCAGGTGGCGCTGACAGAAGACCTGATCGAAGTCCTGATCGAGGGCAGCCCGTGAACACGCTTCCCCGAAACAGAATCCTCACCGGCGACGCTCGGCGGGTGCTCGAGGGGCTGCTGGCCGAGTCGGTGGATACCTGCATCACCAGCCCGCCCTATGTTGGGGCGCTCCGCGACTACGGTCGCCCTGGCCAACTCGGTCAGGAGCAGTCTGTGGCCGAGTACGTCGAAAGCTTGCGCGCAACCCTCCGGCAAGTTCGGCGGCTCCTGAAACCGACCGGCTCGCTTTGGCTCAACTTGGGCGATGCCTATGCCCGCCATCTCCGGCAGGGAGCGCCCGCCAAGAGCCTGCTGCTCGCGCCGCAGCGAGTCGCCCTGGCGCTCGCTGAGGACGGCTGGATCATCCGCAACATCCTGGTCTGGCACAAGACGAACCCGATGCCCCAGAGCGCGCGGGATCGCCTGAGCCCGACGCACGAAACGATCATCTTCGCGTCGAAGAGGCAGAGCTATTTCTTCGATCTCAACGCTATCCGCGTCCCACATCGCTCGATTCATCGGATTGGTCGCCCATCACCGACAAGCTTCGGCCGCCTCTACCAAGGCAACAACGTCGGGCTCGGGAAGCTCCGCGCCGCTGGGCAGGTTGGCAATGCACATGGCAAGAACCCCGGCGACGTCTGGACGATGGCAACTGCCGTCGACCGGCTCGGCCACCAGGCCACCTTCCCTGAGCGTCTGATCGAGCGTCCGATCCTCGCGGCGTGCCCGGAGCGGATCTGCGTGCAATGTGATGGTGTCTGGACTCGACCCACTCGGATCGTTCGCCGTCGCACCGACGAGGGCCTGATCCAGGTCCGCAAGACTGGTGAGCTTCGCCGGTGCGACTGCTTTGCGCCGAGTCGCCCTGGCGTCGTCCTTGATCCCTTCTTCGGGACAGGCACCGTCGGGTTGGTCGCGGCGCGGCACCGTCGCGACTGGCTCGGCATCGAACTGAACCCGGCCTTTTCAAAGCTCGCCAAGCGGCGGCTGCAGAGGTCGGGATGCGCACCTTGAAAGCACGCGGCGGTGGACGGCTCCACGGCGGGCGGAAGGGCTCACACCTTTCTGTCCGCCGCCACAGCCATCCACTACTCAAAGGAGGTTCCAGCGATGAGCGATAAGAGCAAATCGCAGGAAATCTACGAGCGCGTCGAGGCGGTCGTCAAAGAGCAAGGCATCCCCAAAAAGGACGCCCAGGTGATCGTCGGCAAAGAGTTCGGCATGAAGCCAAGCTCTATCCGCGGAGCGGAATACCAGGCACGCAAGGAACTCGGCCTGACCCGCAGTCGCGTTCAGGAGACGACACCAGACGATGCGGTGGCCTCAGCCATCGTGACACTGGAAAGAGCTCGGGACGCCATCGACGACGAGGTAGACGCCGCGAAGGATCGGGTCGATGAGGCCAAAGCGGAGTACGACGCGCTGAAAGACAGCGCAGCCAACCGCAAGGCCGAAATCGAATCAAAGATCGAAGCCCTCAAGGCGTAGTGATGCGGGCGGCCTGGACACAACTTCATGCGTTCAGGTCGCCCCGCTTTTCTTTGCTTGGCTTCTTGCAACCGCTCTCGATCAGCGAGACAATGTTCAAGTATTGAACATCGAATATGGCTTCTAAATCACAGTTCGGCAAGTACCTCGCGAAGCGCCGCAAAGCGGTGGGTCTGACCACCGAAGCGCTCGCCGAGAAGGTCGGAACCAGCAGGTCGGCCATCCACTATTGGGAGACCGGCAAATGGCTGCCGAGCGTGAGCCAGTTGGAACCGCTGGCCCAAGCGTTGGAAGTGAGCTACGAGGAATTGTTTGACAAGGCAGGACACGATCCTGACGTGCTGCCGGAACCGGAGCCGTATTTCCGCCTCAAGTTTCCTGGTGCTTCGGATCGGAAGCTTCGCGAGGCGACACGCCTGTTTGAGCAGCTTGAAGCTGCGGAGCGCAAGAAGGGCAAAACCCGATGAGGAGTGCTGTCGCTGAATGCCGCCTCCTTTGCCCTCGCCGGCCTCTGGCGCCTTGGGAGTCGCGATCAATCGCGGAGCGCCAAGCGCATCGGCTGCTCTCGCAACTGGGCATCACGGAGCCGCCCTTCCCGGTTGAAGCGGTCGCTGCCCTTCCGCGCGTGGACGTCTACTACCTCCCGGCTCGCCATCTTTCCGGCGCAATCCGGTGGCGGCGGGGCAAGTGGCGCATCCTGATCAATAGCAATGACAGCCGCGGGCGCCAGGTCTTTTCGCTGGCCCACGAACTCAAGCATCTGATCGACCACCCCACGCGGGAAACGATCTACCGTGATTCTCGATTCGGTCCGGCAGAAGCGGCCGCTGAACGGGCGGCGGACTACTTCGCCGCCTGCCTGACGATGCCGCGCCCTTGGTTGAAGCGCTGCTTCTATGACGAGGGTTTTCGCGATCCCCAGGTGCTGGCTCGGCGGTTCCGAGTCAGCCCCCCAGCAATGCGCTACCGCTTCGACCAGCTTGGACTACTTGAGCCAAAGGCAGTGCGATGAAACCGGCAAGGGAGCAGGCCACGAAACAGGCATTCGTCCTGCTGCGCGTGTCGTCGTCGGGGCAAACGCGGCGAGCAGGCGCGGACGAGGGCTATTCAATTGAGATGCAGCGAGACGCCTGCCGCCGCAAGGCTGAAAGTCTCAACGCGACCATAGCCAAAGAATGGGTCGCCCCTGCCGAGTCCGCTAGCCGCGGCATTTACAAGACGCTGCGGGACATGATCGCGGCCCTCAAAGTGCGCCGCGACATCGACTATGTGCTCGTCTACAAGCTCGACCGCTTCGCCCGCGACGAGCTAACGGGGTTCGCCGCCCATGCCGAGATCAGAGAGGCAGGCGCGGAATTGGTATCGGCCACCGAGAACATCGACGACTCGCCGCAGGGAATGCTCCTGCATACCGTCCTGACGGGGATCAACGCCTACTACTCCCGCGACCTGGCAATCAAGATCACCGATGGTCGGGTCACTAAGGCGAAGCTCGGGGGCTCTCCCGGCCGAGTTCCGCTCGGCTACCTGAATATGCGGAAATGGGATGGTGCGAACGACATTCGCTATGTCGAGGTGGACGAGGAGCGCGCTCCTCTGGTCCAGTGGGCCTTCAGCACCTATGCGACCGGCGAGTGGGGGCTCAGCGCGCTCGCAGACGAGCTCTACAGCCGTGGACTCCGCACCCGCCCCACGCCTAAACGGCCAGCAAAGCGAGTCCCCAAGAACTCTCTCCACAAGCTCCTGAAAAACCCGTATTACATCGGGGTCATTGAGTTCAGGGGAGCGAGATACCAGGGAAAGCACCCGCCGCTGATTTCAGAGGAAGTCTTCGAGGAAGTTCAACAGGTACTGATAGGAAGACGCCTCGCTGGCGACCGGTCCCAAAAGAACCACGGTCACTATCTCGTCGGCTCCGTCTATTGCGCGTTGTGCGCCAAGCGGCTCATGTATACGAAGGTCACGGGGCGGCACGGCGCGAAGTTCGAGTACCTCGTCTGCAGCGGCCGCCACAAGGACCGGTCCTGCGACTTGCCATACCTCCCGGTGGATCGCGTTGAGAAATTCGTCACCGCTTACTACCAAGACCAGGTCTCGCTGCGCGCCGATCAGGTCGAGGCGCTGGAACCGCGGCTAACCGAGGAATACGGCAGAGCTATCGGCTACCGGCAGCATGAGGCAACCCGGATCACCAAAAGGATCGACGACATTGGTGCGAAGCGGGAGAGGCTCGTGGACGGCCACGTCTCCAACCCGAAGGCAATTCCGCTCGACGTGTTGGAGACAAAGCAGGCTGAGCTAGATCGGGAACTCAAAGCGGCAAAAGAAAGCTTGGAGTTCGCAAAAGCCGATGTTGAGTCTGCGAAAGCCGGACTAATTCAGGCCAAGCGAATTTTCGCTGACTCGCCGAGGCACTACGAATCGGCTAGCCCATTCCACCGGCGAATGTTGAACCAGGCGTTCTTCGACAAAGTCTTTGTTGGGCCGGGTGGTGCTGACGGCGCCGAGCCAACCGAGACCTACGCGACGCTGCTCCGCGAGGACCTGGCTGAGCAGCTAGAAAAAATGGCCAACCGACCCAGGCTCAAGTTCAGCCGGGGTTCGACTGAGAGCCTTCTAGTGGAGCTGAGGGGGCTCGAACCCCTGACCTTCGCGCTGCCAGCGCGACGCTCTTCCAGCTGAGCTACAGCCCCGGGAGAGCGGAGTTTAGACGCTGCGGCACGCGTGAGAGTCGCTTAGGCTGCCCGCTGCTCGGGTCCCGAATCCTCGTCGACGTCGAGGATCAGGTTGTCATCCGAGGTGCGGCGGACCCGGAACTCGAGCGGCGCCCTCTCTTCGAGCTCGCGCAACAGCTCGACTGGCTCGTTGAGCCTCATCGAGAGGGTTGCCCGACCCTCCGAGAATCGCTCCACTGAGATCTCCGAGGCTCCGAGGGTGCCGATTGCGTCCTCCAGCCCAACCAGCTGGGAGAAGTCCTCCAACGGCCCGATCTCAACCCTGACCAAGCCTTCGAAGAGGGCCTCTGCGTTGGAATCCGTCGGGGTCGCGCCATTGCTTTCCTCGGCATGCGCATCGGCGAACTCCTGCGCCCGCCGGCTTACCTCAGCAGCCTCATGCAGTGCCTTCATCCGGATCCGAGTCGCCTGCCCGCGAGCCTGCGCCTGAATCTCCTCCAGCTTCGAGGAGACCGACTCCAGCGAAGCGATGCTGCGGTCATGGCGTTCGTTGGCCTCGCGGAGGCGCTCGTTGAGGCTGCGGATCTCACGCTCGCGCTCAATCACCATCGCCGAAAGCGAGGAGAGCTCCTCTTCCGCAATGATGGCCGCATCGGTGGCGTCACGCCAGTGGCTCAACGCTTCCTCCGCGTCACGCTCCAGCGCCCAACTCCGCGCGTCCAGCCGAGCCAACGCCGCGTCTACATCGGTGCGACGGTAGCCGAGGAGCGCCCTCTTGAAGCTACCCATGCGCGGCACCGTAGAGGTGCCCTCGGACGCCATTCTGGGCAACTTGCAACTCAAGCCGAAGCGCCTCATGCCAGAGGTCCTCGAGCTGGTAGCGCTGCCGGGCCTCAGGCGTGAAAACGTGCAGTACGGCATCCAAGAAATCGAGCACGATCCAGCCGATGGCGCCCTCGCCATCCACCCCTCTGGGCAACAGCTCGAAGTCCTGCTTGAGGCGAACCCGAACCTCATCGGCAATCGCCTTCGCCTGGCGCTCGTTGCGAGCGGTGCAGATGACCAAGAAGTCCGTATAGGAGACGAGCTTGCGCATGTCGAGCGCGACGATCTCGGTTGCTCCTTTGGAATCGGCGAGCTCGGCGAGGCGACGTGCCAGCGCTTCGGAATCGAGCTTGCTCACGACAGGACCTCGCTCTTCATCGCCAGTACTCACTGGTAGATCCCCTTTTCCTCGATGAAGCGTGCCACGGGCTCTGGGACCAGGTAACGCAGAGGCCGTCCGGTTGCCGCCCGATCGCGCACTGCCGAAGAGGAGACTCCAAACTGCGGCATCTCCAGGATCGTTGCGCGGCCGTCGGCGCCCAGGCTGCGCAGCACGGCATCCACGTCCGCGTCGGAGATGCCCGATCGCCGCGCCACCGCAAGCCGAGCCAACTCGACCACCCTCTCCGGCTCGCGCCAGCTCTCGAGGCCCACCGCGGCGTCCGCTCCCATCACGAACACCAGCTCCGTGTCTCCTCTTTCGCGCGCAAGCATCTCCAAAGTCTCATACGTGTAAGACGGCCCCTCTCGCTCCACCTCCAGGGTGGAGACCGAGAAACGAGGATCGTCGGCCGCGGCCAGTCTGGTCATCGCAAGGCGCAGCTCGGAGCCCGGGTCATCGACGATCCGCTTGTGGGGCGCCTGCCCGGTGGGCATCAACACCACCTCGCTGAGGCCCAGCTGCCAAAGCGCCTCCTGGGCAAGGGCGAGATGACCGAGGTGAGGCGGGTTGAACGCCGACCCGAGAACGCCGATCCCAGCCCCGCCGGCGCTACTCACGCACCTGGCCGTTTCCGCGGACGACGTACTTGTAGGTGGTCAGCTCGCGCAGCCCAATCGGGCCACGGGCATGCAGCTTCTGGGTCGAGTTCCCGATCTCCGCCCCCATGCCGAACTCGAAGCCGTCGGTGAAACGGGTCGAAGCGTTGGTGTAGACGACGGCCGCATCGACCCCCGCGGCGAAGCTGCCGGCGGCATCCTCAGACGACGTGACGATCGCCTCCGAGTGACTGGTGCCGTGGCTGTTGATGTGATCGACCGCCTCATCGAGTGAGTCGACGACACCCACCACCATCTTCAGGTCGAGGTACTCGGTGCCCCAATCCGCGTCACCGGCGGCACCAACCTCGACCTCCCCGGCAAGCTCTCGCGCCCGCTCGTCGCCGAGCAGCTCGACACCGGCGGCATGTAGGTCAGCGAGCGTGTCGGGCAGGAAGCGATTGGCAATGGCCGCATGGACGAGCAGCGTCTCGGCCGCATTGCAGACGCCCGGTCGCTGCACCTTGGCGTTGTAGGCGATCCGTCGCGCCATCTCTAGATCGGCGTCGGAGTGGACGTAGACATGGCAGTTACCCGCCGCCGCATACATCACCGGGACCGTCGCGACCCCCTTCAAAGCCGCCTTGAGGCCTTCCCCACCGCGGGGGATCAGTAGATCGACGACGCCGTCTTGAGTCGCCAGCTCGGTCAAGTCGTCGCGGCTCGCGGTAGCGGGCAGCAGCAAGACGGCGTCCTGCGACAGGCCGGCCTCCTCAAGTGCCTCGCGCACGATCGCCGCCAGCGCTCCATTCGAGCGCTCCGCGTAGCTGGATCCGCGCAGGACTATCGCGTTGCCACTCTTGACGGTCAGCGCGGCGCAGTCGATCGTCACGTTCGGGCGCGCCTCATAGACGACAGCGACAACGCCGAGTGGCACCCGCACCTTGCGCAGGTCGAGCCCGCTGGCCAAGTCCTTGTGCTCCAACTCTTCGCCGATCGGATCGGCCAGAGCTGCGATCGCCCGCGCACCCTCGGCCATGGCGCCGATCCGGTCTTCATTGAGCGTGAGTCGATCGCGAAGCGCCTCGGTCAAGTCGACGGCCCGCTCGTCAGCCAGATCGGCGGCGTTTGCATCGAGGATCTCGGCTGTCCGCCCCTCAAGCAGCCGAGCCGTCGCCTCCAGGGCCCTGTTCTTCGCCTCGGTGGAGGCACGCGCAAGCTCTCGCGCCGCACGCTTGCCCGCGGCGCACGTCTCAGCAACCGTCGCGGTCGTCGTCGCCATGCCCGCTAAGGGTAGCTAGCGAGGTCGTGCGCCCTCTTCCGGCAGGTCTTCAGATGAGGACGAAGCGATCCCGATGGATCACCTCATCAGCGGCATGTGGCAGCCGCTCGCGGACCGCCTCGCTTTTAAAGCCGAGCACCTGGGTCAACTCCCCCGAGGAGTAATCGACGATCCCCTTGCCGATCACCTCACCATTTGCGGCGACCTCGACCGCATCGCCCGCATCGAAGTCGCCCTCCACGCCGACCACGCCCACGGGCAGGAGGCTCGATCCGCGCTCACGGAGGACCCGAGCGGCCCCGTCGTCGACGACGAGGCTGCCCTGTGTTGGCTTGGCGTATTTGAGCCAGAGCTTGAAGCTCGACTTCTTTTCGCTTTGAACGGCAAAACGCGTCCCGACGGCCTCCTCGCCCGCGGCGGCAATAAGCGTGCCGTCCTCGGTCCCGTTGCAGATCACCGCCGGCGTGCCCGCCTCGCTCGCCATCTCCGCGGCCGCGACCTTGCTGCGCATGCCACCGGACCCGAAGGCCGAGGTTCGGTCACCTATCTCCATCGCCTCCAACGCCGCGAAGTCGGTGACTTCAGATATCAGCTGCGCCTCAGAATCGGCTCGAGGATCGGTGCTGTGAAGGCCGTCGACGTCGGACAGAAGGACGAGCAAGCGAGCGTCGAGCAGGATCGCCACCTGGGCGGCGAGGAAGTCATTGTCGCCAAAGGTGATCTCGTCGGTCGCCGTGGTGTCGTTCTCGTTGACCACCGGGACCACCCCCCACTCGATCAGCCGTCGCAGGGTCTGCCTAGCGTTGAGGTAGTTGGTCCGGGCACCGATGTCGGCTGCGGTCAACAGCACCTGCGCGGCCCGCGTGCCCTGCGCGGCAAGCCGCCCCTCGTAGGCGCGAAATAGATCGCCTTGACCGACCGCCGAGGCGGCCTGCAGCTCATCCATCGCGCCCGGGCGAGCTGACATTCCCATCAGGCGCATCCCCCGTGCGATCGCCCCAGAGGTGACCATCACCACCCGCTCTCCGTCCCGCTCGAGCTGGGCGACCTGCTTGCAAACCGAGTCGAGCACGTCGACTCGCAGCTCGCCGTCATCGGCGGCCACAATCGAAGAGCCGAGCTTTACAACGAGGGTCATGGCTCAGGGATTATGGATGCAGCTCGAACTCCTGGTCGCCGACGCGGACGTCGTCGCCTGGTTCGAAGCCGGCGGCGCGCAGGGCGGCCACCACCCCGATCTCGTTGAGGCGCTGCTCGAGGTAGGCGAGGGCCTCCTCGTTGGCGAGGTCATGGCGCTCGAAGAGGAGCTCCACGCCTCGGCCTAGGACGCGGAACCCGCCATCTGCTTCGCGCTGGACGGAGTAGCCACCCTCGCCGACCGGTCGGTAGACGCGGTGCTCGGCCTCGAACTCTGCTTCCGCCCCCCCAGAGCCTTCCATTCGAGCTGGCACCGTTTCGGGCAATCGAGCAAAGATCTGGTGGCGGAGCTCGCCGAGGCCCTCGCCGGTGGCAGAGGAAATCGCCAATACCTCTACCCCCTCTCCACCCAGCCTTTTTTTCCATTCCTCGACGGCCGCCCCCACCTGCGTCGCCTCGAGAAGATCTCGCTTCGACAGCACAACCAGCTCCGGCAGCCGATCGAGCTCAGCGCCATATGACGACAGCTCCGCACGCACCGCCTCGTAGTTCTCGACCGGGTCACCCTCCAGCGGCGCTAGGTCGACCAGGTGGACCAGCATCGCGCAGCGCTCGACGTGCGCCAGAAACTCGTGGCCGAGGCCGGCGCCTTCCGCTGCGCCTTCGATCAAGCCAGGGATGTCGGCCAGGACCGCTTGCCGATCGTCGTCCTCGATCGTCCCAAGCGCGGGAGACAGGGTCGTAAACGGGTAGTCGGCGACCTTCGGAGCCGCCCGGGTCAGCCGGGCCAGCAACGAGGACTTGCCGGCATTCGGCAATCCGATCAAGCCGGCATCGGCCAGCAACTTCAGCCGCAGCTCGATCCAACCCTCCTCCCCACCCGTTCCTCTCTCGGCGAAACGCGGCGTCTGCCGGGTGGAATTGGCAAACCTCTTGTTCCCATGCCCACCGCGGCCGCCGTGCGCAACCACCGCCCGCTGTCCGGCATTGACCAAATCGACCCTGCTCCCGTCGAGCGATTCGGCCTGGGTCCCAGCCGGCACCGCAATCTCGCGGTCCTCGCCTTGAGCCCCATGCCGAGTCGAGCCTTCTCCATGCTTGCCACGCCCAGCCCGGAAATGCTTGCTTCCCCGCAGGGCACCCAGGTCCCGTCGCGATGGGTCGCAGACGAGCACCACGTCACCGCCGTGGCCTCCGTCGCCGCCGTCGGGCCCACCCTTCGGCACATGCGCCTCGCGCCGAAAGCTCACACATCCATTGCCCCCGGCACCGCCTTCGATGAAGATTTTGGCTCTGTCGTACACAACAAAACGAGAGTGTGCCGCACCGTTTGCTCAAACCGCATGGAGGGGCAGGCATCGGGTGCCGTTCCTTGAGCCTCTCCCGGCATACGAGCTGGGTCGATGGGTCGTAGAGGTACCCCTCCGCGGAGACTTTGGGAGCGATTAAGCCCGGATAACTGCATGCGCCCCGATGCGGACGGTCTCCGCCGGAGGGGTATCTCTACGACCCACGCGCCGCCTTTGGCGGGTGTCGGCGAAAGGGAGTGGTGCCCGACGCCTGCTTTGCTAGCCCTGGATGACCGAAACGGTGCGGCCCTTACGAGACGGCTTGAACTGCACCGTCCCTTCAGCCGTCGCAAAGATCGTGTGATCACGGCCGAGCCCGGTCCCCTCACCAGGCCAGAAGCGGGTGCCTCGCTGGCGCACGATGATCTCGCCGCCGGTCACCTTCTCGCCGGCGAAGACCTTTACCCCGAGCATCTTGGGGTTGGATTCGCGACCGTTGGCGGTTGAGCCGCCACCCTTCTTATGAGCCATCGTCAGCGTCCTTTTTGGGGGCTGGTTTGCTTGCGGCGGCTTTTTTCGCCGGAGCTTTTTTCGCAGCGGGTTTTTTAGCAGCCGCTTTGGCTTTCGGTTTCGCGGCCGCTTTCTCCGGAGCTTTTTTCGCCGCGGGCTCTTTAGCCGCCGGTTTCTCCTCTTTCGGCGCCGCCGCTTTGCGAGCGCCCATTTTCAGCTCCGTCACCTCGAGCCTGGTCAGCTCCGAGCGATGGCCGGCGCGGCGGCGGTAGCCCTTCTTCGGCTTGTATTTGAAGACCTTGATCTTCGGGCCGCGAAGGTGGTTGGCAACGGTTGCCTCCACCTTCACCTTCTCCAACTCCTTTGGCTCGGCGACGATCTCCTTGTCGCGAAACATCACAGCGCGCAGCGCGACTTTGTCGCCCTGCTGGGCATCGAGGCGATCGACGAGCAGCGAAGTGCCCTTTTCGACCTTGTACTGCTTTCCCCCGGTCTCTATGACTGCGTACGTGCTCATTCTTCCTTGCCGCTCGTCGTGGAGCGCGACCGACCGCGACCGCCCGAGGGGTCACGACGGCGACTGCGCGAGGCGGCGGATTCTAGATGGTCGGGCTCAGAATTGGCCCCCTCGCCCTTTCCCGCCCCGTTGCCCGCGGCGTCCCCCAGCAGGGAGGCCACCGCCGCGGTCCGCTCGACGCGCTCGATCCGCACCAGCTTCTGCTCGCCGACGAAGGGGCCGCCGCCGTTCACGCTGACGATGTAGGAGTCGATGCGGGCGACCGCGTCATCCGCGTTGTACATATGCGGCTCCTCGATCTTGACCAGCACCTCCTCGCCGACCTCGAAGGGCAGCGCACGCTTTTCGACCTCGTCGCGCTTGCCGGCCTCCACAAGTTCGAAGGTGTCGATCGGCAGAGAAGCCCCACCCTCGAAGTGGAACTGCTTGCCGGTTTCCTCCTCCAGCTCGGCAAGGCCACTGTCTGGGTCGATCAACTCGGCGACGACCCCGGGGTTCGTACGCAGCAGGAACGCCTCATCGTCGCGGCTCGCCAGATCGCGCATCTCGCGCAGGCCCTCCAGCGCCACGGTTTCGGCGGAGAGCACCACCCCCTCGCCATTGCAGGTGGGACAGGGGGCGGTGAGGATCTCGCGCACTCCGTCGGTGATGTTCTGGCGGGTCATCTCGACCAGGCCCAGTGGCGAGACCTCCACCACGTAACTCTTCGACTTGTCCGCGTCGAGCGCTTTGCGCAGCGTTGTCAGCACTTTGTCCCGATTGCGGGCCCGGGCCATGTCGATGAAGTCGATGACGATGATCCCGCCGATGTCTCGAAGCCGCAGCTGCCGCACCGTCTCTTCGGCCGCCTCGGTGTTGACGCGGGTGATCGTCTCCTCGAGGCCACCTTTGCCGCGGCCGGTGAAGCTGCCGCTGTTGACGTCGATCACGGTGAGGGCCTCGGTGTAGTCGATGATCAGATAGCCGCCCGAGGGCAGGTCAACCCGCCGCACCAGCGTCGAATCGATCTCCTTATCGATTCCCCATTTGGTCAGCAGCGGTTTTTTGCCTTTGTAGAGCTCGACCTTGTCGACCAGCTCCGGCGCGGTCCGCTGGAAGAAGCCGGTGACGCGTTCGCACTGCTTGGGCGAGTCGACGATCGCCTTTTCGAACTCGCTGAGGAAGACATCCCGCAGGACGCGCACGGGAAGGTCCGCCTCCTGGAAGACGAGCCCGGGAGCCTTGGTCTGTTCGGTACGTCGCTCCAAGATCCCGTTCAGCTTCTGCAGATAGCCGATCTCGCGCACGAAATCCGATTTTTTGGCGCCGTGCGCGGCGGTGCGAACGATCAGCCCACCGGGGCCGTCATATGCCCGGTCAACCATCTTGCGAAGGCGATCGCGCTCGGATTCGGCAAGGCGCCGGCTGACTCCGACCCCGCCACCCTGGGGGGCGAAGACGAGGTAGCGACCGGCAATCGAAACGTTCATCGAAAGCCTTGCCCCCTTGGACTTCAGGGGGTCCTTGACAACCTGCACGACGATCTCCTGCCCGGCTTTGATCAGGTCGCCGATGCGGGGGCCGGTGCCCCGGCCTCGCTTGGGCGCCTGCTCGCCGTTGGGCAAAACGATCTCGTCAACGTGGAGAAAGCCGTTGCGCTCGAGGCCGATGTCAACAAATGCGGCCTCCATGCCGGGCAGGACGTTGTCGACCTTGCCCTTGTAGATGTTGCCGACGATCGAGCGCTGGCCGCGTCGCTCTATGTAGAGCTCGGCCACGTCGGATTTGCCGCCTTTCGTCTTTGACTCGAGTACGGCTACGCGGGTCTCGCCGCGATCGGCGGACACCAGGATTGTTTTCTTCATTTGTTAGCTCAGTTCAGTTAGGTACGCATCGCCTGGCATTCAGATCACCAGGCAAACCTGCCCTTCTGGCTGAGCCGCGCTTGCATGTGAATGCTCTGAAGAACGCCTATCGCCAGGAACGTAGCGAGCACGGAGGAGCCTCCGTAGCTCAGCAACGGCAGGGGGATGCCGGTGATCGGCATGATCCCGAGGTTCATCCCCACATTGACGAAGACTTGAAAGAGCAACATCGCGGCGATTCCACCTGCGACGAGGGTTCCGTATGAGTTCTTCGAGAGAGTCACAATTCGCAGCGCCCGCCAGATCAGCAGGGCGTAGAGGGATAGGACGAACGCGGCTCCCATGAATCCGTAGCGCTCCCCGATCACCGCGAAGATGAAGTCGGTGTGCCGCTCTGGGACAAAGTCAAGCCGCGTCTGAGTGGCCCGATCGCCGCGCCCGGTCTTCTCACCGGACCCGATTGCGATCTTGGCCTGATTCTGCTGGTAGCCCGCGTCGCTGGGGTCCTCGCTCGGGTTCAGGAAAGAGGTCAGCCTCTGCTCCTGGTAGCCCTTGAGGATCGGCACCCCAACAGCGGGTGCGATCGCGAGGACAATCGTCACGATTGCGACGAGGGCCGCGCCGATTGCTGCGAAGTGCGTCCACGGGACGCCCCCCACATACATCACGGCGAGGGTAATGCCCACGTACACCAAAGAGGTGCCGAGGTCAGGCTGCAGGAAAACAAGTGCAGCCGGAGCAAGGCCCAGGCAGAGGTAGCGCACGGTGCGCTGCCAGTCCGAGCCTCGCCGGGCGCCATCGATGACAAAGCCGGCAAGCGCAAGACAGAGCAGGAGCTTGCCGAGCTCCGATGGCTGGAAACTGAAGAAGGGCAGGTCGAAGGCGCGTCGAGAGCCCCGCGCCGCAAACCCGAAGACGAAGACCAGGGAGACGCTCACGCAGAGGAACGTGTAGATCCCAACCCGGAGCTCGCGGAAGCGGGAGTAGTCGATTCGAGCCAGCGTATACATGCAGATAAGGCCAATCATCGCGTAGATCGCCTGGCGATCGACGAAGTATCCCGGGCTGCCGGGAACGTCATTCAGCGTCGCCTGCTCGAGCGTGAAGATGCCGAATACCGCCAAGGCAACCGCGGCGAGGCTGAGGGTCGCATCCATATAGGGCAGCCCAAGGCGATCCGCTATGCCGGGGCGCATGCTGAAGGGCTCGGGTTGTGCCCGACGGGTACGCGTCGCGTACATCAACCTGGACTCCCCCCATTGGGGCCGGCGCTACCAGAGCTGTGCTTGTCGAAATACGCTTCGAGGATCTGCAGCGCTGCCGGCGCGGCGGAGTCGGCCCCAAAGCCTCCTTGCTCGATAGTCACCGCCGTCACGATACGGGGGTTTGGGTATGGAGCCAGAACGACGTACCAGGACTGGTCTGGATTCGGTGGGCGCTGTGCGGTGCCTGTCTTGCCCGCCACATCGACTGGGAAGTTGCCGAACACGGCGAAGGACGTGCCGCTGGGTGACTGCGCCGCATTGTGGAGGCCTTCGAGTATCGCCGTGCGGTGCTGAGGCTCAATCCGAATCGAGCGCTGCGGCCGCACCTCGAATTCGCGCTGCACCCGACCGGCGGGATCGTCGATCTGCAGGCCGACATGCGGGGTTACCACCGTGCCGCCATTGGCGAGGGTCGCGTAGGCGACCGCCATCTGCAGGGGGTTCGTCTGCAGGTCCCCCTGGCCAATCGCGAGCTGGACGTTGTCCCCCGCCGACCAGGGCCTTTCCGTTTCGCCTTCTCTGTAGAGGTCGTTGCGCCACTTCTGGCTCGGCAGCAAGCCTTCCGACTCGCCCGGCAAGTCGATGCCGGTCGGCCTGCCGATGCCCAACTTGTGGGACCAGCGCTGCAGATCGCCGGTATTCCACGTTTTCCAGCCCAGCGTGTAGAAGAAGACATCCGAGGAGACTTCGAGCGCCCGCACCAGGCTGACGGTCCCGAAAGCGGCGCCCCCGGCGTTCTGAAAGGTCTGTTCGCCAATCGTTATTTCGCCGCCGTCGTAAATCGACGTGGAGGGCGTGATGACGTCACTTTCGAGTGCCGCGAGCGCGGTGATCAGCTTGTAGGTCGAGCCGGTCGGGTACAGCCCCGAGATGGCGCGGTTGGTAAGCGGCGCCGAGATCGGGTCACGGATGAGAGCGTCGACCTGGGCTTGCGTCATCGGCCTGGTGAAAACCGATGGGTCGAAGGTCGGGAACGAGCCAACACCGAGGATTTCGCCGCTGTGCACGTCCATCGTCACGAATCCCCCCGGCAACCCCCGGGCGGCGAGCGCCGCTTCCCCGGCTGCCTGCACGTCATAGTCGA
The DNA here is from genome assembly GCA_025450195.1 of Solirubrobacterales bacterium. Taxonomy (GTDB): domain Bacteria; phylum Actinomycetota; class Thermoleophilia; order Solirubrobacterales; family 70-9; genus VRUE01. The sequence goes on along the minus strand of JANWHW010000028.1, from coordinate 64,677 downwards.
TCGAGAGCTTCAGGTTGTCCCCCGGGGTGGGCCGTTTCGAAAAAGGCCGCTGGCGCTGAGTGGGCTGTCCGAATGCATCGACCTGCACCCGGGTGAGGCCCGGGTGGCCTCGCAGGAATTGGTCGTAGGTGGACTCGACGCCGTCCTGGCCGATTTTGTCCCCGGGCTCCAGGTCCCTGTAGGGGTCTTCCTTCAGCTGTTTTTCGCTGACCTCCCCAACGTTGCCGAGAATGTGAGCCGCCAGCGTTCCCAGCGGGTAGTTGCGAACGAAGACCGGCTGTATCTCGACCCCCGGGAAGCGATCCTGGTTCTCCTGCAGGTAGTAGACGAGGTAGTGGCCGACATCGTTGCGCAGCGTCGCGGGAGCGCCTGGCGCAAGTTCGGCCTGTTCGCCCAGGAGCGTTTGGACGCGTTTCAAGGAGCTGTGGGTCAGCTCGGCCAGCTGCGCCAGCTCGGCGCGTCGCCTGGCCGGCTGTGGGGGAAGATCGTCGGGGTCGACTTGCAGCGCCAGGCTGGTCCGGTTGTCGACCAGCACCTTGCCGCTGCGATCGAGGATCTCTCCTCGCGGAGCGCTGACACGAAATTCCCGCGTGCGGTTGTTGTTCGCCTCGGCGAGGTACTCACTGCCATTCAGCGCCTGCAAGAACCAGAGGCGAAAGAAGAGCACCGCGAAAAGGGCAAGTGCCACCGCCCCGAATACCGCGATTCGCAGGTTCAGTCGGCCCTCCGTCTGAGAGTCGCGCTTGTCTGAGCTCGGGTACATAGCTCAGGCTCCCAGCACGGTCGGCTGCCGGCGGCGGCGCACCCTCGTCCCCTCGACCAATGCGGGACGCAGAACGCGCCGCACTCCGAGGTATATCGGCCATCCGAGGAAGAAGGCGAAGATGCTCTTGAGCATCACGTCGCGGACGATCAGCGTGCTCACCGGGGCATCCACCCCCAACATCAACTGCACGGCAGCGAACCCGAGCTCGGCGGCAAAGGTGAGCCCCATGCAGAGCAAGGGCGGGACGAGAGCGCTATGGATCTCAAATCGCTCGCGGAAGAGGCCCGCCAGGTAGCCGATGCCGAGCAGTACCAGCGAGGAGCCCCCCAACGTCCCGGCCATCAGGCAATCGACCAGGAAGCCGATCGAGAACCCGGCCAGGGTGCCGGTCATGCTGCCGCCAAGCAGTCCGAGCGAAACAACGAGTGCGGGAAGCACGTCCGGACTGGTGTCGAAGAGCATCACACGGGAGAAGAACGAGAGCTGCAGAAGCACGCCGAGGACCACGATCACGGCTATGCGCGCAAAGATCCTTGGGGTGACGATCACAGCAAAGCCTCGCGCTTTGCTCCCGGCGCGAAGAACCAGACATGCACGCTTGGTCGCTCCGCGCTCATAGCAAAGCCTCGCGCTTTGCTCCCGGCGCGAAGAACCAGACATGCATGCTTGGTCGCTCCGCGCTCATCCGCGCGAGCCGCCCGTCAGGATCTGTACCAGATCGAGATTGACCAAGTCCGCGTAGGGCCGCAGGTGGACTTGCTGGCTTGCCTCCTGCTCGACGACCGAAGCGCGGGTGACCTCTCCAACGGGGATTCCCGGAGGAAACAGCGAGGAGAGGCCCTGCGCGCTCCAACCCGCCGTTACGACCGCCTGGCCCTGGTGAACCAGCTTGGTGGAGTCGATGAAGTCGAGGATCAGGTCCTCGGGGTTGCCGACGTCGGGCCTGATCACCCCCTGCGCTCCGACGGGCGTCACCTTCGCGGAGACGGCGCTCGTATGGTCGGTGATCAGGGTTACCTGCGCAGAGCCGTGCTGGACCGAGGCAACCTGGCCAACCAAGCCGTCGCCGCTGATGACCGGATCGTCGACCCGAACTCCATCGCTGCTCCCAGCGTCAACGGCGACCGCTGTATGCCAGAGCGTTGGAGATCGAGCGATCACGCGTGCCGTCACCTCCGTATACGCGGAGGAAGCAAGCACGGGTGTGCCGTCCAAGTCGACCAGCTTCCGCAACTGAGCGTTCTCCTGCTGGGCCTCCTGGCCGGCGATCGCCTGCATCCGTTCTTTCGCGAGTTCCTCCTTCAGGCGGCTGTTTTCGCCTCGAGCCTCGAAGGTCTTGTCAAACCAGCCAACCAGGTCGCGAGCCGGCTTCAACGCTCTGTCGGCAACGGTCTGAAGGGGACTGAAGATCGTGCTGACTCCATTCTGGAATCCACCTGAGCCACGCCCATAGGTGATCGTCAGCAGCAGGAAAGAGCCGAGAATGAGGAGAGTGAGGACCGCCCTTCGGCGGCGTATCTGCTTGCGGTACACGAAAAGACCCAGTTCTGTGGAAAACCGGCGACTATGCGCCAGTTGTGACTCTGCCAGTTGCCGCGGCATCTGGCACTTCTCGCGGCTGCGCTGTTCGAGTCCTTGCAGGGCGAAGATGCCGATCCTTGACCGCAGCTTCGCCCCAATGATCCCAGATCGCGCTCGCGCACCCGATTTGGCGATGCGGAAACGCCACGCTAAGGCTGATAAGCCCGCTCGAAGAGCCCGGGGGCCAGGTCGGCCAGCAGGCCAACCGGCAGGCCAACCACGTTGGAGACACTGCCTTCGATCCTGGCGATCAAGCTCGAGCCGAGCGTCTGGATCGCGTAGCCCCCAGACCGGCCCCGCCACTCCCCGAACCGCACGTACCTCTCCACCGCCTGCTCATCCAGGTCCTTGAACACCACGGTCGTGCGTTCGAGACCGGCCTGCTCCCTGCCGTCAACCAGTACGACCAGCCCGCTCAGCACTTCATGGGCGCGGCCCGAGAGCAACGTCAAGTACTCCCCCGCCTCGACCTCGCCGGCAGGCTTGCCAAGGGCCCGCCCATCGATCACGACATCCGTGTCGCAGGCGATGACCAAGCCATCCCGCTCCACCGCGCGGGCCTTCCGCCGCGCGTTCTCGAGCACCTCCATCTCCGGGTCCCCTCCAGTCAGCTCCTCGACCCCCGGCACGACCACCTCGAACTCGACGCCCAGCTTGCCAAGGATCTCAGCCCTCTGAGGCGATCCGGATGCCAGCGTGACCTTCACGTTGGTGTCCAGAATCGGACAGGGGGTGGAGCGTCTTGCACTTTTTCGCCAGCCTTCAAGGTTTGGCCCGGGATATGGGCGGGGGTCGGAACGTCTTGCGCTTTTTCGTTAGCTCGGCCTCAGACACGAACGCCGCCTCATCGAAAAAGTTAAGTGGAGGCCCCCGCCCATATCCCGGGCCAAGCTGCTCAGCTCAACTCTGGAAACCAGATCGCTCTCTCTCGCTCGGCGGACTCGTCGGAGTCCGAGCCATGGACCATGTTGAAGGTCACCTCGAGCGCGTAGTCGCCGCGGATCGAGCCAGGAGCCGCCTCAACTGGGTTCGTTGCGCCGATTATCTGTCGAGCGGCTGCGACCGCCTCATGCCCTTTCAACACCATCGCGACCAGTGGGCCGCCGGTGATGAAGGAAACCAACTCCCCGAAGAAGGGCTTCTCGCTGTGCTCGGCGTAGTGCGCGTGAGCGATCTCTTCGCTGGCGGTCATCGTCTTCAGCGCCTCGATGCGCAACCCCTTGCGCTCGAAACGGGCAATCACCTCACCGCTGAGGGCGCGTTCGAATGCATCAGGCTTGATGAGGATCAGGGTCCGACTCACGGCTTGAGCTCCTTTTCGACTGCTTTGGGGGTGGTTTGCTTTCGCGGCCGCTATCGGGCGCCGATTCCCCAGGTGCGCCCGGGGGCGCCTCTTCTTTTGTGCCTGGGGACTGCTCTCTGGAGGCTCTGCGGGCCGGCTCCTCTCCAGCGCTCTGCGATGACCGTTTGCGAGCAGGCTGGCGTTTTGGCGCCGTACCTTCCCCGCGGGGTGCGGGGCGCTCCTCGCGAGATGGCTTGCGGCCCTCTGCCGGGCGCTGACGGGACCGCTCCCGTCCTGGGAGCGGTTTTTCGCAGAACGGACAGAGCGCCCAACGAGGGTCGACCGGCTTGCTGCATGTTGGGCAAGGGTTCTTGAGCCGACACTGGCACTGGGGGCAGCGCATATAGGTCGTCTCGATTGGGAAGGAGCAGCGAGGGCAGGAGAGCTCTTTGAGCTGGCGTACCCGGAGCTCCGCGGCCTTGATCTCCAGCTCTCGCTCGTGGGCATCTTCGAGGAACTCCGGCGGTCGCACTATCGCGTAGACGGCGGTGCCGAGATACGGAATGAACGCACCGATCGTCGCGCAGCCGATCAAGAAGGGATCCGAGATGCGTCGCCTGGCATCGAGATAGGTGTAGACGATCAGCGCCAGCCAGATCACGACCAGCATGAGGACAAAGAGGTTGACGACCAAGTCGAGGCCGTCGTTGCTGATGCCGAAGATCGCTATTGCCATGGCTGGGGCCCCGCCGAAGGGAGGGGCAGTCTACTTCGCTGCCCTAGAGGAAAAGCCTGCCGAACAGGTAGCCGATGCCGAAGAAGATCAGGATCACCCCGGCGACAACCGCAGCGACCAAAGCCATCATCGACAGCAGTTCAGATCCCGTGCTGCGCTCCATGTCTCAATCCTCGCATAGTCCAAGCGCCACGCGCGCGGGTCGGAGGGCATAGTGAGACCCGGTGATGAGAAGCAGGCCCTCCGGCGTCGTGGAAGCGAGCTGACGGCCCTTTCGTATGGCGACGGCAAAGTCGGGCTCGCTATCGGCGGCAAGGCCCACGCCGGCACAGATGCGAGCCAGCTCGTCGGCCCGATGCGACGCCGTCTCGGGCGCACCGCGGGCCCTCAGCGCCGCAGCGGGCACCTCGGTGCAGACTGCATGGTCGAGCACGGGGGCAAGGGCTTTGACCATGGCTTCGTGATCCTTGTCGCGGAGGATCGCCAGGCAGGCGACAACAGGGTGACCGGCCGCAACCTCCGGCAGCGCCTCGGCGAGGGCGGCCGCCCCATCGGGGTTGTGGGCCGCGTCGACAAAGACCGGAGGGTGATCGGCGAGATGCTCCAAGCGACCCGGGATCGCAAGGCTTGCGGCAACCTCAGCTGCACGCTCTCGATCGAGCCCACCGAGGAACGCCTCGGCGGCGGCGCAGGCAAGAGCGAAGTTGCGGCGCTGGAACCGGCCGGCGGCGCGCAGCCTCACGCTTGGCCCCGGATCCTCAGGGGCAATGACCAGCCGCGCTCCCCGTTCCTCCGCCGTCCGCTCGGCGAGCGCCGCCACCGCGGGGCTGACCCGGCCCAGCACCAGGATCGAGTGATCGCGCAACACCGCCAACTTCTCGGCGGCGATCTCCTCCTCGGTGTTGCCGAGCCATTGAGTGTGGTCGAGGCCGACCGAGGTGAGGATGGTGACCCGCGAGGGGATCGTGTTGGTCGCGTCGAGCCTCCCCCCCAGCCCCGCCTCGATGACCGCGGCCGAGACCCGGGCGTTCGCCAGCGCGACGAACGTCGCGGCGGTGGCGACCTCGAACTGCGTTACCGCCTCGCCATCGCCGAGGCTCCGGTTGACGACCTCGGCCGCCTCGGCGGTGCGCTCCACGGCAGCGGTGAACTCGGCGGGGCCGATCTCGGTGCCATGGATCAGCAGCCGCTCCGACCAGCGCGAGGCATGTGGGGAGACGCTCGCGCCGGCGCTGAGGCCATGCGCCTCCAGCAGGGCCGCGGTCATCCGGGTGACCGAGGACTTGCCATTGGTGCCAACCACGTGAATCGAGGCGAAGCGGTGCTGGGGCATCCCGAGCAGGGCGCTCAGCTTGTGCATCCGCTCCAGCCCGAGCTTCCAACCGATCGGCTCGAGCGAGTCGAGGTAAGCCTCAGGGTCCCTCGGGTCTATTCCGACAGCTCCTCCAGCTCAGCGCGATAGCGCTCGAGCTTCTTGCGCTCCTCCTCGACGACGTCGGCAGGGGCCTTCGCCACGAACTTCTCGTTGGAAAGCTTTCCCTCCCCCCGGGCCACCTCGGAGCGCAACTCCTCTCGTCGCGCCTCAAGGCGGGAACGGACTGCCTCGCCATCAACCTCAGCAGAGGCCAGCACCTTGACCGGCCCAACTGTGGCGATGGGGTCTCCGCCATGAGGCGGAGGGGAGGGAGCGTGCATATCTGATTCATCGTGACCGGAGCGAAGCCGATCGGGTGTGTCTTCGGTGAACTCGAAGCGGGCAAGGCGGCCGACGAACTCCTGCGGCTCGGCCCCCTCGGCGCGGCCCTGAAGGATCGTCGCGGCCGGTGCCTCGACAAGATCGCGCCAGGCCCGCAGGCGACGGGTGAGCTCGATACCGACCTGCATCTCCCGCTCGGCCTCAGCGTCCATCAAGGACTCCTCGGCCTTCGGGAACGCGTGGACAACCAGGTGGCCCTGTCGTGCAGGGTGATAGGACCAGATCTCCTCGGTGACGAACGGCATGATCGGGTGCAGCAGGCCAAGCATGCGCTCCAGTGCCCAGAGAAGGATCGCCGAGACGTCGGCCTCGCCCTCATACAGCCGGGGCTTGGCGATCTCCAGGTACCAGTCGCACAGCTCCGACCAAAAGAACGAGTAGGCCTCCTGCACGGCGTGGGCGAAGTCGTATTCCTCCAACCTGGCGGTGACGGAGGCGATCGTCTGCTCCAATCGCGAGAGGATCCACCGGTCCTCGAGCCGGTTTGATTCGGGTCGCGGCGTCCCGCCATCAACCGCCGCAGGGGCTTGGCCCTGCGGCGCATTGGCGTCCGATTGACTTTGCTCGAATTTGCAATTCAGCAAAATCAGTCGGCTTGCGTTGAAGAGCTTGTTGGCCAGGTCCGCTCCCTGCTGGACCTTGGCGTCGGAGTAGCGGACGTCTTGGGTGGAGGACATCGCCAGCAACCCGAAGCGGAGCGCGTCGGCGCCATGGACCTCGATCTCCTCCAGCGGGTCGATCCCCGTGCCGAGGCTCTTCGACATCCGCCGCCCGTCGCGGGCCTGGATCACCGAGTGCACGTAGACGTCGCGAAAGGGGATGTCGCCGGGGAACTCGATCCCGGTCATGATCATCCGCGCCACCCAGAGAAAGAGGATCTCGCGCGCCGTGGTGAGGAAGCTGGTCGGGTAGAAGGCGCGCAGCTCGGGGGTGTCCTCAGGCCAGCCGAGCGTCGCGAAAGGCCAGATCGCCGAGCTGAACCAGGTGTCGAGAACGTCCTCCTCCTGGCGCAGCTCCCCGCCGCAGGCGCCACAGCGCTCGGGCGCCTGCTCCGCGACGTAGGTCTCCTCGCAGGCATCGCAGTACCAGACCGGGATCCGGTGCCCCCACCAGAGCTGGCGCGAGATGCACCAGGGGCGGATCTCGCGCATCCAGTCGAGGTAGACGCGCTTCCACTGCGGCGGGGTTATCCGCACCTCGTCGCGTTCGACCACCTCGATCGCCGGCTTCGCCAGCTCATCCATCCTGCAGAACCACTGCAGCGAGATCAGCGGCTCGATCCGCTCGCCGGAGCGATGAGAGAAGGGGACCGAGTGGACGTAGGGCTCCTCGGCGCGCAGCAGGCCCTCCTCGCGCAGGGCCGCGACGACCGCCTCCTGCGCCTCGGCGGCGGTGAGGCCGGCGAACCTCTCCCCCGCCTCCTCGGTCATTCGCCCGTCAGGGCCGATCACGCCGATCTCCTCAAGCCCATGCTTGCGGCCGATCTCGAAGTCGTTGGGATCGTGGCCGGGGGTGATCTTCAGCGCCCCGGTGCCGAACTCGGGGTCGACGTGCTCGTCGGCGATGATCGGCAGGCGGCGACCGACCAACGGCAACACGCAGTGCTTGCCGACCAGGTCGGCGTAGCGCTCATCGTCGGGGCTGACCGCCACCGCCGTGTCCGCCAGCATCGTCTCCGGCCTCACCGTGGCGACGGTTAGGACGCGGTCGGAACCCTCAACCGGATAGTCGATCGAATAGAGCACGTCCTCGACCTCGCGGTTCTCGACCTCGAGATCGGAGATCGCCGAGTGCGAGCCGGGGTCCCAGTTGACCATGTAGTTGTCGCGGTAGATGTAGCCCTTGTCATAGAGCCGCTTGAAGACGCGGTAGACGGCTCGCACGTAGCCCTCGTCCAGGGTGAAGCGCTCACGCTCGTAATCGCAGGAAGCGCCGAGCCGCTTGTACTGCTCGACGATGCGAGACCCGTACTCCTCCTTCCAGGCCCAGACCCGCTCGACGAACGCCTCGCGGCCGAGCTCCTGGCGCGAGATGCCCTCCTCCCTCAGCATCTTCTCGACCACCGCCTGGGTGGCGATGCCGGCGTGGTCGGTGCCGAGCACCCACAGGGTGTTACGGCCGCGCATTCGGTTTAGCCGAACCAGCGCGTCCTGCATCGAGCCATTCAGCGCGTGCCCCATATGCAGGGCGCCGGTCACGTTCGGTGGCGGGATCGCCACCGAGAAGTTCTCCTCGGGCGTGCCATCGGCCGAGGGGTGGAAGTAACCGCCCTCGATCCATTCGTCGAACACCCGCCGCTCGACCTCGGCAGGGTCGTAACGGGTCGTTTCCTCAAGCCCCTTGCGGTCGCCGCCAGTCATCGCGGCGAGTCTAGATGCCAAGCGCCCGGTGCAGAGGTCGAACGGCCCTCTTACAGAGGCTTAGGGACCACGCATCAAATCTTTGACAACGATCTGCTGCGCAACGGCCCCCGGGGGAGGGCCGTTCGACCCTCCACCGGGGCTAGGCCGTTTCCTCGTCCAGCTCCTCCTCGGCGGGGCCGATGTCCTGAGGAGCCGCCTCGGTGACCAGGGTCGGCCGGCGTCCTTGAACGATCGTCTCTTTGGTGACAACGCACTTCGTGACGTCGCGGCGAGAGGGCAGCTCAAACTGGACGTCGAGCAGCGTCTCCTCGAGAATCGACCGCAATCCGCGGGCCCCGGTCTCGCGCTCCAGCGCCTTGTCGGCTATGGCCTCGAGGCTGTCCTCGGCGAAGACCAGCTCGATGTCGTCAAACTCGAAGAAGCACTGGAACTGCTTGGTGAGCGCGTGGTGAGGCTCAGTAAGAATCGTGATCAGATCGCTGCGGGTCAGCTGGTGGATTGCCGCGACAACCGGAAGGCGGCCGATGAACTCTGGGATCAACCCGTATTCCATCAGGTCCTCGGGAAGCACCTGCTCGAACCACTCGCCGGTGTCCTTGGTTTCGCGCGAGGAGATCGAAGCGGCGAAACCTACCCCGCGGTCCCCCACGCGCCGCTCGATGACCTTGTCGAGTTCGGCAAACGAGCCACCGCAGATGAAGAGGATGTTAGTGGTGTCGATCGTCAGGAACTCCTGGTGAGGATGCTTGCGCCCACCCTGAGGCGGCACAGAGGCGGAAGTCCCCTCGAGGATCTTCAGCAGCGCCTGCTGGACGCCTTCGCCGGAGACGTCGCGAGTAATCGACGGGTTGTCGGCTTTGCGCGCGATCTTGTCGATCTCGTCGATGTAGATGATCCCGGTTTCAGCCTTCTTGACGTCGTAGTCGGCCGCTTGAATCAGCTTGAGAAGGATGTTCTCGACGTCCTCTCCCACGTAGCCGGCCTCGGTGAGCGCGGTCGCATCTGCGATCGCGAAGGGCACGTTGAGGATCCGGGCGAGGGTCTGCGCAAGCAGCGTCTTGCCGCAACCGGTCGGCCCCAGCAAAAGGATGTTGGACTTCTGAAGCTCGACGTCGGCATCCTCGCGCTGCGCCATCTGGACGCGCTTGTAGTGGTTGTAGACAGCAACCGAGAGCGTGCGCTTGGCGGCCTCCTGGCCAACCACATACTCCTGCAGCACCTGATGGATCTCGCGAGGCTTCGGCAGGTTCTCCAGCTCGACGGCGATCGGCGGAGTTAGCTCCTCATCGATGATCTCGTTGCAGAGGTCGATGCACTCGTCGCAGATATAGACGCCGGGTCCGGCGATCAGCTTCTTGACCTGGCGTTGGGACTTGCCGCAGAAGCTGCAGAGGAGCTGCTCGTTCGAGTCTGTGGGACGTGCCAGCGAAATCCCCTCCTTGCGGGGCGGTAGCTGCCTACCGGCGTCGCGCCCCAAAAGCTTAGACGGAGCAACAACCCGGCCTGTCGGTGTCGTCGTTTACTTCGCGGCCCGCGCAGTCCCTTCCTCTGATTGACGGCTTGCGTCGCGATACCGTGGCCCGATGACGGGCGACGTTCGGGTCGAGCCGGTTTCAATCGAGCAGCTGGGGGTGCTGCTGCCGATGATCGCCAACTATCAGCGCTTCTACGAAGCCACCGACATCGATGACAACCGGAACCGGGCCTTCTTCTCACGGTTTGTGGCGCCCAGCGATGACGGCATGCTGCTGGGTGCCTGGCGTGAGGGCCAGCTGGTTGGCTACGCCTGCCTCTACTGGCACTTCACGTCGCTTGTCCCTGCCGAGACAGTCCTGATGAACGACCTCTACGTCGAGGAGGGCAGCCGGGGGAAAGGCATCGGCCGGGCTCTGATCGACGCCAGCGCCGCCGTTACCCGAGATCGCGGCGCCCATCATCTCGAGTGGGCAACCGCCCCCGACAACCTGGCCGCCCAGCGCCTCTACGACTCGACCGGCGCCGAGCGCACCACCTGGATCGAGTACGAGCTGGACCTCTGAGCTGGGCTCCTGTTTTGCGTTCGCCCATATGGAGCGAGCACAACGGGTGTTGGATCTGTAACGGCTTCAGGATGGCGGTGGCGGCACGTCGTTCTTGCCGAGCGCTTTCTCTCCCGCGCGGACTTTCGCATCGAGCTCACGTCGGTGCGAGAGCAAGGAGACCGGCACGCCGATGCACACCCAGAGAGCGAGGACCCCGAGATGCCACCGCCAGGGGCCGGAGCCGAGCAAGGCCATCGCCGCGACGACCGCGACGAGCCCCACGGTCGAGCGAATCATCGCGAGCCGTGCCGCGCGGTAGGCGGAATCCGCGTCGGCCTGGGTTAATAGTTGTTCGTTCGCGAGCTTGGATCGGTCGAGCCTCTCCCCCCGCATTGAGTACAGGAGCTCGTTCAGTTCGTCGCAAAGCGGTTGGAGCTCGGTCAATGCGGCCTCGAGCTTGTCCCCGCTGCTGGGAGCCGAGCCCCGCATCGCCCAGACGATCAGGTCGTTGCCCTGGCGCTGTGCCAGTTTCACGCCTATATCGCTGCGAACGAGACCGGAGGAGAAGGTCCCCGGCACGAATTGCTCCACCTCTGCCAGGGAGAGGTTCCAAGTGCGAAGCACACCTCTGAGCGAGACGCCCTGGGCGGAGATCCGCAATCCAGCGCGAGCCATTCTCACCGCGGCGGTAATGAACAACGCGGCGATGGCGATCAACATCAACTCCACAGCCACCAACGTGCCGATCGATTCGCCCGGTGAGGCGTCCATGGGAGCGAAGATGACCCCAGCGGCGAAGAACAGCCCGATCACCGCGAGGACCGGGGCGCCGAGCCAGATTGCCGGCCCGCGCTTTCTCATCCAAGTCCCGGGAACAACCTCGATGCCAGTGGGAACGGCGTGCTCCAGTACACCGCCCGACAGATCGGTCCTTTCTTTGCTCAGAACTGTCCTTTCCTCGGCAAGGACGGTCTGCTCTTCGGAAGCGGTCACGTCCGAGCTTGTATCGGACGAGCGGCGGCGAGCTTGAGTACCGGATGAATTGCTAGCTGTAGGGGTCCCAGCGGCGCAAGGCGGGCTCGGGGTCGATCGGATGGCCGTTGAGGTGGATCTCGAAGTGCAGATGGCAGCCGACGGTGCGCGCATTGCCGGTATCACCCACCGCACCGACCCGCTGGCCCGCCCAGACGCGCTCGCCGCGGGAGAGCGCCGCCGGGCGGCGTAGGTGGGCGTAGAAGTAGCTGCGGCGCTCGCCCTGTCCGTGGATCAGCAAGTAGTTGCCATAGAGGACCGGGTCAAAGCCACTGCGACGGACTCTGCCCGTAGCCGCAGACACCAGCGGCGTGCGACAGGGGGCAACGACGTCGTAGCCTTCGTGCGTCCGCCCGCCGCTGCGCGGAGCGCCGAACTGGCCAATCGAGCCTCGCGCCCAGTGCGGCCCCTGCACCGGGAAGACATGGGCGTAGTAGGCCGTACCGCCATCGTGACTTGAAATCGTTGCTGAGGCTGTTGGCGCCGCGAGAGCTACAAGCGCAAGAAGCGCGCCGATTCCTGTGGGGGTGAAGCGTCTTGCACTTTTTGCGCACCTCGCTTCGGGCACCAGCCGTTCCACTGCCCTGCACAAAAGTTAAGCGGAACCCCTACCGGAATCGGTGCTCAGTGATGCTCGATCACGCGGTCGACGAGGTTGTACTCCTTCGCCTCCTCCGCGCTCATGAAGTAATCGCGATCGGTGTCATTCGTGACCTTCTCGAAGGACTGGCCGGTGTGCTTGGCAAGGATCTCGTCGAGGCGGCGGCGGACGTCGATGATCTCTTTGGCGTGGATCTCGATGTCGGTCGCCTGGCCCTGGAAGCCCGAGGACACCTGGTGAATGAGGATCTTCGAGTTGGGCAGCGACATCCGCTTGCCCGCGGTGCCTCCCGCCAACAGCAGAGCTCCCATGCTCATCGCGATCCCAACGCAAATCGTGTGAATGTCGGGCTTGATGAACTGCATCGTGTCGTAGATCGCCAGGCCCGAGTAGACGGAGCCTCCCGGGGAGTTGATGTAGAGGCTGATGTCCTTCTCCGGGTCCTCGGACTCCAGGTGCAGCAGCTGAGCCACGATCAGGTTGGCGATGTCCTGGGTGACCTCAGTGCCGAGGAAGATGATGCGCTCGTTGAGCAGGCGCGAGTAGATGTCGAAGGAGCGCTCGCCGCGCGAGGTCTGCTCGACAACCATTGGAACCAGGGGGCTCATGGCCGGCACTCTATAGAAGTGCATGTCCCGGTCGGCCACTGCCAGCAGCTCTTTTCTTCCGGCGTCCGGACTCGCCGAAGAAGCCGTTCCCCAAGCAGATTGGGCGCGCTAGGAGTCGCTGTCAGGCGTCCAGAGCGAACCGGCGGCCTCGCGCTCCTTCTCAGGAGTCCATAGCTTCTCTCGCGCCTCGGCCTGCTCGATCGGGATCGGCTTCGCGGCCTCGACTACGACGTCGAGCGCCTTTTGGAAGCGGATGTCATTGCGGACCACCGCGTCGCGACCGCTCTCGCGGAGACGCGCCAAGAGCTTCTCGGGCGTTGTGCGCTCATGCTCGGCAGGATGCGCCAGCGCCTCGATCAGCTCCTCCTCGGAGACCTCGATCCCCTCCTCGTCGGCGATCGCCGCCAGCACCGCCTCACGCCTCAGCTCGCGGAGCGCATCGGCTTTGGACTCCTCGATCACGCTCTCACGTGATTTCCCCTGCGTCTGGAGATAGACATTCGCATCCATCCCTTGAGCGGCCAGCTGTCGCTCGACGCGCCCCCAGCGCTCCTCGGCGCGAGCGACGACCAGCGCATCGGGCACCTCAACGGTCGCCGCTTCCGCGGCGGAGTCGATGGCGGCGATGCGGAAGTCCTGCTCGATTCGCTTGCCGACGGCCTCTGAGAGCCGCTCGCGAATGTCGTTGCGCAACTCCTCCAGCGTGTCGAACTCGGAGGCCTCCGATGCAAAGTCGTCGTCGAGGTCGGGGAGCACCTTCTCCCGCACCTCCTTTACCTCGACCGCGAAGACCGCGTCCTGCCCCGCGAGCTTCTCCGCCTGGTAGTCGGTCGGGAAGGTGACCTTGACGTCCCGAGCGTCGCCCGCGCTGACACCGGCCAGCTGCTCCTCGAAGCCCTCGATCAGCTGGCCACCGCCCAGCTCCAGTAGGTAGTCGCTTGCCTTGCCGCCCTCGAAAGCTTGGTCATCGATCAGGCCCTCGAAATCGACCACCAGCACGTCACCGCTGCCGGCGGCGCGCTCGACCCGCTCCAGCCTCGCGAGGCCGGTTCGAACCCGATCGATCTCGCGGTCGACGATGTCATCGGGCACCTCCGGCTCAGCCCGACCCACCTCCAACCCTTTGTAGTCGCCGAGCTTGGCCTCCGGTCGCACCCCGATCGCGAACTTGAATGCGAGTGCCTCATCCGGGGCCTCCGGCGTCGAAACGATCTCGATCTCTGGATCTCCAACCGCCGCGACCCCCGAGTCGAGCAGAGCGCGTTCGAACCACTCCGGCAACGAGTCGCGAATCGCCTCTTCGAATACAGCAGCGAATCCAAGGCGCTGGATCACCAGCGACGGAGGGGCCTTTCCCTTGCGGAAGCCCGGCAGTCGCATCTCCCTAGCCAGGCTGCGCGCCGCGCGCTGCATCCCGCGATCGACATCGGCTGCGTCAACCTCAACCTCGACGCTGACGCGCGAGCCGGGCAACTCTGAGACGGCGGTTTTCATCGAGCGCGGGACCCTAACCGCTGGGCCAGCATGGTGCGCAGGGCGAGGGCGAAGTCGATCGCGAAGGCGAGGCCGCGGCCGAGCGGACCGGTGACCAGCCAGGCTCGCACTCGGGTCAGGGGGTTACTCGCCATTCGCGTATTCCAGCAGGGAGGAGTCGACGAGCCACTCGACGGGGGCGCGATCGTCGGTGTAGACCTCGCCGCCGGCAAGGCGGGGTGACAGCGAGCCGGCGGCCTCGATCGCAAGCGGGGCCAGTGGCGCAGAGAGCGAGTTCGCCCTGCGCCGCAGCCGCGCAGCCGAGAGCGGCGCCTCGCCGGCGAGCAGCAGTGTGTTGGTGTCCTCGATCGGGTAGCGCAGCACGGTCGGGAAGGCGGCCGCCATCGTCCGGCCCAGGACACGCTCCAGTTCCGTGCTCCCCTCCGGGTGGCCGACGTTGACGATCGCAACGCCGCCCGGCGCGAGGCGCTCGCGGGCCAGCTCGAAGAACTCGCGCGTCGCCAGATAGAAAGGGATGTAGGGCTGGCGGTAAGCATCGACCATGATCGCGTCGTAGCCTCCGGCCGAGCGGCGCAGCCACGGCCGGGCGTCCTCGGTGAAGGTCTCCATGCGCGGGTTTCGCAGGTCGAAGAAGCGCCGTCCCAGCTCGGTCAGCTCGGGGTCGATCTCGACCGCGTCGACGGCGGTGCGGGGGAAGAAGTGGCCGAAGGCGCGGGCCACGGTGCCAGCGCCGTTGCCGAGGATCGCGATCCGCCTCGGCGGCTCTGCCCCGGCGGCGAAGGGCAGGACGAGGTGCCCGTCCCAGTAGTCGCCCGTGAGGTAGCTGCCCGGGCGATAGAGGGAGTGCACGGCCTGGCCCTCGTTCAGCTCGAGGACGCGAGCGCCGTCGGGCCGTTCCACCACGCGGGCATACTCGTGGACCGTCTCGGTCTCGTAGAGGACACGGCCGGTGTCGGCGGCCTTGATCGTGCCGACCGGCAGCAAGACGGTCAGGGCGAGCGCGGCCGGGACGGCGGCGAAGCGCCAACCGAGGCCCAGCGCCGCGACGATGGCAAGCGCGAGGGCGAAGACGAGGAAGGTGCGCTGGGTGCCCAGCAGAGGGATCAGGAGAAGGGCCGCCAGCATCGTGCCGACCAGCGAGCCGGCGGTCGAGGTCGCGTACAGCCGCCCGACCACCTCACCGGAGCCCTCGACATCGGCCACCGCGAGCCGCACCGCCCACGGGGCGGCGGCGCCGAGCAGGGTGACCGGCACCGCGACCAGCACCAGCACCCCGAAGAGGGAGCCGGCGAAGCCGCCGACCGAAACGCTGTCGAAGGCGTCGACCGAGAAGCCGAGGAAGGGGCGCGCCGCAAAGGGCACGACGGCGATCAGCAATGCCGCCGCGAGGACGAGCAGGCAGAGACCGCGCATGTGGGGGTGGCGGTCGGCAAAGCGCCCGCCGAACCAGTAGCCGACCGAGAGGGCAACGAGGACAACGCCGATCGTGTTCGCCCAGACGATCGTCGAGGCGCCGAAGTAGGGCGCCAGCAGGCGCGCGGCGGCGATCTCGGCGCCGAGGCTGGCCGCCCCGACGACGAAGACCAGGGCCGCCAGCAGCAGCCTCGACTCAGGCGGGGTCGCGCTCGGGCTCATTCTCGGCGGCGGCGATCCGCTGCTCGAGCAGCGCACCGTGACCGGCGGCGACGGCACGCTGCGCCCGCCGCTCGTCGAGCTCTACGCCTCGCTCTCGTGCCAGGTCGAGCAGTCGCTGCTTCTCGATGCCTTCGCGGGCAACCTCGAAGAAGGTCCAGGCCAGAACGCCCAGAGCCAGGAACGTCCCCTCGATCATCATCAACACCCCTGCCGTGCTCTGGTCCGCCAGCGCCGAAATGCCCCAGAAGCGCTCGCCCGGCGCATAGATCGGATAGAGGACGGTCCCAGACCACATCAGGACGTTGCCGAGAATCGCCCCGGTGAAGCGAACCGCGATCACGTAGCCGACCTTCCACGCTGAGTTGAACCACTCGGGCTTGGGCAAAGGGCCGAAGACCGGCATCCACATCAGACAGCCGAAAAAGAGGAAGCTCGCGTGCTCCAACGCATGGATTGGCGCGGCCCCGTAGGCGTCCTGGTAGAGCGCCGGGATGTGCCAGAAGAAGAGATTGAGCGCCCAGAGCGGCAGGGCGACCGCAGGATGAGCGAGGAACTGCAGTTTGTCGAAGAGGCGAATCGCGAGGATCGGCTGCAGCAGCGAGCGAGTCAGCCCGAGCACCAGGAGCAAGGCTGCGATATCGCCGATCAGCAGGTGCTCGCCCATGTGCGCGAGCACGAGCTCCTCGGAGATGTGCCCGATCGGGCTAAACAGGGCGAGGGCGATGATCGCCAGCCCACCTCCGAAGCAGAGCTGGCGCCAGAGAGGCACCGCCCTGTCGTCCCAGGAGAGGACCATCGCGCGGTGCCAGTAGAGGATCCCCGCGGCGGTGATGGGAATCACCTCGAGCGGCACGAACGAGCCGGCGACGTGGGCGAGCAGCGGGGTCACGAAGGCCAGCGTAGCGCCGTGCAAAGAGCCGTCACCGCCCGCGCCCAGTGGTAGCTTGACCGGGCCTTGAGCGCGGAGCGAGCGAAGCGGGAGACCTTTTATGAGCGCCGGTAACCATCGCTTCCCGACGATTGGCAGCTACGGCTTCCTCTCGGACTGCCATACCAGCGCGCTCGTCTCATTCGATGGCTCGGTGGAGTGGCTTTGCCTGCCTCGCTTCGACTCGCCTAGTGTCTTCGGGTCGGTGCTCGATCGCAATGCCGGGCACTTCAGGCTTGCCCCCCGTGGCGTGGTGGTGCCGATCAGTCGCCGCTATGAGCCGGGCACCCTCGTGATCGAGACAACCTGGGTCACCGACACCGGCTGGGTAGTGATCCACGATGCACTGACGATCGCCGAGTGGGCTGCTGGGGGCAGCAAGGGCAGCCGGCCCGATACCGAACATGAGTCCGACCACTCGCTGCTGCGGACGATGACCTGCGTCGACGGCGAAGTCGAGATGGAGATGGAGTGCATGCCGCGCTTCGGCTATGGGCTGGAGGGGGCGACCTGGAGCGGCGGTGAGCTAGGTGGAGCCCTTGCCCGTGCAGCCGACGGGACCGAGCTTCGATTGACCAGCGACATGGAGCTGTCGCTCGAGGGCGGCGTCGCGCGGGGAACGCTGCAGCTGAGAGAGAACGAGAGCGGGTTCTGCGCCGTGACCTGGGGCAATGAGGATCTCGGCGGACCTCGCAGCGCCCCAGAGGCGATGGAGCGACTTGACTCGACCGAAGAGTTCTGGCGAGCCTGGCTGCGTGACGGCAAATTCCCAGACCACCCGTGGCGAATCCACCTGCAGCGCTCGGCGCTGGTGCTCAAGGGGCTGACCTACACCCCGACCGGGGCGATCATCGCGGCCCCGACCACCTCGCTCCCCGAGACCCCCGGCGGCGAACGCAACTGGGACTACCGCTACAGCTGGATTCGCGACTCGACCTTCTCGCTGTGGGCGCTGCACACGCTGGGCTTCGACCAGGAGGCGCGCGATTTCATGCGCTTCGTAGTCAACGTCTGCCGCAAGGACCCCCACCTGCAGATCATGTACGGGATCGGCGGAGAGAAGGACCTGACCGAGCGCACCCTCGACCACCTCGACGGCTACGGCGGCGCGAAGCCGGTGCGAGTCGGCAACGGCGCCTTCGATCAACGGCAGAACGATGTCTGGGGAGCGCTGCTCGACTCGATCTACCTGCACGAAAAGGCGCTGCGCGGCACCGGCACCCCAGCCGACCGGCAACTGATCGGCGAACAGGTCGAGGCGGCGATCGCCGCCTGGCCTCATCCCGACCAGGGGATCTGGGAGTCACGCGGCGAGCCCCAGCACTACGTCTCCTCGAAGCTGATGATCTGGGTCGCGGTTGATCGTGGGGCGCGCCTGGCCCGCAGTGTGGGCAACGAGGACTTCGCGGCCAAATGGGAGGAGACGGCTGAGCAGATGCGCGAGGAGATCCTCGAGCGCGGTGTGCGAGACGGAGTCTTCCGCCAGCACTACGACACCGATGCCCTCGATGCCTCCACGCTTCTGATCCCACTGCTGCGCTTCCTCCCCCCCGATGACCCACGGGTGCGTAGCACTGTCGAGGCGATCGCCTCCGATCTCACCGCGCACGGCCTGGTCCTCCGCTACAAAGTGGAGGAAACCGACGACGGGCTGAGCGGCGAGGAGGGGACCTTCCTGATCTGCTCGTTCTGGCTGGTGTCCGCTCTTTCGGAGATCGGCGAGGCAAGGCAGGCCCGTGAGCTCTGCGAACGGCTGCTCGAATCCTCCGGCTGGCTCGATCTCTACGCAGAGGAGTTGGAGGCGGAATCCGGCCGTCATCTGGGCAACTTCCCGCAGGCATTCACGCACCTGGCGCTGATCAACGCCGTTTCCCACGTCATTGCCGATGAGCAGCGCGAAGACGGCGGCAAGACGGCGGTCTTCAGTGAGATGGGCGGCGTCCACGAGGACCGTTGAGCGGGCGCTGCACCTTTCAACCTAAGACAGAGCGTCTGCAGACAAAACGTCTCCTATAGCTCTATATTGACGGCTCGACGGGCATGGACGATCGCTCTACTCACTGCTCCACAAGCCTGACCGAGGGTCGCCAGACGGCGCCTCGCAAGGGGAGAGATCGGCCGGTAGCAACCTTGTAGTAGTGGCCGTGGACGACGCGCACGACACCCAAAGCCCAGCCGAGGAAGATGCGGCCACCGAGGCAGCGGTCCTCAGCCAGCTGCTGTCCCTTCATCCCATTCACGTCACCTTTGACGAGTTGCTGAGGGAAATCGCCGGGGAGCCGGAGGACTTCGCCCGACGCGATGCAATCGAACGGGCGGTGCGCGACCTCACCGCCGCCGGCCTGCTGCATCGAAACGACGACTTCGTCCTCCCCAGCCGCGCCGCTCTGCGCTTCGACGAACTGCTCGGTGGTTGACGCTCTGCGCGAATAGGCTCCCGCCAATGGCAAAGACCGCGGTCATCACCGGCGCATCGAGCGGGATCGGGGCCGCCGCGGCCAGGTCGCTGGCCGGCGACGGCTACCGAGTGGTCCTCGGCGCCCGCCGCCTCGAGCAGCTCGAAGCGCTGGCCCAGGAATTGGATGGTGAGGCACTGGCCCTCGACGTCACCGATCCCAAATCGGTCAGCGAGCTCGCCGCCGCCGTCCCAAGCTGCGATGTGCTCGTCAACAACGCCGGCGGCGCGCTTGGCCTGGACCCGCTCAGCGAGTCCGACGAAGAGCAATGGCGCTGGATGTATGAGGCAAACGTACTGGGCACGATGCGAATGACCCGCGCGCTGCTGCCATCCCTGGTCGAGTCCGGAAACGGCCACATAGTCACCGTGACCAGCATCGCCGCCTTTGAGATCTATCGCGGCGGGGCGGGCTACTCAGCGGCCAAGCACGGGCAGAGGGCAATGCTGCGCGCGCTGCGCCTGGAGTTGCTGGGCGATCCGGTTCGGATCACAGAGATCGCGCCCGGCATGGTTGAGACCGAGTTCTCCGCCGTTCGTTTTGGAGGCGATCAAGAGGCGGCGAAACGCGTCTACGCGGGCATGGAACCGCTACGCGCCGAGGACGTCGCCGAGTGCATCCGCTGGGCGGTTGCTCAACCCGAGCACGTCAACATCGATGAGATCGTCGTCCGACCCCGCGACCAGGCAACGGCGACCGAGGTGCATCGCCAGAAGGACTAGGTCCGACCTCCCGATTTTCGGTTGCTCATCTAGCGGTGCAGCCGCCCGACCCCAGGCACGAAGCGCCCCACTCGAGCGGCATAGGTGGCATAGACCTCCCGATGCCTGTGCAACAGGTAGGGCTCCTCGACGACGCGCACCTGCAGCTCGAGCGCACTTGCCAATCCGACCAGCCCGACGAACGCGACCCAGCTCGGAACCAGCAGGGTGAGACCGAGCGCCGTGGGAAGCATCGCCGCGAAGATCGGGTTGCGGACCAGAGCAAAGGGCCCAGAGGTGACGAGATCGGTCTGCTCTTCTGGGTCCACACCCACGCGCCAGCTCGCTCCCATCGCCACCTGGGCGTAGAACGTGGCCACGATCCCGGCGACGGCGAGCACGAGCCCGACTGCGTGGAGCGCAGCGATGTCGAGGGCTCCGATTGGCTCGACCACATCAAGCAGGTCAAGCAATGGCGCCGCCGCTCCAACCAGAAGCGCGACGGTGAAGCCAACCCCGGCGACCCACTCCACTGAGCCGGGCCGGCCTCCGAGACCGTGGAAACCAGTCGAGCCGGTACGGCGAACCTGAATCAGGATGCGCAGACCGACAGTGAGCGCCAAGTAAACGGCGTAGAGGATGAGGGCGAGCGTCGGCATCGGTTCGATTGACGTTACGGAGAAGTCCGAACAGGGAGCCTATGGATCCTGAAACGGAACAGGGCCGGGGTGGAATCGGCATTACCAGCGGCGTCGATCGCGAGGATTCGAACCGCGTGCCTGCCGAGCTTGAGGTTGTAGGCACGCGGCGAGATGCAGGGCCGGTAGGGCTTGCGGTCGAGCTTGCAGCGGAAGTGAGAGCCACGCTCGTCGGACTTGAAGCCAAAGACGACGCGGCGACGCATGCGGGTCGTCGTCAGCCGCTTCGCGGGGTGGGCGGTGAGCCTGGTTCGGGGCGCCTTGCGATCGGAAGCCGGATTCGAGACGAGCGGAGGGGGTGGAAGTTGGGTGAGAGCGCGGAAGTCATTGGGGGCGCCTTGGCGCACGGTCTCGCAGCCCACCGGTGTGGCATCCGCGTATTCGGAGGTCGGAATGTCGATCACGGCGGTATCGATGTCGGCGCCGCAGTTGATTACTGGGTCGGAGTCGGCCGAGTTGGCGAGAATCGTGTCGGCACCTGCGCCGGCGGAATGGACATCGGCCCCCTTGTGACCAAGCAACTGGTTGGGACCGGCGTCGCCGTAAAGAGCATCGGCCGCTTCGGAGCCCTCGAGATCCTCGATGCCGATCGTCATGTCGCGCGTTTCGGCGCCACAGCCAGGTTCACCGGCGAGGCAAACGGCCGCACAGGGCACCGCTGCGGAGATCGGACCGGCGAGGATCGTGTCGTCGCCCCCTCCTCCATTCACTCGTTGGACCGATGCCGGAGCGATGATCCTGTCGTCGCAGGGCGTCCCCTGGATCATTCCATCCACAGTGGTAGGACCGACGGCGCAGCTCGGCGTAGGCGACTGGCCGGCCGCGGTCGCCGGCACGCTGAGGATCAAGAGAAAG
Source organism: Solirubrobacterales bacterium (assembly GCA_025450195.1). Lineage (GTDB taxonomy): Bacteria > Actinomycetota > Thermoleophilia > Solirubrobacterales > 70-9 > VRUE01. The sequence goes on along the minus strand of JANWHW010000028.1, from coordinate 43,164 downwards.
ACAGCGCTTACAACACCCCATACGAGTCGCATTCTCGTCGGCTACCCGCTTTCCATCCCGCCGACGCCGATCGCGATCGTGCTCCACCCACAACGTACCTGTGGCGGTGCCCAGTCACGTCAACTGCGTCCTCTCCACTTCGCAGCTCGAGGCACACCTTTAAGGGTGGACGACGGGATTCGAACCCGCGACCGCCAGGATCACAACCTGGAGCTCTACCAGCTGAGCTACGTCCACCGCGCAGTCTCAATCTAGCGGTACCGTTGGGGGGGATGCCGAGGCGAGGTGGGAGCGCATTCTTTCGGCCGGAGGCTCGTCCGGCGGTGGCTACAGGCGCCGGGGCGCGGGGCGCCCTAGCGCTTGGAGCGCTGGCCGTTGGGGCGGCTGCGGTCGGAGGCTTTGCGATCGGACGGCTTGCCGTGGGGCGCCTGGCGATCAAGAAGGCAACGATCGGCACCCTTCGCGTAGACGAGCTCGAAGTTGGGCGACTACGAGTTCGCGATCAGCAACCGCCCTCGTGAGGAGCCTCGCGATTGGGGCTGTGGCGGCGCTGGTCTTGGCGCTCAGCCTGCCAGGGCTCACAAGCGCACTCGGCCCCTACCCGGACCTGGGTGGGTGCTCCCTCTTCCCCAATCCGCCGGCGTCGCTCTCGCCCCGCGCCCCCTCCCTCCCCAGTCAGGCCGCCTGGAACCAGAACATCTCAAAGGCTCCGGTGGCGCCCAACTCAGCAACAACCATCGCCTACATCAATGCCCATGGCGACAACTTCCTCCACCCCGACTTTGGTTCCCCCCGAGCCTACGGATTTCCGTATGCCATCGTCGGCACCGGCCAGCCCAAGCTGCCGATCCACTACACCGCCTACGGCAGCGAGAGCGACCGCGGGCCTTTCCCCGTCCCGGCAAACGCGCCAGTCGAGGGAGGGCAGGGCAGCGACGGAGATCGCCACGTGCTCGTCGTAGATCGCTCCAGCTGCGTGCTCTATGAGCTTTACCGTGCCTTCCCCAAACGCGATGGCGGTACCCACTGGAATGCCGACTCAGGCGCCAGCTGGGATCTCCGTTCGACCGAGCTGCGACCAGACTCCTGGACCTCGGCCGACGCCGCTGGCCTGCCGATCTTTCCTGGTCTGGTCCGCTATGACGAAGCCGCCGCCGGCAAGGTCGATCACGCGATTCGCGTCACCTTTGAGAGCACTCGCGATGCCTGGGTCCACCCCGCCTCGCATTGCGCCGGCGACACTGCCAATCCCAGCGCACCCTCAATGGGGACACGGCTGCGGCTGAAGCCGGGCTTTGGCCTCAACAACTTCAGCGGGCCGGCTTTGGCGATTGCAAGAGCGCTGAAGCGCTACGGGATGATCGTCGCCGACAACGGCTCGAACTGGTTCTTCAGTGGCAGCAGCGATCGCCGCTGGGACGACGACAACCTGAACCAGCTGAAGCGAATTCCCGGCAGCGCTTTTCAGGTCGTCAAGAGTCGGGCCCGCCCACGCTCCTGTTGATGCGAATCAACTTTGGGGGCCATTTCCCCCCGAAGCTGATTCGGGTTGGGGCAGGGCGACGTGGTGAAAGTCGGCGCGGAGACGCGATCCCAGCTCCCTCGCTGCGTCCTCGTCCTTTACCCCAGCGCCCGCTTCGCTGACGAGCACGACCTCATCCGCGGGATAGCTCTGCAACTGATCCTCGACGGCTTGGACGACATCCTCGTCGCCCACCCGGCCCTCCGCGACGACGCCGGCCTTGGCAAGCGCCGCCACAGCCGCAACCAGCTTCTCCTGGGCCTGCTGACGTGCGCCGGCGACATCGGATGCCCAGCGATCAAGGAACCCGATATTGGCCGGCGCCAGCACTCGCACGTCAGCCGACCCATCGGCTCCCCCAAGCCGCGCTTCTCTCACGATCGTGGCCACCGCATCGGGCTCTTCAATCGAGCAGGTGACGACGATCAGGGTGTGGCGAGCGTCTTCGCCCGGCGCAACACCGATCGGCTCTCGCGGCCGCTGGCGAGCCGCAAAGACCAGCAGCGCCAGTACCGCCAGTGCGCCGATGGCAACGCCGAGCCCAGGGCCACCGACCCGGAAGCCGCCAACGATCGGCACCGCGATTGCGGCAACCACGAGCGGCAGCTTCCAGGGAGCCATCGCAACAGATTGTGGTTCAAGCGATCTAAGCGCGCGTCGTTCTACCGGCGCCAAGGCGCGGCAGCAGCAGCAACGCCAGCCCGACAACGATCACGATGATCCCAAGGACATAGCTGACGAGCAGCGCCAGCACGATCCCGATCAAAATCAGCAGAATTGAAAATGTCATGGTCGCGACCTACCCGGGGTCGCTCTGGCACAAACCATTGTCGTCCGGGCAACTCGCGACAGATGCGCGCAGCGTTTAGCCTCGCGTCCCGCCACCGCGCCCGTCTGGAGACCAGCCGGGGCCGCGAAAGACATAGCCGAATCGCTCGCGCCAGTTCTTGGCGCCACGCACATCGCGTGTCATATCGACGAACTCGTGAAAGGCAACGCGGGTCGGCTTGAAGGTGCGGAGGTTTTTCGTCAGGCCATAGCGGGGGCGCACGGTCTCGCCCTGGAAGGTGCCGAACATGCGGTCCCAGATGATCAGGATGCCGCCGTAGTTGCGATCCAGATAGACCTCGTTCGCCCCGTGGTGCACCCGATGGTGCGAGGGGGTGTTGAAGAAGAACTCGATCGGGGCCGGCAGCCTTTTCACCCGCTCGGTGTGAATCCAGAACTGGTAGATCAGGCTGATCGCCAGCTGGGTGAGGATCATCCAGGGGGCGAAGCCGACCAGCGCCAGCGGTGCCCAGAAGGGCAGCGCGGTCATCGGCGTCCAGGTCTGGCGCAGTGCGGTCGAGAGGTTGTAGTGCTGGGAGGAGTGGTGGACGACGTGGCTCGCCCAGAAGACCCGCATCTCGTGGTGGACACGGTGGAACCAGTAATAGGCGAGGTCGTCGGCGAAGAAGAGCAGGACGTAGGTCCACCACTCGTCGGCCGGCATCCGCAGCGGGGTCAGCTCGTAGAGCCCGGCGTAGGCGATGAGGACTACGAACTTCCAGATCGCGTTGATCACGACGTTGCCGCCGCCCATCGCCAAGCTCGTGCGGGTATCGCGCGACTCATAGCCGACCAAGTCGTCATCGCGCAGGTACTTGAAGGAAAGCAACTCGGCGACGAGCAACACCACGAACGCCGGGATCGCGTAGTAGAGAACCTCCGCCACAGGTCAAATCTAGCGTCTGAGCCGACCCAGGCCGGCTTTTGCCGCAGAGGCAACCGGTTCAAGCGGGGCAACCAACTTTGCCGAATAGGTGAGGGTGTCCGAGCCACCTCCCTACTGGGCCGAGAAGGCGACTCGGATGATCGGCAAGCGGGTCCTCGTGGGCACGACTTCATCTCCACTTGGACCGTGGAGCGCGAGGACTGATTCAGCAGCGCCCCCGGCTGGATTCGAACCAGCGACCCACGGCTTAGAAGGCCGTCGCTCTGTCCACTGAGCTACGGGGGCTTGCCTGAGCGGCAGGGAACAGCCTAAAAGCTCAGGGTTATCTGGTCGGGTGGCTTCGCGCTACGCAAGGCCAGTCGCATAGGATCGGCAAATGCCGAGTGTCGATGCGGGGGGAACCGAGCTCTACTACGAGCAGGCCGGCAGCGGCGAGCCAATGCTGCTGATCCAAGGGATGAGCGCCACCCACATGACCTGGGGGCGCCCCTTCCTCTCCGCGCTCGAGCGAGACTTCGACTGCATCGTCTTCGACAACCGTGGGATGGGGAAATCGGGCGAGGCTGAGCTGCCGTTCACGATCGCCGACCTCGCCAACGACACGGCGGCGCTGCTCGACGCATTGGAAATCGAATGTGCGCACCTGGTCGGGATCTCGATGGGCGGGATGATCGCCCAGGAGCTGGCGCTCGCCCATCCCGAGCGCATCCGCACCCTGACGATTGGCGCCAGCTACTGCGGAGGCCCCCAGGGATCGCTGATGGCTCCCGAGGATCTCCAGCTCCTCGGCACGGCTTATACCTCCGGTGAGCCCGAACAGGTCTTCCGGGCGATGTGGGAGCTCAACCTCTCCCCGAGCTTCCGAGAGGACGACTCGCGCTTTGCAGCCTTCGCGGAGATGGGAGCTGCACTGCCCGCCCCGCAACCGGTCGTCCTGCAGCAGATGCGCGCCTGCGGCGCCCACAACACGCATGAGCGCCTCAGCCAAATCGCCCTTCCCACCTTGACCATCCACGGCGACGCTGACCGGATGCTTGGCCACAGCAATGGGCGGGAGATCGCCTCGCTGATCCCCGCTCGCCTGGAGACGCTGGAGGGCGTTGGCCACATGTTCTGGTGGGAGCAACCTGAGCGCTCAGCGGAATTGATCCGCGACCACGCCCTGGCGACGGTCTAAGAGCCCATCCATAGAGCCTGCGGTCAGCGCTCTATAAAGCTGCGCTCAGGCGTTGCCGAGACCGGCGCAGCCAGCGGGTCGAAGCCTGCCGTTGACCTTGAACACGAAATCGGGCTGGGGGGTGATTTTCGGCTCGGCGACGACCAGTTCAAGCGCCGGATCCGTCTTCACCCAGGCGTAGATCGGATACCAGTAAGGAGAGTCGGCGGCGTCCTGAGTGAACTTGCTGAGAATCAAGTAGTCGTAGTCACCGGCGTTGATCAGGCGTCGGAACTGACGGCAGCTCGTGGCCAGCCGGTACTGGCCCTTCGACCCCTCCGCCCCGATGTATTGGACGTAGTTGTCGAGGTTCTTGCCGTAGAAGCCGTATTGCCCGAAGAAGATCTCACCCGAGCCGGCGATGCCGATCCGCTTGTCGTCCAGGTTGTGGGCGAAGGCATATGCCTCCTGCGGGCCCCCTTCCCCGAGGAAGGGGGTCGTGCGGGTGTAGTGATGCTTGTAGTACTGGACCTCCTGCGCACGGCCGAACACCACGGCGAACAGAAGGATCGCGCCGGCGGAGAGCGCCACGAACCCGCGGGTTACCTCTCCGCGAGAGCGGAGTAGGGCAAGGCCGCCTGGGGCCCAAACGAGGGCGAGCGTGAGGAAGACCGTGCCGACGATGTAGCCCGGATACCAGCGCGGCGTCGTTAGAACGGTGATCGCGTAAATGCCGGTTAGGAAGAGCAGCGTCTGCCAGGCACGGCTGTCGGGCGCTCGCAGCGGCCGCGCGATCGGCAACAGGGTCAAGGCCAAGATCAAGCCCGGCATCAGATAGCGGGTGTTGGTGAAGAAGCCGGTTGGCGACCCCTCCTGCCCCGCCGCGGTGAGCGGCGTGAAGAGGTACACGGCGGCCGTCAACAGGGCAGCCACCGCCAGCACGCGGAGGATCTGGTTGCGCGAGCGGAAGGCGATGTAAACGGCGGCGGCCACGGCGATGATCAAGATCAGCGGCCAGAGCGACCCAAGCGCGTTGTCGAGCTGGGGGAAGAACCACTTGCGGTAGATCGTCGGGTTGGTCAGGTAATCGGCGACCGCGAAGCGGGGGCGCGGGTCAAGCGGCATCTGGTCGGGTCGCGGCAGATGCAGCGGCCCTCCGCCGGTCAGGGGGATCGGGTTGCCTCCGGTGTGGATCGCCGCCCGCACATACCAGTAGCCGCCGACCACGAAGGCGGGAATGCCGATCGCCGCCGCGGTCATCAGTCGCCGCCCGGCACCGCTGACGACGACCATGCCGATCGTGATCGCCGCCACCGGCACCAGCAGCGGCAACTTCACCGAGACCGCCAGCCCCGCGGCGACCCCAGCCAGGATCAGCGGCCCCTTGTCGAGCAGCGGCGCGTCGCGCTCGGGGGCGTCCTGGATCGCCCCCGTTGCGGGCGCGCGCCGCTGATGGCCGTTGATCAAAAAGGCGGCAAAGGCGACCAGGAAAGCGAGGCCCATGATGTCGTTGCGGCCCTCTCCCGGCTGGGTTTCGATCATCACCCCGGCCGAGCAGACAAGGGCCGCGGCAACCATGGTCGCCGGACCGACCTTGTAGGGGCGCCCGACGCACCAGGCAGCGAGCAGCCCAATCGAGAGCCAGACCATGTTGATCAGCGGCGAGAGCCAGTCGCTCTTGAAGAAGACGATCGCGCTGCCGTGGATCAGCTCCGAGCTGCCCGGATAGAACCAGGCGGCGAGCCGGAGGGGATCGGTGTAGTGGAGGTGGACCGTCGATCCTTCCTGCGCGATCCGTGCGGCAAACGGCATGTGGTACCAGGTCGTGTCCCCCCCGAACATGCCGTAGTCAAGGCTCAGCTGGGTGGGGAAAGTCCACTCGGCAACCGCCCAGGAGGCGACGCCAACCGCGATCAGGAGAGCCAAGTTCTGCACCTTCGGCGCCGAGACCTCGCGCCTGCCGGCGGGCGCCTTCAGCCATCCGAGCCACGCTGCGCCAAGCCCCACGGCGATGCAGACGATGACCGCCCAGCCAAAGGTCAGGATGCTCAGCGTCCCAAGCACCTCGAGCGCGATTAGCAGCAGGGCGACGGCGATCGTCGCGTCGGCAAGGCGCGCCAGCGCCCCCGAGAATTCCGGCACTATCCAACGCCGCAGCCAGTAGCCGCCCAGGCCAACGGCCGCAACGATGCCGATCGTCGCGAGACAGCCGGCGAGATAGGAGCCAAAGGAAGGGGTCACGGTCGCGGGATGCTATTCGCCGCGCCGGAGTGCGGGCTAGGAAGCTGTGCTCGGGATACGGCAGGAAACCCCGGTGCCGGCCAGCCCGCAGTAGCCATTCGGCACCTTGTGCAGGTACTGCTGGTGATAGTCCTCGGCGTAATAGAACGGCTCGGCGGGTTGAAGCTCGGTCGTGATCGGCTCGTGCCCGGCGGCCTGCAACGCCTCTTCGTAGGCACGCAGCCCCATCTCCCCGGTCGCCTTCTGAGCATCGTTGGCGAAGTAGATCCCCGAGCGATACTGGGTGCCGACGTCGTTGCCCTGACGCATCCCCTGGGTCGGGTCGTGCTCCTCGAAGAAGACCTTGAGCAGATCAGCGTAGGCGATCTTCACAGGGTCAAAGGCGACCAGCACCGCCTCGGCATGCCCGGTTTGCCCGCTGCAGACCTCCTCGTAGGTGGGGTTCGGCGTGATTCCGTTCATGTAGCCGACGGCGGTCGTGTAGACACCATCCAGCTCCCAGAAGAGCCGCTCCGCGCCCCAGAAGCAGCCAAGCGCGAAGTAGGCGGTCTCGACCCCATCGGGGAACGGTGGCGTCAGAGGAGCGCCGAGGACGGCATGGCTCTCAGGAACCGAGAACGCCGGCGCACTGCGCCCAGGCAGCGCATTCTCGGCGGTCGGCATCTTCGCCTTCTCAGGATTCAGCATCGTCATCAGCTTTCCGAGCCGGTTCATATACCCAAAGTAGCGATGGCGGCAAGTCGCCGGGGCGATTTCCTCTCGCTATGCAAGAGCAACTCGCCCAAAACCCTAGAAGGTTGATTCCCACGCGCCAGCCCCACGCGACCGTGATCGACCATCTAGGCGCTTCAGATGACCTTGCAATCGCGACGAGTCACTTGTTTCCGTGCCCGGGCGGGGATAGGTTCCACGCATCGGCTGCATCGCAATCCTCTTCGCGCTTATCTCGCCCCGGCTGGCGCTGTTCGTGCTGTGGCTGTTCACCGATCTGCTCGATCGCGCCTTCGAGAGCTGGTTCGTCCCCCTCCTCGGGTTCTTCCTACTCCCCTGGACGACCCTCGCCTATGCCCTGATGTGGAGCTCTTCGGACGGAGTCGTCGGCTTCGAGTGGTTCATCGTCGTGCTTGCCTTCCTCTTCGACCTCGGCGCCTACGCCGGAGGCAGTCGGCAACGCACAGCGGCTCGCTGAGCCGCCCCCTCGATTAGCTATTCCTGTTCGAGGGGATAAGCGACCCTGATGTGGGCCTTGGCGAGGACCAAGAAGTCATGCCTCTTCGCCTCCCCGGGGCCGAGCGGTTGGATCTCGACGTTGACCAGCGGGATAAAGGGGATGTCGGAGCGATTTACGGCATCCGAGAAACGGCTCTGGAAGCCCTCCGGCGGCAGCGTGATATCTCCGAACACCATGTGGCGATCGGTTTCGAACACGACCCGTTCCCTGCGCCTTGGACCTCCCGGATGCATCTCCATGTCGGGCACTTTGATCGGCAGTTACGGAGGAAAGCCTGACTGGATAACCGTCCACCCCGCCCCGCGGCGCCCACACGCACACGATCCATTACCCCAAACGGCGACCTACCAACCGCTTGTGGCCTACTTCCGCTCGGGCTCCTCCAGCTGCGCTGACTCAGCACCGGAAATGGCATAACTTCGCCCATGCGGCCCCTGCTGCCCCGAACATGCTCCTACTACTCCCCTGCAATTCAAAGGGAGCTCGCCGCTCAGACGCAGGTGCAGACTTGCCCCGAAGCATGGGCGGTCATCGGCGCGGCCCTGCGGCAATCTCTGACTCCGTCGGAGTTCGATGCTCTGACCAGCTACGGGATTGAGTCTGCGGAGGTCGAAGGCGACACCCCGACAGGGACATACGGCGAGCCGCCGGAGTCAATCGCGGAGCTGACCGACGTCGTCGCTGGAGAGACGATTCAACTCCGCCGGGTGGTAGATGACCGCTGGCTGATCACAAGCCTGCCGAGCAGTTGAAGAGAATCGGGGCGCCCGGATTCGAACCGGGGACCTCCGCCACCCAAAGGCGGCGCGCTACCAGGCTGCGCCACGCCCCGAAGCGCCCAGTGTAAGGCGACTTAACAAGTCAAAGCCAAGTCCTTCGAGGGCAAACCGCTAGGTTTCGCGACCGATGGCTGACGTCCGCCCCATTCACGCGACTCACTACGACCTCGACGTCGTCGGGTCTCTCGACAAGGTCGCAGCGCCGCCTTATGACGTGATCGACACCGAGCAACGAGCGGGCCTGCTGGAGCGCTCGCCTTACAACGCGGTCGCGATCGACCTGCCGAAACCCTACGGCGAGTCTGGGCCGACCGAGACCGGCGATGACCCCTATGCACGCGCCGCGGAGACGATGGATGCATGGCGTGAGGCAGGGGCATTGGTCGCTGACGCCGAGCCGGCGATCTGGGCGATGACGCAGGATTACACCGGGCCCGACGGCACAGCTCGCACCCGCCACGGCATCCTGGCCCGAGTTCGGGTCGAGGACTTCGAGGCAGGGCAGGTGCTCCCTCACGAGCGCACCCTCCCCGGGCCGAAGAAGGACCGGCTGGACCTAACCCGCGCCACCCGCCACAACCTCTCGCCGATCTTCTCGCTGAGCACCAAGGACGCCTGGCCTTTGGTTGCAAGCGTGATCGACCCAGAGCAGCCCTGGGGCGAAGCGACCGACGCAGGCGGCACCGTGACCAAGGTCTGGCGAGTCGGCGATCCGACGATCCACGAGCAGGTGACCGAGCTGCTGTCCGGTGCGCAGCTGCTGATCGCCGACGGTCACCACCGCTACGAGACGGCGATCGCCTACCGCGATGAGATCGGCGGCGAAGGCGAGCACAACTACACGCTGATGGCCCTGACCGGGCTCGACGACCCGGGCCTCACCGTCTTCCCCACCCACCGCCTCCTCTCTGGCTACGCCGGCGACCCCGATCGCCAGCAGCGCCTCGGCGAGGGGCTGCGCGAGCTGTTCGAGGTGACCGAGGTGCCGGTCGAGGAGCTCAACCCACTCGGCGAGGAGGGAGTTGGGGTGTTTGGCCTCTACGACTCCCACCACAAGCGTGGCTTTCGCCTGAAGCTCAAGGACGTCGCCAAGCTCGACGAGCAGCTGGCCGGCAAGCCGGAGGCCTACCGTCGCCTCGACGCTGCGATCCTCGAGACGCTGGTTCTGAAGGGGATCGCCGGGATGAGCGAAGACGACATCCTCGCCAAGCGAGGCCTCGGCTATGCGAAGAGCGTCGAGGATTCGCTCACCCTGCTCGAGGAGGGGACCTACGACGTCGCCTTCATCCTTCGCCCGATCCCGGTCGACCAGGTCCGCGCGATCTGCGAAAGCGACGAAAACATGCCGCCGAAGTCGACCTACTTCTTCCCGAAGGTCCTCACCGGGCTCGTCTTCAACCCGGTCGGCTGACCTTCGCCTGAGCCGGCGGGGGCCGGCTCACGTGCCCTACTGAGTCAGCTTCCCCTTCAGGCTGACTTCCTCAATCGTCTCGGTGCAGCCGCTGATGTGAATCACGAGCTTGCCGGAGATTTTCTGCGCTTTCCCATTTTTGGCTTTCGTTACCGTGACCTTGTGATCGCCGGTGAACGTCCCGGGGGTCCCGATCGGGTTTACGCAGACGTAGGACTCAGGCCCCTCGGTGCCCTTATAGACACCCGGCGCCGTCTTTTTCAACGTCGACTTGACGTCCCTGTCGCCGGACTCCCGGGTCAAGCCGACGCTGGGGCAGCCGCCTTTGCCACAGCTCGATTTGAACACGTAAACGTCGGTCGTAACCGAGCCCGGCTGGATGCCGACGTCGTTGCTGAGGATCGTCGCCGTCATCCGGAAGGAGCCGTTGAGCCGGGGCCCTTTGTTCACCTGTTTGGCGCTCGCCGCGGCTGCCAACAGCAACGCAATTGCAACGACACCGACCATCAACTTGCGCATCCGCCTCGCTCCCTTTCTCGACCCGCCGATCTTAAACCCACCTGCGTAGGATGACCACCCAGTGGTGAAAATCTATACGCGCAAGGGCGACGATGGCTCGACTTCCCTTTGGTACGGCGGTCGCGTTCCCAAGCATCACGGTCGCACCTCCGCCTACGGCACGCTCGATGAGGCCTGCTCAGAGTTGGGCGTGGCCCGCGCCCTTTGCTCGCTCGACCCTGACCAAGCGGAGCTGGCCGCCGACATCCTCCGCCTCCAGAACGATCTCTTCGTCGCCGGGGCTGAGCTTGCAACCGCTCCGGAGGCCGCCGAGCGACTCGAAGACGGAATAAGCCGCACCACCGAGGCGATGGTCGCGGAGCTCGAGGAACGAATCGATCACTACATGGATCAGGTCGAGCTGCCTCCCCAGTTCGTGATCCCCGGAGGCAACCAGCTCTCCGCTCAGCTCGACGTCGCCCGCACCACTATCCGCCGTGCTGAGCGTCAAATCAGCGCCCTTGCCGAGGCGGGAGAGCTGGCCGGCGAGACCGTCATCCACTTCGTCAATCGCGCCTCCGACTACGCCTACGCCCTCGCCCGCTTCGCCGACGTCGGGGAACCGGCGCTGTTCGAGGGCCGGCGCAAGTCGCAATCGTGAAGGTCGTCGCTCGCTGGCGGCGGCGGGAATTCGAGCCTCTCTAGTGGACCTCGGCCTGAAAGGGCGAACCTGCGTGGTTACCGGGGCCAGCCGGGGCATCGGACTGGAGACTTCGCGGCTGCTCTGCGCCGAGGGGGCTTCGGTGCTGCTAGTGGCACGCAACGAGGAGCGCCTGGCCGAGGCGACCAAGGAAGTCGCGGTAGCGGGCGCGCAGGCCGGTGGCAGGGCGGAGCATCTAACCCTTGACGTGACCGATGAGTCGGCAGGCGACCACATCCTCGCCGCCGCCGAGCAGGACTTCGGCGCCCTTGACGTCTTGGTCAACAATGCCGGTGCGGCCAAGTGGCGCGACCTGGACGAGGTTCCCGACGAGGATTGGCGTGCGCAGTACGAGCTGAATGTGATGGCACCGCTGCGAGCGATGAGGGCCGCGGCTCCGTCGATGGCGGAGCGGGGCTGGGGGCGGATCGTCAACGTCTGCTCGACAGCCGGCAAGCGCCCCTCGGCGGCGATGCCCGAGTACTCGGTCGCCAAGGCTGCGGAGCTGTCGCTGTCCCGGCTCTTCGCCGACCGTTACGCAAAGCATGGGGTGCTGGTAAACGCGATCTGCCCAGGCCCGGTAGAGGCGGAGCTCTGGATGGAGCCCGGTGGTCTGCTCGACCAGTCCCAAGATATGTCCGGTGCCGCGAGCCGCGAGGAGGCGCTGGCGAACGCGGGGGCCAAGCGACCGATTGGGCGCCTCGCGGAGGTCGGCGAGATCGCCGCGGCGATCGCCTTCCTTTGCTCGGAGCGCGCCTCCTATGTGAGCGGCGCCGCCTGGTCGGTCGACGGCGGCACCGTGCAGGTGATCATCTGAGTCTTACCTGGGCGCTTTCCTCTCGCTATGCGAGAGCAACTCGCCCAACCCCCTGGGCGGCTTGGTTGCGCATAGCGCAACTTTGGCGCCCACACTGAGCCGTCGAGGGATGATCCCCGCCATGGATGATCTGACCAAGCGGCTGCTTAGCGTGGAGGACGCCGCGGCTATGGAGACACGCGGCAGAACCGACGCCGCCGTGCTGGTGGCGCTCTACGACTGGCCAGACGCCCCGGGACTGATCTTCACCGAGCGCCATTCGGACCTGCGGCGTCATGCCGGAGAGATCTCCTTCCCGGGGGGCCGCCAGGACGAGGGTGACGCCGATCTGACCGCAACCGCTCTTCGCGAGGCCCAAGAGGAGATCGCGCTTGACCCATCCTTGGTGGAGTTGCGCGGCGCGCTGCCACCCACCGCGACCTTCGCGACCGGCTATCGCATTCATCCCTTCGTCGGCGTCGTCCCCAACCCCACTGAGCTCGACCTCCAACCATGCCCCGACGAGGTGGAGACAGTCCTCACCTTCTCATTCGAGAAGCTGCACGATGCCTATGCGATGCGTCGCCTGGTTCGCCGCGGCGTCGCCATCCACACCCCCACCTACGAGGTCGAGGGACATCTGATCTGGGGAGCTACCGCCCGCATCCTGGGCGAGCTGCTGGACCGCCTCGACTAGACGGTCCACAGCTATAAGCCGAGGCTAGCTCGAGACCTTCTCGGGCTGGGGAACGATGCGGATGTAGGGGCGCGGCTCCTCCCAGCCCTCCGGGTAGATCTCCTTCGCCTGGTCGTTGGAGACCGAGCCGGCGATGATCACGTCGCCACCCTGTTGCCATTGGGCCGGGGTTGCGACCTTGTGCTGGGCGGTGAGCTGGAGCGAGTCGATCACGCGCAGGACCTCGTCGAAGTTGCGCCCGGTCGTCATCGGATAGACGAGGATGAGTTTGATCTTCTTGTCTGGGCCGACGACGAAGACGTTGCGCACAGTCTGGTTGTCGGCGGGCGTGCGGTCCCCGGGGTCGCCAGAGACGTCGGCCGGCAGCATCCCGTAGAGCTTTGAGACCTGGAAGTCAGCGTCACTGACGATCGGGTAGTTCGGCGCCGTGCCCTGGGTCGCCTCGATGTCGCTCGCCCACTCCTCGTGCTTGTCGAGCGGATCGACCGAGAGCCCGATGATCTTTACGTTGCGCTTCGCGAACTCGGGCTCAATGCTCGCCATGTAGCCGAGCTCCGTCGTGCAGACCGGGGTGAAGTCCTTCGGGTGTGAGAAAAGCACCGCCCACGAATCGCCGATCCAGTCGTGGAATTTGATCCGACCCTCGGTCGTGTCGGCCTCGAAATCAGGTGCTACGTCACCAAGCTGCAACGTCATCGGACCGCTCCCTTCGGGTGCTCAGGATATTTGCCTCAATTCTTATCCGAGTTTAGCTATATGGAGTTGCCGGCCGGAGAAGCGAGCTTCAGGGTCGCAGTCAACATCTCCTCTGCCCAGGACGAAGCATCCTCCGGATCGGCGGCAACCGCCGCAACGGGGATCCGCCAACGCTCCCCCGCGAGCTCCACGAGGGCCTTGCCGTGCTGGAGGCGATGCGACGGGACGGTCCCCGCGGCCTCGTAGACAAAGCCCCTGACGGGGGTGTCGACCAGCTTCTCGAGTAGGCGCTCCAAGCGGGTGCCATGGATCGCGGCGATCTCCTCCTCCCCGGCTGCCTCTCCCGCCCCGCGGGCTTCGGGCCTAGCGGAGCCGAGCAGCCAAACGACGACCGCGACGTCGCCGACCAGCTCGAGCACCGTCCCGGGCTGCGCCGGATCTGCCTGGACAGCCTCGATCCCAGCCACTTCAATCGCTTTCAGGCCCGCCGTGTGCCTACTCGTTCCGCGCACAGCCCAGCCACCGTCCAGAAGCCCTTTACCCAGTAGCCGCCCGCGACAGCCACAGCCCACTATCAGCGCGCGAGCCATCGAGCGCCTTCAGCCGGCTTCCAACGAGTTGCCGCGACGCAGCCGCTCGAGCTCTTCCCCCTGGACTTCCTCGCGGAGCTTCTCGCCATCGATTTCCGGGGCTCCACGACGGCGACGCATCTCGTTCTGCGCCTCCAGCATCTGGCGGACATCGTCGATTTCGTTTTGCGCCTCGACTTCGGGCGAGCGAGTCAGTTTCCAGTCGACGAGGTCCGCGTCCTTCCCCTCGTAGAAGTAGCCGACAACCAGCAGCACACCGGCAATGAACACCAGCATTCCGAGTGTCCCAAGGACGAAAGCCACGCTCCTAGGATACGCCCGGCCCCCGGGTCCCCTTTAATGCCCTTCGCATGAATCAGGCCTACATCGTCGACGCGATCCGCACTCCCATGGGCAGCTACCGAGGAGCGCTCTCCGGCGTTCGCCCCGATGACCTCGCCGCACACGTCGTGCGCGCCGTCGTCGAGCGGACGGGCGTCGATCCGGAGCAGATCGCCGATATCTATTTCGGGGCCGCGAACCAGTCCGGAGAGGACAACCGCGACGTGGCGCGGATGGCCGGCCTCCTCGCGGGCCTGCCAACGAGCGTGCCGGGCGCGACCGTCAACCGCCTCTGCGCCTCCGGTCTCGAGGCCATCAACGCCGCGGCTCGAGCGACCAAGCTCGGTGAGGGCGACTTCTATCTGGCGGGTGGAGTCGAATCGATGAGTCGAGCCCCTTGGGTGGTGTCGAAGCCCGAGCGCGGTCTACCACGCGGGCCACAAACGATGCACGACACGACCCTTGGCTGGCGATTGATCAATCCGCGAATGGCAGGGCTGGGCGTTTCCACCGAGTCGATGGGCGAGACAGGTGAGAATGTCGCTGAACGCTACGGAATCAGCCGCGAGGATCAGGACGCTTTCGCGCTGCGCAGCCATCAGCGAGCGGTCGCCGCGGCTGAGGCCGGAGTCTTCGCCGAGGAGATCGTCCCGATCGAGGCGCCGCAAGGTCGAGAGACGGTGAACGTGGGGGTCGATGAGGGACCGCGACCCGACGCCTCGCTGGAGAAGATGGCCAAGCTGCGCCCGGTCTTCCGAGAGAACGGAACGGTCACCGCCGGCAATGCATCGACCCTCAACGACGGCGCCGCCTGCACGCTGATCGCCTCTGAGGAGGGGGTCAAGCAACTCGGTGCGGAGCCGCTCGCCCGAGTCGTTTCCTTCGGCGTCGCCGGAGTCGACCCGGCATATATGGGGATCGGCCCAGTAGAGGCAATTCCGCGCGCTCTGGCAGCCGCCGGCCTAACTCTGGACCAGATCGATTTGATCGAGCTGAACGAGGCCTTCGCCTCCCAGGTGCTCGCCTCCGCGCGGGAGCTGGGAATAGACGAGGAAAAGCTCAACGTCAACGGTGGGGCGATCGCCCTAGGCCACCCACTCGGCTGCTCGGGCGCCCGCCTCGCCACGACGCTGGTGCGCGAGCTGCGCCGCCGCAACGGCCGCTACGGGATCGCGACCATGTGCGTCGGTGTCGGCCAGGGCCTGGCAACGGTGTTCGAAGCGGTCTAGGACGGTGGGGCCTGTGCACCGTCGGGCACAGATGCTCGTCCACCGCGGACTGAATCGGCTCTGCATGTGGGTCGACTACATCGCCTATCGGCCCGCGATCGTGAGGCTGACGATCCGGCTACCCCGCTGGTGGAACTGTCACTTCGTGCGCCTCTCGATGTGGCTCGACGATCGCTGGGAAACCGGCTATTGGGACGAACTGGAATGGGCGCCAGATGGACTCTGCGAAGCCTGTAATCGCCGCGCCGCGTGGCTGATGATTGGGGGCAGCTGGGTTGACGAACCGGAGATCTGGGACGAGGACGAAGAGCCTGAGTACCTCGATCGACATCCGGTCCATATCTGCTTTTGGTGCATGCCCATCTTCGACACATCAGAACGCGACGACAAAGCCGCGATAGACCTCGCCCTCGTCGAGGCGGGACGCGAGAGCATCGCCTGGAGCTGGCGCTGGCGAACGCGCGACGAATTGGACAGGTAGCCTCGCCACCCGATGACGACCCCATTTGAAGAGCTGGCGAGTGTCGACGGGCGGATCACGCCGACCGCTGAGGCGATGGTGCCGCTGAAGGACGACGGCCTCTATCGGGGCGATGGTGCCTTCGAGGTAATCCGCCTCTACAGCGGGCGCCCGTTTGCCCTCGACGACCACCTCAACCGGTTGCAGCGCTCGGCGACGGCAATCGAGCTGGAGTTCGACCGGGAGGCACTTGAGGGTGAGATCGACGCCCTGCTGGACGAGGCAGGCGACGCCGATGGCCAATTGCGCCTGATCGTCACCCGTAGCGGCCGGCGGCTCGCCATGACCGAGCCGCTCCCGCCCCACGCCGAGACGGTGCGCGTCGCCACCGTCACCTACTGCCCGACGGTGATCCTCAACGGGGTCAAGTCGCTCTCCTATGCCGCCAACATGCAGGCAACCCGCCTGGCCAAAGCGCAGGGCGCCGATGAGGCGGTGCTGGTGCAGCCGGACGGGACCGTGCTCGAGCCACCGACATCCTCGATCTTCTGGGTCTCTCCGCAGGGAACGCTGCGCACGTCCGCTCTCAGTGCGGGAGTGCTCGAGTCGATCACCCGCGACCGATTGGTCAAGGCGCTCGACGTCGAGCAGGGCACCTGGCCGGTTGCCGACTTGCGCGCCGCACAGGAGGCTTTCCTCGCCTCGACCACGCGTGAGATCCAAGCTGTATCCACCATCGACGGCACCGAGCTCCCCTCGGCGCCCGGCGCCCGCACCCGCGAGGCGCAAGAGGCCTTCGCGGCGACGTTGGGACGTGAACTTCCGTGAGTGATGAAGAAATCGAAAGAACAGAGGTGAGATGGACTTCCAGTTGACCGACGAGCAGCGCCTGATCTCCGAAACGGCTCGCGATTTCGCCGACAAGGAGATCTTCCCCAGGGTCCGTGACAACGATCGCGCCTGCCGCTTCGACCGTGAGCTGGCCAGCAAGCTGGGCGAGGTCGGCTACCTGGGCGCCCCGGTCGCCGAGGCCTACGGCGGCCGCGGCCTCGACTACATCGGGTACGGGCTGATCGTCGAGCAGGTCGGCCGCGCCGACTCCTCGGCGCGCACGGTCGTCTCGGTGCAGACCTCGCTTGTCGCCGGCTCGATCGAGAAGTGGGGCACCGAGGAGCAGAAGCAGAAGTGGCTGCCGCGACTCTGCTCGGGCGAGGCGCTCGGCTGCTTCGGCCTGACCGAGCCCGACACCGGCTCCGACGCAGCCAACCTGCGTACCCGGGCCACCAAGACAGACTCGGGCTGGTCGATCAGCGGCCAGAAGATGTGGATCTCGCTCGCCAACTTCTCCGAGGTGGCGCTGATCTTCGCCCAAACCGACCCAGAGAAAAAGCATCGCGGCCTCGCCTGCTTCCTCGTCCCCACCGACAGCGAGGGCTTCACCACCCAGGAGATCCACGGCAAGCTCGGGCTGCGCTCCTCCGACACCGGCGAGATCTCGCTCGACTCAGTCGAGGTGGGGGACGACGCGATGCTCGGCGAGATCGGCGATGGCTTCAAGGTCGCGATGAGCGCCCTCGACAACGGCCGCTACAGCGTCGCCGCCGGTTGCGTCGGCATCTGCGAAGGCTGCGTGGAAGCCTCGGTCGCCTATTCCAAGGAGCGCAAGCAGTTCGGTGTCCCGCTCGCCCGCTTCCAGCTGGTCCAGGAGATGATCGCCGACATGATCCTCAAGCGTGACGCGTCGCGGATGTTGGTCTACCGCGCCGGCGTGCTCAAGGACGAAGGCAAGCCGAACACGATGGAGACCTCGGTGGCGAAGCTCTACGCAACCGAGTCGGCGGTCGAATGCGCCAACCTGGCGATCCAGGTACATGGCGGGGCCGGCTACGTCGACGACTACCCGGTCGAGCGCTACCTGCGCGACGCCAGAGTGACGACCCTCTACGAGGGCACCTCGCAGATCCAGAAGCTGATCATCGGCCGCGCGGCCACCGGGGAGAACGCAATGACTCCCATGGTCGAGAGCTGAGTAGATGGCGGGACTGGTCGAGACCTCGCTCGACGGCCACGTTGCCCTGCTGCGCCTGAACCGGCCCGAGGCGCGCAACGCCCTCTCGCCGGAGATGATGGAGGAGCTCGCCTCTGAGCTGGAGCGGCTCGACCCCGACCCCGATGTGCGCTGCGTGGTGATCGCCGGCTCCGATCAGGTCTTCGCCGCTGGAGCCGACATCAAGTCGATGAGCGAGCGCAGCTTCGCCGAGGCGCTGCGCCACCCCGCCGCCTCCTTCTGGCGGCGCGTGGCGGCGATCAAGACGCCGCTGATCGCCGCAGTCTCCGGCTATGCCCTAGGTGGCGGCTGCGAGCTGGCGCTTGCCTGCGACATGATCGTCGCCGACGCCGAGGCTCGCTTCGGCCAGCCCGAGATCACTTTGGGGATCATCCCCGGAGGCGGCGGTACGCAACGGCTGGCGCGGGTGCTCGGCAAGCAGCTGGCGATGGAGTACGTGCTGACCGGTCGTCGCTTCGACGCTGAGATGGCGCGGAAGATGGGCCTGGTCAACAAAGTCGTGAAGAAAGGAAAATGGCTGCAGGAGGCGATGGAGCTGGCCCACACGGTGGCGGAGCGACCGCCAATCGCAACCCGCCTCGCCAAGCAGGCGGTGATCGGAGCCGAGGAGACGGCGCTTTCCGCCGGATTGGAGAACGAGCGGCGCCTCTACGAGCTGGCGATGGCGACCGAGGACCGCGTCGAGGGCATGAAAGCCTTCCTCGAGAAGCGCGAGCCAAAATTCGAAGGGCGCTGAGAGTGGCAAACGCCTACGAGCCCAGTTTCGAGGAGTCGAGCGAGCAGCCGGGGTTTAGATGGCAGCGAGCCCCACTCGGTCGCCAAGCCGGCGCCGAGAAGCTCGGCGCGAGCCTCTTCGCCCTTCCACCCGGAGAGGCCCTGTTCCCCCTTCACTATCACCTGGGCAACGAGGAGATGGTCATCGCGATCGCCGGAGCGCCCTCGCTGAGGACATCCGAGGGCGAGCGGGTCTTGGAGCCCGGCGAGCTCGTCTCCTTCCCGCGGGGCGAGGCCGGTGCACACCAGATCATCAATCGCAGCGAGGCTGAGGCGCGCGTCCTGCTGATCAGCGAGATGAATGCGCCGGAGGTCGTCATACGACCGGAGTCCGGGAAGTTGAGTGCCTTCGGGCGCCCGCCGGGCGGGCGTGGCGAGGGAATTCACCGGGTCTTCCACGCACGCGACGAGGCTTCGTTCTGGGATGGCGAGGATCCACCACCTCCCCCAAAGGCCCCGGAGGCCCGGTGAACGAGGTCGAGCGGATCGGCGTCGTCGGGGCCGGAACGATGGGTGCCGGAATCGCCCAGATCGCCGCCCTGGGCGGCTATGAGACTCGCCTGCACGATCCCATCCCCGCTGCACTCGAGAAAGGAGTGCAGCGGCTACGCGAGGCGCTGGCGAAGGGCGCCACGAAGGGGCTCTGGGCCGAGGAGGACGCCGATGCGGCAAGTGACCGCGTCGGCGCCGCAAGAAGCCTTCGCGACCTCGGCGAATGCGACCTGGTGATCGAGGCCGCGCCCGAGGACCTCGGCTTGAAGCGCGAGCTGTTCACCTCGCTGGCTGAGACATGCACGGAGGAGACGATCCTCGCCAGCAACACTTCGTCGCTGCCGGTGAGTGCGATCGCAGCCGAGACACCTCGCCCGGAGCGCGTCGTCGGCATGCACTTCTTCAACCCGCCCGCTTTGATGAAGCTGGTTGAGGTGGTGGCGACCGCCGACTCAAGCGAGGCCGCTCTGACGGCGACCACCGAAGTCGGGGTGCGCATGGGGCGAACGCCGATCCGCGCCAAGGACAGCCCTGGCTTCATCGCCAACCGCCTCGCCCGTCCCTTCACGCTGGAGTCGCTTCGAATGCTCGCCGAGGGGGTCGCGGAGGCCGCGACGATCGACCGGGTCTGCCGGCTCGGTGGAGGGTTCCGAATGGGGCCATTCGAGCTGATCGACCTGATCGGCCTCGACGTCAACCTCAGCGTCGCCCGCTCCTTTTACGCCCAGGGCGGTGAGCCGGAGCGCTGGCGCCCCAGCCCAATCCAGGAGCAGATGGTCGAAGAAGGCAAGCTTGGCCGCAAGAGTGGCGAGGGGTTCTACGCGTACGGAGACGGGCCGCACCGGGAGGAGGATCCCGACCTGCGGTTCGACACCCCCACCCTCGCCGCCGAAGACCTGGTCCAGATCGATCCCGCCGGGCCGATGATCCTGCCGCGCTTGATCGCCCAGATCGCCAACGAGACCGCCTTCGCCCTGGAAGAGGGTGTCGGCTCGCCCGAAGACATGGACACGGCGATGCGGCTCGGCTTCAACTGGCCGATGGGCCCATTCGAAATGACGATCCTGATGGGCCGCCCGGGCGTCATCCGCCACCTCGAAGAGCTCCGGCGCGATCGAGGCGAGACCTACCGGCCGGCACCCGAGCTGGCGGCGGCTATCGAGCGCAGGATGGCGAAGGCCGAGGAGATGAAGCGACGCGCGGCCGAGCGGGGGAGGCGTTGAGCAGAGGGCACAAGCCGGCGAGCGCGCAGACTGTGGCTCGCAATCGCGGGGCGCTGGCCGCGCTGCCTCCCGACAACGAAGACTTCGAGGAGGCGCAGCGGGGACTGGTGGCCGCGTTCGAGCCCGCGCGGGTCGACCGTGAGGACGGCCAAGCCGCATGGGAGCTCGAGTCCTACGACTTCCTCGACACCGATGCGCCGGACACCGCCCATCCGAGCCTCTGGCGGCTCGGCAAGCTGAACCGGATCGCCGGCCTCTTCGAGCTGGCGCCCGGCTTCTACCAACTGCGCGGCTTCGACCTCTCCAACATGCACGTGGTCGAGGGGGACGAGGGCATCGTCGTCATCGACCCGCTGGTCTCCGCCGAGACCGCGGCCGCGGCACTGGCCCTCTACCGGGAGCACCGCGGCGAGCGCCCCGTCACCGGCCTCATCTACACCCACAGCCACGTCGATCACTTCGGCGGGGCCAAGGGCATCGTCTCCGAGGAGGAAGTCAAAGCCCGGCGGATCCCGATCCTCGCTCCGGAGGGCTTTCTTCACCACGCGGTCAGCGAGAACGTCTTCGCCGGCACTGCGATGGGGCGCCGGGCGGGCTACATGTACGGGGCGCTGCTCAAGCGGGGACCGGACGGACAGATCGGCTCCGGCCTCGGTCAGACGACCTCACTGGGCTCGATCACGCTGATCCCCCCCACTCTCGACATCTCCGCAACGGGCCAGGAGGAGACGATCGACGGGGTGCGGATGAGCTTCCAGCTGACGCCGGGCACCGAGGCGCCGGCCGAGATGAACATCTACTTCCCCGAGCAGCGGGCCCTCTGCGTCGCCGACAACGTCGCCCGCTCGATGCACAACATCCTCACCCCGCGCGGCGCTCTGGTCCGCGACCCGCGCGTCTGGGCCCACTACCTCGACGAGGCGATCGAGCTGTTCGGAGCCGACTCCGAGGTGCTTTTCTCCGGGCACAACTGGCCCTGCTGGGGCCGCGAGAGGATCGTCGACTACCTGGAGAAGCAGCGCGACCTCTACCGCTATCTCCACGACCAGACCCTGCGCCTCCTCAACCAGGGCCACACCGGCCCCGAGATCGCCGAGATGATCGAGCTGCCGCCGAGCCTCGCCCGCGAGTGGCACTGCCGTGAGTACTACGGCTCGATCAGCCACAACGTGAAGGCGATCTACCAGCGCTACATGGGCTGGTTCGACGGCAATCCCGCCCACCTCTGGGAGCACCCGCCGGTCGAGCAGTCGCGACGCTACGTGGAGTTCATGGGCGGTGGCGAGGCCGTGCTGGAGAAGGCACGCGAGTCCTTCGATGCCGGCGACTACCGCTGGGTCGCTGAGGTCGTCAACCACCTCGTCTTCGCCGAGCCTGACAACGAAGCGGCGCGGGAGCTTCAGGCCGAAGCGCTCGAGCAGCTCGGCTACGGCGCCGAGAACTCGACCTGGCGCAACTTCTTCCTGATGGGCGCCAGGGAGCTGCGAGAGGGGATCTCGGGGACGCCGACCGCCGCCGCCCCACCCGACATCGTGGCCAACCTCTCGGTCAGCCAGCTGCTCGACGCGATGGCGATCCGCCTCGATGGGCCGCGAGCGTGGGAGCAACATCTGCGTATCGACTGGGTGATCACGAGCCCCGACGAGGAGCACGCGATCACCATTCGCAATGGCGTCTTAAGCCATCGCCCACGAAAGCACGACCCAGCTGCCGACGCCCGCCTCGTCGTCGCCCGCGAGGCGCTCAATCAGCTCCTGCTTAAAACAGCCGACATCGGCGAGCTGGCCGAGAGCGGCCGCCTGCGGGTCGAGGGCGACGGAGCGAAGCTCGGCGAGCTGCTCGGCCTGCTAGACGAGCCCAATCCCGGCTTCGCAATCGTCACCCCGGACTAAGTTACTCAGCCGCGGCTGAGCCGAAACATCAACTCGTCGACGTAGCACCAGCTCCAATCCTCGCCGGGCTCAATCGAGCGGGCGATCGGGTGAGCGGTCTCGCGATGATGAGCTGTGGCGTGCTTGCCCTCGGAGTTGTCGCAGCAACCGATGTGCCCGCAGCTCTGACACATCCGCAGATGGACCCACTGCATCCCCTGGGCAAGGCACTCCTCACACCCGGCCACCTCGGGTGGTGGGTCGAAGCGCTCGATCGAGTCGATATGAGAGCAGGTCGGAGCCGTGAATCCACCTTAGCGCTCCCGTAGCTACCGCTCTGGGCTGGAGCCGGCCGGCCACATCTGAAAAGGTGAGTGGATGCCTGACGCCGAAACCGGAGGAGAGCCGATAACCGAGGAGGGCATCGCGGCCCTCCGCGAGGAAATCGAGCAGCTGGAAGGCCCTGGTCGCATCGAGATGGCGGCGCGGATCAAGGTCGCCCGCGAGCTGGGCGATCTCAAGGAGAACGCCGAGTACCACATCGCCAAGGAGGACCAGGCGCACCTGGAGACCAAGATCAAGCGCCTGCGGGAGCGTCTCCGTAATGCCGTGGTCGTCGAGGTGGACGGTGCAGCGGACTCCTTCGCCTTCGGCCATACCGCTGAGGTCCTCGACGAGAAGAGCGGCAAAGTCAATACCTGGACCCTGGTCGGCTCGACCGAGGCCAACCTGGCCGAGGGGCGGCTCTCCGCCGAGTCGCCGATCGGACGGGCCCTGATGAACGCGAAGGTCGGACAGCCGGTCAAAGCTGAGACGCCCCGCGAGATACGAACCTTCATCGTCCAGAAACTGGTCAGCTAGGCACCCTGGGGCCTGAATGCCCGCGCCGCTGATCGAGTTTCCGGCCGACGACTCCGAACGCGCCCGTCGCTTCTGGCGCGGAGTGCTCGGTGCCGAGCTCGAGCCGAGGCCAACCGATGCAGGCGCTGGCTGGGAAACCGAGGACGAGGGCCTTCGCTTGGGCGTTCACGAGCGAGGACGGGGGCCCGGCGACACCGCCTCCCTCCCCTACTTCACGGTCATCGACATGCAGGCGACGCTGGAGCGCGTTGGCGAGCTCGGCGGGTCGGTGATCCACCCGGGCGAGAGATGGTCGATCTGCCGCGACTCCGAGGGCAGCCCGTTCGCACTGGCGGCGGACACGCCAACCGCCCCATAGATCAGCCCAGGAGCAGCAACGTCCAGACGACGGCCGCCAGGATCGCAACCGCGATCAGGCGGATTCCCAGTTCCCGGTCCTGCCGGAGCTCGACAAACCCGAGCAGCACCCCGGCCGGCGGCAGGATGATCGCGATTGCGAAGGGGAAGATCGTCGAAGCCCGGCTGCCCATGACCCCACCCTAGTAGGAAAGACCGCCCGCCCCGGAAAGATCGCTCTGGTTAGGCGCTCGGGGTTGGGGCGATCTCGGTGGGCTCGCCGCCCCGCATCCAGTGAGCCTCGGGCGAAGGTGGCGTGTCGCGCAGGAACCACTCGGCGTCAAGGGCGCCCATGCAGCCGGTGCCGGCGGCGGTGACCGCCTGGCGGTAGGTGTGGTCGACGACGTCGCCGACCGCGAAGACACCGGCCAGGTTTGTCCTGGTCGAGCCGGGTTGGGCGACGATGTAGCCGTCCTCGTCGGTGTCGATCTGGTCGGCGACGATCTCCGATTTGGGGATGTGGCCAATGGCGATGAAGGCCCCGTCAGCAACCAGGTCCTCTTTCTCATCGGTCTCGGCATTGCGCAGGCGAACGTGGCCGAGCTTGCCGTCGTCGCCGGCGACGAACTCCTCGGCGACGAAGGGTGTCTTGAAGTCGATGTTCGGCTGATCTCCGGCGCGCCCGTGCATGATCTTCGAAGCGCGGAACTCGTCGCGGCGGTTGACCACGGTCAGCTCGCTGGCGTACTTGGAGATGAAGATCGCATCCTCCATCGCCGAGTCGCCGCCGCCGATCACGATCACCTTCTGGTCTTTGAAGAAGGCGCCGTCGCAAACCCCGCAGGTGGAGACGCCGCGACCGCCCAGCTCCATCTCGCCGGGAACGCCAAGCCGCCTTGGCTCCGCGCCCATCGCCAGAATCACCGCCTTCGCCAGATGCTCCTCGTCCCCGAGGTAGACCTTCTGGACGTCCCCATCGGAAAGCTCGACCCGATCGACGTCGTCGGTGACGAACCGCGTCCCGAAGCGCTCTGCTTGGGCACGAAACTGGTTCATCATCTCCGGGCCCATGATCCCCTCGGGATAGCCGGGGTAGTTCTCGACATCGGTGGTGTTCTGCAGCTGCCCACCCCACTGGAAGCCCTCGAAGACAAGAGGCTCGAGGTTGGCACGAGCGGTGTAGAGCGCCGCCGTGTAGCCGGCCGGCCCACCGCCGATGATGATCACGTTCTCGATCTTCTTTTGGTCTGTCATATCTGCCGCCGGAAGTCTAATACTTTACTTTTTATAGTAACGGGTCGGTCAACCGTATTCGCCGCACTGTTGACGACTTTATGTGCCCTATGGGTTCAGTTATTCGTCAACAGATCGGAGGGCAGACGCTTCTTGGCCTGCTGGCAAGGCGGGCCAAGCCGCCCAGCCGCCGACCGTGCCTACGCTCGCCGCCAAAAGCGCCCCTACGTTCCACTCGAAACGGGCTCCAGCTCGGACTCGGGTTGCTTGTTTTTACGGTCAACGGGCAAGCCTGTCTCCTCCCATTCCTGGACTCTCGAGCGGAGCTGGAAGAAAGCGACGATCCCGAGTGGAATCGGCATCCAGAACGCGACCATCCGGTAGACGAGGATGGCCGGGAAGACAGTCTCCTCGGGCAGGCCAAAGAGAACGAAGGCGCCGATCATCCCCGCGTCGACGGCACCGACGCCCCCGGGGGCCAACGGGAAGAGGTTGGCGACCATGCCGAGGAAGAAGCCCTGAACAACCACTGCAAAGGGCACATGCACGCCGAAGGCCTTGAAGGAGGCCCAAAGGATGCCGATGTTGGCCGCCCAGTAGCCGGCGGCGCCGATCACCGCAAGCCCCCCGCGCGACGGATTGACGAAGAGGTCTCCGGCCAATCTCAGCCCCTCTCCCGCGATGGCGGGCGCCTTGGCGACGTTTGCGGCAATTGCCCTGCTGCGAGGGCCATGAGCAAACCGCGCCACCCGTTTGCCCAGGTCCGGAGGAACCAGCGCTATCAGCAGGCCGACGAGAAGCAAAAGGCCCGCGACCCCCGCCGGGACGATCGTCAGCTCCACCGAGCCCTTACCGGGCACGACCCCCGTCCGAAGCAGGACCCCGCAGACGATCAGAGCGACCGGGTAGAAGGCGTACTGGAGAGCAAGGAAGGCGACCATCCGGCGGCCCACGTCGTGGCGGCGCATCCCGGCCTTGCGCAGCGCCCAGTAGGTGAGGGCGATGCCCCCTGCGCCCCCGGCTGAGAAAAGCCGGGTCGCGGCGACGCCTGCCATGTTGATCTCATAGGTCTCCCGCCAGGTGAGCGGCAGCACCCTCCCCCCCACCACAGCCTTGAAGAGCGCGATGTAGGTGCAGATCGCAAGCACGTTGAAGGCGATCGCCACCGCAATCCAAACGGCGTCGGCGTCGTCGAGCCTGCTGAGCGCGTCTCCCAAGCCCACCAGCTTCGGGAAGAGAAAGTAGATCCCGATCAGCAGGATCAAGACGAGCAGAGCCGTCTGCACGATTCGCCGCGGCGTAAGCAGCGGCAGTTCGGCGCCGCCGTTCCCATTCGCCGAGTCGGCGCCGTTCCGGTTCGCCGAGTCCTCCTGAGACACCTTAGGGACGCTACCCGTTAGCGAGGCGCTCCAGACGTTGCAGGCCCTGATTTGCACGCAGGACAAGGGGCTCGGCGAGCGGCTCGGCGCGCCGAACGACGCCTACCAGAGCCGCCCCGGCCGCGAGATCGGTGACGTAGTGCTCCCCCAGATAGACCAGCGCAAAGCCCAAGGTCAACGCATAGGACCAGCCGATCGCCCCCGCTGTGCGCCCGGCTTCGCTCAAGGCAATCGCCGCCATCAGCGATGTCGCGAAGTGCAGGGAGGGCATTGCAGCCCAGGGGTTGCCGCCCAGTGCGCCATACATCGCCGGCCAAGCGGAGCCCCATGTGTCTTCGCCGACCTCGACCATGATCCGGCCCACCTCTTCTCCGGTCAGGCCCTCCTCAGAAGACCACCAGGGCGGGGCCGTTGGAGCGAGGAAATAGACCGCGCAACCGGCGTCGAAGACGGCGGCGAGCTGGCGAGCGGTTTTTGGGAAGCGCTCCGGGTGGCGCACGAGGATGAAGAGGAGCGCGCAGTAGGGCTCGAGGAACCAGAGCCAGTGGACCCAGGTGAGGAAGTAGTTGAGGAGCTTGACCCGCGGCAGGCGGGCAAGGGAGCGCTGGAGGCGAACGTTGGGGAGCGTGCCGAGCCCGATCACCCGGTCGATCGAGATCGGATAGCGAGCCCGGAGGCGCCGGCGCAACTTCTCTGGATCGTCGTAGGGAAGCTCGTGGACCATCGTGAAAGCCCACATCTGAAGCGCGAACAGCGCAACGTCTCGCTTCGCTGAGCGAGGGCGGAGAACGGCGAGCGCCAACGGCCCTCCAGCACAGGCCGCAACCGTTACCGGAGCGGGGATCCGGCCCCGGCGTCGTAGCAACGGAACCGCCACTGCCGCGGCAAGCGCGCCCGCAGCTCCGGCGCGCACTGTCATCCGCAGCGCCGGGGATGGACGGGAGCGCTTCCACATCAGGCTGGCGAGTATAGGTCTGAGCTGTGAGGCGGGTTGGTGCCGCATAGCGACACCAACCCGCCTCGGCCGCTGCCCCCGGGAGCGCCACCGCGCCGCCTCGCGTGATTAGAATGGCCGCGCTTTGGCGCCCCACTCTCCTGGCACCGACCAGATCGACGCGTTGTTTTGGATTGGCTTCGTCGTTTCGACGATCGCCATCGTCGCGATCAACGCAGGATTGATCTATGTGCTCCGCCGCTACCGCGCCGGCAGAGGCACTGAGCCTCGCCAGGAGACCGGCGGGCGGCACACCCAACTCCGGGTCGGTGCCGTGCTCACCATCTTCGCCGCGGCGATCTTCGTCGTGAGCCTCATCTATACGGAGAAGGCGCGAGAGACTCCGGCAACAGGCCCAGCGGGCCTTCAGGTCTCTCACTCGGAGCCGCTGCGCATCTCCGCGACGGGCCAGCAGTGGCTGTGGCGCTACGACTATCCCGACGATGCCTTCTCCTTCTACCGGCTGGTCGTCCCCGTCGACACAACGGTCGAGCTGGACCTCTCCTCCACGGACGTCGTCCACACCTGGGACGTGCCGGAACTGGCAGGCAAGAGCGACGCGGTGCCGGGTAAGGTCAACCGCGTGGTCTTCCGCGCCGACCAGGAGGGCACCTACGGCGGTCAGTCGGCGACCCTCTCCGGGCAGGGCTATGCGGCGATGCGCACTGAGGTGGAAGTTGTCTCCCCCGACGCGTACGAGGCTTTCCTCGCGCAGCAAAACCGCGACATTCAAACCGCGCAGGACCGGGTCGTGAGCCTGATCGCAAGCGGGAACGAACCATGAGCGGATCGCCAAGCAAGCGCCCCGAGCTGGTCATCGACGGCTTCCCGGCCCGCCGTCCGCGCTGGGTGGAGATCGTCACGAGCGCCAACCACAAGGACGTCGGGCGCATCCTGATCACAGCCGCCTTGGGCTTCCTCTTCATCGCCCTCATCGAGCTGCTCTTGATGCGGCTGCAGCTGGTGATCCCCGAAAACTCCTTCCTCAACCCCGTCACCTTCAACCGGATGCTCTCGATGTACGGGATGACGGCGATCTTCCTCTTCGCCATTCCCCTCGCCCTGGGGCTCTTCTACTACGTGATGCCGTTGCAGATCGGCGCTCGCGCCACGGCGCTCCCGCGGATCGGCCAGCTTGGCCTCTGGCTTTACATAGCGGGGGCCACCGTCCTCTACGCCGGTCTGTTGTTCACGCCGACGGAGGCGGGCGTGAATCCGCTGGCGCCGTTCTCGGAACGCACATTCCTTAAAAACAACGGAGTCGATGCCTGGGCGGCCGCTGCAATCCTGACCACGCTTGGGTTCGTCCTGATCGCAACCGACATGGTCGCGACGCTGCGTACCGCACGCGCCCCCGGGATGGCATGGAGGCGCCTGCCAATCTTCTCCTGGGCCGCCGCGATCTGCTCCTGGTTGCTGCTGGTCATCGGCCCGGTGATGCTGGCGGCGAGCACGATGCTGCTGATCGATCGCAACTTCGACGGGATCTTCTTCGCCGGAAGCGCCGGTGGCGCGCCGCTCCTCTGGCAGCACTTCAGCTGGATCTTCTTCACCGGCGCCTACATGCTGGTCCTGATCACCGCTCTCGCCGCGATCGCCGAAATCGTCCCGGCTTTCGCCCGCAGGCCGCTCTACAACCGCAATGCGACCATCGGCTCGCTGATCGCCATTGCCGTGGTCGGAACGCTCGCCTGGCTGCAGAACATGTTGACCGCGCCAATCGCGATCGGCTGGATGTACTTCGGGATGATCATGGCGCTGGCGCTGATCGTGCCCTTCGGCCTCGTCATCTTCAACCTGATCGCGACGCTCGCCGGCGGCGGCTCGCGGATGAGGGCGCCTCTGCTGTTTGCGGCGGGGGCCATCTCAGCGATCTCAATCGGGCTCGCAGGTGAGATCGGGCACTCGATGGTGGGCCTGGCCTGGCGCCTCCAGCACACGACAGACAGCACCGGGCTGACCCACTTCACCCTTGTGGGAGGGGCCGTCTTTGGAGGCTTTGCGGCACTCCACTGGTGGTTCCCGAAGATGACCGGCCGCACGATGGGCGAGACCCTGGCGCGTATGTCGTTCTGGACGATGGCGATCGGAGCCCTGCTCGCCTTCGCCCCCCTGCTGTTCGCCGGAAGCTTCGAGGGCCAGGTGATCGACACTTACAAGTTCTTCGACGGCACTGGCGTCAATGGCTACAACCTGATCGCTTCAATCGGCAGCCTGGTGCTGGCGATTGGCATTGTGATGACGCTGGCCAACGCGATCCTCAGTCGCGAGGGTGGCGCAGAGGCCGGCCACGACCCCTGGGGCGGAGACTCTCTCGAGTGGTTCGCACTCTCACCGCCCGAGCCTCACAACTTCGACGTTCGGCCCGACGTGCGCAGCGACCGGCCATTGCGCGACATCCGCGAGGCCATCGCACAGCAAACTCGCGGCACGGAGCAGCCGGCACGCGAGTCCCAGCCGGTAGCCTGAGCGGCCATGAACGCGGAGCGAGCAAGCGTCGCAGTCTGGCTTTTCGCGCCGTGAGCGAAGCGCGAGACTTGGCGATGAGCAGCGCGCAAACGGCGGCCATTACGCGGCGTCCCGCAACCTTCTCCGTCCTGCGCGACTACATCACGCTGACCAAGCCGAAGGTGCAGTCGCTACTGCTCTTCACGACCATCGCCACGATGTACGTCGCCGGCGATCCGTCGATCGGCCTCGTGCTGCTCACCTGCCTCGGCGGCGCTCTCTCGGCGGGAGGTGCGGGGGCTATCAACCACGCGATCGACCGCGACATCGACCGCATGATGGCGCGCACCGCCACTCGCCCCGTAGCAAGCGGCCGGATCTCCCCCACCGCCGCGATCGCCTTCGGCGTGCTGCTCGGGATCGCGTCCTTCACGCTGCTCGCGCTGGCGGTCAACCCGCTCGCCGCGGCGCTCTCGCTCTCAGGCCTGCTCGGCTATGTCTTCGTCTACACGCTCTGGCTGAAGCGGTCTACCCCGCAGAACATCGTGATCGGCGGGGCCGCCGGGGCCGTGCCGCCGCTGGTCGCCTGGGCCGCAGTAACCGGCAGCCTCAGCGGAACCGCCTTCTATCTGTTCGCGATCGTCTTCTTCTGGACGCCACCCCACTTCTGGGCCCTTTCGCTGCTGATGAAGGACGAGTACGAGAAAGCAGGCGTTCCGATGTTGCCGGTGGTGCGCGGCGAGGCAGAGACCCGCCGCCAGATCCTGCTCTACACGATCCTCCTCTATGCGGTAACCCAGTTGCCCTTCTGCGCCGGGGCCTTCGGGCTCGAGTACCTGATCGTCTCGATGGCGCTGGGCGCCGCTTTCATCTACTGCGCCGTGCGGCTGCTGCGAAGCGCCGACCGACGTTGGGCTCTGCGGACCTATCTTTTCTCGCTCGTCTACCTGGCATTGCTCTTCCTAGCCATGGCGCTCGACCGCGTCGTCTAGTAGAACTCCTGCCGTGGATCGAGAGACCGCAAAGCGCAGCATGACGGCCGGCCTGCTGGCGGGCGGGATCGCCGCGGCAATCTTCTCCCTTTCCTTCGTCGCCGCGATGCTCTACATAGCGTCATGAGCACGGAGCGAGCAAGCGTCGCGGCCTGGCTCGTCGCGTCGCGAGCGAAGCGGGAAGTCTTGTCATGAGCGCGGAGGCGGCACGCAGGGAAGTTCCCGAGCCCGGTGAGCTCGTCTACGTCGCCAAGCCCTCCTGGGTGCCAGCCTTCTTCGGCTTTGCCGCCGCGCTGGCGGTCTGCGGATCCTTTGCCACGTTCATGGTGCCGAATTGGGTCTACGCAATCATCGGCACAGTGGTGGTTCTGGCCCTCCTGCGCACGATGATCCGGAGTGCTGTGCGCAGCTACTTCGGCTTGCCGCGCAAGCAGAGAGCGC
This sequence comes from Solirubrobacterales bacterium, assembly GCA_025450195.1. Classification (GTDB taxonomy): domain Bacteria; phylum Actinomycetota; class Thermoleophilia; order Solirubrobacterales; family 70-9; genus VRUE01. The sequence continues at coordinate 12,011 of JANWHW010000028.1, read as the reverse complement.
GCGGCGCGGTCTTGCCGATCGAAACGATCGGCTCGCCTCGCGGCGAATAGCCCAGCGGCCCGCCCGGGGCCTTCAGTCAGGCGTCATCCCGGAAGTCGCTCCCTCCGCTGTCCAAGTCCGCACTATGTCGCGGATCGAAAGGACGCCGGCGATATCGCCGTCTTCGAAGACCACCAGATGACGGATACCTCGCTTAGACATCTCCGATGCGGCACGCTCGAGACTCCAATCAGGTGCCGCTGCGATTACGCCCTCGCTCATGTGGTTGGACACAAGCTCCACGTCAGGGTCCTCACCGCGTCCAACCGAGACCAGGATGTCGCGCTCGGTGACGATGCACGGCACGGGAGTCTCGTCGTCGGTGACCAAGGCGGCGCCGACTCCCTTTTCGAGCATCTTCTCGGCAGCCTCACGAAGCGTGTGCGACGGGCCTACCGTCAGCACTACGTCGGACATCCCTTCCCGTACCAGCATTCCTCGATCTCCTTCGGGGTTTGGGATCGTGTGAATCGCCTCAAGCCTACCCGACGGGCGTGCTCGTCAAGCAGGTTTGAGGAGAGGCGTGCCGTATAGACTCCGGCGCGCTTCGCGCCGCACGCGTATGTTCAAGCTGCCAAACCAACTACGCCTCTTCCCCGCCCTCGCCGGCGTGGTTGCTCTTGCCCTGGTCGCGTCGGGGTGCGGCACGAGCAAGGCAGACGAGGAGCGCGGGCGGGCCCTCTTCATCCAGAACTGCGGCACATGCCACACGCTGGCCCAGGCCGGCACCAACGTTCGAGTCGGCCCCGATCTCGATGACGCCTTTGCCGCCGCACGAGCCGCCGGCGAGACGGACAGCACAATCGAGGGAGTCGTCAAGGCACAGGTCGAGAACCCACGCCCCAGCACCGACAACCCCGCTGTCTCGATGCCCGCGGAGATCCTCGTCGGACAAGACCTCGACGATGTCGCCGCCTACGTCGGCCGCTGGGCCGGAGTGCCCGGCGCGGCGCCGCCCAAGGTGCCAGGCGGGCCCGGGGCTCAAGTCTTCGCAAGCAACAGCTGCGGCGGCTGTCACACCCTCGCCGCCGCCGAAGCGGGCGGGACCGTCGGCCCCAACCTCGACGAAGTGCTGGTGGGAATGCCCCCGGCGATGATCGAAAAGTCGATCGTCGACCCGAGCGCGGAGATCGCCAAGGGCTATCCAGCCAACCTGATGCCCGCGACCTATGGCGCGGAAATCAGCCAGAAAGAACTCAAACAGCTGATCGAATTCCTGATCGACTCGACAGCCAAAGGCGGCGGCTCGAAATAGGGCAGGCCAAGGCGGGCCGAGCGGGGCCGCTGGCATCATCCATGCGATGCGTGACCGCCTGAAGATCACGCCGCGGCTCTACGCCAACGTAACCCTTGTCGCGCTTGCGGCTCTTTCTCTGATCGTGCTAACAGGCGCCGCCGTGCGCCTCACCGGGTCGGGGCTCGGCTGCCCCGATTGGCCCAAGTGCTACGGCCAGACGGTGCCGCCGCTCGACACCCACGCGGTGATCGAGTACGGCAACCGCGTGCTGACGGGCTTCGTGGGGCTGGCGGTGATAGCCGCCAGCGCGCTGGCTTGGGTTCGACGGCCTTTCCGCTGGCACCTCGCCCTGTTTGGGGCATTGCTGCCGCTCGGCGTGATCAGCCAAGCGATTTTGGGCGCCTTGGTGGTCAAGTTCCACCTCGCACCGGGCTTGGTGATGCTGCATTTCATCCTCTCGATGCTGCTGCTAGACGCGGCCTTCGCCCTCGCCTGGTGCGCGCGCTATGAGCCCTGGGAGCGACGACGTTCCGGTGACCGGCTTGGCGTCTGGGCCGTGCGGGCGCTAATCCCACTCGGCCAGCTGACCATCCTCGCGGGGACAATCGCCACGGGCTCCGGGCCTCATGCGGGGGCCCACGAGGGGGAGCTGGTCCATCGCTTCGACTTCGAGGGGTCTGGCACCCTTGAGTGGGTGGTCCAGCGCCACTCGGCAATTGCCGCAACCTTCGGCCTCTCCGCGATCGGGGTATGGCTGTTGCTGAGACGCCCAGGGGGCGACAGACGAGCCTTGAAGCCCCTTTCCGTGGTGATAGGCCTGCTGGGCCTTCAAGGAGCCGTAGGGGGCATCCAGTGGGCTCTTGAGCTGCCCGCCGAGATCGTCTGGGCCCACATTGCCCTGGCTATCACTACGTGGCTAGCGATGCTCTGGACAGTCGCTACGGCGGGGCGCTTGGAGCCCCGCAGGGCCACTGCGAGCCTGGAGAGCAAAGAGTCTCCAGACGACAGGCCCGCGGAGCCGGCGCTGTCCTCTCAGAGCTGAGTCGCGATCAAGGCCGCAAGGCCCGCGAAACCCGCGAGGTAGGCCGCCGTCATGGCTACCGCCACCTGCACCATCGTGCGCTGCATCGCATCGAAGCGAGCGTCAACAGCGTCGAAGCGGGTGTTCATTTCAGTCCGCAGCGCCCGCGTCTCTTCGCGGGATTCGCGAAAGCCCTCGTCGACGCGGTGGTTGAGGTCGTCGAGCCGCTCATCGGTCCACTTCTGCCTCACGCTCTCCATGTTGACAGACTAGAAGACAAGACATTTCAGATGGTGCGCAAAATCACTCGACGCTGTGACAAGTGCGTCACTGCTTTACAGGCTCAGCAGCAAGGTCGACGACGACATGGGTGATCGGCAACTCGATCTCCTCACGAGCCCGCTCGACCACGCCGCGTTCCAGCCAGCGCGACCGCTCGGGGGGATGAGTCGAGATGACAATCTCATCGGCCGGGAAGGCGCGAAGCGCGTCCTCGATCGCCACATTGGGGTCCGAGTCGCCGATCTCTCCCCTTGCCTTCAGCCCAGCGCCGTCAAGCGCGATCAGCAGCAACTCCATTCGCTGGCGCGCCAGCTCGATTGCTTCATCGACGTCGGAGGCCCAGTGCTCGGCTCGCGAGACCCCCAGGGCCGGTGTCATCACAAGGATCTCGCTGTCGGCTCCCTGGCAGCGGTTGCGGATCTCCTCCAGCAATGCCTCCCCGCCGGCCGTCTCGTTTGCAACGGCCAGGAGGCGGTGCTTGCCGTCGCCGCCCTGCGTGACCGATACCCGGCGCGGCAGCGATCCACGCGAGCTTCTGTAGGCAAAGCCGGCGCCAAAGCCAAGCAGCGCCACGGTCCAGACCACCCCCACAACCGGCCTCGTCAGCAGCGTCAAGGCGATCACAGAAACCGCACCACCCCCGATCACAACGACCCATCGGAACGCATCGGCCTCTGACCTCAGCGGATTGTGCATGCCTCAGTTTTACCCCCAGACCGCAAAAATCAAGCCCCGCAAGCCGTGCGATCGCGACTGCTTCCGTAGCTATAGCCCGAGCTTGATTTCCCCCGTAGAGCCTGAGAACAAGTCTTCAACTTGCAGCCTTGCCCCCGATACGGCGCTGGACGGAAGATCGTAGACCAGCTTGCCGCTCTCGGTCACACCCGGCTGAATCTCCTCAAGTAGAAGAGTCTGGTCCGGGTACACCAAAATGGCGTCATCGGAGGTCGAGTAGGTACTTCCATTGCCGCCGACAATCCGAATGTTGTCTTCGAGGATCGTGGCGGGTTCATCCTCCTCGTTCGTGAGCTGGATATCGACCACGACGAATGTGCCGTTTGCCGTCGCGCCTGTGTATTGACCACCGATCTGCTTGGCGGTTTCCGCATCCGTTACACGGTAAGTCGTCCCCTTGAGGGTCAGCTTGTCTCCAATCGCTGCCGTCGCACCGGTCGCCTTGCCGCCGCCCTGCCTCTCCACGGTCGGCTCTTCTTCAGAGCATGAGTCGTCGGCCCCCATCAGCGGAAAGGCAAACATGAGCATCGCAATCACAATCAGGGCCTTTCGAAGCATCTCATTCCTCTCGCTGCTCTTAGGCGGACGGGTTGCCTTCTACGGCCGGGGCTCTCGCGGTGGCCGCGAAATCGTGGTTGCAGGCCGGGCAAGCGGTCAAACCCTTCTTGACCCGCTCCCCACAAGTTGGGCACTCGCGATCCTTCGGCCTCGTCATGAACCAGATCAGGGAAAGGGCAATGAAGCCAAAAAACCAAACGAACCAAAGAGCGATCACGCCGATCCCGGTCCCGACATCTGATCCTGCTTCACAGGCTTCCCTGTAAGCCTCTCCGGCGCAGTTGCTCGCCGAATCAGCGGCGGCGAGGCCACTGATGATCCAGATCGCCATTAGGACACACCAAGCGATCACTACCCAAGTCATCTTTCGCCAATGTGGTCGTCGCATCCGTCCCCCGGTCATCCGCATTTAGCAGCCAACTGAGCGCAGACAATACATTGCGGTCTGACGGAACGCGGTGCCCATTAGACACGCACTTTGCAAGCGCAGTGATGCACCCGCAAAGGCGCGTTCCCGAAAGTCCCTTTGCGGAAAGCGATCGGTACTAGAGGATGTAGACGGCGGTGTAGACGATGATCCACATCACGTCTACGAAGTGCCAGTAGATGCCGGGTACCTCGACACCGAGGTGGTCCTTCTCCTCCGGCCCGAAGTGGCCGCGGAAGGCGCGGATCGTCGCGAAGCTGAGGAGCAGCAGGCCGATGAAGACGTGGGCGCCGTGCAGTCCGGTGAGGCCGTAGAAGATCGATCCGAAACCGAGGTCGCGGGCGCTGAAGCCGATGTTGACGTACTCGTTGATCTGGATGAAGAGGAACGTCGCGCCCAGCAGCCAGGTGAGTACCAGGCCCAGCTTCAACCCTGTCCGGTTGTTCCGCCGGATCGACTCCAGCGCGTAGTGGATCGTGAAGCTAGAAGAGACGAGGATCGCCGTGTTGACGCCCGCGATCGCGACCGGAAGCTCAAAGGGCTCAGGTGGCCAGGTCGGCGGGTCGACGACGACGCGGAGGAAGAAGTAGGAGGCGAAGAAAGCCCCGAACAACATGATCTCCGAGACGATGAAGAGAAAGATCCCCAGCGTCTGGCGATCTATCCGCGAGCTCTGGTGGGCCTCAGGCGGGCCGTGGTGCTCCTCGTGAGCATGGCCCCCCATGGCAACGGTCGCGCTCTCCATCAGGACGTCTCTCCCTCGGCCACGGCGGCGGCGACGGCCTTAGCCGGGCGGCCAACCTCGAGGTGCTCGACCTGCTTATCGGTGATCTCGCGGACCCGCCCGAGCAGGTCCTCCTCGAGCCAGCGCGAGGTTTCACCCGCGAAGGTCGAGATCAGCACCTCGTCGATTCGGTAGTGCTCGATCGCGTTTTGCACAGCATGGAAGGGGTCCGGGCTCATCGGCTGGCCGGTCGCATCGATATCGGCGCGGTAGAGCTCGGCGAGCGTCGAGGCGAGAGCCCTAACGATCTCCGGCTCGGAGACGTCCTCGGTGCGCGGGCAGATGATTGTGTAGCGATGGGGATGCCCAGCGGCGCGGTCCTTGAGCCTGCTGACGAGATCGGGAGCATCGACAGTCTGAGTAGCGACCACGAGAGTGTGGCTCTTCTCCCAGCTGACCGAGTCATCCACGATCCGCACCGGGATGTGAGTGACGGCGACGTCTGGCTCAAACTGACTCTTCGCCCACTCGACCAAGTCCTTGCGGGTAATGCCGAAGCGCGTCTCCTGCATGCAGGACAGCAGCACCTCACCCGGCTCGTGGGCGCGCACGGCGTCGTCAAGGGCCAAGGCAGGGTCCTTGTCCATTACCTCGCCGATCGAATCGATGCCGTACTCGGAGAGCACAGACATCGTCACCTCGACCCGGGCTCGGGCGGCGTCCTTCAGTTCGCTGGGGTCAATCAGCTGGCCCACGGCGGGCTGGTTCTGCGGCGCCGCGACGGCGACAAAGGGAACCTTCTCGGCTCGCTCGCGCACAGCCGCCAGCAGCTTCCGCCCACCCGCGACCTCGTTGAGAAAGACAAGCAGCGGCCGACCCTCTGCGCCTGCTTCGCTCATGAGGACCCCACCGTGGTTGGTTGCGGCTGGGATACCTCAGCGCCTTCCCCGCTCATGATCGCGTGCTTGGCGCCGGGAACGCCGTACTCGTAGGGCCCGCCGACGACGCGCGGGATCTCATCGAAGTTGAAGATCGGCGGCGGCGAGGAAACCTGCCACTCGATCGAATTCGCCCGCCACGGGTTGCCGCCGGCGCGCGGCCCGAAGCGCCAGCTGACGATCATGTTGTAGAGGAAGACCAGCTGGCAGGCGCCGAGGATGAAGGCGAAGCAGCTGATCAAGAGGTTCCAGTCGCCGAACTGAACGGCGTAATCGGACACGCGACGCGGCATCCCGTCCATCCCCACCCAGTGCATCGGGATGAACGTGCCCCACGTCCCAAGCAAGGTGCCCCAGAAATGGACCCGGCCGAGCTTCTCGTCATACATCCGCCCCGTCATCTTCGGGAACCAGTGATAGACGCCGGCGAAGATCGTGAAGACCGAGCCGCCAAAGAGCACGAAGTGGATATGGGCGACGATGAAGTAGGTGTCGGAGACGTGGATGTCGATCGGCACCATGCCCAGCATCACGCCGCTGATCCCACCGATCGTGAAGGTGACGATGAAGGCCAAGGCAAAGAGCATCGCCGTCGAGTAAGTGTGGATCTTTCCGAAGTAGAGAGTGCCCAGCCAGGAGAAGATCTTGATGCCGGTCGGGACCGCGATCAGCAGGGTCGTGAACATCATCGGCACCCGCAGCCAGCTGGACATGCCGGCGACGAACATGTGGTGAGCCCACACCGTGTAGCTGAGCACGACGATCCCGATCAGGGCCAGGGCCATCAGCCGGTAGCCGAAGATCGGCTTGCGGGCATGCGTCGATATCACCTCGGAGATGATCCCGAACCCGGGCAGCATCATGATGTAGACGGCCGGGTGCGAGTAGAACCAGAAGATGTGCTGGTAGCTGATCACGTCTCCCCCGCCGGCGAACTGGAAGAACTGGGTGCCGAGGACTCGATCGAAGAGCACCATGAATTGAGCGCCGGCGATGAACGGAGTCGCGGCTACGACCAGCAGCGAAGTCGAGAGGTTCGCCCAGACCAGCAGCGGCATCCGCCAGAACGTCATCCCGGGCGCACGCATGGTGATGATCGTGACCAGGAAGTTGAGCGCGGTCGCTATCGACGAGGCCCCAGCGAACTGCACGCCCAGGTTGAAGAAGGACTGGCCCAAGGGGGCTCCGGTGGAAAGCGGCGCATACCCCGTCCAGCCGGCGTCGAACGCGCCGCCAGGAGCCAGAAAGCTGCCGATGAACATCAGGCCGGCCAGAGGCAGCATCCAGAAGCTCAGCGCATTCAGCCGCGGGAACGCCATATCGGGGGCCCCGATCATCAGCGGCAGCACGTAGTTGGCGAGCCCGGCGAAGACCGGGATCACGAAGACGAAGATCATCAGCACCGCGTGGGTGGAGAAGAGCCCGTTGAAGGTGCTCGCCTCGACGATCTGGGCGCCGGGCTGGGCAAGCTCGGCGCGGATCATCATCGCCATCAGGCCGCCGATGAAGAAGAAGCAGAAGGTGGTGACGACGTACTGGATCCCGATCACCTTGTGATCGGTGTTGAAGCGGAAGTAGTCCTTCCAGCTCTTGGCGCCGTGCTGGGAGTGGTCCTCGGGGATCGTCGGCATCCCGGCGGCCCAGCGCAGCCAGTAGTCAAAGCAGCCGAAGCCGGCGAGGAAACCGAGTGGCGCGGTGATCAGCGGCACGACGACGTGCGGGTATCCGGTCTGTTCGGTCTGCCAGATGGGAAGACCGGAGATATCGCGCAGGATCACCACCAGGCCGACACCGAAGGCGGCAGCCAACAACGCGCCGAGCGCGCCGCGAATCCACCCGGGTTGCTTGATCGCAGCCACCATCTAGTCGTTCTCCTCCATTATGCCCCGCCCGATCCGACGGGAATCGGGTTGACCTCGCTGTCCTGCTTAATCGACTCCATCAGGGGGGCCGGGACTGTCAGTTTTTGCGCCGCCGTCCACTCGCGGAACTCAGCCGGCGGCTCGACGACGACGGTCGCGCGCATCGTCGCGTGCCCGAAACCGCATAGCTCCGTACAGATCAACTGATAGGTCCCAACCTTGTCGGGCGTGACGATGGCGGTTGTCGTGATCCCCGGGACGTTGTCCATCTTGATCCGCCACTCCGGCACCCAGAACGAGTGGAGAACGTCCTGGGCGTGCAGCTTGAACTCGACCTGGCGGTCGACCGGCACATGCAGCTCGCCCTCTGACCAGGCATTCCCCTGTTCGGGGTAGCCGAAGCTCCAGGCGAACTGCTGGGAGAAGACGTCGACGGTGAGCCGATTCTCATCGGTCTTCTCGATGTCACTCAGGACCGCCCAGCTGTAGCCGGCCCCGAAAAGGACGATCACCGTCGGGATCAGGGTCCAGGCCACCTCGAGCCGGGTGTTGCCGTGGATCGGCTCGCCATCGGTCTCGTCTCCGGGCTTGACTTTGAACTTCCACAGCGCGTAGAAGAGCATCACCATCACCAGCGAGAAGACGAAAGCCGAGAGGACGATCATCACGTCGAGCAGCGTGTCGATCTTCGGTGCCGCGGTCGATGCCTGCTCGCCATCCCAGTTGATGGGCACCATCACCGCGGAGATCACCACGGTGAGGAGGATGGTCGCGGCGAACATCTTCGCTATTGGCAGACGCCCAATCATCGGCGGCGCATTCTATGCAAGCGGCAGACGGTCAAGCTCACCCCGCGACGCTGCGATGATGCCCTGGGCAACCCCCTCCCAGCTCCAGAGCCGCCGCGTGGTGGCAACCAGGGCCTCGCGGGCCGCAGCGCGCTCGGCCTCCGGTAGCGAAAGCCAGGCGCTCAGGCGCTCGCCAATCGCCTCGACTGCCCCCTCTTCGACCGGAAACGACGCCAGCTCGGCGACGCCTGACGGCAATGCCGCGGACAGCTGCCGGGAGACCTCCAGCATCCCCGAATGACCGGCAGAGACCGGCAACACACCGCAGGCGGCCGCCTCCGCGGCGACCATCCCAAACGCCTCCGGGAAGGTGCTGGGCATCACCAAAGCCTCCGCGCCGGGTAGCAGCTCCGCAACCTGGTCGTGCTCCAGCCGGCCGATGAGCTCGATCGATCCCGCCATCCCCTGTGCCGCCTCGACGTAGCCCTCCGGTGGGTTGCCCAGGAACGCGCTCAGGATCGACAGCGCCTTCTCATCCCCGCCCTCGAGACCCCATCCCAGCCGCGCCACCTCGCGCGCATCGTCGAGGTCTCCGGCGTCCAGCGCCGCCAGCAGCCGGCGCAGCCCGGCCTCGTACTCCCCAAACCCCGCGATCTGCAGCCGCGCGTCGGGGTGCTCTGCTCTGATCAAAGGCCAAGCGGCCAGCAGCAGATCAACCCCCTTGGAAACGATCAGCTTGCCGACGAAGACGATCCGCGGGGCGCTTTGGCCAGCGGGTCCTGTCACCGTTGGGGACCCCCCACCCCCTGCGGTAGCTAAAGCTTCCTCGGGGGTGGGCCCCCCTATGGCGCCACCCGCGGGAAGAAACGCCGGGCGAAACCCCCCGGTGTCGACACCGGGGGGTCCCAAGCGCGTCTTCTCTCGAAGGTCCTCGACTTCGGGCAGGGCGGCCCAGAGGGACTCGGCAGTGTGGCGGGAGCCGACGAGGACGCCTGAAGCCGCTTCCATGCCTTCTCGCGCATGGGGAAGAAATCGTGGGTGGGGCTTGACCGTGTACTCGAGCGCCGAGCCGTGGACCTTGGCGGCAAAGGGGCCGACATCGGCGCGAGCGAGGATCGCCGGGCCCATGACCAGGTGATTTGCGAGAGCGACGTCTATGCCCCCGGCCCCGCCGGCGACGTCGCGGACGGCGGCGACGTTGGCCTCGATGTAGCGGTCGAGCTCGGCGTCGGTCAACTCCGGAAAGGCCTTGACCTCGAACCCCTCATAGGGGTCCTTGACGTAGACGGGCAGCAGGCCATGAATGTCGGGGTTGTGGATCTGGACCCCCTCCAGCTTGACCTCGCGATCCTGGCAGAGCAAATAGACCTCGTGGCCCAGCCGAGCCAGCGCACGCGCCAGGTTGGCGTTGTAGATGTTGCTGCCGGTGCCGCGCAGCATGTAGCCGTGGAATATGAGGATCTTCATATGACCGCCGCCTCCGCTTCGCGTCCGCGGGCGGCGGCAATGCGCCGTATCAACGCCGCTCGCAGAGAATCAGATCGTGATGCTCGCTAATCAGAGGACAGGGACGTTATTGTCCCGGCCGTGAATGCGAAGCAGCTCTACCGGATGCGAGCCCCGGCCTCTGGCCGTGAGGCGCTGGCTCACACCGAGCCCGGCGCCGTCTACCTCGATCGCGAGACCGGTGAGGAGATGCAGCCGGTGGCGATGGTGCTGCCGCTTGCGCCGTCCGCTTCGGCCCTCCCTCGCACGCCGGACAACCTTCGCGCCTGCCGCCGTTGCGATCAGCTGATTGGGCTCGACGTTAGCGACTGCCCTTACTGCAGCCTCCGCCAGGAAGCCCTCTAAGGACGGGCCTCAAACCCGCGTGTGCGACTGGCGAGGGTGGTTCTGTGGGGTCGGTATTCGAGGTCCGCGACGAAGTGTGGGAGGTCGTCGAGCCGCTGCTGCCGGCCACTGAGCCGCAAGCGACAGGTCGTCCGCGCGTCTCGGATCGCGTTGCATTCAATGCGATTGTCTTCGTGCTTGTGACGGGGTCGCCTGGCGATTCGTGCCGCAGGAGATGGGTTGCTCGAGGGTGACAGCCTGGCGGCGTCTGCGCGACTGGCAGGCCGCTGGGGTGTGGGAGCGCGCCCACGCAGCACTGCTGGACAAGCTCAATGCGGCTGGCGTGCTCGACTGGTCAGCCGCGGTGGTCGACGGTAGTCACATCAGGGCGCTCAAGGGGGGCTTGACAGGCCCATCCCCTGTCGACCGTGCCCGTGCTGGCTCAAAGCACCATCTGATCACCGACTCCGCTGGAGTGCCGCTGGCGATCTCGTTGACCGGCGGGCACCGCAACGACGTCACCCAACTCCTTCCGCTGATCGACGGGATCGGCCCAGTGAGGGGCAAGGTCGGGCGGCCTCGTAGGCGCTCCGATCGACTGCTTGCCGACCGTGGCTATGACTCGATAAGTACCGCCGCGAGCTGCGACGGCGCGGCGTAGAGCCAGTGATCGCCCGCCGAGGAGAGGAGCACGGATCAGGATTGGGCGCTCACCGCTGGGTGGTGGAGCGCACCTTCGCGTGGCTTCATTTCTTCCGGCGCTTGCGCACTCGCTGGGAGCGCCGTCCCGAGCTTCACGAGGCCTTCATGTACCTCGGCTGCGCAATCATCTGCCAGCGCTTTCTGCGCGCAGCATGACATTCTCAGCCGGTGCACATCCGCGTGGCCCAAGGACCCGACGTCGTCGCGCTGCGTGAGATCGTCGAGCGCGCCTACAGCACCTACATCGAGCGCATCGGTCGTCGTCCCGCCCCGATGGACGACGACTACGCTGAGAAACTCCGCGAAGGCCACGTCTTCGTCGCCGATGACGGGGGCGAGGCTGTTGGCCTCATCGTTCTCCTCACCGCACAAGACCACCTGCTGATCGAGAACGTCGCAGTCGATCCCGAGCACCAAGGCAAGGGCATTGGCCGCTCATTGATGGCCTATGCCGAGGCCTACGCCACCGAACAACGCATTCCAGAACTCAGGCTCTACACCAATGCTGCAATGACCGAGAATCTCGCCCTCTATCCCCGTTTGGGCTATCGCGAGGACGACCGCCGAACTGAGAACGGCCTCAATCGCGTCTTCCTCTCCAAGCGTCTGGGCTCCCCCGAGCACTTCTGAAACAGGTTCTCAAGGGCGTTTCTTTTTTTGTTGACGAGTAATTGAGCCCATAGGGCACATAAATCGTCAACAGCGCGCTGGGGGTGGGGGCTCAGCCGTTGAGCGCCTAGGTGTAGTTCCTAACCACGTTGTTCATCCGGCTCTCCTTGCAGGCTGGCGGTGTCGAAGCCCCAGCAACAAGGAGGAACCGGATGAAGCTCCACGCTAACGCGCCCCTCGGCCCGAAGGGCAGGGCGAT
>JANWHW010000027.1 GCA_025450195.1 Solirubrobacterales bacterium | reverse complement strand
CCCACGACCACGAACACCTCCTCCTGCTCCTTGTGCGTGTGGCCGTACGGGAACCGGTAGTCGGGCGGGATGCGCTGATAGCTCAGGCCGGACTGCTCGAGCTCGAGCGCCTTACTCGCGAGACGGAACTCCAGGTCCGGCGCGCCATCGAAGTTGGACCCGACGTCCGCCAGATCCTCTCTGAGGTTCCTGAGCGTGAACGGCACGGCCGCGATTCTACGGTTCAGGCTTTATACCGCCGCCGCGCCTGGAGGAGTAGCGGGGGCGGGGTTCGAACCTGCGACCTTCGGGTTATGAGTCTGAGCCGTGAGTTCGGCTGGGCTACGTGGAGCTAGTTTTCAAGCGGTTTTCGCGAGATCGAGATCGGCTGGGATCGGCTGGAAATCTGCGGGGCGTGTTGCCCCCATTTGTTGTCCCAGCCGGCCGTGCTCGAACCCCAACGCGCCCGGCGCATGCTGCGGCTAGTTGACCCTCTAGTCGGGCCGGCGGTAGTGCAAGTACACGGTCGCGCCGAACGTGCGGGTCTCGACCAGCTCGAGGTCGATGTGCACGTCCGGCGGGAAGTACGGCGTGCCGCCACCGACCACGATCGGGATGACGAACAGCTCGAACTCGTCGATCAGCCCGCGCCGCATGCATTCCGCCGCAAGGCCGGCACCGCCAACCGCGATCCTCCGGTTCCCAAGCGCGGCGATCTCCTCCTCGAGCGTTCCCGTGGCCAGGCGGTTGCTGCCCTCGACGCTCGTCAGCGTGGTCGAAAACACGATCTTCTCGAGCGGGCGCCAGATCTCGGCGAACTCCGCCATCACGGGGTTGGAGAACTCCTCGGTGTCCCACACGAGCATCGTCTCGTAGAGGCGCCGGCCGAGCAGTTGGGCGTCGGTCGCGGCGGCCCGTTCATTGTGGAACCGGTGCAGTTCCTGGCTGGGCACCGCCCAGTCGAAGCTTCCGTCGGGTCCGGCGATGTAGCCGTCGGCCGACAGGCTCATGGAATAGGAGATCACGAAGACATAGTGAACCGCGTCGAGCCGACGGCCTTCTCCGCCGCGGCGACCGTAGGTGGACCGAAGCCCCTTCACAAAAGGCCGGAAACGACCTCTCTCAGACCTCATGTTGCCCCAGGCGTTGCCCCGCGGCCGATTTTGCACCCTGTTGTCTGCGCCCTCAGAAAGGCGAAAACCCCGCAAATGCGGGGTTTTCATGAAATAGCGGGGGCGGGATTCGAACCCGCGACCTTCGGGTTATGAGTCTGACCCGCTGGATCGGCTGGGCTACGTGGGGCTAGGTTTAAGCCAAATCCGCGCCGCTGAACTACGTGGAGATCGGCTGGAATATGTGGGGCATGTTGCCCCATTCGTTGCCCCATTTCCAGCCTGCAAGAACGATGTCGGCCGGTTAATCGGAGCATTGCCGACCGTCAGTCGGCTTCAGCGCCAACCCCCTCTCACGACAAACTGCGAGAGGCACCTCGGGAGGGGGATCGATGAGCGCGACCAGATCGCCGACCTCTAGCCAGTTCGCCCGGGCCCTCAAAGACGACAAGCGGGGGGGCTTGCCTGTTGAGGCGAGAGGGGAAGCGGAGGGCACCCGCATCGCAACGGCGAAGAGATCCGGCGGCAACCGTCTGGGTGACACTCACCCTTGTGAAGTGATCTCGTGCAGGTCCAGGTGCGCGAGGCCGTGCTCGGCCAGGAGGGAAGCGTGGCGCTGCTCGAGATCGGCGCGGACCGTCAAATCGGAGGTCGATCGGCTCGCCGTCGAGCACCCCGCTCCATCCTCCATCTCGACGATCCCGACGGCGCAGGGCATCCCCCGCGTCGAGCCCGTCTCGAAGTCGATCGCGAGCCAGGACCCCTCACCTACGGGATGGGCTGCCGCCACGACCTACCCGTGGCGGCGGTTGGGCTTGTGGTTGAGCTCGCTGAAGATGTAGCGGCCCTTGCTCTGGCCCTCGGCGGTGAACTCATCCCAGACCGGCGGCGGGCAGGCTTCATAGAGCCACTCCACCCCATCGGGGAAGCGGACGTAGATCACCTCGGACTCCTCGTCGTAGGCCATGGCGACGATCCGCTCGGAGTCGCCGACCTCGATCCACTCGATCTCGCTCACTTCTTCTCATCCTCCTGTTCCTCGTCGTAGAGGCCCCGCCACTTGGCGAGGGCCGGGGCAAGATCCGGAGCCCCTGAGAGCTCGCGCCAGGGCGCGAGCTCGGGGTCTTCGGCCTTGGGGAAGGGGTTGGGTTTGCGGATCGTGGTGCGGACGGGCAGTACGATCGCTTCGCCGCTGACCACGGCCTCACCGGTGCGAAGCGAGGGCAGCACGTCCCCGAGGCCGGTGACATTGTCGGGCAGCGCCGATCTGATCTGGCCCTGGTCCTTGCTGCTCGTCAGACGCAGGGCGATGAGGGTCCCGCACTGGGCGAGGGCGGTCTCGGGCAGCTCGCTGGGGCGCTGGGTCACCATCATCAACCCGACGCCGTACTTGCGTCCCTCGCGGGCGATGCGCGCGGCGGCTTCGTGGGTGATCTCGTTGGCCCCCTCGCCGAGGTAGCGGTGCGCCTCCTCGAGCACGAAGAGGACCGGGCGCGGCCGACCAATTCCCGGCCCCTTCTCCTCGGTGCGGAGCGCCAGCTCGAAGAGGAGGCCGAGGACGACGCCGATCGCCCGGTCGGTGACCGAGGTGGGGACGCCGCTGAAGTCGAGAACCGAGATCGGCGCATCGCCTCCGAGCCACTCGACCATCGCCTCCTCCAGGGGGTCCTTGCCCTTGGGGTCGGCCGCGGGCTCCAGCAGGAAGGCGAAGTCGGGGTTGCGCAGGGCGAGGCGAAGCTGCTCAGGAACCTGCCCGAAGTGTTCGTAGCGGGGACCGCGATCGGGCTTGCCGCCCGCCGGTTTGTAGGGGGTGAAGCGAGTCGGCTTCAGGGTCGCCGGGTCCCCATTCTCCTCGATCCTGACCGTGCTCGGATCGCCCTTCTCTTCCCGGGTTTCGTTGTTCTCGTAGTCGAGCTGGTGCCAGACCTCGCGGATCTCGAAGGGCACGGGGGTGTCGGCGGTGACCGCGGCGGGGTCGAGGTCGAGCCACTCGGCGGCCTCGACGAACTCGACCCGAGCTTGGGCGACGAGATCGCTCCAGCGATCGAGAACCGTCTTGCCGATCTTGGCGCCGGTGAAGACCCGCAGCACCTGCTCGGCCTCGAGCGCCCAGTAGGGAACCCGCAGGCGCTTTTTCGGGTTCAGCACGCTGCGGACGCTGCCCTTCTTCCCGATCGCCCTCGCGTACTCGCCGTGAGGGTCGATGACGACGACGTTTGCCCCTTGCCAACCCTCGGCGATCATCCCCTGCAGCAGCTCGGCGACGGCGCTGGTCTTGCCGGCACCGGTCGAGCCGACCACGGCGGTGTGCCTGAGGACGAGCTTGGCAGCGTCGAGGCAGATCGGGATGTCGGGGGCCGAGGAGAGTGAGCCGAAGCGGATCAGCTCCTCCCCCTCGCTCGGGAAGACGCGGCGCAGGTCCTCGGCGGTGCAGAAGTGCGCCGGATCGTCGAGCCCGGGGTAGCTGGAGATGCCGCGCTCAAAGCGCTCGAGGCTGTTGATTTCTCCGAGCAGCTGCACCTTCAGCCAGCGCTCGCCGACCTGGACGTTCTCCACCGGCGGCAAGGGTGAGTTGAGCTCGGCGATGCCGACCAGGGTGACGGCGCCGACGAGGCTGATCGGGCCCTGCGGGAAGCGCACGATCGAGCCGATCTGACCTACGGATTGCAGCTTGCCACGATATATCGGCTGGACGCCCGCCAGCGCGGGATCGAGCGCGACGGTGACGTCGGAGCCGAGCACGTGGCGCACACGCCCGATGCAGGTCGGATCGCTCTCACTCATCGTCGTCGTCGGCTGCGGGGCGCGAGGAGCGAGCCAGGAATGCGGCCAGGCCCTCGAACCCCGAAAGCACGAACTCGCCGCTCTCCCAGACACCCGGGGCGGATTTCTCCGCGCCCTCGTCGTCCTTTTCGCTCTGCCACTTGCCGCGCCGGGTCCCGAGGATCGCCTCGGTCTTGGTCAGGACCGAAAGCGAGGGAGTCGTTTCGGCGGTCTTGGCGAGCTGCTCGGGGATCGTTGAATGACAGAAGACGACGTACTCCGAGCGAGGGTGGCGGACGGCAGCTTCGAAGATCAGCTCGTCGATGTGGGGGTCGTTGAAGGAGTATCCCGAGACGAGCAGCAGGGTCTCGGGCTCGTTCAGGGCACGACGGAAGCGGTCCATGAGGACGACGAAGGGGACCCGGCGCGATTCCTCGTACTTGGTGTCGGCCGGGTAGATCGCGGCGGTCTCTGCGTCGCCGGCCGCACGGCCGAGGCGGACGATCGAGCCGGGGTCTCCGTCCCAGGCCCAGTTGAGGGAGCCATGAAGCTTCCAGAGCCGGACGAACTCGGGCGGCAGCGAGGCGTCGGCCGAGAAGCCCTCGACCAGGTCGATCCGAAAGGGCGCCTTGATCGCCCCGACGAAGCCGTCGAACCAGAGCGCCTTACGCTGCTCGAGCGCGGTCTCGAGGACCAGGTCGTAGTTGACGGAGAAAAGCTCCAGGGCGCGGTGGTAGGAGCTGCCGACCGCCCAGGCGGCGAGCTTTTGCATCGGGGCGATCTTCTCGTCCTCGTGGTCGAGACTGGAGACAATCGCGGCGCAGATCTTTGCGTCGAGCGCTTCGGCCCCTTTCTTGTCCAACCCGGCCAACTCCTCGCTGTCACCGAGGAGCGCCGCGACGCGCCGCAGGTGCGAAAGGCCTTCCTCGAGACTGCGCTCCTCAAGCAGCGCTCCGAAGGCCTCACGATCGGCCTTGCCGAGCTTCTCGGCGACCGCCTTCTGCAGCCCGGACACGTCAGGCAGGCCGCAGGCGCGGGAGACCCCGGCACCGAAGAGGCCGCAGACGTGGCGCGAGCGAGCGGCCAGCTTCCGGCCTAGCTCCTCGGCAAAGTCGAGCGGATCGTGGGTCAACTTGTCGAGGTGGAGGGTGTCGCGGTGGCCGCGAAGCCCGTGCCACCGCGCAGGTGGCGCGGGCCGCATCGCAGCGCGAGCGGCATCGACTGATCGGCGTGATTCCAGCACATCATCGAAGCCTGATTATAAGTTGGAAGGAGAAGTGAGGCGGTGAGACTGGCCCGGGAAGCGAAACGGCCCGGGGTCTCCCCAGGCCGCCTGAAGGTTGCGGCCTCCCGCCGCCTAAAAGCTGAGCGGAGCGGGGTCGCGCCCGTGAAGCTTCTCCCAAAGCCATGCCGTGTAGGTGCGCGCGCCCTCGTCCCACATGCGGCTGAAGCTCGTCGAGGTGCCGACTAACGCGCGAACTATCCACAGATTCGCGGCTTGACCGATACTCAGACGGATGGCAACCGACGAGCAGATTGAGATCCTCCGCGGACCCCTCGCAGGCGGCGTGCCGCCGAGCGCGCTGGCCGCCTACGGGCGCTGGTGGCAGCTAGAGACCTACCTCCGCGAGGTGGCTTACACCGAGTTGCGAGCGGCGTTCGGGGCGAGCTGGAGGGACCATGTAGGCGAGGCCGCAGCGACCCGCGCCGAACGCGACCAGATCAACGCCTACATGGCCTCGGCCGATGCCGACGAGCCCTTGGCCTATGCGGACACCAGCGTGCTCTTCGCCCTGATCAAAAGCAAATGGGAGCTATTTGAGCCGGTTCTGCTGCCGCAGGTGCGCTGGGAAGGGCTGGTGGACGAGCTGCTGTCGATCCGCAACCGCAGCGCCCACTGCCGGCGCCCCCATCGCGACGACCTGGCCCGACTGGAGCAGAGTCTGCGGAATCTCGAACCAGGTGCGCGAGAGTTCTATCGCTCCTACACCCAGGCCCAGCGTTTACGGCCTGGCGAGGGAGATCCGCTGGTCGATGCATGGCTTGACAAGAGTCACCCGAGCGCCCAGCGCCTAGTCGACCACTGCCAAGAGCAATACGACGTCAGTTTCCGCCTGAGCATCAGCACGCGACCGTGGGGACCGTCGATCGAAGGCGTGCAGCCCATTACTGGCACGACAGGGGTGCTTTGGCACGCAGATTGGATTCTCGGCATGGAAGAAATACGGCCGAGCGACTTGTGGAAGGAACTCAACGAGGGGGTGCGCGAGCTTCTCGTCCACCTGCTGATCGACGGCAGCGCCGTCACGGCGACCTTCGCGGCCATCGACGACCCGAACGCGGTGGCAGATGCCATCGGCCACGTCTTCGACGCGATCATCGTCACGAGCAGACGCTTCAAGGCCCTCGACCCGCAGGAACCAGCGAAAGACTGGTTCGACTTTCTGCGCTCGGACGCGGAAACGCTGCCTGCGAAGGTGCAATCCGGTAGCGCCTTGGCGCTCTTCGACCCCTACCAACCGGAGGCGTTCACGATCTTCGCCGCGTGAGTGACGGGTGTGAACGGGTGAAGCATCTTCCGGGGCTGTGCCCCAGCAACGTAGCGAGGCCCATTGCCCCACTACTCCGCTGGAATAGCAGCGTCTTCGCTGCCTGAGACCAATGGGTAACGTGACATTCCCATGACCGGGTTCGCCATCACTGTCGGTGAGCAGACGTACATGTGCTCGGGCGGTCGTCTTGCCACCGAGATCAACGAGCCCGACAAAGCAAGCGGCAGGGTCGGCGCCCATGACCTTGTTGAGCGCGGTACTGACTGGGCAGGACCTGCCCGCATCACGATCGACAACGAGGATGTGATGCATGGGCGGATAGTCAAGGCGCAGCCCGAGGACGGGGATGTGGCTTTGTCGGTTCGCAGCGCGACCATGCTGTCGGAGTCGCTGCTGTCCCCGATGGTCGTCCAGCAGATCGATGCGCGTGAGGTCGTCTATCTCGTCGCCCGCGAGGCTGGCTTTGAGCCAGAGGACATCGACATCCACGGGCTTGCCGACGCCGTGGCATTCGAGCCGCTCTGGGTGATCGCGCCCGTTCGCGGTCTAAGCATTCGCGAAACTGTGAAGGTTGGCGTGGTCGAGTTGGTGCCCGGCGACGACGGGCGGGAGATGATGCTGCGCTTCAACCCACGACTTGAGGCGCAGTTCGCCGATCCCTTGGAGAAAATTGGGGCGTTCGCGCGAGTGGCCGTCCCGGCGAAGTACATGTGCGAGGCCGAACGCGAGGGTCTCGACCTGATCGACGACACGATGGCTTGGCTGACTGCTCGCCTGCGCTACTCATGGTCCCACGCACCGGGCGGGCAGCTCGAACCGTACGACCGGGCTGCCACGCTGACTGTCGTGGAGCGGCTGCCGGGGGTGGCAGTCTTCGCCGTGAAGGGAGTCGGGCGCCGCTGGTGGCGGGATACGACCGTCGCGCAGCCCACGCGGGACGTGGAGCTGCCGCCGGAATCGCGCTGGCTCACGCCGGCGATGCCTACGCAGGTGCCCCTCGGGGATCGTCAAGCGCTTCTCGCGCTCCATCGTGTGATTACTGCTCGCGACCCCGTGCAGCGTGTCACCGCACTCTGGGAGGCCATCGAGTTCTACTTGGAGGACCGCGGCCCGGAGCCCGAGTTCACCGCCGAGGAAATCGCCGCCGCGATCGAGCGCGCGACCGAGGGGATGACCGAGGGAAAGTCGAATCGGGTCGGAAACGTGCTCCGACAGTGGCTCAACTCTTGGTCGCCCCAAGCCCGGCTCCAGAACGTCTTGGCCGACGAAGGCATCCCCTTTACGGACGAGGACATGCGGCGCGTTAGAAACCTGCGGAAGGCACGCAACAGGGCGCTTCATGGTGCCGAGTCGATGGCCAGGCAAGATGAGATCGACCAAGTAATCGCTCTTATGAGCCGCGCGATCACCACGAGGTGGAGCGGATCGAGCTAGACCGGCGCACTTCGTTCCCGCTGCCCCCTTCCCTCCCGCGTGAAGCCCTTGCACAGCGGGTGGCTGCATCTCAAGCAATTACCCGCGCGGCATCCGACACCGCTGAGTCGTCATGCACGACCTTGAACGGCGCGCCAAGCCGTTGCGACCAGTGGTGCAATTGCTCTACAAGACCGCCGAGGGCAGGGGGGGAGCTACTCCACGGGGCGCCGACGGCTCCGCTCGGCGTAGGCGTCCCGTTGGGCGCAGGCGAGTTGGTCCGCGCGCTCGTTCAACTCGACCCCGGTGTGACCGGCGACCTTCACCCATTCCACGTCGCGACGATCAACCTCGGTGGACAGCTCCTCCCATAGGCCGCGGTTCTTCACCGGCTTCCTGTCCGCCGTCCGCCAGCCATTGCCTTGCCAGCGCTCAAGCGAGCCCCGGAAGTTCTTCATCACGTAGGTGGAGTCGGTATGGATGCACACGCGCGCGGGCGTGGGCAAGGCGCGCAATCCGGTGATGACCGCCATCAGCTCCATCCGGTTGTTCGTGGTTTCGAAGTCGCCCTCGGAGAGCTCCCACTGTTTGGCGATGCTGCCATCGGAACGGCGGGCGACCAGTACTGCCGCGTACCCACCGGCGCCAGTGGTCTTGTGGGCGCAGGCGCCGTCGGTCCAGATGTCGTATGTGAGGTCGCCGGGTGAAACCACGATGCGCGCAGTCTGCCTAACGACGTCGACGGCGGGCCTTGACCAGGTTCTTGCCTAACGCGAGCGCGGTCGCTTCGTCCTTCCCCTGCCGTCCATCATCGTTGTCCCTGGTGGAGAGTCGCGAAGGTCAACCCCGGCAGATCGGCCTTGCCCAGCAGCGAGTAGCGCGCTCCGTCCGGTCGCATTTCGGACCGATAGAGACCAACGCGTCGCCCCTCGAATGGACCTCGCAGACCCGCCGGAATCGGACGATCCGGGAGGTTGCGGACTGCCTCCGGTCGGCGTGACTTGTGATCCGCGGTCCGCACCCTGGCGACGGTCAGGTGCGGCCAGAACGTCCGCTCCCTGGGTTCGTAGATGTAGAGCCCCTGGTTCGTGAGGACCGAACGCAATCCGATCTGGGGGACTTCCGCCTCCGGCGACTTGGCTGGCAGGGCGAACACGCGAGGAAGCTCCGGCGTCGGCCCTTTCGCCACGACATCGCCCAGCTCGACCAAGGGCGCGGGGACGATGCGCACAGCTCCCGGATCGCCTCCAGATAGCGGCCAACCTCCCGCTGGGGACGGTGGCCGAGAAACATCAGGACTATGCGCAGCCCGGTGTTGTGACGCAGCGCGGGGTCGGTCAGCGCCTCCTGCTGCCACGCCTCGGCCTCGCGACGCACCATCTCGGGCAGATCGAGGGCGACGAGCAGCCGCACCCTGCCGCGTCCTGGATTGGCACCTCCGTTGCGGCCCGTCATTTGCTGCGCGGAGAGTCGAGGTTGCCGGACACCTTTTCGCAGGTCTGATGGCCGATCTGGAAGCGTCGGTTGGTCTCGGCATCCCTTCGCCTCGACTCAGCCTCGTCGCCGTGCTCGATGAGGACCTGGGCCGCTTCGTCCCGCAGACGCCAGAGGAGCTTTCGCAACTCGGGCGCCGGCATGGTCAGCACGTAGGTCTCACGCGCGTCGTACTCGCTCCAGCCGATGTCCTGCAAGAGCCGGAAGTCTTCGGCGAACTCCTTCCCCATTCGCTCGGCGGCGGCGAAGTTCTTGGTCCGCTCCAGCGCGACCCAAGAGTCCTCGATGCTGCCGGGTGGTAACGGACCAGCTCGTATAGACCGTCGCGCTCCTCGCGGTCGATCGTGACCCCGCTTTCGCCGGCCATCAGGACGCGACCTCGTCGGCATCGGTGTAGACGAGGACGGCTTCGCAGGCCCGCATCGTCGCGACAAGGCCCTCGACGGGGGCGACCGAGTCGCGTTCCCTGATTGCGTCGTCGTATCCACCCTTGGTTTCCTCGCGAATAGCTTCATCAGCGCCGAAAGCTCGGCGTGCGGCATCGTCAACTCGACCTGGCCGCTGCTCCCGTCCTCATGCCAGCCGATGTCCTCCAGCAGCCGGAAGTCGTCGGCGAACTCTCTCGCCAGCCTTTCGGCGGCAGGAACGTAGCCCTGACGCTCCAACAGGGTGAAGACATCGCTCAGGCCAACCAGGTGGGTGCGAACCGCCTGGTAGATCGCCTCCCGCTGGTCGCGGGTGAGCTTGATCGCTGATCGGGCCATGTGCCCCCCTTTCGGTGAGGGCACCTAGAACCGCCGCACGCGGCGTCAATCGAAGCTGATACGGGTACCGTCTCTCCCGCATCGAAGGTTGGTTCTTCGGTGCCGGGCCCCGGGGCGTTACAGCGCCGCCGGGGCCGTTTATTCGCGTTTGTCGCGAGCGAACGTAGGTGGACCGGAAGCCCCGCGCAAGGGCTGGAATCGACCTCTCTCAGACCTCATGTTGCCCCAGGCGTTGCCCCAGGGCGTTTTTTGGGCCGATTTTGAGGTGTCCCAAAAACGCGGAAACCCGCTTGATAAGCGGGTTTCCGTCCTATAGCGGGGGCGGGATTCGAACCCGCGACCTTCGGGTTATGAGCCCGACGAGCTACCTGGCTGCTCCACCCCGCGACGTTCTGGTCATGCTAGCAACGCAGGCTGGACCAGGAAGAGATGCCGAAATGGCGCAGGCGCGCTTGCCGATTGGCTCTCTCTAGAGTGCCGACTCCATGATGAGCCATGCCCAGAGGGTGGCGGTGATCGACGTCGGCACCAACTCGACGCGGCTGCTGGTCGCCGATGTCGAGGGGCGGCAGGTTTCCGAGGTCGAGCGACACAGTCGCGTTACCCGGTTGGGGCGCGGGGTCGACCTCTCCGGCCAGCTCTCCGGCGAGGCGATCGAGGCCGCCTGCGAAGCGATCGCCGACTATGTCTCGATCTGCCATGAGACGGGCGCGACCACCATTGACGTCATCGCAACCAGCGCCGTTCGAGACGCCACAAACGGCAGCGCGTTCGTGGCCGAGCTACGAGAGCGCTTCGCCCTGGCCCCGAGAGTGCTCGCCGGGGAGGAAGAGGCCCAGCTCACCTATCTGGGCGCAACCTCCGAGCGGCTGCCAGTAGAGCCGACACTTGTCCTCGACATCGGCGGAGGGTCAACGGAGCTCGTCATCGGCACGGGCAAGGACATCTCTTTCCACACCTCGCTCCAAGCGGGGGTCGTCCGCCACACGGAGCGCCATCTCTCCACAGACCCGCCCACCACAGCCGAGCTGGAGTCCCTCGCGGCTGACATAAGGGCGTTGGTTGAGGCAGCGGTTGTCGACCAGGTCGCTGAAAGCCCGAGAGCGGCAATTGCGGTCGCCGGCACCCCAACCTCGCTTGCCGCGATGGAGATGGAGCTCGACCCCTACGACCCAAAACGGGTACATGGCCACGTCCTCTCGCTGCAATCGATCCAGCGGCTGCTTTCACAGCTTGCCTCCGCGCCACTTGCCGAGCGCGTCCAAATAGTCGGGCTGCACCCGGATCGGGCCCCAACGATCGTCGCCGGGGTCGTGATCCTGATCGAGGCGATGCGAATCTTTGGACTCGACAGCATCGAAGTATCCGAGCACGACATCCTCTACGGCAGCGCGATTGCTGCGCCTCAGCGTGCGGGTAATTCCCCATCCCAGAGCCATTAGAAACCTGGGACCACATGTACAGGGCATCCCTACACGGCAGTACATCAAGGAAGAGCTAGGCCCCGAACCCAAAAAAGTGGGGTAATTCGGCCTACCTGCTTATAAGTAGTAGCAAAAACCGCTCCTAGACATAACGGATAGGCGAGCGCATAATCGTTTCATCGGGAACGAGGTGAGATCAAAAGGTCCACTGATCCCGGTCAATAGGGTTCAGGCGATTGCCGCATATGGCGCCTCCCGCCGTCTGGGCCCATTAGATAAGACTGGTCCCTGAAGACGTACCCCTGCCCGTCCTGAGGGACCAACCTGAATCGGCCACCAGAGATGGTGGCCGATTCTTCGTTGGTGAGCGGCTGCCCAGTCAAGCCCGGCACAGATGCGCCAGGCAATGAGATTCGGCCTTATCAAGCCAAATTCGACTTGCGGGGATAGACAACCTCGGGATCGGTGAGAACGTTCACCAGGGTTGGTCTCCCCGACTCGAAGGCTCGCGTCAACGCCGGCTGAAGGTCATCGGGATCTCGGACCAGGATCCCATCGCAGCCGAGGGCTTCGACCATTTCGTCGTACCTTGTCTCCGGCCTCAACTCGGCCGCAACCGAGTAGCCGTAGAGGAACTTCATCGGGTGGTGCTCGAGCGCCCAGATCCCGTTATTGCCCATTACTCCGACCACCCCAAGGCCGTGACGCGCCATTGTGTCGAACTCCATCCCAGCGAACCCGAAGGCGCCGTCGCCAAGCAGGAGGCAGACCTGACGATCGGGATGGGCGAGCTTGGCACCGATCGCCTGGCCTGGGCCCGCGCCTAGGCAACCGAACGGTCCGGGGTCCATCCAGCAGCCTGGCTCATAGGTCTCGATGAAGCGGCCGGCGTAGGAGACGAAGTCGCCGCCGTCGCCAATCACGATCGCGTTGCGGTCCAGCACTTCGCCCAGCTCCTTGTAGACGCGGACCGGGTGCAGTGGCGAGCGCGAGTCGTTCAGCTCCTCCTGCTCTGCCGCCCGCTTCTCGGCATCCACTGCCCGCAACTCCTCTAGCCAACGGTCTGTGCGGCGCGAGGCGCCCTGGGCAGACTCGCTCAGAGCGGCGAGGGTAGCCGCGATGTCTCCCACCAAGTCGAGATCGGGCGTTCGATTTGCGGTCAGCGCATTTGGCGCGGCATCGAGGGGGATCAGCTTGGTCTCTGGCCCGAAGCTCTCGCCAAAGCCAAGGCGAAAATCGATCGGGACGCCGATCACCAGTGCCACGTCAGCTCCCTGCAATCCCGCCCCGCGGGCACGGCTGAGAGCAAGTTCGTGGTCGGCCGGAATGCAACCCCTGCCGAGGCCATTGAGGAAGACTGGGATCCCAAGCGCCTCGGCCAGGGAGCGCAACTTATCCTCGCCCTTGCCCCAGTAGAGGCCGGTTCCGGCCATGATCACCGGGCGCTCGGCGCCCGCGAGCAGTGCCGCGGCCCGATCGACGCCCTCGGCCGGCTGCGGGGCCGGCTCGACCGGAACGGCGGGAACTTCCGAATCCGCCTCGCTGAACACGACATCGAGCGGGAAGTCGACGAAGGTGGGGCCGCTCGGCGCGGTGGCGGCGAGGTCGAGCGCCGCTGCTGTGTGCGCGGCGATCTCCCCAGTGTCCTTGACCGTCTCGGCCGACTTCACGAGCGGCTCGACGAAGGGCAGGTGGTCGATCTCTTGCAGTGAACCGGCGCCCCAGCGCATCTCAGGCGCTCGCCCGCCGAGCACGCAGAGCGGTGAGCCGTTGGCCTGGGCGCCGGCAAGGGCGCTGACCCCATTGGTAACTCCGGGCCCAGCTGTGAGCGCCGCTACCCCGACCTGTCGTGTCGCCTTGGCGAAGCCCTCTGCCGCAAAGGCCGCCGACTGCTCATGGCGTACATCGACGATCTCGATGCCCTCGGCACGACACCCGTCGTAGATCGAGAACAGGTGCCCTCCGGACAGCGTGAACAGGCGGCTGACCCCCCGCGACTTGAGAACTTTGGCGACGATCCGCCCCCCGTGCTCCATAGGAGGCAGCCTATATCGACTCAGGCGTCCCCGGAGCAAGCGAGGCAAGGACGCAGGGAGCGCGAATAGCAGCGCTATTCGGGTGACCGAGGACGCCGCATCGCGCCGCTCCGCGGTCGCCTGAATGCCCGGGGCGGGACTCGAACCCGCAAGCCCCCGAAGGGGCAGCGCATTTTAAGTGCGCCGCATTTGCCAATTTCGCCACCCGGGCAGGCTCGATGGTATCCGCGGGCCAACCGGGCCAAATATTGCGCAAAAGACCGTGCCTAAAGCTGCCTTAAAAATGCTGAAGGAGCGCAACTACCTCGGTGCTACGGTGTCTTTGCATACAGAAACAACGCCTTCCCTGGAGGAGTACAGCTTGGAGGCTTCCGCCCTTACACACGCCAGTCAGCGCGGACTACTAGCCCGGCGCTCTCCCCTGCTCAAGCTTCAAGGAGACGGGCGCCTTATAGCAATGGCACGGAGTGGCAACGCCGGAGCCTTCGAGACGATCGTCGATCGCTACCAGGGGCGCTTGCTGGGCTTTTGCCGGCAAATGCTCGGCTCATCCGAGGATGCTGAGGATGTCCTGCAAGAGGTCTTCGTCAACGCCTACCGGGCAATGCTGGCCGACGAGCGGGAGATCAACCTGCGTCCTTGGCTTTACCGCATTGCCCGCAACCGCTGCCTCAACCACCTCCGCAAACCAACCGCTGACGCCCAGGAATCGATGGACATGGTGCCCATCGTCGAGGCTGCCTCGACTGCTGAGAAGGTCCACAACCGAGAGGAGTTCCGTCAGCTGATCAGCGACGTGAACAAGCTTCCCGAGACCCAGCGCTGTGCGCTGATGCTGCGTGAGATGGACGCGATGTCGTATGAGGAAATCGCCCAGGCGATGGATACGAGTGTTCCATCGGTCAAGTCGCTGCTGGTGCGGGCGCGCATTTCGCTTGCCGAGGCAAGCCAGGCCCGACTGCTGACCTGCGGCGAGGTGCGTATCGAGCTGGCTGAGGCCGCCGAGGGGCTGCGCAA
Source organism: Solirubrobacterales bacterium (assembly GCA_025450195.1). Classification (GTDB taxonomy): domain Bacteria; phylum Actinomycetota; class Thermoleophilia; order Solirubrobacterales; family 70-9; genus VRUE01. The sequence goes on along the minus strand of JANWHW010000027.1, from coordinate 25,524 downwards.
GGTCTCCGGCCCGGTTCGCCGCCACGTTCGCGATTGCGAGGAATGCGCCGACTTCCGCTCCCAGGTTCGCTCCAACGACAAGGTGCTGGCGGCACTCTCCCCGATCGGCCCACTGCTGGCACTGAAGACCTTGATCGGCTCCAAGCTCGGCTTCGGTGGGGCGGGTGCCAGTGGCAGCGCGGCCGCCGGCGCTGGAGCAAGCGCCACGACAACCGGCGCCGGAGCGGTCGGCACCGTTGGTGCTGCGCTCGGGGGCAGCGGAGCGGCTGGTGGCCTCAGCGCAGTCGGTGGCGCGATCGGCACCAAGGCGGTTGCGGGCGTCGTCACAGCCGCGGTCATCACAGCCGGTGCAGTGGAGGTAAAGCAGCAGGTCGTGCAGCCGCTGACAAGCCCCGAGGCATCGGTTTCAAGCGCACCCTCCCAACATGCCGCTTCGCTTGCGCAGCGGCATGTTGTATTCGATCAGCTTCCAGTGACCCCGGCAGTCGATCCCGCCTCGACTTCGACGCCGGCTTCCGCTTCTCTCCCGACCACTTCAGAGGAAACACTTAGCGTAGTTGGCGAAGACGGACCTTCGAACTCAATCGGCGAAGGCGAAGAATCCGCGATGACCAAGCCGATTGCCCCAGGCACGGTCGCAAAATCGCCTGCAACGACAGGGCCAGGTGCAGAAACCGTCGTCGTCACTGTGGGTGGCAGCACCAACCCACCAGCGGAAAGCGCACCGCCCGCGGAAAGCCCGCCTCCGGCCGAAAGCGCACCGCCAAGCGAACCGTCGCCACCACCGTCGGAACCGGCCGCGGGCTCAACGGCCCCGCCGTCTGAAGCCGGTTCGAGCTCGGAATCCCCGGCTCCCGCCGAATAAGAAGCCCGACGGCTCCGCGGAATAAGTAGCCGCTAAGCCCGCTTGAGTAAGTAGCCGCTAGCCGCTTAGACCTGCAGGCCGATCACTTTGAGTCGCCGCATCAGGCAGGTGCCGGCGAATTTTCGGGTGTCCTCCAACGAGTAGCCGAACAGCTCGAAGTCGGCATCGACATCCTTAGCCCAGGGCGGTGAGAGCACACCGTCAGCCACCGGCAGAGATTCCTCCAGCGTGCGCTGGATTGCCTTCTTGTAACGCTCGTCCTCACGCGCCTTGTCGCGTAGGAAGACTGAGCCAAAGGCGACGTGACGGTGCTCGTCGCGAGCCACGTTCTGGAAGCCCTCGACGAAGGCCGGAAGCGTTCCCTCTCGTTCGTTGTAGTCCATGATGAAGTGCTGGCCGGTGAGGGCCAGCATGCCCTCGATGACCATGTGGTAGAGCGTTATCGCCTCGACCAGCGCCTCAGTGTCCTCCGGTTCAGTCGAGAGTCGATCGGTGCGCTGCTTCAGCATTTCGTCGAAGAGCCGGCTGAAGTTGTCGTTGAGGTGCGCAGAGGTCTCCTCGAGCATCTCGGTGAGGCCGTCGGCCTCGAGCACCCCCACCTCGCGGTAGAAGCGCTCGAAGAAGCGCACGTGGCGAGCCTCGTCGGCGATCTGCGTGCAGAGGAAGATCCGCTGGTCCTCGGTGGGAGCGGCCCGCATGATGGGGCCGAGCTCCTCGGCAACCTTTTGCTCGCCGATGAAGAACGACGAGAGGCCATACATCCGCTGGAAGCGCTCTTCCTCGCTGATCCGCTCGTGCCAATCTTCGCGGTCCTTGGTGAAGTCGAGCTCTTGGGTCTGCCACTGCTGGCGCTCCCAGAGCATGTACAGCTCCTCAGAGGTGAGCAGTTTGATGTCAGCGGTGCGGTCGGCAGCCTCGATCAGCGCCGGGTCGGCGGTGGCCTGGAAGTCAGCCCGCTCGGTCCTCGACTGAGTCCCGGTTGCCTCTCTGGTTCCCATTTGTGCTCTCCTCGACTCGGCTGCGTGGTCAGAGCGAGCCTAGCACCGAGACTGGCTGATCAGCCAGTTTTCGCTCAGGCGGCGTGGGTCTCGCCCGGCTTCAGCAGCACCACCTGCGAGGAGGTCTTCGACTCGACCTCGGACTTGAAGGCATCGCTGTCGACCGTAATCGGCGGGAACGTGTCGTAGTGCATTGGGACCACCGTCTGGGCGCCCACGAATTCAGCGGCAACCGCCGCATCGTGACGATCCATCGTGTAGTGGCCGCCGATCGGCAGCAGCGCCACATCAATCGGGTTCCGTTCCGCGATCAGCTTCATGTCGCTGAACAAGCCGGTGTCCCCGGCGTGGTAGACGGTCACGCCACCGATGTTGATCAGGAGGCCCGTCGCGGTACCGACCGCGGTTCCGTGCTCGGCGCTGAAAGGCGCCTCCGAGGAGCCGGGCAGCGTGCTCGTGTGCCAAGCAGGGACCAGCTTGATCCAGCCCCAGTCGAATTCGACTGTGCCGCCGATGTTCGGGTCGCTGACCTCGGTGATACCCCGACCTTCGAGCCACTTGGCTATCTCGACGACTGCGACGCAGTGGGCGCCGGTGCGCTCGGCGACGGGGACGAGGTCGGCGGTGTGGTCGACGTGGCCGTGGGTGATCCCGATATGGGTCGGGTTGACCTCCTCAGCGGTGGCCACGGCAGCTGGGTTGTTTGGCTTCAAGAATGGGTCGACGAGGACCACCGTCTCTCCCTCGCTCAGCTCGAAGCAGGCATGGCCATGAAACTTGATCTCCATCCTCAACCTTCTCCTTTCGGGTCTTCGGTGTTGGTCAACTCGTCCTTTAGTGCCCAGCCGACGGCCACTCCAACCATCATCCCCATCCTCGCCTCCTCGGCAAGCAGCGTCCGCACGGCGGCAACCCGTCCCTCGGGGTCGGGAACGGTGGCGGCTTTCAGCGTCTCTGCTTCATGGGACTCACCAAACCAGCCGCCCTCGGAAAGAGCCGCCGCGAGCACGCGCTGCAGCTCCGGGGCTGCCCGCGCCACCGTCAACTCGGCTTCGGCCAAACGCTCGGGATCGGTCAACCGCTCGATCGCAGCGCTGAGCCGCTCATCGTCTTGGCCCATTGAGGGCAAAGACTATTCCGGCGCTCGAAATGTCGAAGCCGCGAAGCCGGCCAATCCACCCACCAAGCCACCGACCAGCCCGGCAACGGGATCCGCCGTTGCCTCGAAGATCGGCAGCGCCAGGAGCACCGCGGCGGCTACGCAGACGGCAATGGCGTCGTAGTCGCGATCGACCGCACGGCGAGCCTCGCTGCGACGAATCGCAAACCAGGCGGCGAGGGCGCCGAGCGCCATCCCGTTGCCGCCCGCGATCACGGCGAAGTCATTGCCGGGGCTGCCGATGCCGCTGGCCGCCAGCATGCCAAGCGAGCCGCTGGCGATCAGCAAAACAGCGGTGGCGACGGTGCCGAGGCGCCGCTCCAGGTCGATCGAGAAGATCACCAGCCCGATCGAGATGACGAACAGGTAGCCAATGTCTCCGTAGACGAAGGGGGCGGTGAAGAACCGCCACCACTCGCCATCGACAGGCGTGACCAGACCCCCCAGCGTCGCAATCGAGCTCCCGGTCGCCCGCTGGATGAGCAGCAACGCAGCGGACGCAAAGATCGCGACAAGCGTCGCGTAGGGGCGAACAACCCGAGCCGACGCCCGGCCCCTGCGCAGGCGCATGCCAAAGCGCCTGGTTCCCGAACGCCGCCGCGACTTGGCCTCCAGCGTTCCGTCGCGGCGCTCGAGCTTAGGGGCCCGCTTGCGCAGACGCGCACCGCAGTACGGGCACTCGGTAATGAAGGGGCTGACCTCAGAGCCACAGGTCTTGCAGATGACGCTGAGCTCAGTCTCGCTCATGGCAATGCTTCGCGCCTCGCCTGCGGCGCAGAGGGTCGGCGATGGGTGCTTGCTCGCTTGCGCTCACGGTCATTCGAGGATAACCCCCATCCCAACCCACTCGAAGGCCAGCCCGATGGCATACTGCGTAAGCACCCGTCTTCGAGGAGGAATCAGTCGTGGAGTTGAAGAGCCTGACCGAGCAGAAATCGCTGCTGGCGACCCTTGCCCCCGGCAAACGAGCGCGCCTGAGGCGCCTTCTATTCGAGTTCGGACCGGGCAACGGCACCCTGATGCTGCTACCGATCGACCAGGGCATCGAGCACGGCCCGCGCGACTTCTTCCCCAACCCAGCGTCGAAGGACCCCGACTACCAGTTCCGCCTCGCCGCCGAGGCCGGGTACTCGGCCCTCGCCTGCCAGATCGGAATGGCGACCAAGTACTACCCCGACTACGCCGGCCAGGTGCCGCTGATCCTCAAGGTCAACGGCAAGACCGACGTCCCCTCCTCCGCCAAGGCCTTCTCAAGCTGCAACGCCAGCGTCGAGGATGCGGTGCGGCTCGGCGCCGACGCGGTCGGCTACACGCTTTATGTCGGCTCACCGCGTCAGGACGAGGACCTCGCCCAGCTGCGCCAGGTTCGCCAGGACTGCGACCGCTTCGGGATGCCGCTGATCGTCTGGTCCTACCCGCGCGGCGAAGCGGTCGACGCCAAGGGCAGCGCCAACTCCTTCTACGCAATCGACTACGCGGCAAGGATGGCGATGGAGATGGGCGCCGACGTGGTCAAGCTCAACATGCCGAAGATCGACCCGGCAAAGGACAAGGACGCCCCTGCCCCCTACAACGAGATGCAGGTCGACCAGGCAGAGGCGATCCGCCAGTGCGTCGAGTCCGCCGGCCGCTCGCTGGTCGTGCTCTCGGGCGGCTCTAAGGTCGACGACGAGACTGTGCTCACCAACACCCGCGAGGTGATGGAGGCAGGCGGCTCGGGTGTGATCTTCGGCCGCAACGTCTGGCAGCGCGAGTGGAACGACGCGCTTGAGATCATCGCCTCCATCAAGGAGACGCTGCTCAGCAGCGTGCGCCGCATTCCCTGACTCAGCGGCTCGTAGGCCCCATTGGGGGTAAAAGCGCCTCCCCGTACGTCTTGCAGGGGATATGAGGCCGCGACTATTCGGAGGGGGAACCGGCAGCGCCGTCTTGCTGATCGTCGCCGCCCTGGTCGTTTTGCGACCGGATCTCGGCAGCCTGCTGAAATTCGGCGGGGATGGAAAGTTGCCGCGGAGCGCCACCGCCTACGTGGTGCGCGTGATCGATGGCGACACGATCGAAGTGAGAATCCGGGGGCGGAATGAGGATATCCGCCTGATCGGGATCGACACACCGGAGACGAAGAAGCCAGGCACGCCGATCCAATGCTTTGGCCCGCGGGCCTCACGTTTTACCCACAACCTGCTCGAGGGGAAGAGGGTGCGTTTGGTGTTCGGCGTCGAGCGGCGCGACACCTACGGGCGACTCCTCGCCTACGTTCACCTGAGGCGGCGATTCGTCAACGCGGTGCTCATTCAGCGGGGTCTTGCTCGCACGCTGACGATCCCTCCGAACGACGACTTCGCGCCGTTCTTCCGGCACATCGAGCTTGAAGCGGCCCGAGTTGGGCGGGGGCTCTGGAGCACCTGCGGGCCCTAGGAAAGGCCTAGCGAAACCCGAGTGCGCGGGCCGGCGAGCGCCGGATCAAGCGGGGCAAGGACGCTAGCTGCAGCCCTGCCGCCAGGGCTGCCTGGCAGACTCACGGGCCATGAGTCGCGAGATACAGAACTACGACCCAACCGAGGTCGAGGGGGGTCGTCAGACGGCCTGGATAAAGCGCGATGCCTACGCGACTCCCTCGCCCTCGCAGGGGCGGGACTGCGTCTACGTCAAGGCCTCCAGCCCATTCACTTCGGGCAACCTCCACATGGGGCACGTGCGCGACTACGCGATCGGCGATGCCTACGCTCGCTTCCGCCGTGCTCGTGGCGATGACGTTCTCTTCAGCTTCGGCTTCGACGCCTTCGGCCTGCCCGCCGAGATCGCCGCGATCGAGCGCAAAGTCCCCCCCGCCGAATGGGTCGAGCGCTGCGGCGAGCGGATGCTCGCCCAGATGAAGCGCCTCGGCTTCTCCTTCGGTTACGACCGTGTCTTCTACAGCTCCGATGAGGAGCAGTACCGCTGGTCGCAGTGGCTCTTCCTCACCCTGCTCGAGGCGGACCTGATCTACCGCGCCGAGGCCACCGTCGATTGGTGCGACCACTGCGAAACGACACTGGCCGCAATCCAGGTGGAGGACGGGCACTGCTGGCGCTGTCACAACAAGGTCCGGTTGATCCGTCGCCCAACCTGGTTCCTGCGAATCACCCCCTATCTCGAGGAGAACCACCGTCGCCTCACTGCCCTCGAGGAGAAGTGGGACGAGATTTCGATCGCCACCCAGCGCGACATCCTCGGCTACAGCAGCGGAGTGGAGCTCGATCTGCCGATTGACGACGGAGAGATCCTCACGGCCTTTACCCCACACGCCGACTCGGTTGCCGACGCTCGCTTCGTCGTGCTCTCTCCCCGTCACCCAGACATCGAGCGATGGGCTTCTGAGCCAGCCGTGCGAGACCAGCTCGATGGGCTGCGCTCAGGCGGCTGGGAGCGAAGCGCCCGCGATGCGAAGTCGGTGCCCCTCATCGACACTGGGCACTCGGCTGCCTCCCCGTCGGGCACGGGCACTCTGCCGGTGCTGATCTCTCCAATCGTCGATGCGCGCTTTGGGCCGACTGCCGTCCTTGGGGTCCCTGTAATCGACGAGGCCGACGCGACGATCATGGACAGGGTGGCTCGCGGGGAGGATGACCTGGCTACGAGCCCCACCGATCGTCCGCTGGATGCCCGCGAGGCCGTGCGCTACCGCGCCACAGACTTTTCAATATCCCGTCAGCGCTTCTGGGGCACCCCGATCCCGGTGATCCACTGTGGGAGCTGTGGGGCGGTCCCGGTGCCGGAGAAGGACCTGCCGGTAGTCCTGCCTCGCGACATCGAGCCGAGCGGGGAAGGCAACCCGCTCGCCGAGCACGCCGATTTCGTCAACGTCGACTGCCCGAGCTGCGGCGAGCCGGCCAAACGGGAGACCGACACCCTCGACTGTCACTTCGATGCCCTCTGGCTGTGGATCCCCGCGGCCGTCCCACCCTTGGCCCGCGCCACGGAGATGTTCGACCACCCGGACTTGCGCGGGTGGTTGCCGGCCAAGCGCCTCGTCGCCGGTGCCGATTCCGGCAACTTCGTCTTCGACCAGCGAGTGGTCACCAAGGCGCTGCGCGACATCGGGCCACTCTCCTTTCTCGAGGACGGCGAGCCCTTTGCGGGATGCCTCTTCCATGAGATGGTCATAGCCGACGGGCGCAAGATGAGCAAGCACCTCGGCAACGTGGTCGACCCAGACGAGCTGGTGGAGCGGTATGGCGCCGACACCGTCCGCCTCGCCGTCCTCTACGCCGCCGGCCCGGCCAAGACGCTGAACTGGAACGACGGCGTCCTGCGCTTCGCCAGTCGCTTTCTGCGCAACCTGTGGACGTACTCCCAAGAGCGCTTCGCCGCTCTGCCGGAGACGCCGGAGAACAAGGAGGCCGCCGCCGACACCGAGTTCATGCGCGACCGCCTGCGCAAGTGGTGCGACAACGGTCTCGAGCGAATCACCGCGGACCTCGAGGAGCTGCAGATGCACAAGGCGATCCGCAACCTCACCCGCCTGCTGGAGCGAATCCAGGACTTCGAGAAGCGGGTCGTCAAGCGCCGCGGTGAGCTCAGCCGGGCCGACGCCGAGGCTCAGGTTGCGGCCCTGCTGGCGCTGCTCCGCGCCCTTGCCCCCTTCGCTCCGCACGCGGCTGAGCAGTTGCTGATCGCTGCCGGACAGCCAGACGGGCCCGAACTGCTCGGCTCCTGGCCAGAGCAGCTCGTCTTCACGCCGGTCTGAATCTGCTCGTGACTTTTGGCACAACTGGCATATGCAGGACGCTTTGCGGCTTGCTACGGTCCGCCGCGACCTCCGGGTCACCCGAATTATGAGAATGCGACAAAGCATTTCCCAGTTCGAGGTTGCCTTCGAACAGGAGACAACCTTGGAGCGGCGACGGCGCGAGCAGCTGCGCCGCCGCGCGGCCAACCGCTCGCGGGTGCGTCGGATGACTCGCAACGAGCAGCACGGCAAGGTGCGGTTCAGCGTTCTCGCGGTCTGCTTGACCGCAACCGTCATCGTCGTTGTGGTGGCGATGTTCGAGGCGCTCTCGATCCTGATGGCCTAGCGCCAGGCAGTTGAATAGACTCGCGCGCCGATGGCACGACGCTCACTGAAGCCGCAGCTCAACCAGATCCGCGCATGGGTGCGCCAGGGGCGGACCGATGCATGGATAGCGCACCAGCTGGAAGTGAGCGCGACCGAGCTGCGCGAGTTCCGCAGCCAGCACGAGCTCACCCCCGATGAGGAGGACGGCGGCTCACCGGAACTTGACCTCCGCGACGAAATCGAGGCTGAGGTCGAGGCGGCCACTGCCGAGGAGGCAGCCAAAGAGGAGGAAGCAGAGGAGGAGTCCACCTCAGACGGCGACGAGGCAGAGGAGTCGGAGGCGAGCACCGAGTCCGCCGACGATGAGGATGGCGAGGCCGCGCCGCGCCGCAGGCGTCGCCGTGGCAGGCGAGGTCGGGGACGGCGTAAAGAGCTCGAGGGAACTTTCGACCATGGGGAACAGGACGGGTACGGCCTCTGGCTCGATCCAAGCGTCAAGGACAACCCTGCCTACACCGAGCATTGGGCGGGTAAGCGCGAGGTGACGGTACGGATAGAGCCAGATCAGATCGTCATCCGCCGCGCAGGCGCGGCCGAGGAAGAGGACTCAGAGGACTAGCGGGTGACCGGAGACGCTTCCGGTCACGCCAGCTGACGCCCGCCCGCGAAGTCTCCGGCGCGGCGAAGGTAGAGCCAGAAGGCGGCGTCCGCGAGCGATTGCGGATCGGCTTCGAGGCCGGGAGCCGTGTCGATTGCCGCCTGCTGGCACCAGTCGGTCCCCTGCGCGTATAGGTCCGCAAGCTCCGCCGCGCGAAAGGTCGGGCCGATCCGCCGACGCAACTCCTCGCCGATGGCATCGACCACGCGGTCGACGCGGCGTTGCTCCGCCGGGCCGGCGCGGAGCCCTTGAAGAGTCCGCCAACCCTCCTCCCACTGGAAGAGCGCGTTTTCGAGTGGATAGCTCATCCCACCAAAGGTTAGTCACGGGAACCGGGCGGGGAACAGGCCTGGTCCCGCCCGCGAGGAGCGGCGAAGCTGAAGTCGGTGCTGACCTGAACCGTGCCGGCAGCGTGTGCCTCGAGGACCGACCAGGGCCCCTCTTCCCGCAGACAGGCCTCAACTCCATCGAGCTTCCAATAGCGGTTGTAGTGAATCCGGAGGACCGACCTGCCGGGCCGGTCAACTCGAACCTCAAACCAGTCCGGCCCGATCGACGTGACCCGCGCCGAGCCATCCGTCAAGCCACTGGGATCGCGCACGGCGAAGAGGCGCCAGTCCTCATTGCTCCAGACGGGGGTCAGGTAGGGCAAGCCGTGCCGTATGAGCGTCGCCTCTTGCTGGGCTAAGTAGTCGAGCTCCACATTCGCGAGCGCGACGTAGCTGACGCCGTTCGATTGCAGCCATGAGAGATACGTGGGCGGCGAGAGATCTTCATTGAAGAGGTCGAAGTCATCGGATTCGCGCTGGCGCTCCCAGCCGCGCGCCAGGGGGAACTCCGGTGCTACGTAGCGGGCCTCCCAGCGATGCTGGGTGGGAGGCACCTCGATTCGGACCGGTATGCCGGCGGTCCGAGCCCGCAGTTGGGCCAGCAGTGGGGCGTAGAAGCTCTGTTCCACCGACGGCTCGTCCCTCACAGTGAATACGTCGCGGAAGGCGGGCTGCCACTGCCAGTAGAGCAGCGGCAGTGCAACCAAGGCAAGAATGAGGCGACGGCGCGGCCCGCTCACGGCGAGGGCAACCACCGGGCCGGCGGCAAGATTGCTCAGGCGCACCACATTGCCACCCAGCGCGTTGGGGATCAGGAAAGCGAGCACGACCGTGCCCGCATACAGCGCGGTCCCAAGCCGCAGCAGGCGCTCGCCCCGCGGCAACACCAACAGGACCAAGAGGATGACTGCCAGCCCTCCCCAGAAGCTGGACGCCACGAAAGGCTCCGCACCCTCAACGGGAAAGAGGATGAGCATGAACGCCAGCGGAGCGACTGCACACGCCCCCAGCACAACGCCCTTCAGCCGGTGGCCGGTGAGCACCAGGGACGCGCCGAACACCAGCAGGAAGAACCCGGCCACCGGGCTCGCACAGGAGGTGGCCGCCGCCAGCAGCGCCGCGGGGACCAAGCGCCCCCGGCTGAGGGCGAGGAGGGCGCCGACCCCGATCGCAACCCCCAGCGCAAACGTGAGCCTGCCGCTGAGCACTATGGCGATCGCCCCGGCCCCAAACCAGAGGGTCGCGAGGCGCGCGTGGGCGCTGTAGTCGCGCTGTACCAGCAGCGCGAAGAGCATCGCCGCGATGACCGCTGCCACAGCTCCAACCTCGGCCACCCCCAGCGTCGCGGCGAGCGGTGGAAAGAGGACGCTGTAGCCCAGCAGATAATGCCCTCCGTACCAAAAGTTGTTCCAGATCAGGAGCCCATGCGCGTCGAAGAGCTCGCTGCGAAACGTCTGCGCCGCCAGATCTGTGGTGGGAGGCTCCACCACGACGTAGGCGATGGCCGCGCAGACGATCGGCGCGAACACCCACAGCCAGGGAATCCATGGGCGCCAACGGGTCCGGAACGCCATCGTTTAGGCGCTCGGCAAGTACGGCACGCGGCGGAGCGGTGCGTTTTGCGCGTCGCAGGTCGCCGGCCGCAGGCGACCCCCCACTCTCCAAATGATGACCGGGCCGCTGCGCTCGAACGGCGTCACCGCTGGATCGCCCTGCAGCCAACCCGCCTCGGGAGAGGCGATCGGCTCCTCGGTGTGAATGAAATTGAGGAAGGGCGCGGTGACCAGATAGTCAAGATCGGCGGCGTTGACCGCCGCCCGGAACTCGCGGCAGGTCGGGATTGGGTTGAAGGCGCCGTGAGGACCGCTGGCACCGAGGTAGACGACCTGGTTGGAGAGGTCTCGGCCATAGAAGCCGTACTGGAGAAAGCCGGCGGTCGTGCCGGCGAGGCCGATGCGGGCATTGTCGACGTCGCGCGCCCACAGATAGGCGGAGTCGAGGTCCATATCGGGGATCCCAGCGCCGGGGCCAAATCGGTTGTGCAAATAGTCGCGCTGCACCGGGTAGCCGATCGTGGCCACCGAGAGGGCCAGGATTGCGAACCCCGCCGCGACGGCGCTTCGAGACGCTCCGCGACTACGTGCCAGCAGCAAAGCCGCCGGAATCAGAACTGAAAGCGTGGCCACCAACAGGCCGAAGAAACGAGACGGATCGCGCAAGACCGCGTCGGCACGATCGGTGGCGACCAAGACCACAAGCAACACCGCGATCAGTACCCACTGGCGACGCTCGCCGTCGAAGACGCGGGCGAGGGGCAGCAGGGCCATGCCGGCCAGTAGCGCCGGGATCGCGTAGCGGATGTTGAGCGCGAAGCCAACCGGCGCTCCCTCTGCTCCCGAGGCGCTAAGTGGGGTGATCAAGTAGACGAGCATCCCGACCAGGACAACGCCGCCGCTCCAGCGCACGACTCGATCCCGGCCGCGCAGAAGCGCCAATACAGCGCCGGCGATCGCCCCCGCGACGACGAGCGGCCAGAGAGTGCCGAAAGCCTGCTCGAGGCCCGGTCCGAAGTACTCCCGCCAAACTCCGGTGTCGGTCGCGTAGTGGGCAATGCTGAAATCGGGCCGGCCGGTCTGCAACTGCTCGGGATGGGGCAGCGAGATCGGGCCAAGGCTCTCGACCTGGGGCTGCGGGTTGCCGGCCACGATCAGGTTGCGCAAGTACCAAAACCCTCCGCCGGCGATCGCCGGTAGGAACCACCAGCCGGCCGCTGCCCACCGCCTTCCCGCCGGCGCCAGTACGAGGACCGCAACGGTGATCGCCACGACTATCGCCAGCGTGGTCGACTTGGTCCCGACCGCAAGGCCGACCGCAAGGCCGGCGGCGGCAAGTGCCCAACCGACCGGCAGGGACCGCTGCTCGCCTTGCCTGCTCGTCGCCCAAGCGTTGATCAGGATCGCAATCGCCGCAAGCAGCAATCCCGCCGCCACCAAATCGTTCTTCGCGGCCCCCGGCTCGCGCACGACCAGCGTGTGGCACTCCAAGAGAAGCGCCACCGCAATCACGCTGAGATGGCCTCGCCCGTATGGCCTGCCTATGCACCAGGCAGCCAGGAACACCACCGCCAGCCAGCCGAAGTTGAGGAAAAGAGAGAGCGTGTCGCGCTCGGTCAGCAGAATGCCGGCGGCATGGAGGATCTCGGAGTTCTGCGGGTAGAACCAGTTCGTGAAGACGGTCTCGGTGTAGTGGAGGCCGGTCACCGAGTGGCTCTGGGCCATCTCGACCGCGAATGGCATGTGGTACCAGAGGGAGTCGAAGTTGAAGATCCCGCGGTCGAGTGCGTCCTTCGCGGTCAGACCCCAGTGGGCGAAGACCAGCGCGATTACGCCGACGGTGATCAGCAGCATCAAAGGCGACGTCGAGTGAGAGGCAGGCGCCTGTGGGCCGGCGGGTCCTGTCGCCGCAGGGGACCCCCCACCCCCTCCGGTAGCTAAAGCTTCCTCGGGGCTGGGCCCCCCTACGCCGCCACCCGCCGACAGAGGCCGCGTGCCCGATCGCGAAGGCCGCGTAACCCAGGTGGTCACGCCGGCAAGCAAAGCAGAGGAGAGGACGAGGGCCCAAGCGTAGAAGAGGCCGAGGACTCCGAGGAGCTCCGAAAGCCAGATCAGCAGCGCGATCCCAACGATCGCCTCAACCAGGCGAGCCGGCGCTCCCTCCCATGCCGGCAGCAGGCGCTGACGGATGCGCAGGGCGCTGAAGCCAAGCGAAACGGCCACGACCGCCAGCGCAAGAGCACCGACTATGTAGGCGCCGGCGCTAACCACCGGTGTGCTCCTTGGGTTGGATCAGGGCTTCAAGCCGCGGATGACGATCGGCGTCTCGCCCGGCGCAATCATGCCCTGATTGCGTGCCTTGCCATTGAGAGCGATCGGATCGTCGGCCGACTGGATGCGACGGTGAAGCCGAGCGTTTTCGTCCAGCAACTCGTGCAACTGAGCTTTGGCATCGCTCGTGGCCGTGTAGGTCTTGACGAAGTTGATCGCCGGGTTCAAGTAGGAGTAGAGGACGGCGGCGAGGACGAAGGTGAGCGCGATGCGGCCAACCCTGTCCCAGCGAATCCTGCTGTTGCCACGCCTGGCGGCGGGTCGTCGGCGGGCGGCGGGTCGACGCCTTGCTCGGTAGACGGCCGTTTTCCCCGTGTACGTGCCTGCTGCCATGCCCCGTCCTTTGCGGCAGGGCCCCGCATTCCTTCACTACGTCGACCGTTGTACGAATGCCTGCACGCCGGGAAACCTGGCTTCAGACCCAAGCTCCTCCTCGATGCGCAGCAGCCGGTTGTACTTGGCAACGCGATCCGAGCGAGACGGGGCGCCCGTCTTGATCTGCCCTGCGCCAGTTGCAACCGCCAGATCGGCGATGGTCGTGTCCTCGGTCTCGCCTGAGCGGTGGGAGATGACAGCGGTGTAGCCGGCATCCCGCGCGATGCCGATTGCCTCCAAGGTCTCGCTGAGAGTGCCGATCTGGTTGACCTTGACCAGGATCGAGTTGCCAACTCCCATCTCGATGCCCCGACGAAAGCGCTCGGGGTTCGTCACGAAAAGGTCGTCTCCGACCAGCTGAACGCGATCGCCCAGCCGTTCGGTCAGGAGCTTCCATCCGTCCCAGTCGTCCTCGTCCATGCCGTCCTCGATCGAAACGACAGGAAAGCGCGAGCAGGCATCTGCCCAGTAGCCGGCCATCTCCTCCGGGCTGAGCGAGCGACCCTCGTGCTCGAGCACATAGGCACCGTTCTCGAATATCTCGCTGGTGGCGGGGTCAAGAGCTATGAAGACGTCCGCCCCGGGCTCGTAGCCGGCTGCCTCTACGCCGGCCAACACGGCTTCGAGGGCCGCCTCGTTGGAGTCGAGATCGGGGGCAAAGCCGCCCTCGTCGCCCACCGCGGTTGAGAGGCCCTTAGAGGCAAGGCTCTTCTTCAGAGCATGGAAAACCTCGACACCCACCCGCAGACACTCGGAGAAGCTCGAAGCGCCGGCCGGCACCACCATGAACTCTTGGAAGTCGACTGAGTTGTCTGCGTGAGCGCCGCCGTTTAGGACATTCATCATCGGCACCGGCATGACGGTCGGCTCGCCACTCCCATACAGGCCGCCGAGGTAGCGGAAAAGCGGTTGCTCGGCATCCATGGCCGCTGCCTTCGCCGCGGCCAGCGAGACGCCGAGGATCGCGTTGGCGCCAAGCCTTCCCTTGTTGGGAGTGCCGTCGAGCTCGATCATCTTCGCGTCGAGCGCACTCTGATCCCGGGCATCGGCGCCCTTCAGCGCCGCGGCAATCTCACCGTTGACATTGGCGACGGCCTTCGAGACGCCCTTGCCGGCCCAGGTGTCGCCACCATCGCGCAGCTCGACGGCCTCAAACTCCCCCGTCGAAGCGCCAGAGGGAACAGCGGCCATGCCCCGCGCGCCTGAGTCCAGGACGACTTCAACCTCGACGGTCGGGTTGCCCCGCGAGTCGAGGATCTGGCGAGCGTGAATGGAGGCGATTGCGGCGCTCATCTCAGAGATTCGCGCGCCAGTCTATTGACCGCGGGCTAGCCCACCTAGGGAACGACTGGGGCGCCTTCGGTTAGAGGGGCTTCTTCTTCGGCTGGCGGCAGCCCAGCCGGCCGCGGTCGCTGGGGAAGCGTCGCTTGGCCCGACAGCCCGCCGAGAGAGCTCCCGGTGCCGCCAGGCGCCAGGAGAGTGACGGTACCCGGCAATGCCGGTGCGAGCTGCCGAACCGGCGCAGGGCAGGCATCCGGAAATTCTTTGACCGGCACTTCCTGTCGGCACTTTTCCAAGAGGGGGTCACCAGCCGCCGGATCGACATTTTCCTCGAAGCTGGCGCAGCGTTTGAACTCGAATCCCGCAGCGCAAAAGGTGCGCGAACGCCAGGTTGCTTCAAAGTCGAGGACAAATTCACTGAAAGCAGCTTCACCCGCCTGTTCTTCGAGCGGAGACGTGATCTGGTCGCGGACGTCATCTAGCGACTGTACGCTTTCCGGGGTCGAATTCTCGACCACAAAGACGTAGAAGCCCTGCGGGGTGCCTATGACCCCTTCGAGCTCGTCTTCGGGCGTTTCGAAGATCAGGGCGTTCACCGGTTCTTCCAGGTCGCCTTCTTTCAAGCCTCTGCGCAGACCGCCTTCGCCCTTGCTGAGGGATTCGGTCGAGTACTTTTTGGCCACCTTGAGCCAATTCTCCGGCGAGCTGTCTTTTTCCAGCAGTGCCTTGGCGCTTTCAGCCTTTTTCTTGTCTTTGTTGAGGATCAGCCGCACGTCTCGAGTGGCCGGCTGCGTGAACTGAGTCGCCTTGACTTCTTCGTAGTAGTCCTCGACTTCGGCATCGCTTGGCGGCGAAGGATTGCCGCGCGCCTTTTCTTCGATTTTCGGGCTAAGGATCTGCAATTCCATTACTTCGTTGACGTCGGCCTGCGTCAGGTGGAGTTCCTTGATGGCTTTCTGATACTCGGCCTCGGATTTGAACTGCTGCTCTCTCAGTTCCTTGGCTTTCTCGGCGACTTCTTCGTCGGTAACCGAGATGCCCATTTCGGCGGCCTGGCCCCTCACCCAAACCGTCTGGAGAAGTCTTTCCAACGCTCCATCCCGCAGTTCTTCGTACTGGTCATCGCCGGGCTTGGGCACCTTGGGCAATTTCGCTTCCGCCGCGGCCTGCTCCAGCGCGTGGTCGAATTTGGCTTTAGTGATGTTGCCGTCATCGCCAGGGACGTCTTCGACAATCGCGACGTCCTCCGCGGGAACGCTCGGATCGCCGACCCCCTCGGCAATCGCCACGATCGCGAAAAGGACAACGAAGCCGACGCCGAAGACGAGCAGGCCGAACCTCCGCACCGCCTCACGGTCGGGAGCACGCTTTCCAGAAGCTCCTCCCCCACTTTTCACAGGCGTGGGCCTTTTGCGTTTGCTCGGACTCACGAGGCCGGGAGCATATCTTTTGCCCGCTCAGGCTTCGTTGAGGCAGATGTAAAGCGGAGGTTCGGCGCCCTCGAGGCGTAGCTATTCGACCGGAGGCGGGGCGCCGGGAATTTCGGTCGGAGCCGGCGGCGGAGCCGATTCGTCGTCGCCGGGGGGACGCGGGCGCTGGATCTTTTGCGTGCCCTCGGGCAGCAGCGGGCTGACCGAGCCGGGCAGCGCCGGTTTGACCTGGGTTACCGGCGCCGGGCATTCTTCGGCCGGTTCTTCGGGGTCAGCTTCGTAGCAGGCTGGGAGTGCCGCTTCTGGGCGCACAGTGCCCTTGAAATTGGCACAGCGTTGGATCGTTGCCTCCGGTGCGCAGAACGTGCGCGATTCCCACTTGATGTTGTAGGTGCGGAGGAAGTCCGCGAAGTCTTCCTGTGCGAACCGATCAGAGAGTTTGCTGCTGATCCCGGGCTCTGCTTCTTCGAACGACTCGACTTCCTCCGAAGTCACTTTGACGACTTCGAAGACCGTGTAGCCGTCGGGGGTGTCCAAGGGCCCGTCGATCTGCCCGGTCGATGCGGCAAAGATCGCTTCGTTCAGCGGTTCCGGTTCTTCCGTGTCGATATCGGTAAACCCCTTCGCTAAGCCCCCACTGGCCTGATTGGTTGAATACCGCTTAGCGACCTCTTTCCAGCTCTGGTTTGAGTTGTCCTTTTCGAGCGCTGCTTTGGCTTCTTCGACCTTGCCCTTGTCGCGATTGACGATGATTCGAGCGTCGCGGCTCTCCGGCGTCGTGAACTCGCTGGACTTCGCTGCTTCGTAGTAATCCTCGATTTCGCTGTCGCTCGGCGCCGGCGCTTCTTCATCGATCTGAGCCTGGATTTTTGTGCCGAGCATTCGAACCTTGACCTGTCGATCGACGTCGGCTTGGGTGAAATGCCCTTCCTCGAGGTATTCCTGGTACTGCTGCTCGGTTTCGAAGGACTGGCCCTTGAGCGTCTTCAGTTCGGCGGCGACTTCCTCCGGTGTGACCGAGATGCCCATTTCCGCCGCCTCCCCCTGGATCCAGATCGTGTCGAGCAATTCGCCGAGCGCGGTTTCCTTCAGGCCCTCGTACTCTTCGGCGCCTGGCTTGGGAATGGGTTTGATCTGTGCGCCGGCCGCCGCCCGGGCGATGGCGCGCTGAAATTCGTCCTCGGTGACTGTGTCGATGTCGTCGGGAGCGTCCTCGACTATCGCCACGGCACCCGAAGGGATGCTGGGGTCACCTAGACCCTGAGCGACGGCAAAGCCCAGGAAGAGGAGGACAACAAGGCCTCCGAAGCCGAGCAGCGCGAGTCGCTGCAGCTTGGGCAACTCCTTCCTCTCCCCTTTGCTAGGCGCCACGAAGCGACAGCTTATTCAAACTCTCGGCAGAGACTCTGCTGCTTGCATCGCGTCCCTGATCGCCTCCGCCATCTCGAGCACTGACGCCAGCCGGGCCTCAGGGTCATCGGAAACCCGCACCGCGGCTGTCTTCTCCCGCCATTCGTAGAGCGCGCCATCGACTTTTTCGGACAGTACGTCCGCCCCTTTGGAGTCCAGCTCGATTCCGATGATGCTGAGCCGGCCTCCGCGCAGCTCGACCTGGTGTGCCCCAGCCAGGCGCAACTCGATCCGCGCCCGCTGCAGGGCCAACAGGTTCTCTGCCTCAGGCGGCAGCGACCCGAAGCGATCGTCCAACTCGTCGCGAATCGCCCGCAGCTCCCCGGGCTCTCGAGAAGCCGCGATGCGACGGTGCACATCGATCTTGGCTGCCTCGAAGGGGATGAATGAGGCCGGCAGATAGGCGTTGACCGGGACGTCGAACCGAATCGGCTCGGGAGCCTCGCCCGCCTCCCCGGCGGCGGCGGTCTCGGCCACCGCCTCGTCGATCATCTGGCAGTACAGCTCAAAGCCGACCGCGGCAACGTGGCCTGACTGCTCATCGCCGAGCAGATCTCCGGCGCCGCGGATATCGAGATCTCGCATCGCGATCTTGAACCCGGAGCCGAGCTCGGTGTGATCGGCGAGGGTCGAAAGGCGAGCCGCTGCCTCCTCAGTAAGGGCTTCAGCGGAGGGATAGAGCAGGTAGGCGAAGGCGCGCTCTCGTGAGCGGCCCACCCGGCCGCGGATTTGATAGGCCTGGGCAAGGCCCAGCCGATCGGCGCGCTCGACGATCAGGGTGTTGGCCGTGGGGATATCGAGGCCGGACTCGATGATCGTCGTCGTCACCAAGCAGTCGGCATCGCCGCGCACGAACCCGAGCATCGTTTTCTCGAGCTCGGCCTCGTCCATCTGCCCGTGGGCCTCGACGAAGCGGGCCTTGGGGACCAATCCACGCAGCTGCTCGGCGATCTCGGGCAGGCTGTCGATCCGGTTGTGCAGGAAGAAGGCCTGGCCGCCGCGCTCCAACTCTCGCTCGATCGCCTTTCGCACGAGGTCTTCGTCATAAGGACCAACGTAGGTCCTGACCGGTCGTCTCCCCTCGGGTGGAGTCTCGATCACCGATATGTCGCGAAGCCCGGCCAGGCTCATCTGCAAGGTGCGCGGGATTGGCGTTGCCGACAGCGCGAGCACGTCGACTTTCAGCTTCAGCTGCCGCAGCAGTTCCTTTTGCTTGACGCCGAAGCGCTGCTCCTCGTCAACCACCAAAAGGCCAAGGTCCTTGGCCCGCACATCGCGCGAAAGCAAACGGTGGGTGCCGATCAGGATGTCGACCTTGCCCGCCTCGAAATCGGCGAGCACCGTCTTCACCTCTGCCGGCTTGCGCAACCGCGACACCCAGTCGAGCGTGAACGGAAGGTCGGCGAGGCGCTCGCGGAAAGTCCCGAAATGCTGCTGGGCGAGGATCGTGGTCGGCGCCAGGATCATCACCTGCTTGCCGTCGCCGGCAGCCTTCACCGCGGCCCGCAGGGCGACCTCGGTCTTGCCGAAGCCGACGTCCCCACAGACCAGCCGGTCCATCGGCTGCTCGGATTCCATGTCCCCCTTGACCGCCTCGATCGCTTCGATCTGGTCGGCCGTCTCTCGATACGGAAAGGCCGCCTCCATCGCGATCTGCCACTCGCCGTCTGGCGAGAAGGTGTGGCCCTTCCGAGTCCGCCGCTCGGCATAGAGGTTGAGCAGCTCGCCGGCCAGGGCACCGGCCGCGCGACGCGCCCGGGCCTTCATGTTCTGCCAGCGTTTGCCGCCCAGCGCGGAGAGGGTCGCTTCGCCGCCGGCACCGACGTAGCGGCTGAGCTTGGCGAGCTGGTCGGTGGGTACGTAGACCCGGTCCTCGCCCTTGTATTCGAGGTAGAGGTAATCGCGAGTCACACCGCCCACCTCACGCGTCTCGAAGCCGGCGAAGCGAGCGACGCCATGGTCCTCGTGGACGACATGGCCCCCGACCCGCAGGTCGCTGAAGGCAAGACGGCCGCGCCCCGCGCCGGGAACTTGCTCGGTCATCCGGCGGCGCCGATGGACGAGGCGGCGGAAGGGATAGACAGCTAGTCGCAGCTCGGGGCTGACGAAGCCCTCGCGCAGGCGGGCCTCGGCGAAGGTGAGGCCCGGATTGGGTGAGAGCCGCCCTCCATCCAGCAGTACGGCGTCGATGCGATCGAGGCTGTAGCGGGCGCGCTCGGCCTCACCGTGGCTGTCGAAAGCGACCACGGTGCGGTACCCGGAGCGCAACAGCTTGTCCAGCTCACCCTCAGCCTCTTTGATGCTTCGGGCCGGAGACTCGGCCCGCGCCGCGCGGAATGCCCCCGGGTCCTCCTCGTCTCCCGAGCTCCCCACCGACAAAACGGCACGCTCGTTCAACGGCCCAGCGACATCGACGTAGAGGTGCTGGGCGTCCTCGGCGTGCATCGCGGTGGTCGCGTCTTCCCAGTGGTCGCGCAGCGCCGGCTCGATCTCCTCAGCAGCCGCAAGGACGACGGCGGTTGCCTCGGGGATCAGGTCGAGTGGCGGCGCGAACCGCTCCAGCGGCAGGACCTCCGCAAGGCTTGGCGGCTCCACCCCCTCCTCCGCGGCCTCCATCGCCGCGAGCTCAGCCAGTTCGCGGTGCGCGGCGTCAAGCTCCGCCGCGGGGGCGAGCTTCACTCGATCGGCCTCGCCCAGCGAACGCTGGGTGAAGGTCGAGAACCAGCGCATCGACTCAACCTCGTCGCCAAAGAGCTCGACCCTTACCGCGCGCTCCTCGGTGGCGGGGAAGACGTCGAGGATCCCGCCGCGAATCGCGAACTGGCCCCGCTCCTCCACCTGCTCGACCCGCTCATAGCCGGCGCCAAGCAGCTGCCGAGACACATTGTCGAGGTCGATCTCCTCTCCCAGCGTCACCGAGAACCCAGCCGGTCGCAGCGAAGCGTCGGGAACGGCCTCGGCGAGGGCAGTTGCGCTTGCGACAACCACAGCGTCCTTGCCCTTCCGAAGGGCGTCCAGCGCGTCGATCCGCAGCCCGACCAGATGCGGCGGTGGCGTCACATGGGACGCATAGCCGGTGCCCCGCGAAGGGTAGAAGCGAACCTGCCGTGGCGCCAGGTAGGCACGCAGGTCGGCGGCGAGGTCGCGCGCCGAGCGGTCGTCGGCGCTGACCAACAGGGCCGAACGACCGGCCAGCCCTCGATCGTCCTCCAGCAAAGCCGCCAGAAGCAACGGCCGCAGGGTCATCGAAGCCCGCACCGCAACGGCTTCGCCTCCCTCGGTCGCGGCGCGCACGTCGCCGGCGAGCGCGTGAAGGCGCTCGTTTTCCGCAGCGATCTCGATCAGTGGGCGCAGGCTCATAAGCAGGCAAACCGCCCGGATCGGCCGATCCGGGCGCGGCGACCGATTCTGACACGGCACCAGATGGAGGGGCTACGCTCCCTCCGCAATGCGATTGAGACGCCCATTCGCCGCCGGTGCCGCGCTCGGCGCGCTCGCCCATCACGGCTTCGAGACCCGGGCCGGCGTGGGCTTGGTGTTCGAGCCACAACTCGGCCGTCGCGGCGCTTACGCCCTCTGGGGAATGCTCTTCCCGCTGATGCTGCTGAGCGCCGCGCGGGGTGGAAAGGCGAACGAAAGGCTCTCCGCGATAAACGCGGGAATCGGTGCCGCCGGAGTCGCCGTCCACTTCGCAGCCTGGCCCTGGTCGCTGCACAAGGGCGTACCGATGCTGGACGAAGCAGAGGGCCTTCGCGAGGACCAGCTCCCCGCCTACAACTCGGTGCTCTGGTTCTGGGCGATCTGCAGCGTGCTCAGCCTCACGACGGAGGCAGACTCCAAATCGCGGCGGCTGGGCCTCGCCGCCGCCGCGCTCAACTTCCCGGCCCTGCTGATTTCAGCGCGTCATCACTTCCGCTGGGCGCGAGAGCAGGCGCGCCTCGAGCCCGAGCGCTGGAGCCCCGCCCTGCGCGAATGACCGTCGGCGGGCCTGAAACGTCCCTAGATGTCCGGTTTTAGGCCCATCGACGGAGAGCGGGGCGTGCTCTCGCTGACCTTCGACAACCTCGGCGAGGCGGCCGAGCTGGAGATGGGGGCTGTGTCCGTCGACGCACCGCTGGGCCGCCACGTCACCGCGACCGAGGTGGTGCCGGCGCTGCTCGACCGGCTTGCGGAGCGGGGGCTCTCGGCGACCTTCTTCGTCGAGGGGCTCAACACGGAGCTCTACCCCGAGCTGCTGCAGACGATCGACGCCGCCGGGCACGAGGTCGCCTACCACGCCTGGCGCCACGAGGAGTGGGCGAGCCTCTCTCCCGCCGCGCAGGCGGACAACCTAGCCCACGGCCTGGCCGGCTTCGAGGGCCTCGGCCTGCGAGTCGCCGGGCTGCGGCCGCCGGGTGGAGGGCTTGGGGCCGGCGGGGTGGACGTGCTGCGCGAGGCGGGGATGCGCTACTGCTCTCCGGCCGGAAGGGGGGCAGGTGAGGCCGGCGGCGTCGCCCTGCTGCCGTTCCAGTGGCGACATGTAGACGCGGCCTGCGTCCTACCCCCGCTTGGCCCGGTTCGCGAGCAGATGACTGGATCGAGTGATCCGCTCGATCCCAGCGCGTTCGTCGCCTTCCTCGAAGATGAGGTGAAGGGGCTGGCCCAGGATGGCGGCTACATGGCAATCATCCTCCACCCCTTCATGCTCGACTGGCTTGGGGAAGACCGCCTCGGCGCTCTACTCGACCTCGTGGCCGGCGCATCGCAGCGCGATGAGCTCTGGGTGGCGCGCTGCGCCGACACGGCCAACCACATCCTCGCGCAACCCGAGCCGTTCCGAGGAGGCACGGCCTTCGATTCGCTCAGCTGGAGCTAGAGCGAACCAAAGCGCTGCCGAGGCGAGCCCAGAGCGGGTAGAGCACAAAGAGCGAGAGTGCGGCGGCGTGCCGCTGCGGTGAGATCCGTTGCTCGTCCACTCGCGCCAAGCCGGACGTCAGCATGAACTCGCGGCCCGAGCGCGAGCCGAAGGGGCGCCAGATCCGGCCCAGGCCCGGAGCATTCGCATAGAGGGCAACGGAGACGGCAATGAACAGAATCGAAACGGCACCCCGAAGCCGCCGTGCCTGCTCCTCATCGTTGCCAACCGCGGCCTCAATCGCAGCTCCCGAAGCAACAAGGAGAGGTGGGTCGAGAACGAAACTCACGAGCCGTTACGCCGATCCATGTATGCGAATCTAGTATCTGACGCCATGTCGGCGCTAGGAGACCTTGCTGGGGCCCTGCTGCCGCCCGAGCATGGCGGCCCCGATTCCGAGCGCCTGGCGAGTTCCGCGAGGCGGATGATCAGTCGGATGCCGAGGGCCTCCCAGGCTGGACTGGCGGCCGCCCTGGTTGGAGTGGAGGCGTACTCGGTAGCCCGCACCGGGCGCACCCTCGGCTCGCTGGCCCCAGAGCAGCGCGAAGAGATCCTCGCCACCGTCGCCCGGAAAGGTGGAGCGGCCGTAATCGAGGCGCTGAAGTCGGTCGTCATGCTCGCCCACGGAGCCGACTCGTTTGCGGACGAAATTGCCGAGGTCGCGTCCCGCCATGAGCCATCGCGACCCGACCCAAAGCTGAACCTCGTCCCGGCAGCCGAGTGGCCAGCCACAACCCATTGCGATGCGGTTGTAATCGGCTCAGGCGCAGGAGGGGCGTTCGCTGCTCGGGCGCTGGCTCGGGCCGGCTTCGACACGGTGATAGTCGAGGAGGGGGAGCGTTGGACGGCGGAGCGGATCCGCTCCTCGCATCCACTTGATCGCTTCGCCTCCATCTATCGCGACGGCGGAACGACAATGGCCTTCGGAGATCCAACGATCGCGCTGCCCCTCGGACGAGCGGTTGGCGGCACCACCGTGATCAATTCCGGCACTTGCTACCGGCCACCCAAGCCGGTTGTCGACAGCTGGCATAGGGGCGGGCTGGCGCTGGCCGAGCCCGAGGCGCTGGCCCCCCGACTCGCCGACGTCGAGGACACGATTGGCGTCGCCTCGGCATCACTGGATGTACTGGGACGCAACGGAGAGCTGGCGCTGGCCGGGGCGAAGGCCCTTGGCTGGCATGCCGCGCCCATGCAGCGCAATGCCACCGGTTGCCGCGGGGCCTGCCAGTGCGCGATCGGCTGCCCCAACAACGCCAAGGGCGGCGTCCACCTGAACGCTCTGCCGCAGGCCTGCGAAGCTGGAGCGAGAATCGTCTCGGGCCTGACCGTGAAACAAATCCTCACCGAGTCGGGGCGCGCAACGGGCGTCGAAGCTCTCCGCGCTGACGGATCGGTGGCGCGCATCTCTGCTTCGCGAGTAATCGTCGCGGCAGGCGCGATCGGAACTCCGCCTCTGCTTCGCCGCAGCGGGCTGGGCGCCCATCCGTACGTCGGGCGCGGGCTCTCGATTCACCCCGCAATGGGCATCACCGCTTCCTTTGAGGACGAGATCTTCCCCTGGCGCGGGGTTATGCAGAGCGTCGGTATCGAGGAGCTGCACGAGCGCGAGGGGGTCCTGATCGAGGCCACCTCGACACCCCCCGGGATGGGCGCAGCCTCGGCACCGGGCTATGGCGACTACCTCCTGCGACGGCTGGAGGATGCATCGAAAACCGCAACGCTTGGGGCGATGATTGCCGACGACCCCTCTGGTCGCGTACACGGGTCGCGCTGGCCGCTCGTCACCTACCGTCTCAGCGCAAGGGACCGCAAGAGAGTCTTCACGGCGCTCGGGGGGATGGCGCGAGTCCTTCTCGCCGCCGGCGCCCGTGAAGTCGAGCTGGGTGGCGGCACGAAGCCGGTGCGCAGCGAGGCGGAGATCGATGCAACGGTCCCCGCCGTCGACCTCCGGCGTCTTCGAATTGCCGCATTTCACCCGACCGGGAGCGTGGCGGCCGGCTCAAATCAGGGTCGCCATCCCGTTGATCCGCAAGGTCGCCTCCGCGGGGTCGATGGGGTCTGGGTAGCCGACGGCTCAATCCTGCCGAGCTGCCCCGGAGTCAATCCTCAGGTCTCGATCATGGCAATCGCAGCCGGGGTGGGCGAGGCTGCAGCGCAGGCCCAGTAAGACAGCCCGAGCGCTACGCGAGGACCTTGAACTTCTTCTTCGCAGGCGTCTGGTCGACGTTGCCGGCCTTGTCGATCGCACGCACCTTGAAGACGTGTTTGCCCGGCTTCAGTTTCTTGTACTTCTTCGGCGATTTGCAGGGCTTGAACTTCTTCTTGTCGAGCTTGCATTCGAAGCTCGAGCCCTGCTCGCTGGAGGAGAACTTGAACTTGACCGTCGTCGCATGAGTTTTGGCTTTGGGGCCCTTGGTGATCTTGGTCTGAGGGGCTGTCTTGTCGGCCGGGGTCCCATTGCCGCCCCCGCCTCCACCGCCGCCGGTTTTCGGCCCCGGTTCGGTTTTCGCGAACGCCAGCTCCGAAGTGCCGCCTTCGAGAGTCTGCGTGGCGGCTATCTGTGTTTCGCCCGGGATCGCCGCCACGTAGGTGACGCTCCAAGCACCGCTGAAATCGGCGATCGCTTCGCCGAGGAACGATTTGATCTCGCCGGCTTCGGCGGTTGCCTTGCGGAAGACCCGGACGTTGGCGCCCGCCTCGGCGCCGCTGCCGCTGGCGCTGTCGAGTTTGGCGCTGTCGATTTTCGGGGGCTGGATCCCGGCGTTGGCGTTGCCGACTAGGTCGATGAAGGAACCAGCATTGCTGTCGCCGTGGTTGCGGGCGACTTCGTTGAAGCTGTCTTCTTCGGTATTCCCCGATTCGTCGACGATCTCGATCGCGTCACCGCCGCTTTCGCGGATCGTGTTTTCGTCAGTTGGCACATCACCGCCGATCAGATTTTCGGTGGTGAAGACGAGCGGGAAGGCCGTAGGGTCCTGGATGCGGATACCGGCTGCGCCGGAACCGTAGATCGCATTACCGAGGACTTCATTGAAGTCGCTTTCGATCAGGATCCCGTTGGCTTCCGATTCCCCGATCACGTTGTCTGCAATCAGGGTGCCGACCACCGGCGGGTCGCCCACGGTGAAGATCCCAGACTGGGCCCCTTCGATGAAGTTGCTGATGATTTCGGCGCCGCCGAACCGGGCTTCGATCGCGGT
>JANWHW010000026.1 GCA_025450195.1 Solirubrobacterales bacterium | reverse complement strand
CTACGCACGGAACGGATAACCGCTGAAGGCATCTAAGCGGGAAGCCGTCCTCGAGATGAGCTCTCCCATCCCCTTGAGGGAGTAAGACCCCTGGTAGACCACCAGGTTGATAGGCCGGCGGTGCAAGTGCAGTGATGCGCTCAGCCGACCGGTACTAATGGGTCGAGGGCTTGACGGTTATTTTTTACCTTTTGGTCTTGTGCAGTTTTCAAGCTTCAGCGAGGCTTTGTCTCGCAAAATTCCGGTGGTGCATGGCGAAAGGGAAACACCTCTTCCCATTCCGAACAGAGCAGTTAAGCCTTTCAGCGCCGATGGTACTTGGAGGGCAACCTCCCGGGAGAGTAGGTCGCCGCCGGTTCTTAATTAGTCCGAGCCCAACCCGCGCGGTTGGGCTCGTTCTGTTTCCAGGGCCTGCTCGAGGAAATCTGAGAGGTGGAGCTCGTAGCGGTGTGGATTGACGTTCCAGCTCTGCGTGTGTCCTGCGCGGGCCACCGGGAAGTAGGTGACCCAACGCGGTAGCTCCCGGGCGAAGTCCTCGCTGGTCTCGATCGGGATGACGTTGTCCTCGGTGCCGTGAAAGAGGAGGATCGGAAGGTGGAAGTCCTCTGGGTGACTGAGTGCGTCGAGGCTCTCCCAATCGGCATCGATCCGGGCCCCAATCGCCCACTCGACGGGTACGGCTAGGAAGCCCGGGAAGCCCATCTCGGTGGCGTTGAAGGAGAGGATCTCCTGCCAGTTGAGGGCTGGGGCATCGAGGACCGCTGCGGCGACGCGCGGAGCGAGGCGAGACTTTTCGAGGACTGCGAGACAAGCGCACCGCCCATCGAGTAGCCGATCAATACGATCTTTTGGGCGTCGTGGGCCAGGGCAAATCGCACCGCGGCCTCAAGGTCGCGCCACTCCGTCAGCCCCATGTGGTGGAAGCCGTCGGGGCTGCTGGGTGCGCCAAGGTCCTCGCGGTAGGTGATCATGAGCGAAGGGAATCCGCTGCGATGAAGCCACGGCGCAAGGCGCAAGCCCACCTGGGGGTCGTCGTTGATCCCATGCACCAGAATGGCCCACGTTCGCTTGCGGCCGGGAACCAGCCAGGCTGGCATCGGGCCAAGTTCGTCCTTGACCCAAACGTCCTCGTAGGGAAGGCCAAGGCTCTGGCGAGGGTTGCCGGCATAGACATGGGTGTCGGTGGCTACCTTCATCCTGGGGACGAGATAGCCGCGAACACTCCGGAGTTGACGCGTGACGGAGTCCTCGGCGGTGGCCAGCACCGGGCCGATGATTGCGTGGCCGCCCTGCCACTCGAGCCCGTAGACCCCCGGGCGTTCACTTTCTTCATCACGGGAGAGAACGATCTGGCCGCGCGACATCGCGTCAACGGTGATGCTCCGTGGCCAATCCGAGCGATCGGGTACGAGCACGGCCGAAGAGAAGTGCCAGCTGACTGCCGCGCCCACCGCGACCAGCACCACGACCGCGGCCACTCCGGCGATCGCCCAGCGCCAGCGACGAGACTGGCGCTCTTCCGTCACGCTAGGCGCGAGCGGTCAGCGGGCGATCGGCACTGCGGCGCGAAGCAACGGGTGCGTGGGGTCGGCGACGCCCTTCACAGGATGAGCCGGGCACCTCGGTGGACTCCAGCCCGTACTCGCCCAGAGTGGCGAAGTCGATCAGCAGGTCGACGGCGTCGGCAAGCCGTCCAGTGAGCTTTGTCTTTGAGTCGAACATGAGTTCGTAATTTAGGAACGTCATCGGACGCCTTCTGGATCCTGCACGGGATTTTGCAGGCCATTGCTTTGGGGCCGCTTGGGCCGTCCTTCACCTCGATTGGCTTGGCCTTTATCCGTCTGCCGGCCGGCGGCGTCAAAGGTAAGGACGATCGTGGCGGTGAGTTTGGGCGCCTCGACGTTGGGCGAGTGGCCGACGCCCCGGATCAGATTTGTCAACGCATTGGGAGTCGTTTCCGCGTATTCATCGAGAGCGGCTTCGGGGTCGTCGATGATCTGCTCCTTTTCGCCCATGAGCACCATCAGCGGCTTGCCGGCTTTCCTCATCCGCTCGGCGAGCGTCTCTTCGCCCTTGTAGTCGTTGAGAGCACGGGCCGCCGAGTCATAGGAGCTGAAAGTCATTCGCTTGACGTCGTCGACGAACGCGTCGGGCACGTCGAAGCCCGGCGCAAAAGCCTCCTCGAGGCCCTTGCGGATGGCGAAGTCGGGCTTGATCCGCCAGAGCGCCTCACCGATCACTGGAGTGAACGCGAGGTTGGCAAGGAGGCCGAGGCTGCCGGAGTCCTTGGCGGAGGCGGTATCGATGATCACTACCCGGTTGACCAGGTCCGGGGACTGGTTGGCGAGAGCGACCACGACGCCTCCCCCCAGAGAATGGCCGACGACCGTCGCATCGCGGACGCCGAGCTTGCCGAGCGCCTGTGCCACCAGGTCGGCCTGGTTGGGGATCGAGTAGCCGGAGGTCGGCTTCTCGGAGCCGCCGTGGCCGAGCAGGTCGACGGCGATCACCCGGTGCTCACGCGCAAGGAGCGGGATCACGCCGTCCCACCAGTCGATCGCACAGGTGAAGCAGTGGATCAGCACGATCGGCGGGCCGTTGCGAGGCCCCCTTTCGACTGCCTGGAGGTCGCCGCCTGGGAGCTTGAGGATCTCGCCGCCATCGACCGTGACCTCAGCCGGCTTGGTTTGCCGGTCAACCGCCAGCGCGTTGAGGCCGAGCAGAACGACGAGCGCTGCAACCACGGCGATCAGAATCTTCCAGCCCCTGCGCATGACGGTCGTTACCCTAGCCGCAATGAGCACGGAGCGAGCCCCGGCAAAACCACCCTGGCTCCACGCTCGACGAGCGAAGCGCGAGGATATGTAGGCATGGAGAAATTCGTCATCCAAGGGGGCGCACCGCTCTCGGGAGATCTGAAGGCGGCGGGCAATAAGAACGCGGCCCTCCCAATCCTCGCCGCCTGCCTGCTCACCGAAGAGGAACTGCTCCTGCACCGTGTGCCTCGGATTCGCGATACAGAGGCGCAGATTGCACTGCTTGAGCGACTCGGGGTCGAGGCGGTCTGGGTCGCCGACAACAGTCTCCGTCTCTGTGCCGCCGGCGTCTCCGACGTGGCCGTCGATGAGGAACTGGCGAAGAAGATTCGGGCTTCGTTCCTTCTGGCCGGCCCTCTGCTGGCCCGCTTTGGGGAAGCTCGGATGCCCCCGCCGGGCGGTGACTTCATCGGTCGCCGCAGGCTCGACGCCCACCTCGACGCTTTCGCCGATCTCGGTGCTCGTGTTGCGGGCGATCGCTGGATCGAGCTGAGTGCCTCTCCGGGTGGCTTGCGCGCCTGCGCGATCTTCATGGACGAGCCGTCCGTAATGGGCACCGAGAACGCGCTGATGGCCGCTGCGCTGACACAGGGCCCGACGACGATCTCCAATGCGGCGTGCGAGCCACACGTCCAAGACCTGGCCCGCCTGCTCGCCAAGATGGGGGCCTCCGTAGACGGCATCGGCTCCAACGTGATGACCGTTCACGGTCGTGACCGGCTCGGGGGCACCGAGCACACGATCTCCCCAGATCACATCGAGGTTGGGAGCTTCATGGCGCTCGCCGCCGCGACCGGGGGCGAGTTGCGGATTCACGACGTCGAGCCCGAAGACCTCGTAATGGTCCGGCGCCAGTTCGGCCGGCTTGGGCTCGAGTCGAAGATCGAAGATGGCACGGTGCTCGTTCCCCCTGAGCAGCATCTGCAGGTAAAGGCCGACCTGGGCGATGCGATCCCGAAGATCGAGGATGGCCCCTGGCCGGCATTCCCGGCCGACCTCACCTCGATTGCCCTTGCCCTGGCCACCCAGGCCGATGGCGAGATCTTGATCTTCGAGAAGATGTTCGAGAATCGTCTCTTCTTCGTCGACAAGCTGGTCGCAATGGGCGCTCGGATCACGTTGTGCGATCCCCACAGGGCGATCGTCAGCGGTCCGAGCCGGCTTCACGGCGAACGCGTCGAGAGCCCCGACATTCGAGCGGGGATGGCGATGCTCATCGCGGCCCTTGCCGCGGAGGGATCGTCGGAGATCGGCAACATTCGGCAGATCGACCGCGGCTACGAGGCGATCGACGAGCGCCTACGGGGCCTCGGCGCCCAGATTGAACGGGTCTCTGCGGAAGTACCTGCGTAGCAGGGCTTTCGCCTCGACTCTCGTAAGGTCCGGCGGATGATTCATCCGATTCCACCGGGAACCCGAGATGTGCTGCCCGACGAGATGCGGGAGCTGCGGCGCCTCAACCGCGCCCTGGTCGACGTATTCGAGGGCCGGGGCTATGGCGAGGTGGCCACCCCTGCGATCGAGTACGACGAGGTGCTCGCCCGTGGCGACGGCCGCACCGCCGACTCTGCCTACCGCTTCTTCGACGAGCGCGGCGATCTGCTTGCGCTGCGCTCGGACATGACCGTGCCTATTGCTCGGCTGGTCGCGACCCGCTACGCAAACGCCGAGCCGCCACACCGCCTTTGCTATATCGCCAACGCTTTTCGCGCCGTGCGGCCTCAGCGGGGTCAGATGCGCGAGTTCGTGCAGGCGGGGGTAGAGCTGATCGGCGCGCCGGCTCCCGAGGGGACCGCCGAGGTCGTTGAGGTCCTGGCCGCCGCCCTCGATGCGGCGGGCCTGGATCGAGCTGTGATTGGCCTTGGCGACGCTGACCTATACCGTCAACTCCTCACTGAGTTTGGGGTCGAGGGGGAGGCGCGCGACTCGGTCCTGGAGCGGCTCGCGATGCACGATCTGGTTGGGCTGGAGGCCGAGCTTTCCTCTCTCGAGGGGATCGACGACAAGCAGTGTGAGACCTGTGTCGCCCTATCTCAGCTGCGCGGTGGCCGTGAGGTGCTGGACGAGGCCCGCTCGCTTGGTGGCGAAGTCGTCGAGCGAGCCACCGCCCGCATCGACGAGACCCTTGGAACGCTGGAACAGCGGGGCGTTGCCGATCGCGTCCAGATCGACCTTGGCCTCCTGCGCAACCTCGGCTACTACAGTGGCGCGATCCTCGAGGTCTACGACCCCGCCCTCGGCCACGTGCTCGGCGGCGGCGGCCGCTACGACAACCTGCTCAAGCGCTTCGGGCTCGATCTGCCAGCGGCCGGCTTTGCCCTTTACCTTGAGCGCGTCCACGTCGCGCAGATGGAGGAGGAGTCACGAGAGGAGGGACCATGAGCGCGGAGCGAGCATCGATACTGCCTCTGGGCCAGTTTGCGCCGCGAGCAAAGCGCGAGGTTTCGTCGTGAGCGTTGAAGTCGCGGGCATGGGTCGCGCCAAGGCCGAGGGGCCGCTGAAGCTGGCGGTGCCGCGCGGCGCGTTGTTCGGAGAGACCCTCGACGCGCTCGACCTGGCGGGGATCGACACCTCCGAGGTTCGCGGCGAGTCGCGCGCGCTGATCTTTCCGGGCCCGGAGATCAGCCTGGTGACGATGCGGCCATCCGATGTCCCCACCTACGTGGAGGGAGGCGCGGCCGATGTCGGGATCACTGGCAAGGACGTCCTGCTCGAGCAGTCGGACCGAATGGTCTATGAGTTGCTCGATCTTGGCTTCGGTCGCTGCCGGATGGTGCTGGCGGGGCGCAAGGGGGACAAAAGGCTGGGCGAATCGGAGCGTCGCCTCGGGATGATGCGGATCGCGACCAAGTACCCACGCATCGCCGAACGCCACTTCGAGCAGACGGGGCGGCAGGTCGAGGTGATCGAGGTCAAGGGCTCGGTCGAGCTGGCGCCTTTGACCGGCCTCGCCGACGGCATCGTCGATCTGGTCGCCACCGGCCGCACGCTGGAGGAGAACGACCTCGAGGTTCGCGAGGAGATCGTCACCTGCACGGCGCGTTTCGTCGCCAACCGGGTCGCTCACAAGCTTCGCTCGCGCGAGGTCGACCAGCTGACCGCGAAGCTGGGCGAGGGAGTGCCTCGGTGAAGGTAAAACGGTTTGAGTGGACGCCTCACACCTCAGTCGCCATCAGCTCTTGGACCAAGACGATCGTGGCCGAGGTCAACGTCGACGAGATCTTCGATCGCGTCGTGGCGAGCGGCGACAGCGCGGTGATCGAGATGACGAACCGGTTCGATGCGACCGAGCGGCCTATCGACGCCCTCCGGGTTGACCCGGCTGCCGCTAGCGCGGCACTCGCCGCCCTCGATCCGGACCTGCGCAATGCCTTTGAGATCGCCGCCGCGAACATCCGTGCCGTCGCCGAGGCGCAGCTGTCGGAGACGATCGGCACCGAGCTTCCGCAGGGCCAGTCGGTCACCATCCGCGAGGTCCCCGTCTCGATCGCCGGCATCTACGCACCGGGCGGCAGGGCCGCCTATCCGTCGAGCGTCCTGATGTGCGCGATTCCAGCCCGCGTCGCCGGCGTCAAGCGCCTGGCGCTCGCCTCTCCGCCCGGCCCCGAAGGAGAGGTCAACCCGCTGGTCTTGGCCGCGGCGGAGCTCTGTGGCATCGATGAGATCTATGCGATGGGGGGCGCGCAGGCGATCTTCGCGTTCGCCCAGGGAACCGAATCGGTGCCTCCCGTGGATGTGGTTGTCGGTCCAGGAAACGCCTGGGTCCGAGCAGCGAAGAAGCAGGTCGCGGGCAGGGTGGGAATCGACTCATTCGCCGGCCCCTCGGAGCTGATGGTGATCGCGGGCCACGATGCCGACGCGAAGTGGATCGCCTCCGATCTTTGCGCTCAGGCCGAGCACGGCGAGGACAGCACACTGATTGTGGCCGCGGTCGAGGAGCGCGTCCTGGAGGAAATCAAGAGGGAGACCGAAAGCATTGCGACATCGCGGGCGAGCGTGTCCGACGCTCCGCTGGCGCTGGTCCAGGTTCCCAGTGCCGAGGCCGCGATCGATCTCGCGAACGATTTCGCCCCTGAGCATCTGGAGCTTATGGAGGAGGATGCGGGGCTACTCGCCGGCAGGGTGACCACTGCAGGCTGCGTGTTTGTCGGCCGCTACGGGGCAACCGCGTTCGGCGATTACATTGCCGGCTCCAACCATGTGCTGCCGACCGGGCGCGCCGGGCGCTTCTCCGGCCCGCTGGGTCCCGGAACGTTCCGTCGCAAGATCTCCATCGTGGAGGTTTCAGCCGAGGCGGCGGCGAAGCTTGCCCCGTACGTCGACACCCTGGCCCGTGCCGAGGGTTTCCCCGTGCACGGCGAGTCCGCGATGATTAGGAGCAGAAAATGAGTCGCACGGCCAACAAGGAGCGCAGCACCGCGGAGACCCAGATTCGACTCTCCCTCGACCTCGATGGAGGAGAGGGAAGCGCGTCCACAGGCGTCGGGTTCCTCGACCACATGCTCGATTTGCTTGCCCGTCACGGGCGACTAGGCCTGAAGGTCGAGGCGACTGGAGACCTCGATACCGGCGCGCACCACACGGTCGAGGACGTCGGCATCGTGTTGGGGCAGGCGCTCGACGAGGCCCTGGGCGACCGCGCGGGGATCCGGCGCTACGGCTCGGCGCTGGTCCCAATGGACGAGTCGCTGGCCGAGTGTGCGCTGGACATCTCAGGCAGGCCGTTGTGCGTCTTCGACGCGGACCTTCCGGCGACCTCGATTGCCGGCTTCGACACCGAGCTCACCGAGGAGTTCTTTCGCGCCGTGGCCAACAGCGCCAAGCTGACCCTGCACATCTCGGTTCGCTCCGGAACCAATGCCCATCACATGATCGAGGCCTGCTTCAAGGCCTTCGCCCGTGCACTGCGCGTCGCCGTCTCGGTTGACCCCGAGGAGAGCGGCGTGCCCTCGACCAAGGGGACTCTCAGTGAGTGAGAGGGCCCGCATAGCCATCCTCGACTACGGGGTCGGGAATCTGCGCTCGGTGGAGAAGGCGCTGGAGCACGTCGGCGCCGCGGCCTCGATCACCCGGGATCCCGAGGACGTCCGCGCTTCGGACGGCGTCATCCTGCCGGGGGTCGGCGCTTTTCCGAGGGCGATGGAGCGAATTCGCGACCTCGGCCTCGATGAGCTGATCCGCGAGCGGCGCGATGCCGGAGTGCCGCTCCTGGGTATCTGCCTCGGCTTGCAGTTGCTTTTCGACTCCACCACGGAGCTGGGTGGGGCAACCGGCCTTGGCCTGCTCGCAGGCGAGGTTGCGGAGTTGGATGCCCCGAACCTGAAGATCCCCCACATCGGCTGGTCACCGGTTCGCTGGGAAAAGGAATCCCGGCTTACCGAGGGGATTGAGAGCGAGACTCCGTTCTACCTGGTCCATTCCTTTGCGCCGCGACCCGGTGCCGACGATCTACTCGGCACCGCCGCCTATGGCGCCCGCTTCGCTTGCGCCGTAGAGCGTGACAACGTCTTTGGCGTGCAGTTCCACCCTGAGAAGTCCAGCGCCGCCGGTCTACGGCTGCTGGCCAATTTCACGGGGATCTGCGTCGAGACGCCCGTCGCCGCGTGATCCTCTACCCGGCGATCGATATTCGCGGCGGCCAGGCCGTTCGCTTGCTGCAGGGCGACTACGACCGCGAGACCGTCTATGACGCCGATCCGGCCGACGCGGCGATGCGTTGGGCGGGCGAAGGCGCGGAGTTCCTGCACGTCGTCGATCTCGACGGGGCCAAGGCAGGTGAGCCGCGCAATCTTGAGGCGGTGCGGCGAATTGCCGCCGCGGTTGGGTGCCCAATCCAAGTGGGCGGTGGCCTGCGAGATTCCACCTCGGTTGCCGCTGTTCTCGAGGCCGGCGCCGAACGGGTGGTGATCGGTACCGCGGCGTTGCGCGATCCGGAGTTCTTGCGGGAGATGCTCGATGCCTATGGCGACAGGGTCGTGGTCTCCGTCGATGCCAAGAACGGCCGAGTCGCCTTGCAGGGATGGACAGAAGCAGGTGAGAAGGAGGCTGTGGAGGCCGTGGAGGAGCTGAGCTCTCGTGGGGTTGTGCGCTTCCTCTGCACCGCAATCGAGGTGGACGGGACGATGGAGGGGCCGGCGATCGACGAGCTGAACCGCATAGCCGCCGGGACCGAGGCGCAGCTGATCGCCTCGGGTGGGGTTGGAACCCTCGCGGACCTGGAGTTAGTCGGCCGCGTGGCCGCTCCAAACATCGAGGGCGCGATAGTCGGCCGAGCCCTCTACGAGCAGCGCTTCACCGTCGCCGAAGCGATCCAAGCGCTGCGTGGTTAGAGGTCGGGTGCCCTCCTCCGGAGACCGTTGCGCAGCAGATCGTCTATTGAGATTTGGCACGTGGTCACAGAGCCTCCGGGTGGAGAACACCCCGACCTCCGACTACCACCTCTACGCTTAGGCGATGGTTCTGAAGAGAGTCATACCCTGCCTTGACGTAGACGCGGGAAGGGTCGTCAAGGGCACCAACTTCGTCGGCCTGCGCGACGCCGGCGATCCCGTCGAGCTCGCCGAGCGCTACGACGCCGAGGGAGCCGATGAGCTGGTCTTCCTCGACATCACCGCCTCCCACGAGAAGCGCGACACGATCGTCGAGCTCGCGCGCCGCACCGCTGACAACGTATTCATCCCGTTCACGATCGGCGGCGGCATCCGCTCGGTCGGAGACGCGCAGGCTGTGCTCGACGCCGGCGCCGACAAGGTCTCGGTCAACTCCGCCGCACTCGACCGGCCAGAGTTGCTCACGGAGCTCGCCGACCAGTTCGGCGCCCAGTGCGTAGTAATCGCAATCGACGCAAAGAAACAAATTCCGACCGCCTCCTCTGCTCCCGCTCCCTCGCGGGAATCAGATCGTGACGTTCCGTCGCTCCCGCGGGCGGAGGCGGTCGGGTCGGCCTCTGCTTGGGATGTCTACGTGAATGGGGGGCGGAAGAAGGTCGAGGGGCGCGAGGCGGTCGCCTGGGCGAAGGAGGCGGTCGAGCGGGGGGCCGGCGAGGTGCTGTTGACCAGCATGGACAGGGATGGCACCAACGACGGGTATGACGTGGAGCTGACGCGAGCCGTTGCAGATGCGGTATCGGTGCCGGTGATCGCCTCCGGGGGCGCCGGCTCGCTCCAGCACCTGAGCGAGGCGATAACCGCCGGAGGCGCGGACGCGGTCCTCTGCGCATCGATATTTCACTACGGCACCTACCGGATTCGCGACGCGAAGCAGTATCTCTCCGACGCGGGCATCCCGGTTCGCCACTAGCCCCTGCAATGCCCGAACGGCCGATCGAAGACCTTGCCGCCGCCCTGCGAGAGGCATACCCGGAGCTCGAGGCCATGCGCGATCTGGCCGACCACCCGATCTATCTGGTTGGCGGGGCGGTGCGCGACCTGCTGCTCGGCAAAGGTCGTGCCGACATCGATCTCGTGGTCGAGGGGGACGCCACGGCTCTTGCGGCAAAGCTGGGAGCCGAGGTGGTGGCGCACGAGCGATTCGCGACTGCCAAGGTTCGGCTCGACGGGCACGAGATCGACATCGCTGCCGCGCGCACCGAGTCCTACTCGGAGCCGGGCGCGCTGCCGGACGTGGAGCCGACGAGGGAGATAGCCAAGGACCTCGGCAGGCGCGACTTCACGATCAACGCGATGGCGATCTCGCTGTCGGATGAGCCGGGGCTGATCGACCCCCATGGCGGCCAGCGCGATCTGGAAGAGGGGCTGCTGCGCGTGCTGCACCCCCGGTCCTTCGTCGATGATCCAACGCGGGCGCTGCGCGCCGCCCGCTATGCCGCCCGACTCGATTTGGAGCTGGAGACCGAGACCGCGGAGTTGCTGCGCGATACCGATTTGGGCACCCTCTCGGAGGACCGCCGCGAGGCGGAGCTGCTGCGCCTCGCGGTCGAGCCAAACGCCGCTCGCGGCTTTGAGCTGCTCTCGGAGTGGGGATTGGTGCCGACTCGCCCCGACGGAGTCGAGCTGACCAGGCGAGTCGTCGCCCTGCTCGCGGAGCCGCCCTGGAGCGAGGCGGCGCCTCGCGATCGAGCAGTGTTGGCGGCGGCCATCGGACAAGCCGGTGAGGAGCACGCGCTGGCGGCGGCGACTCCGCAGCGACCCTCGGAGGCGGTTGAGCTCGCGCATGGGCGCACCCAGGTCGAGCTGGTCTTGGCGCGGGCGCTGGGCGGCGAGTGGCTGGATCGCTACCTGTCGGACTGGCAGTCGGTGGAGTTGGAGATCGACGGAGAGGACCTGCTGGCCGCCGGTGTGGGCGAGGGGCCCGCGCTGGGCCGGGGGCTGAGCGAGGCGCTGCGCCGCAAGCTCGACGGCGAAGTGGCGGGCCGAGCACAGGAGCTGGAGGTTGCCTTGCGGGCCGCGCGGGATGACGATGGAGTGGCGTAGCGCAGGCGGGATCCGCTGGCTGGAGGCGGAGCTGCCAGGCGCACGCGCCGCCTTCTCGACCCGGCTGGGCGGGGCCAGCAGCAGTCCTTTCGAGAGCCTCAACTTGGGAATCCTCACCGAGGACGATCGCGACGCAGTCGTTGAGAACCGGCACCGTCTGGCCGCATCGCTCGGCCTAGCGCCGGAGCGGATCGCGATCGGTCGTCAGGTGCACGGCGCCGAGTTGAAGACTCATGAGGCCCGCCAAGAGCCAAGCCCCTTCTCAGAGCCAGGCGGGGACATCCCGGAGGTGGACGGGCATGTGACCTCTGAGCCGTCCTTGCCTCTGCTCGTTTTCGTGGCGGACTGCCTGCCGGTGGCCATGGCGGGGCCTGGTGGCATAGCCATGCTGCACTGTGGCTGGCGTGGCCTCGCGGCGGGAATAGTCAAGCGGGGGGCCGAGGCGGTGGCTGCCACCAGCGCGGCAATTGGGCCCGGCATCGGTCCCTGCTGCTACGAAGTGGGGGAAGACGTTCGCACGGCCTTTGCGGATCTCGGAGACGTTTTCCCCGCTGAGGGGATGCTGGACCTCGCGGGGGTTGCGCGGCTGCTCTTGGAGGACGCCGGAGTCACCGAAATCGAGGCGGCCGAGCTCTGCACGAGCTGCAACACCGAGCTTTTCTTCTCCCACCGGCGCGACGCAGCCCGCACGGGACGGCAGGCCGGCCTGGTCTGGCGCAACGGGGAGGCTTAAAGCCGTGCCGGGTCTCATCCATGGCCTTGACCCCGCGAAGATCGCCGCCAATCTGGAGCAGGTCCGGGCGGCGGCGGGTGAGGGGGTCGAGATCCTTGCCGCGGTCAAGTACGTGCCGTTGGAGGAGATGGGCGCGCTGGCCGAAGCGGGCGTGCGACTGGTCGGCGAGAATCGCCAGCAGGACCTCGCCGCCAAGCACCAGCGTTGGGGCGACGCCTTTACCTGGGACTTCATCGGCAACCTGCAAAGTCGCAAGGTCAAGCAGTTGCTCCCGGTTTGCCGCCTGATCCACTCTGTTGCCAGCGATTCTGCCCTGCAGCAGCTCGAGCGCTATGGCGACCCCGACACCGAAGTCCTAGTGGAGGTCAATATCGCCGCGGAGGAGGGCAAGGGCGGGGTTGCGCCGGCCGAGCTTGGCGCCTTCATCCAACGCTGCCCGGTGCGGGTTGCCGGCCTGATGACGATGCCGCCGTTCAGCCAAGACCCAGAGGCCTCGCGACCCCATTTCGCCAAGCTTGCCGAGCTG
The DNA here is from genome assembly GCA_025450195.1 of Solirubrobacterales bacterium. Taxonomy (GTDB): domain Bacteria; phylum Actinomycetota; class Thermoleophilia; order Solirubrobacterales; family 70-9; genus VRUE01. The sequence goes on along the minus strand of JANWHW010000026.1, from coordinate 48,237 downwards.
GCTGGGGAGCATGGGCTGGAGCGCCTCTCGATGGGGACTTCGCAGGATTGGCGGGTCGCGGTCGAGGAGGGAGCAACGATCCTCCGACTGGGAACTGCTCTGTATATGTGACGTTGGCCTGGGTCGGGGATAAGCTGTAGAGGAATCGGCCACTTAGAGCCGAAAGACGCGACTACCATGGCTCTACGCGATACCTGGCACAGGGCGCTTGTGTACTTCGGCCTTGCCGAAGATCACGACTATGGCCCTGAGTATGCAGAGGGCGATGACGCCGAAATCGGCTCGGACGAGTTCCTTGACGAGCGTGACTCCGGTCAGGTAAGGCGCCTACCCACTTCGCGGCGAGCAAGGCGCGACGAAATCGATGACATCTTCGCCGATGACGAGCCGATCACGGCGTCGCGGACGCGTGTCCTGCGCCCAGTCGGCAACGGCGACTCGGATGTAAAGGTGCACTTGGTCATCCCTCGCAACTTCAACGATGCGCAGCAGGTCGCGGATCAGTTCAAGCGCTCAGTGCCGGTCATCCTCAACCTGCAGACGACAGACCATGAGCTTTCGAAGCGGATGATCGATTTCTGCTCGGGCCTTACCTATGCCCTGGACGGCGGTATGCAGCGAGTCGCCGAGAAGATCTTCCTTCTGACCCCGCAGAACGTCGAGGTCTCCGCCGAGGAGAAGGCGCGGCTCATCGACAAGGGGTTCTTCAACCAGTCTTAGCTTGCGTGTGCGCAGGTCCCTCCGTCGGAGACCGTCCGTCCCATGCGCTGGCAGGGATGACACCGTCGGTGCTCCCAGAGTCTCCGCCGAAGGGATCTACGCACACACACGGATAGTCTGCGCTGAATGATTGTTGGCTTTGTTGGAGCGGGGAGCATGGCTGCGGCGATGGCTCGCGGGTGGGCCGGAGCAGCCGAAACGATGCTCTTCACCGACGCCGGGTCTGGAAGGGCCGCCGAGCTGGCGGAGGAGCTTGGTGGCAAGGTGGTGGGGTCGAACGCCGAGCTTGCCGAGCAGGCAGACCTGGTTGTGCTCGCGGTGAAGCCGGCGAAGCTCGATCAGGTTGCAGCCGAGCTCGGCGCGGCACGGGCCGTGATCTCCCTGCTTGGAGCAACACCGCTGGAGCGCCTGGCCACTGCCTTTCCGAGCGCAGACGTAGTCAGGGTGATGCCCAACGTTGCGGTCGAGGTGCGGCGTGGGGTGCTCTGCGTTGCCGGGTCGGAGGGCCCAGAGGCTCGCGAGATGCTCGCGCTGCTGGGGCATGTCGTCGAGCTGCCGGACGCGCAGTTCGATGCGGCAACCGCGGTGATGGGCTGCGCGCCGGCGTACTTGGCGCTGGCCGTCGAAGCCCTTGCGGACGCCGGAGCGGATGCCGGTCTGGACGCAGGATTGGCTCGTGAGCTGGTCGTGGAGACGACGGCGGGCACCGCCGAGCTGCTGCGCTCCCGGCATCCCACTGACGTACGCAAGGCGGTCGCCTCGCCGGGTGGCAGTACCGAGGCCGGGCTCGAGGCGCTCGATCGGGAAGGCGCGAGAGCGGCCTTCGAAGCGGCTGTAAGAGCCTCCCTGGAGAGGATGCGAAGGTGATTGCTTTGGCCCTCACGCGGAATGACGTTGCCGACTACGTAAGCGCTCTCTTTCTCGTCTACACAGTCCTGATCTTCCTCAACATCTTGATCTCCTGGATACCGCGGATGCCCTACAACCGGGCGCTGCGGGGGACTCTCGACTTCATCAAAGAGACGACCGATCCCTACCTGAACGTCTTCCGGCGCTTTCTGCCGCCCATTGGCGGCGGCGGTTTCGCGCTCGATCTGAGCCCGATCATCGGCGTGATCGTGCTCTTCATCGCGCGCGCGATCGTCGTCGGCCTGATCGAAGGGTGAGCGGCGACGGCGCTCGCGCCTGGCGCCTGGGGGGCGCGCTCTGCGGCCTCGTCATCGTGCTCGACCAGGCGACCAAGGCGCTGGCCGAGGCCAACCTGGCGCCAGGAGAGGAGGTCGAGCTCCTCGGTCCGGTTGGCCTGACTCTCTCCCATAACTCTGGCGTCGCCTTCGGGCTGGCCAGTGGTAGTGGGGAGGCCCTGGTCCTGCTTGGTGTCGTGGCGCTGGTCGGCATCGTCGGCTTCCTATTTGCCCGGGAACCGGATCGCCCCGGGCTTTGGATTGCGACCGGTCTGCTGGCGGGTGGTGCCTTCGGAAACCTGATCGATCGGGTGCTGGAGGGGGAGGTCACCGACTACATCGACGTTCTCTCCTGGCCGGCCTTCAACATCGCCGACGTTGCGATTACGGTCGGCATCGTGCTCTTTGCCTTGATCTACCTCCGCAATGAGTGATCTCCGCGTAGTCCACCTCGACGACGCGCTGGCGGTCATCGACAAGCCGGCTGGCCTTGTCGTCCATTCAGCACCCTCGCACCGGGGGCGCACGCTGGTCGATGAGTTGGAAGACATCGTCGGCGGCGGCACGGACCCGGCGCGCCCCGGCATCGTCCACCGTCTCGACAAGGACACGAGCGGCCTCATGGTCGTGGCTCGCAACAACGAGACCCTCGCTGCGCTGCAGGCTCAGATTCGGCGGCGCGAGGTCAACCGGCTCTATCTCGCTCTGGCGGGAGGCAGGCTGGCCTCTCGGACCGGCACGATCGATGCCCCAATCGGTCGCGCTGCCAAGCAGCGCCATCGGATGGCTGTGTCCGGCGCTGCCTCGCGCGAGGCGCGAACCCATTTCACGGTGCAGGACCTGCTTCCCTCGGACACTTACTTGGAGGCGCGCCTGGAGACCGGCCGTACGCACCAGATCCGTGCCCATTTCGCGGCAGTGGGTCACCCGCTGGTAGGCGATGCGACCTATGGCGGCAAGAGCGCCTATGGGCTGACCAGGCAGTTCCTCCATGCTCATCGCCTCTCGTTCATCCATCCCGCTCAGGGAGAGGAAATGACCTTCGCCTCTGAGCTGCCGGCTGACCTGGCTGCTGCGCTCGAGGCCGCCCGCGCCGCCTAGAGCAATCGCTACCCATACAATCCTCGCTCCACCAAACCTACTCCCGCCGTACCGCCTGGGTCCTGGCCGGCAATGAGCCGCGTCCCCCAGGCAAGGGCGCCGGGGCTTCACCCAAACCAAGGAGATTTCTGAAATGCCAGAGGCAGGCCTAAAAGAGCTGCTGGAGGCGGGAGTTCACTTCGGCCACCAGACGCGCCGCTGGGATCCCAGCATGCGGCGCTACATCTTCGGCGAGCTGGACGGGATCCACATCATCGATCTGGTCCAAACCGAGTCGCTGCTCGAGAAAGCACGTCACTTCGCAGGCGAGTTGGCCAGCGGCGGCGGAACCATTCTGTTCGTCGGCACCAAGAAGCAGGCGCGCGGAGTGGTGCAGGAGTGGGCCGACCGCTGCAAGATGCCCTACGTGAATCAGCGCTGGCTGGGGGGGCTGCTTACGAACTTCAACACCATCTCGGCTCGGATTGCCCGGCTTCACGAGCTGAACGATTGGCAGGAGGAGGGCAAGCTCGATCTCCTGCCGACAAAGGAGCGCATGGGAATGCAGGCCGAGCTGGCCAAGCTCGAGTACAACCTGGGCGGTGTGAGGGACATGGACCGGCTGCCCGACGGAGTGTTCATCACGGACCTAAAAACGGAGGAGATCGCTGTTCGCGAGGCCGCTCGCTTGCGGATTCCGATCATTGGCCTGGTCGACACCAATTGCGACCCGACGCCGGTCGATTACGTGATTCCCGGCAACGACGACGCGATTCGCTCCTGCGAGCTCGTGATCGGCACCGTCGGTGAGGCGATCGAGGCCGGTGCGAGCGGCTGGCGCGTTCAGGAGGAACGCCGCCTCGCCGAGGAAATGGAGCGGCGGCGCAAGGAAGAGGAAGAGCGAAAGAAGCGCGAGGAGGAAGAGAAGGTTCGCCAAGAAGCTGAGGAGGTGGCGAAAAAAGCCGCCGAGGAAGCAGCCGCTGCCACGCCGGCCGCGGGCGAGGCCCCCACCGCCACACCGCCTGCGGAAGGAGCGTCGCAGTGAGTGTCTCTGCGGCTGATGTAAAGGCATTGCGAGACAGGACCGGCGCCGCGATGATGGACTGCAAGTCCGCGCTGGGGGAGGCGGAGGGAGACGTCGATCGCGCCATCGAGATTCTCCGCGTCAAGGGCCAGGCCTCAGCCGCCAAGCGGGAAGGGCGCGGCACCGAAGAGGGCGTCGTCGCTGCCTACATACATGCCAACGACAAGGTTGGGGCGATGGTCGAGGTGCAGTGCGAGACCGACTTCGTCGCGCGCAACGAGGACTTCAAGGCCTTTGCCTACGAGGTGGCGCTGCACGTTGCCGCAACCGCCCCGAAGTTTGTCTCCTCCGAGGAGATCCCCGATGAGGAGAAGGAGGCGGAGCGACGCGTCTTCCTCGAGAAGGCACGCGAAGAAGGCAAGCCCGACGATGTCGTAGAGAAGATCGTCGACGGGCAGCTCGCCAAGTGGGCCAAGGAAGTCGCGCTGCTCGACCAGTCCCATGTCAACACCGAAAAGCACGACTCGAAGTCGATCGAGGAGCTTCGGCAGGAGCTGGCCGCCAAGACCGGCGAGAACGTACGCATTGCCCGCTTTTCCTACTTCCGCGTCGGCGACTGAGCTGACGGGAGACGGCACCGCGGGTAGGCTCTCGCGAGCGGGCGGACTCGAATCCCGATTCGCGAACCTGGACCTTTCGTGACCCCAGACCCTGAGCCGAAATTCAATCGCATCCTCCTGAAGCTCTCGGGCGAGGCGCTGATGGGGGATCTCGACCATGGCACCGATGCCAATGAGGTCCAGCGGATCGCCCGGCAGGTGGCGGCTATTCGCGCTCGTGGGGTCGAGATTGCGATTGTGGTCGGCGCGGGCAACATCTACAGAGGCCTCGAGGCTGCGGCCGAGGGAATGGACCGCGCCACCGGCGATTACATGGGGATGCTGGCGACCGTCCTCAACGCCCTGACTCTTCAGGACGCGCTGGAGGGAGCCGGTCAGCACACCCGGGTCCTCTCGGCGATCGAAACCAAGGAGGTGGCGGAGCCATACATCCGCCGCCGGGCCATGCGTCACCTCGAGAAGGGGCGGGTGGTGATTTTCGCCGCGGGCACCGGCAACCCGTTTTTCACCACCGACACCGCGGCGGCACTGCGTGCCCTTGAGATCCGGGCAGAAGCGATCCTGATGGCGAAGAACGGCGTCGAAGGCGTCTACGACGCCGATCCAGCCACCCATCCAGAGGCCAAGTTCATCCCCGAGATCACGCACCGCGAAGCGATCGAGCGAGGGCTGAAGGTGATGGACTCGACCGCCCTGTCGCTGTGCATGGACAACGATCTGCCCATCTACGTCTTCAATATGGGGGACGAGGGCAACATAGATAGGATCGTTGCCGGAGAGCAGGTGGGCACGTTGGTTTCCAACGGCAGCCCCGCTGCCTGACCAAGCGAGGGATCCAGTGGAGCTAATCGACGAGCTGCTCAGCGACGCAAAAGACCGAATGCAGAAGTCGGTCGAGTCGAGTCGCGGCGAGCTGGCGACGGTTCGCACGGGGCGTGCCTCTCCACATCTTCTCGACCGGATCACCGTCGACTACTACGGCGCGCCGACCCCGCTCAAACAGCTCGCCAACGTGGCAACCTCAGATGCACGCCTGCTGACCGTGACGCCCTTCGACAAGTCCTCTATCGAGGCGATTGAGAAGGCCATCCGCGACTCCGACATCGGCCTAACCCCCAGCAACGACGGCAACCTGATCCGGCTCCAGATTCCCGAGCTGACGGAGGAGCGTCGTCGCGAGATGGTCAAGGTCGTCCATGGTGTCGCAGAGGAGGGGCGAATCGCGATTCGCAACATTCGGCGCGACACGATGCACGATCTGCGCGAGCTGAAGAAGGAGGGTGAAGCAGGAGAGGATGACGAGCGCCGAGCTGAGGCGAGCCTGCAAAAGCAGACCGACGAGGCAATCGCCGAGATCGACTCTTCGCTGAAGGGGAAGGAAGAGGAGATCCTGGAGGTGTGACTGCCTCCGCGCGGTACGTGGCCATCATCACCGATGGCAATGGCAGATGGGCGGAGAGGCAGGGACTGCCCATCGTCGAGGGCCACAGAGCCGGTGCCGACGTCGTCAAGGCTCGCCTGCGCGACGCGGTCGAGCTGGGGATAGAGGAGCTGACCGTCTTCTCTTTCTCCACCGAGAATTGGTCGCGTCCCACCGATGAGATCGAAGGGCTGATGAGGATGTTCGGTGAGCGGATCGAGACTGAGACGCCGGAGCTGTGCGAGGAGGGCGTGAGAATGCGCTTTATCGGCCGCCGGGATGGAGTGGCTTCCGAGCTGGTCGAGCGGATGGCATGGGCCGAAGAGACGACCTCTGCGAATCGGCGGATCACGCTCTTCGTGGCCTTCAACTACGGCGGCCGCGCGGAGATCGTCGATGCGGCGCGAAGCTTCGACGGCGACTCCGAGGAAGCCTTCAGAAGCCATCTGTACGCACCTGAGATGCACGATCCTGACCTCCTGATTCGAACCAGCGGCGAGCAGCGCATCTCCAACTACCTGCTCTGGCAGTGCGCCTACTCGGAGCTGGTCTTCCGCGATGAGCTCTGGCCGGACTTCACGCGCGAGGCCTTCGAGGAGTCGCTTGCCGAATTCGACCGCCGCCGCCGCCGCTTCGGAGCTAGGGGCTAGAGATGGAGTCTGGGCGCGAGGGGCCGGGGGGGGTCCGCAGGGGAGACATCGACTTCGATCGGGCCATCGACCTCTTCGAGGGAATCGAGGATCCGGTCGTCGAGGAGCGTTCCGAGCCCAAGCCACGTGAGCCCCGTCGCCGCGGCACGCAGCGGGGCGAGACGATCAGGCGGATCCTGGTTGCCATTCCATGGATTGCCTTTGCGATCGCGATCACGGTTGTGGGGGGCCTGCCGTTCACGATCGCGATGATCGGGCTCGGCGCGCTTGCCCTGCGGGAGTACCTGATGATGTCCGCGGCGATGCGCCCGATCGGCATCGCCGCCTATGTGTCGGTCATCGCTCTGATCCTCGCCGCTCACTTCGGGACCTCCTTCAACGTCTTGATGATCCTCGCCGCGTCGTTCCCGGTGCTCTTCGCTTTCGGGGCGGACCGCAAGCATCGCGATGGGATCACGATGTCGATGGGAGTCACGCTGCTCGGGATCGTCTGGATCGGGATCCCCCTGGTCCACGCGGTGCTGCTTCGCGATCTTCCCGATCACGGCGCGGCCCTGTTGGTCGACGTTCTCGTCGGCACCTTTGCCAGCGATACCGGTGCCTACGCGACGGGTCGTATGTTCGGCTCGCACAAGATCGCGCCCAACCTGTCGCCCAACAAGACCCTCGAGGGGCTGATCGGCGGATTCGTGATCGGCACGATGGGCTTCTGGTTCGCAGGCCTCTACCAGGACTGGCTCTCAGGTGTCGATGCGCTGATCATGGGCGCGGCCGTGGCTGCGATTGCCCCGCTCGGGGATCTCTTCGAGTCGATGCTGAAGCGCGACCTCGGCAAGAAGGACACCGGCAGGCTGTTTGGGCCCCATGGGGGTTTGCTCGACCGCCTCGATGCCGTCTTCTTCACCGTCGTCGTGGGGTACTACCTCTCGGTCCAGTTCGTCTACTGACGCGAGCACGGGCGTCCCTATGCTCTGTTCTCGATGAAGACGCTGCTGATACTCGGGTCGACAGGCTCGATTGGGACGCAGGCCCTTGAGATTCTGGCTGCGTCCGATGACCTTCGGATAGTGGGGCTGGCGGCAGGCTCAAGCTGGGAGCCGCTGCTCGCGCAGGCACGCCAGCACGGCGTGCCGGTCGTAGCGCTCGCCAGCGATGAAGCTGCCGAACACGCCCGCTCGAATTGGGACGGACAGGTGCTGAGCGGGGAGGAGGGGGTGCGTCGGCTGATCGCCGAGTCCGACGCGGACCTGGTCCTCAACGCGATGGTCGGCGCGGCCGGCTTGGGCCCAACGGTGGTCGCGCTCAGCGAGGGGATCGACGTGGCGTTGGCCAACAAGGAGTCCCTCGTCGTCGGCGGAGAGCTGGTCATGCAGCTGTCCGAGGCCACCGGGGCTCTGATCACGCCGGTGGACTCAGAGCACACTGCACTGCACCAGCTGATCGCCGGTCAGCCGCCCGGCAGCGTCCAGCGGCTGACGATCACCGCCAGTGGTGGGCCGTTCCGAGGGCGAAGCGCCGCTGAGCTGGCCGGGGTCACCGTCGAGGAGGCACTGGCCCACCCAACCTGGGAGATGGGCGGCAAGATCACGATCGATTCGGCGACGCTGATGAACAAGGGGCTCGAGCTGATGGAGGCCCACCATCTCTTCGGCGTGCCCTACGAGCGGATCGACGTCGTGGTCCATCCGCAGTCGCTCATCCACGGCCTTGTGCAGCTGGCCGATCGCGCGATGCTGGCGCATATCGGGCCCCGGGACATGCGGGTGGCGATCTCCTACGCGCTGCATGGTGGGCAGAGCGTCGACCTGCCTCTGGAGCCGGTTGACCTCGTCGCCGAGGGTGCACTGACCTTCGAAGCCGTAGACCCCGAAGCCTTCCCCGCGCTTGACCTGGCGCGTCAGGCCGCTGTGACCGGTGGGACAGCGCCCTGTGTGCTCAACGCCGCCAACGAGGTCGCCGTTCACGCCTTCCTTGAGGGACGGATCGGCTTTACGGGGATCGCTGCGACAATCGAGCACGTCCTCTCAGAGATGCCTCCTCAGCCGGTTAGCCACTTCGATGACCTCTTCGCAGCCGATGCCGAAGCAAGGCGGCGCTCCGAAGGCTGCGTCAAGGGGTTGGCGCTGACATGAACTGGGTGTGGATCTTTCTGGGCTTCTCGTTTCTCGTCATCCTCCACGAGGCCGGCCACTTCGTGGCGGCCAAGGCAACGGGGATGCGGGTCGAGCGCTTCTTCCTCTTCTTTCCGCCAAAGCTCGTCTCGATCAAACGGGGCGAGACCGAGTACGGCATCGGCGCGATCCCGGCGGGTGGCTTCGTGAAAATCACCGGCATGAACCCCGACGAAGATCTGCCGCCGGATGTGGCGGCTCGCGGGTATTACGCGCAGCCCGTCTGGAAGCGGATCGTCGTGATCGGCGCTGGGCCGGCGGTAAACATCGTTCTTGCGTTCGCAATTCTCTTCGCGCTCATCGCCTTCAATGGCGTCGACGAAACGACCCAGACGGTTGGGGAGATCGATCCCGGGTCTCCGGCGGCGGCTTCGCTGCAGAAAGGCGACCAGATCCTGGCGATCGACGGCAAGAGCTATCCGAACGCCGATCGCGCAACGCGCCTCGATCGCTTCATCGACGACGTTGCCTCCCATAAGTGCGCCGGAAAGCAGGTCGACGGTTGCCGTGCCGCCACTGCGGCGATAGTGAGGGTTCGCCGCGATGGGGAGGTCCAAACGATCCGGATCTGGCCCGAGTACGACGGAGTCGTCAGGCGCACTCGGCTGGGGATCTCCTACGGCACCGAATCGATAGACGTCGGAATGGGTGAGGCAGTGGATCGCTCGACCGGATACATGTGGGAAGTCACGCGCGGAACCATCACCGTGTTCTCCAATCTCGTGGACCCGGAGAAGCGCGAGCAGGTATCGGGCGTGGTGGGGGTCAGCGATGTCGCTAACCAGACGATCGACAAGTTCGGGTTCGAGCGGGCACTGGTCCTGCTCGCGCTGGTCAGCCTCTCGCTTGGCTTGATCAATCTCTTTCCCTTCCTGCCGCTCGATGGAGGCCACATCTTCTGGAGCCTGGTGGAGAAGGTGCGCGGCAAGCCGGTGCCGTTCCGGGTGATGGAGCGAGCCGGTGCGCTCGGCTTCGTGCTGGTCATCATGCTCTTCTTCCTCGGCCTATCCAACGACATCGACCGACTCACAGGCGAGGGATTCAACGTCCGTTAGGACGGCTGAATCACTCTGAAAGAGTCCGCGACTCTGTCGGACTCGCGCCGGGATACCCTTCGGGAATGGCTTCGAAGCGGCAGATCTTCGTTGGCGGCGTGCCGATTGGCGGCGGCGCCCCGGTTGCCGTGCAGACGATGACCAAGACCGAGACCGCCAACCTGGCGGCGACGATGGAGCAGATTCGCAAGGTCGCGGATGCCGGGGCGGACCTGGTGCGGGTGGCGGTCCCGCGCGATGACGACGTCGAGGCGCTGAAGACGATCGTCAAGGAATCGCCGATCCCGGTCATCGCCGATATCCACTTCAACCACACCCTGGCGCTGAAGGCGATCGACGCCGGCGCCCACTGCATTCGCCTCAACCCGGGAAATATCGGAGGGCGCGAGAAGGTCGCAGAGGTTGCCGAGCGCGCGACCGCGGCCAGCGTGCCGATGCGGATCGGGGTCAACTCCGGCTCGCTTCCCAAGCATCTGCATGAGCTGGAGCGTGAGAGCCCGGTCGAGGCTCTGGTCGGGGCGGCGGTCGAGTTCGTCGAATTGATGGAGAGCCTTGAGTTCACCGACTTCAAGGTGTCGATCAAGTCGACCAACGTCCCCAACACGATCGCGGCCAACCGCCTGCTGGCGGAGAAGATCCCCTACCCGCTGCATCTCGGCATCACCGAGGCCGGCACGAAGTGGTCGGGCTCTCTGAAGTCATCGGTCGGCCTTGGAACGCTGCTGGCGGACGGGATCGGCGACACGATCAGGATCAGCCTCTCGACCTTTCATGCCGAGGAGGAGGTGAAGGTCGCCTGGGAGATCCTCAAGGCGCTGCAACTGCGGGAGCGGGGCCCGGTGCTGATTGCTTGCCCGACCTGTGGCCGCCTCCAGTTCGACATGGACTCGGTAGTCGCCGAGATCGAGCAGCGGCTGGAGGGCTACGTCGAGCCGATCGAGGTGGCGGTCCTGGGCTGTGCGGTGAACGGGATCGGCGAGGCCTCCCACGCCGACTTCGGCATCACCGGAGCCAAGAACGAGGGGCTCATCTTCGCTCACGGCAAGCCGCTGCGGAAGGTCCCGCAGGCGGACCTCGTCGATGCTCTGTTCGAGGAGATCGACAAGTCGCTCGACCGTGGCAAGGTCGAGGTCGACGAGGCAAAGGCAGGGGAGGGCGCCGCCTGGCTGGCGAAGATCGAGGAGGAGAACGCCGGTGACCTGACGCCGGAGAGAATCGCGCAACTGGAGCACGAAGCCGCAGAGAAAGGCGAGTCTGACCGCGTGCTGCTCGATGAGGACGCTTCCCCCACAGCGGGCCGCCGTTTCACCAGGGCCTAGCCGAGGGCAGGCTCTCGGGTTGTGAGATAGTCGAAGTGGCTACCCAAGGAGGGTGAGATGGCTGTAGAGACTTCAGGTTCGAGGACCACCAGGCCGCTGGGGCTGGATGCGGCGACGCTGGCAGAAGCCTTCCAGGTGACGGCCGCGGGCAATGCTGACCGGACCGCGCTGCGCACCAAGGGGGATGAGGTCGACCTGACCTGGAGCGAGTACTCCGATCGGGTTCGACTTGTCGCAGCGGGACTCTCCGCGCTTGGGATCGGTCGCGGAGACACGGTTGGGTTGATGCTCATCAACCGGCCCGAGTTCCACTTTGCAGATACGGCCGCGATCCACCTCGGCGCGACGCCATTCTCCGTCTACAACACCTCCACAATCGAACAGGCCTCATATGTGATCGGCGACGCCGCCTGTCGCGTCATGGTCACCGAGCAGGCCTTTCTCGACACGGTGCTGGAGGTGCGCGATTCCGTGGAGACCCTCGTCCACGTCATCGTGGTCGACGGTGAGCCGCGAGGTGGGGCGATCACGCTCGACGAGCTCGAGCGGGGGGGCCGCGAGGACTTCGACTTCGAGGCCGCCTGGCGCGCCGTTGAGCCGGACGATCTCCTCACCCTGATCTACACCTCGGGCACCACGGGGCCGCCCAAGGGCGTGGAGCTGACACATCGCAGCATGCTTGCCGGAATGCGCGGCTATGACGAGCTGATCCAGCTTCCCTCCGACGGCAGGGTCATCTCCTGGCTGCCGATGGCCCACATCGCTGAGCGGAACGCGAGTCACTACCTGCCGATGGTGGTCGGCCTCACCGCCACTTGCTGCCCCGACCCTCGCCAGCTCGTCTCCTACCTGCCCGAAGTGCGGCCGAGCTGGTTCTTCGCCGTACCGCGGATATGGGAGAAGTTGAAGGCGGCAATGGAGGTTGGCTTCGAGGCCGAGGAGGACGAGGCGCGCAAGCAGGCGATTGCCTGGGCGATTGACGTCGGGATGCAAAAGGTCAAGGCTGAGCAGGCTGGCCAAGAGCTGCCCGAGGAGCTTGCCGCGGAATACCTCAAAGCGGATGAGCTTGTGCTGTCGAAAGTGCGCGAGCGAATCGGCCTGGACCAGCTCGAGGCGGTCAACGTCGGCGCGGCCCCCACGCCGCCTGAGGTGATCGAGTTCTTCCATGCCCTGGGCATTCCGATCGCAGAGCTCTGGGGGATGTCGGAGTCCTGTGCGGCGGGCACGTGCAACCCGGTGGGTGGGGTGAAGATCGGCACAGTCGGGCCGCCGGCCCCGGGGATTGAGCTGAAGCTCGCCGATGACGGCGAGGTGCTGATCCGCGGCGAAGTCGTAATGGCTGGCTACCACAACCAACCTGAGCTCACCGCCGAAACAGTCGATGCGGAGGGCTGGCTCCACACTGGAGACGTGGGTGAGCTCGACGAGGATGGATATCTGCGACTGATCGACCGCAAGAAGGAGCTGATCATCAACGCCGCAGGCAAGAACATGTCTCCGGCGAACATCGAGGCGAGGATCAAGGCTGCGAGTCCTCTGATTGGGCAGGCATGCGCGATAGGAGATGCCCGTCCATACAACGTGGCGCTGATCGTGTTGGACCCTGATGCGGCACCCGTCTTCGCCCAGCAGCACGGAATCGACGGCACGTCCTTGGAGAGCATTGCTGCCGAGTCCGTCGTCGACGACGAGATTGCCGCGGCAGTGGAGCGGGCCAACTCAAAGCTCGCCCGGGTGGAGCAGATCAAGCGGTTCAAGCTGCTGCCCGCCGAGTGGCTGCCGGGCGGCGATGAGTTGACGCCGACCATGAAGCTGAAGCGCAAGCCGATCGTCGAGAAGTACGCGGCGGAGATCGAGGCGCTCTACGCCGAATAGGCCAGACGGGTTGGCCTCGCCGGTGCCGCCACCTGCCTGACGGCAGGTGGGATCTTGAGCCCCTTCGGGGCAATCTTCACTCCGCGGTGCCGGGGGAGGCACCACAAGGCCAAACCGTCTGGCCTGTTCGGCATCAGGAACATCAATCTGCGCCGCGAAGATAGGTTTCCTGCAATGACTCGTCTCTCCCAGACGTTTTTGCCGACCCTGAAGGATGCGCCCTCGGATGCTGAGGCGGTGTCGCACAAGCTGATGGTGCGTGCCGGGCTGATCCGCCAACTGGGGGCGGGCCTCTGGACATACCTGCCGGCCGGTTGGCGGGCGGTGCGCAAGGTCGAAGCGATCCTTCGCGAGGAGATGGAGTCGATCGGCTGCCAGGAGATGTTGATGCCCATCCTCCAGCCGGCCGAGCCGTGGCAAACGACAGGCCGATACGGGATCGACGAGCTCTTCAAGCTCGAGGACCGCAAGGGCGCCCCAATGGTGCTGGCGATGACCCACGAGGAGTGCCTCACCTACCACGTCGCCCGTGAGGTGCGCTCCTACCGCGACCTGCCGCTGATGCTCTACCACCTGCAGACCAAGGAGCGCGACGAGCCCCGGCCTCGCGCCGGTGTCCTCCGCACCCGCGAGTTCACGATGAAGGACGCCTATTCCTTCGATCGCGACGAGGAGGGCCTGGCGCGCTCCTACGAGCTGCAGAGCGAGGCCTACACGCGGATCTTCGACCGCTGCGGGCTGCGCTGGTACCGGGTCGAGTCCGACGTTGGGATGATGGGCGGCTCCGGCGCCCACGAGTACATGGCGCCCTGTCCGGCCGGCGAGAACGAGGTCGCGCTGGCGACCGGCTACGCCGCCAACGTCGAGGTCGCGACGGCCGATTCGCAGCCGGTCGAGCTGCCGCCCCCGCTCGACGCCCCCGATGAGGTCCCGACCCCAGGCCTCACCAAGGTCGAGGACGTCAGTGGGCACCTCGGCCTGCCCGCGGGCGCCTTCATCAAGACCCTGCCGATCATCGTCGAGGGCCGCGGGATGGTCCTCGTCCTGCTCCGCGGTGACCATCAGCTGAACGAGATCAAGCTCCGCAACGGGATGAACACAGACTTCCGCCAGGCGAGCACCGAGGAGATCGAGGCTCAGCTCGGGCCCGTCGGCTACCTCGGCCCGGTCGAGAGCGGCCTGCCGATCATCAAGGACGCCGCGCTGACCGGCAACTCCTACGTCTCCGGCGCCAACAAGCCAGACACCCACCTGCGCGGCATCGATCCGACGCGTGACTTCGAGTCCTACGAGATGGACGTGCGCACGGTGGAGGCCGGCGACACAGCTCCCGGCGGCGGCAAGATCGAGATCGAGGCGGCGATCGAGATCGGCAACATCTTCAAGCTGGGAACCCGTTACTCGGAGCCGCTGGGCGCCTCCTACCTCGACGGAGAGGGGAAGGAACACCCGATCCTGATGGGGAGCTACGGCATCGGCCCGGCTCGGATCGTGGCGGCGGCGATCGAGCAGGGCGCCGATGAGAACGGCATCGTCTGGCCCGCCTCGATTGCTCCTTGGCAGGTCCACTTGGTATCCCTCGCGCAAGCCGATGAGCCCGAGCGCGAAGCGGCCGATCGTCTCTATCGGGACCTGCGGGACGATGGGGTGGAGGTTCTCTACGACGATCGCGACGCCGGCCCCGGGGAGAAGCTCACCGACGCCGAGCTGCTCGGCTGCCCATTGCGGGTGGTGGTTGGGCGCCGGGGGTTGGCGGAGGGAGTCGTGGAGGCAACGGAGCGGGGGAGCGGCGCAGAGCACAAGTTGCCGGTCGAGGAGGCCGCTGCACGCACGTCGCAGCTCCTGTCGGGCTCCGATGACTGATGTCGATCCGTTCGGCAGGGGGAGGCTGCGACGGCTCTTCGGGCTCGATCGCAGCGGTCCGCCACCGCCCCAGACGCGCGAGGGCGCTCCGCTCAACCCGTGGACCCTGCCCAACCTCGTTGGGTACGTGCGCATTGCGGCGCTGCCCGTGTTCCTGTACCTGGCTTTCGAGTCTGAGGATGGCAGCAGCGTCGCGGCCGCCGCGGTTTTCTGGCTGATCGCAGCCGGTGACTACCTGGACGGCTTCCTGGCTCGGGTGACCGGGCAATACAGCCGGCTCGGGGCACTGCTCGATCCGTTCGTCGACCGTCTCACGATTCTCTGCGGAGCGATCGTCTGCTGGCATTTCGAGCTTTTGCCCCGCTGGGCCCTTGCCGTGCTCGCCGCCCGCGAGCTGATCATGCTCCTGCTTGCGCAGTATGGGCTTCGCCATGGAGTCGAGCTATCCGTCAACTGGCCCGGCCGGATATCGGTCTTCCCGATCATGGGCGGTATCTTCCTTGCGCTGCTCGCCCCCGGGTGGGTGGCGACGACGCTGTTGATAGTGGGGCTTGTCCTCGCAATCGTTGCCACCGTGGGATATGCCCACGCTGGGATGCAGGCAGCGCGGGGGAACACAGGCGCAAGCTGAGGCCCAGAAGTCATAAACCTTCAACCTGGGGTTGAACCTTCGGCATTGCCTCCTATAATCAGTCGCAACGGTCGCAAGGCCATAACTCCCTATCAAGGAGCGAGATGGAGGACACCTTTCCCGATCTCGGTTCACTCGGCGACAAAGAGCTGAAGGACCTGATCGACACGCTAACCGAGGAAGAGAACGAGATCTCCTACAAACGGCGCGTCTTGCACGGCAAGATCGACATTCTTCGCGCCGAGCTGGTCACCCGGTTGCGCCACAAGCGCGAAAGCGGCGACTCGCTGATCTCGGGCGACGACGTTGCCCAGCTCACGGAGATCCTGGCGGGCAAGACGAAGCAGGTCCCATCGGAGGAGCCACCGGCCGCGTAGCCGGAGGGGTACCGCGATGGCCGTCCACTGCCCCGAGTGCGGATTCGTCAATCCCGAGGGCGCCAACTATTGCCAGAAGTGCGGCGCCTATCTGGGGGGGCCGTCGGAGGGTGGCGAGGAGCCCACCACGATGACCTACACGGTTGACGACACCGGCGACATGCAGCCGATCGATATCGATCAGGTGCTTGAGCGCAGCGGTGCCGCGCTGGTGATTCGCGCCGGCGGAGGACGCGCCGGGGAGAGCTTCACGATCGATGAGGATCGAACCAGCATTGGACGCAGCCCCGACGCGGGTGTATTCCTCGATGACGTCACGGTCTCGCGCAATCACGCGCTTCTCGTGCGGCGCCGTGACGGGCTCTACCTCGACGATCTCGGCTCACTCAACGGCACCTACGTCAACCGCCGCAGGATTGAGTCTCACCGGCTCGCCGATGGAGACGAGATCCAAATCGGCAAGTACAAGCTCAGCTACCTGGAGAAGTGAGCAAATGTCCATTTCGGAACAACAAATGCGTTCGCGGGACTCGGCCAGCAGGCCGCGCAAGGCGCTGACCATCGGCGCTGTCTGCAAGATCCTCGAGGGGGAGTTCGATGACATCTCCATCTCGAAGATCCGCTACCTCGAGGACCAGAAGCTGCTCAGCCCGCGGCGGACGGCGGGGGGCTACCGCCTCTACAGCCAATCCGACGTGGAACGACTCCGAACGATCCTGCGGTTGCAGCGCGACGAGTTCCTGCCCTTGCGCGTGATCCGCCAGGAGTTGGCGGCGGGAGGGGACATCGACTTTGGCGGGGGCTCTGAGCGCCGCCCCGCGGGGGGCGGTGTCCGGAGGGCGATTCTTGTCAATACCTCGAGTGCCTACCTGAGCCTCGATGAGGTGGTCGAGGAAACCGGCGCTCGCACCGAGCTGGTCGCAGAGCTGGAGAATTTCGGGATCGTTCAACCGGAGAGACGCGACGGCAAGGTCGTCTATGACGAGACCGACCGCGAAATCGTCCGGGCGGCGAATGAGCTCTCGCGCGTTGGGGTCGGCGCTCGCAATCTTCGGATCTTTCGCTCCTCGGCAGATCGCGAGTCCAATCTCCTCGAAGCGCTGCTGGGCCCCTCTCTGCGCTCACGAAATCCAGAGCGGCGCAAAGAGGCACTGGAGAGCCTGGAGAACATGGCGGCGACGGTCAGCCATCTCAAGCATCTGCTGCTGGTCAGGGACCTGCGCCGGCTGGCCGGCGACTGACGGCTGCGAACGGGTGGGACGAGTAGCACGCCGCCGACGCGTCTCTGCAGCACCAGACGTGGTTTTTGCCCTGGTCTCCGATCCCTACAACCTGCCACGGTGGTGGCCGCGGACAGCTCGGGTGGAGGCTGTCGATTTCGAGGGTGGGGGGTCAGGCGATCAGTGGACTCAGGTGCTCGAAACGGAGGAGGGCCGATCGGTGCGGGCTGACTTTCGCTGCCTCAGCGCAATCGAGGGCGAGCGGTACGCCTGGGAACAGCAGCTCGAGGGAACTCCTTTTGAGCGCCATCTGCGAAGAGCGACCGTTGAGATCGGCATTCGGGCTTCCGAGGGGGCAACCGACGTGACCATCGCTTCTGAGCAGGCACTGCGCGGCCTATCGCGGCTTGGCTCCATGATGATGCGGCGTGGCCAGGGAAAGATCGTCGATGAAGCCCTCGACGGCATCGAACGAGCTCTGGCCGGAGGTGCGGAGTGAGCAGGCGGAGGGAAGCATTGTGACCGAGCAGCCGAGGCGTGACTCCAAGTGGTGGGGGTGGGGAGACCCGGCGATCTCGCCGGAGCTGGACGGCCCGGCGGTGGCAACCCTGGAGGACCGCGTCGGCAGGCTCGAGCCATCGCCGCATATAGCGAAGCTCGAGGACTTCGAGCTGCCCGCCGCGGAGCCGCTGCCGCAATCGCTGGTTGACGCCGCCGGTACCGATGGCGTCTTCACATCGACCGAGGACCGAGTCCGCCACGCCACCGGATGCGGATACGTCGACCTGGCGAGGCTGCGCAGCGGCAGGCTCGAGCGGGCGCCCGACGCAGTCGTTCTGCCTGCCAGCGCCGAGGCCGTGGGCCGTGTGCTGGAGGCCTGCGCCAAGGAGGGGATCGCCGTTGTGCCCTTCGGCGGAGGGACGAGCGTTGTGGGTGGGGTCGAGCCGCTGCGCGGCGAGCATGCCCGCCTGATCAGCCTCGACCTTTCCCGCCTCCGAGACGTCGATGTCGATCACCGCTCGCTAACCGCGCGCTTAGGCGCCGGCCTGCGGGGGCCCGAAGCCGAAGCGGCCCTTTCCCGGCAGGGGTTGATCCTTGGCCACTTTCCACAGTCCTTCGAGTACGCCACGATCGGCGGCTTCGCCGCGACGCGCTCGGCGGGCCAAGCATCGAGCGGCTATGGCCGCTTCGACAAGCTGGTAAGCGCGATTCGCTTGCTTGCACCGGGCGGAGAGCTGCGGACCCTCGACACCCCCCATACAGCCGCCGGGCCGTCCCTGCGCGAGCTGGTCGTCGGCTCCGAGGGCGTCCTGGGCGTCATCCCAGATGTGACCGTCCGAGTTCGGCCGGCGCCCCGTGTGAGGCGCTACGAGGCGTGGATGGCGGAGAGCTTCGAGGCCGGCAGCGAGATCGTTCGGGCGCTGGCGCAGGGCCCTGGGCTGCCCGATGTGATTCGCGTTTCCGATCAGGAGGAGACCCGTGTGTCGCTTGCCCTGTCGGGGCCGCGGGGCGTCACCGGGACGCTCTTTGGCGGCTACTTGGAGCTGCGCCGCAAGCGCGACGGCTGTCTGATCGTGATCGGCCTGGAGGGCGATGAAGGGTCCGTGGCGCGACGGCGCGCCCTGACGGTGCGAGAGTTGCGAAACGGCGACGCGGCGTACCTCGGCCAGAGTGCCGGACAGTCGTGGGAGCACGGCCGCTTCCAGGGGCCCTACCTTCGCGACACGCTGATGGGCATGGGTGCGATCGTCGAGACCCTCGAGACATCCCACACCTGGACGCAGCTCGGCGACCTGCGCGAGGCTGTCGGCGCCGCAATCGAGGATTCGCTGGCGGCGCAGGGAACGCCCGGCCTGGTCTTCTGCCACCTTTCACATGCCTACGCCGACGGAGCCTCGCTCTACTTCACGTTCATCGCCCGCGCTCGGCAGGGCGAAGAGGTGGAGCAGTGGCGAGCAGTCAAGCAGGCGGCATCGGAGGCCATTGTCGCCGCGAAAGGCACGATCACGCACCACCACGCGGTCGGCCGCGATCACGCGCCCTATATGAAGGCCGAGTTGGGAGCTGCCGGGGTGGAGGTCCTGCGGGCGGTCAAGGAGCAACTGGATCCGACCGGGGTCATGAATCCCGGCAAGCTGCTCCCCTAGTAGGTCGAAGAACAGTGGGTCTAAGACCCACTAGCGCTGGCCTCTAGCCGCCGCGTCAACCGCGGGGCCTTCGACCTGCCCTCTCAAAACCGGGGTACCCGAGTAGGTGGGCACGCCACCCTCCCCTTTAGCCCGTTCCAGCGCGGACCGGAGCTTGGCGTTGGAGACAAGCGACACTTCCATCTCGTCAAAGCCGCTGGCGAGCAGACCGACCGCTTCGGGCGACACTTTGAATTCCTCGTTGACTTCGCCGGACTCATCCACTTTGGCTGCCGCAATTGGCCCTCGTTCCGTGGGAGAGCGAGCGAGCGAGATCACGTAGGACTCTCCATTGGCTGTGGGAGCCAAGCCGTCGGCATGGAAGACCATTCGCACTTCTTGCCCCGCACGACCGAACAGGGCTGCGCCTTTACCGTCGCTTCCGTCGACCGCTTTGAGGACGGCCTGTGTGGCTTGTTTGGAGCCGTTGGCCAGTTCGGCCGAAGGGTTGTCCGCGCCGGCGGTCGTCGATTCTGCGCTGTCGTCCCCGTCCCCACCGAGGACGCCTGTGATCAAGAGCAGGATCAGGACGACCGTCACTCCGAGGCCCGCCGCAATGGCCCATCGCGTGCCCCGATCCTGCGGCATTGGAAGCCGCGAAGTGCCCGTCGCGGTCGATTTGGGCGAGGACGGTGAAGGTTTCTGTGGCGGCTTGGGCGAGGGCTTCTGGGGCTTGGGCCCCGCCGAGGGCGGCTTTGCCGGCTTCGGGCCCGGCGTTGGAGACGAGGGCGATGGCTCTTGCGGTGGTGGAGTTTTGACCTGCGGCGGTGGCTCGCCAGTCCCTTGACCGGAGTCCTCCAGGCTGCTCAGTGCCTCTTTGACCTTGGCGCGAACCTCATCGACACTCAGGCCCATCAGGGCCGCAATGTCCTCATATCCCTCTTCCCGCTGGGCAAGCAGTCGGAGCATCGCTCGCTGATCATCGCTAAGTGCCATGGGCCCGAAAGCCTATGTCAGCGGCGCTCCGGGTAGGGTCCGGCCGGCAATGGCCGAGGACCCACACGGACTGCACTCTCATTTCGATGCCCTGATCGGCACGGAGTGGATCGACGACGATCCCGATCACGCACAGGTGAGGCTGTCGATGCGCGATGAGCTGCGCCAGCCCGTTGGCCTCTTGCACGGCGGCGTGCTCTCGACGCTGGTCGAGAGCATCTGCTCGCGAGCAACCGCGCTGGCCGTTTTCGACGAGGGCATGATGGCGATGGGGCAGTCGATATCGGTCAACTTCCTGCGACCGATCACAGAGGGCTCGGCGCTCGTCGACGCCAGGGCGCGGCACCGTGGCCGCACGACATGGGTTTGGGAAGCCGAGGTCAAAGACGCTGAGGACCGCCTCTGCGCCCTGGCGCAGATGACGATCGCCGTCAGGCCGATTCCAGCTCAATCCTGACAAGGACGCAGGAGCGCAGCGTGCTCCGCACGTAAGCGACCGAGGACGCCGTCAGGCTAACCGCCGAAGCGATTGGTGATCGGGAGGCGGCGGTCCCGGCCAAACGCCTTGGGTGTGATCCTGATCCCGGGGGCGGCCTGGCGGCGCTTGTACTCGGAGTGATCGACCATTTGGATCACCTGGTCGACGACGTCGGGTGGAAGCCCAGCCGCGACCAGCCCCTCTCGCCCTTCGTCGCGCTCCACGTAGCCCTCGAGGATCCGGTCGAGTACCTCGTAGGGGGGCAGGGAGTCGGTGTCGAGTTGGTCGGGGCGAAGCTCGGCGGAAGGGGCGCGGTCCAGCACGGTGGACGGAACCAGCTCACGGCCGGCGACCTGATTGCGATGGCGAACCAGCTCGTAGACGAGCGTCTTCGGCACGTCCTTGATCGCCGCGAAGCCACCGGCCATGTCCCCGTAGAGGGTCGCGTAGCCGACTGACATCTCGCTCTTGTTCCCAGTGGTGAGGATGAGCCAGCCGTGCTTGTTGGAGAGGGCCATCATCAGGTTTCCTCGAATTCGCGCCTGGAGGT
The DNA here is from genome assembly GCA_025450195.1 of Solirubrobacterales bacterium. Classification (GTDB taxonomy): domain Bacteria; phylum Actinomycetota; class Thermoleophilia; order Solirubrobacterales; family 70-9; genus VRUE01. The sequence continues at coordinate 26,878 of JANWHW010000026.1, read as the reverse complement.
TCTCGGCGGCGAGATCGGGCTCTGACGGCCGAGTCGGGTCACGGGGGAGAGGCTCTGTGCCATTCTCGCCTCGGGTCCCGAAGGAGTCCGTCAGCGCTCCCTCATAGGCCTCCATCGTCGAGCCAATCGGGATCTCGAGGGCCTCGACTCCGAGGTTTTGGGCCAGGGCACGCGCGTCCTCCTGAGTCTCGGCGCTCGAGTACGGCGAGGGCATGACCACGCAGGTGACTTGCTCCGGCCCCAGTGCGTCCATCGCCAGCAGCGCCACGAGGGCCGAATCGATCCCCCCGGAGAGCGCCAAGCCGACGTGGCGAAACCCGTTCTTGCGGACGTAGTCGCGCAGGCCCAGCACAAGCGCTGCATAGACCTCAGCCGCATCGCCCAGCGGTTTTGCCAGAGCGTCGGGGGCCGTGCCAGGAACCTCGCAGAGCAGGAGCTCCTCTTCGAACTGGGCCGCTCGGGCAATGACTTGCCCAGTGGGATCCACAACGAGGCTGTGGCCGTCGAAGACAAGCTCGTCTTGCCCGCCAACCAAGTTGCAGAACGCGACATAGGTGCTGTAGGCGCGGGCTCGATCGGCAAACATCGCCTCGCGCTCCTGCCCCTTCCCGCGGTGATACGGAGATCCAGATGGATTCGCGATCAGCGAGGCGCCATCGGCGACCTCGATCGAAGCGGGGGGCCCCTCAACCCAGACGTCCTCGCAGATGGTGAGGCCCACCAGTGCCCCCGCGACGGCGATGCTCTGCGGCTCTGAGCCCGGCACGAAATAGCGCTGCTCGTCGAAGACCGAGTAGTTGGGGAGTCGGTTCTTGCGATAGACGCCTCGTACCTCGCCTCCCGAAAGGACGGCCAGCGAATTGTGAGCACAGCGAGGGTCTCCTTCAATGGTGGCGGCCGGCTCGGCGAATCCAACCAGCGCTGTGAGTGTGGCTCCGACGCCCTTCGCCAGCTCCTCGACCGCCCGCCGGTTTGCCTCGATGAAGTGGCGCTTCAGGTAGAGGTCCTCGGCTGGGTACCCCGGAACGCAGAGCTCGGGGAAGATCGCCAGGTCAGCGCCGGCGGCTTCGGCGCGGCCTATCCATTCGGCGATCTTGCCAGCGTTGCCGTCTATGTCGCCGACGGTCGGGTCGATCTGAGCGAGAGCTACGCGCAAAGGGTCCTTTCCGGAGTCACGGCTGAAGTATCGCCTCCAAGGCGAGTGGGCAGCGCCTGCCCGGGCCTGTAGATTGGCGCACGTGCGAGCAAGTCGGCGGTCGATCGGAGCCTTGCTCGCTGTGCTGGCGCTGAGCGTGCTGGCCCCCGCTTCGGCCTCGGCCGGCGATCGGTGGGCCTTCCGGGCGCCTGCGGCGCGCCCAACCGATGGGCCCGTCGACAACATCAACGCCTACAAGGCGCCCGAGGCTCCGTACTCGCCTGCCTGCAGTCTCCACTTCTGCGTCCACTGGGTGGCGAAGGGAGCCGACGCCCCGAAGCTGACCGACGCCAACGGCGTTTCCGATGGCGATGGTGTGCCCGATTTCGTAGAGCGCGTCCAGGGCGTTGCCGAGCACGTTCACTCGATCGAGAACGACACGCTCGGCTGGCGCGAACCGAAATCCGATGGCCGGCAGGGGGGAGGAAGCGGCAAGACGGACATCTACCTCGCTCAAATCGGGGGTGAGCTGTTCGGCTACGCCGCTCCGGATCGCGGCCAGGCAACGCAAGCGCACCGCCTGCCGCGACACCTGCACGGCTATCTGGTCGTCGACGACGATTACGACCGAAGCGAGTTCCCCGGCGGGACGCAGTTGGGCAATCTCAAGGTGACGATCGCCCACGAGTACAACCACATCCTCCAGTTCAGCTACGACGCCTATCAGGACTCCTGGTTCGTGGAGGCGACCGCGGTCTGGATGGAGGACCAGGTCTACGACGGCCTCAACGACTACTGGCGCTATGTGCGCCGCTGGACACGCAGCTATCAGGTCCCAATGACCGTGAATGCGATTAAGGAGTACGGCTCAGCGGTCTGGAATCAGTGGCTCGCGCACCGCTACGGGCGCCAGCTCATACGCGATGCCTGGGACCGGGCCGTGGAGACGCAGCCGGGTGGGTTCTCGGTCTCGGCCTACGGTTCCGCGATCGACGCGGTTGGCGGTTCGAGCTTCGGCCGCGATTTTGCCCGCTTCTCACGCGATCTCGCCGAGTGGCGCACCACCACGGTCTTCCCGGAGGCGCGCGCCTTCCGCGACGTCTCCCGTCAAGGAAGCCTGCCGGTAGACGGCAGCTCGCTGCGTCGCCGCTTGAGCCACACGACGTCCCAGCTCCTGCGCGTCCATGTCGATGGCGGCAGAGCCGTGGTCGTACGCGCCATAGCTCCACCCGAAACCGAAGTCGGGCTGGCCCTGGTTGGCAGAGTGGGCACCGAGCGCAACGGTGACGTCGTTTCCAAGCTGCGCTTCAAGCCGGGCGGCGGGACGATGTCGGTGCGGCTCGCCCGTCCGGGGCGCTTTGACCGCATCACCGCGGTGCTGATCAACGCAGACACCAGCGTCCACGGCTACAACGCCGGACTGTTCGACTGGAACTACCTGCGCGACGCCGTGCCGTTTGTGGTCAGCGCCCGCGCCGTGCGCTGAGCCCCGCCGTTGCGCCGCTGTCCCTCGCCGACCAGCTCGCACACTTCGGTCAGCGCCTGCTCGAGGTCGAGGCCGAAGCTGTCGAGGTCGGCCATTGCGTCGTAGTCCCCCACAAGGCCGAAATCGACCTGCCCGTCGTAGGACATGATCCCCACGCAGAGCGCCTGGCGTCGCGCCAGAGGAACCATCGGGAAGATCGCCTCCATCCTGCGACCGAGGAGATAGAGAGGGAACTGCGGCCCGGGAACATTGGTGACGACCAGGTTGAAGAAGCGCTGGGCCGGCTGAAGCCGTGCGGCCTGGGAAGCGATCGTCGGTGGAGCGAAATCGGTGAGCTTGGTGAGGATCTCAGCGCCGACAGCCTGCCCCGACCCCTTCAGGTCGCCCATCGTCTCGGTGACAAGGCGCAGGCGATCTACCGGGTCCTCGCACCAGACCGGCAGCGGCGCCATCATCGCCGAGATCCGGTTGCCCAGTGCACCATGCTCCTCATCGGCGCGAACGCTGACCGGGACCATCGCTCGCATTTCAAGGCCCTCGGTGTCGTGGCCGCGGGCGCGAAGGTAGTTGCCGAGCGCTCCGGTGACCGTTGAGAGGACGACATCGTTGACGGTGCCGCCGTGCTTGTTCTTGACTCGCTTCAGGTCGTCGAGGTCGGCCTGCACAAATGCAAGGCGTCGGTGTGGGCCGATCTCGACGTTGAAGGGCGTGCTCGGTGCCGCCATTCCTGCCTCGAGCAGCCTCCCGGTGGCGCCGAGCCCGCGCAGGACCTGGCGCGGGCCGCGCAGCACGGCTCGTACTCCGCGGGCGATCTCCCTCGGGCTGGTCGTCCGCTCTTGCAGTGCGTCGCGGAGGAGGTCGAGGTTGGTCGGCTCAGGTCGGGGCGCCCACTTCGGCGGGCGCACAGCCGGCGAGGGGGGATCCTCGGCGAGATCGAAGAGAACAGTCGTTATATCGACGCCGGAGACGCCATCGACCAGGGCGTGATGGCTCTTGCCGACGATCGCGAAGCGGTCTCCGTCCAGCCCCTCGACGAGCCAGAGCTCCCAGAGCGGCTTGCTGCGGTCGAGCTGTTGGGAGAAGATTCGCGATGCGAGGTTGCGCAGCTGCTCCTCTGACCCAGGAGCGGGCAGGGCGGTCTGCCGGACGTGGTAGTCGAGGTTGAGGTGGGGATCGTCCACCCAGACGGGCCGCCCTTGGCTGAACGGCACGAACCGCAGCTTCTGGCGAAAACGGGGGACCAGGTGCAGCCGCGACTCGATCTGGTCGCGGAACTCCTTGTGGCTCGGCGCGGAGCCCTCGAAGATGATCGTCGAGGCCACATGCATGTGCGCCCCGGCTCGCTCCATGTGGAGAAACGAGGAGTCGAGCCCAGTCAGCCGATCACCACTCACAGCTTCATCTTTGCATACGCTCAGCTGAGTGCGAGCCAGCCGTGGATTTGGCTTTCCAGAGCGTTTTTTACGGGCTTGAAGCGCCTCTTGCAGTGTGATGGCCCTCACGTTCATGCCGCCGGGGCGTCCCTAACGTGGCCGCTCCAAGCGAACGAACCTATCGCCGAGTCCCTTTGCCTCCGGGCAGGGGGAGCGGGGGACCCAAGGCCATGGCGGGTTGCGTCGTGGCGGGGGCGAATCGGACGCGAGCCGTCCGCAGCGACACCGGCACCGAGCCGGCACCGCGAGCCCGTCAGCTAACCCCGTAGGCGGTCGAGAAAGCGAGCCTCGAACCGTGCGATACCTCCTGCCTGCAGCAATGGTCGTCGTTGCCCTGGCTGTCCTACCCGATGCAGCCCCGGCGAAGCCGGCCCACAAGCAGCGGCCCGATAGGTCCGATTCCCACGTATCCCTTCATCTCTCCTCACACAACGTGCTGTACAGCGACATAGTGCGGCTCCGAGGGCGAGTTCGCCCTGGGGGCTCGCGCCGAGTGAAGATCGTGGTGCGCGGCCCGAATGGGCTGGTGGTCGGCCTCACCAGCAGGTCAGGCGGTGCCTTCGAGGTTCGCTGGAAGCCAACCCGCAGTGGGGTTTACAGCGTCCGTGCCTACAGCATCCATGACCGGCGGGTCAAGGGCTCAGCTAGCCCGGCCCGGCGGATTACTGCGTATCGACCCGCAGCCGCGTCGTACTACGGGCCCGGGCTCTACGGCGGCGCACTCGCCTGCGGAGGCACGCTGCAACCAGACACCCTTGGCGTCGCACATCGCACATTGCCGTGTGGATCGCGGGTAAGGCTTCGCTACCGGGGGCGGACGATCTCGGTGCCGGTCATCGACCGCGGTCCCTACGCGGCCGGCCGTGATTTCGACCTCACCGAGGCCACCAAGGCGCGGCTGGGCTTCCCCGACCTGGGCGTCCTGCTCTCGAGCCGGTAGTCAAGCCGACAGGCCGAGCTCGAGCTGCCCCTCTTCCTGCAGGGATGGCTCGGGCGTAGCCTCACCCACGAAGGACGCCACGCGCACGCCGAGCAGGCGGACGGGGCGAGGTGGGGCATAGGCCCGGAGCATCTCCAGCGCCGCGGAAGAGATCACGGTGGAGTCGTTGGTCGGGCGCTCGATCGTGTGGGAGCGGGTGATGTTGGTCCAATCGTCGAGCCGGACCTTGATCCCGATCGTCCGCCCTTCCAAGCCTCGGGCCCGCAGGCGCCGGCAGAGCTCCTCCGACAGCGAGGCCAGGTGCGACGCAAGCACCGCATGGTCGGAGATGTCCACGTCGAAGGTCGTCTCGGCAGACTGAGACTTGGTCTCTCTGACCACCGTAATAGGGGTGTCGTCTTCGAAGCTGGCCCGGGCACGAAGCCAACCGCCCATGCGGGGACCGAAGGCCTGCTCCAGGGCTGTCGGGCTATGGGCACGCAGCTCGGCAAGGCTGCCGATCCCCATCTGCTGCAGCTTGATCGTGGTCTTTGGGCCGATGCCGGGCACGAGGCCCGGGGGGTGGCTCGCAAACCGCTCCAGCGCTTCCTGACGCGAAAGCACGACCAGCCCAGCCGGCTTTCCCAGCTCGCTGGTGATCTTGGCCAAAAGGCGGTTCTCCGAAATGCCGATCGAGCAGGTGAGCCCGCACTCCTGGCGGATCTCGGTGGCTATTCGCCGCATCGTCGATTTCGGCGAGAAGAGCTCGGTGAGGTCGATGTAGGCCTCGTCGAGGCCTACGACCTCGACCGTTTCCGCGTTGCGCCGAAGGATCGACATCACCTGGTGTGAGGCCTCGCGGTAGGCCGCGAAGTCGGGCTGGACGTAGATCGCGTCAGGGAGTCGGCGCCTTGCAATCGCGGCTGGCATCGCCGAGTGAATCCCGGCCAGCTTCCGCGCCTCATAGCTGGCGGTCGTCACCACAGCCCGCGGCCCCGACCCGCAGACCACCACCGGCTTTCCCTTCAACTCCGGACGTCGCCGCAGCTCGACCGACGCATAGAACGCATCCATGTCGAGATGGGCGATGGTGCGTCGATCGGCCACATACCGATGGTAGGAAGGGGGAGGGACGGATCCTCCTGGGACTGGAGAGGGCCATCGGCCCACTCTCTTCGGCACCGCGAAGCGATGCTTACCCCGAAGTGGCGATTCGGACTGGGGCGTCGCGGGTAGGATCGAGGCATGGCCGACGTCACCCACGCGAAGATCGATGAGATGGAGGCCATCGATGGCTTCTTCGAGGGCATCAAGTTCCACAAAGCGGCATCGAGCCTCGGCGTCAGTTCGCTCGGGATCTCGATCATCGACTTGGCGCCCGGAGCCGACGAATACCCCGAGCACGACCACTCCGGCGATGGGATCGGCGGTCAGATGTTCGCCAAACGGCCGCAGCAGCTCGGACAGGAGGAGGTCTACGTCGCCCTGAGCGGCTCCGGCACTCTCGAAGCCGACGGCGAGCAATACACAATCGACCAGAGCCACATCGCCCGCGTCGGGCCGTCGGTGAAGCGAAAGATCACTCCCGGCCCCGAGGGCCTTCGCCTCTTGGCCCTCGGCGCCACCCCGGGCCAAGCCTACGATTCGGGCGGCTCGCTGTAGCGGCCCTAGCCAGTCGCTTCGGCTGGTTGGCTCAATCGACTATCGGCGAAGCAGCGGCTTCTGCAACCCCCGCCTCCGCCATCTGCTGGCAGGCAGTGGCTATGAGCTGCGTGTCCAGGTAAGCGTGGAAATAGACGACGCGCCCCCGTCGCACCCGGATCCAATGCGTTCCGTCGTTGGCGTACGGCTCTCCCAGCTGTGGTCGCAGGTGGGCAGTCCACTGGGCGACGATCCAAATGTCCCACGGCCAGCCGCCGGACATGATCCTGTGAACCTCGAAGTCATGCCCTGGATAGAGGCGCCCGAGTCGTTCGAACCAGCGAAGCACCCCCGCCCGGGTGTGGCGCTCTCCGCCGAGCGGATGGTCCCCGGGGAAGATGTGATGAACGTCCTCCGCCAACCCTGCCGCGATCGAGTCCCAGTCGCCGTGGCTGAGGCTCTCGAATACCGCCTCGACTCTTTTTCGCACAATCAGGCCGTACATGCCACCTCCACTCGCTGGCTCGGCTTGCCGCCAAGGTAATGCTCGCCGCAGGGATCCAAGCAAAGAAGGTGGTCAACTAACGGACATCGAGCCTAGACTGTCTATGTGGCATCTCCTGAGGCGAAAAACCTCGAGGCGATCGCGAAGGCGATCGATCAGCACAACCAGAACTGCCCGTATCCCGCGGCCGAGGTGCGGATGAACCCGTTTGAGGTCGAACGGCTGGGATGGGACGAGATCCGAGGCCTGCCCGTGACGCCGGACCCCGAGATCGGGACCGGCCGCTTCCGAATCGTCTGCTCCCGGGAAATGGGCGGTGACGGGCTCGAAGAGGTCGAGGCGGTCGGCCGCGAGCTGCAGACCGTCGCGCCGCCAAACGGCTGATCATCGCTCCGGCACCTGATGCGCCTGGCTTCCATGCGGTGCCGGCCGACGAATCTGTTCTAGCCCCCGCATAGCGGGGGTAAAAGCAGATTCGTTGAAGCGGGTCGTGGCATGCGGGTCTGCGCTACAGACCCGGTGGTCAGATGTTCCAGAATTCCAGACCGAGTTCGGAGAGCCAGCGCTGGGCCTCGGAGTTGAGCTGGGTCAGCTCGCCGGTCCAGATCAAGATGCCCATCGCGATCAGGATCGCGCCGCCGGTGGCGACGATCGCCTGGTAGTGGCGCTTGATGACAGCGAAGGCCGTCGTCATTCGGGAGAAGGCGATCGCCGTCAGCAGACACGGGATTGCCAACCCCGCCGAGTAGACGGCGAGAAGGAAGGCGCCACGGGCCGCCGAGTCTGAGAGGGCGGCGGCGGCGAGGATGGCGCCGAGGGTTGGACCGATGCAGGGAGTCCAGGCAATTGCGAAAGCGGCCCCTGCGACGATCGGCCCTCCCTTGCCCGCTCTCTCGAGCAGTGAGTCCATGTGCCACTCACCGTTGAGGCGAGGGACGAAGAGGGCCGCGACGAAGAGGGCGCCCATTGCGATGATCAGCGCCGCGGAAATCTTTGTCAGCAGCTCCTCGTTCTCGCTGAGAAAGGAGCCGAGGCCTGTGGCAGTCAGGCCGAGGAGGATGAAGATCGCCGAGAAGCTCGCGACAAAGAGAAGGCTGGGCCCCAGAACGCGCCGCCACCCTGCCGTCTCCAGGTCAGCGGGGGAGACCCCGCTCACTGCCGAGAGATAGCCGGGAACCAGCGGCAGCACGCATGGGGAGAGAAAGGAGACGACGCCCGCGGCAAGCGCGGTGAAGACCCCGATCCCTTCGGCCGGGTTGGTGCTGAGCTCCGCTAGGACCATGATCCTCAGCGTACTTAGACTGCCCGCATGGAACTAACCGCGCTGGTCCTCAACTGCACCCTCAAGAAGTCACCGGAGCCTTCGAACACACAGGGCCTGATCGACATCGTCACTGGCCATTTCGACGAGCTCGGCGTCAAACATGAGACCCTGCGGCCGGTCGACTACAACATCCCCTTCGGAGTCGTCTCCGACATGGGGGAGGGGGACGAATGGCCCCAGATCCTCGAGAAGGTGCTCGCCGCCGACATCCTGATCATCGGCATGTCGATCTGGTTCGGTGTCCGCAACAGCGTCAGCCAGATGGTGATCGAGCGGCTCGACGGCACCTATAACACGACCAACGACGTCGGTCAGTACCCGCTCTACAACACGGTCGGCGGAGTGGTCGTAACCGGCAATGAGGACGGCGCCCACGCCTGCGCGGAGACGACGCTCTTCAACCTCAGCCACCTGGGCTGTGCCATACCGCCCAATGCCGACACCTACTGGGTCGGCGACGCCGGGCCGGGGCCCTCGTTCATAGAGGCGGGCGGCAAGGACCACCCCTACACGCAGAAGACCGCGAGCTGGATGGCACACAACGTCACCCACCTGGCCCGCATCCTGAAGGAGCATCCGATTCCGCCGGAGGGCAACACGGTGCCCGGCTGGCAGCCCGAGGACTGCAGTGGCCATGACGACCGGATGCCCGGCGGCCACGTCGGCTGAGCGCTCGACAGCGCGGCTGCTCAACGCCACGCCTTCCTTTTCTGAACCAGCCCAAAGCGTGGAAAGAAGAGGTCGGTCGAGCCACATCGAGCCCCAGCCCGGTAGATTTCCTGGCTAGCCAGCCAAACCGCCGCGCGGCGGGAGACCACAGGAGCAGACTTTGAGCAACCGTACGTTCGTTATCGGGGTCGGGATGACCAAGTTCGAGAAGCCCGGCACCAAGGAGGGCGACTACCCGGATTGGGCCAAAGAGGCAGGGGAGAAGGCACTAGCTGACGCCGGCATCCCATATGAGGACGTCGAGCAGGCCTACGCGGGCTACTGCTATGGCGACTCGACCTATGGCCAGCGGGCGCTTTACCAACTCGGCCTAACCGGGATCCCCGTTGTCAACGTCAACAACAACTGCTCAACCGGGTCCTCGGCCCTGTTCCTTGCCCGTCAGGCGGTCAAGGGTGGCCTCGTCGACTGTGCGCTTGCGGTTGGCTTCGAGAAGATGGAGCCGGGCTCGCTCGGCGTCAAGTACACCGACCGCACCAACGCCCTCGACAAGCACGCGATGCGGATGTTCGAAATCCGCGATCCGGAGCAGTCGCCGCCGGCGCCGCAGATGTTCGGCAACGCGGGTCGCGACCACATGGAGAAGTACGGCTCGAACCCCGATCACTACGCCTGGATCGGCTGGAAGAACCACAAGCACTCGGTCAACAACCCCTACGCCCAGTTCCAGGACGAGTACACGATCGAGGACATCAAGGCCGCCAAGATGATCCACGACCCGCTCACCAAGCTGCAGTGCTCGCCGACCTCCGACGGCTCGGCCTGCGCAATCGTCGCCTCGGAGAGCTATGTCGACGAGCATGGCCTTTGGGACCAGGCAATCGAGATCGCCGGGCAGGCCATGGTCACCGACCTCTCCTCGACGTTCGCCGAGGACACCGACTGCATGAAGATCGTCGGTGCCGACATGTCGAAGCAGGCGGCAGATGAGGCCTATCAGGAGGCAGGAGTAGCTGCCGAGGAGATCGACGTCTGCGAGCTGCACGACTGCTTCAGCGCCAACGAGCTCATTACTTACGAAGCCCTTGGCTTTGCTGAGGAGGGCGAGGGCCACAAGCTGGTCGATGCGGAAGCCACCACATACGGAGGCAAGGTCGTCGTCAACCCGTCCGGCGGGTTGATCTCCAAGGGGCACCCGCTTGGAGCGACTGGCCTTGCGCAGTGCTCGGAGCTAACCTGGCAGTTGCGCGGCGAAGCCGACAAGCGACAGGTCGACGGCGCAAAGATTGCCCTGCAGCACAACATCGGCCTCGGCGGAGCCGCCGTGGTCACCGTCTACAAGCCGGCTGCCTAGGGCAGCCGGAGGAGGAGGGAACGATGGCGAAGGAGCGACGTTCACTCAGCGGCAAGGTTGTTGCGATCACGGGCGGAGCCCGAGGGATCGGTAAGGCGACCGCGACGGCATTGGTCCGCAAGGGCTGCCGTGTGGCGATCGGAGACCTCGATCTGGAGCTGGCGGAGCAAACCGCATCGCAGCTCGGCGGCGGCACTATCGCCACGGCCCTCGACGTCACCGACCGCTCCTCCTTTGCATCGTTCCTCGATGAGGCAGAGCGCCAGCTCGGTCCGATCGACGTCGTCATCAACAACGCCGGGATCATGCCGGTGACGCCGCTGGTCGAGGAGGCGGACGACTCTGTTCGACGCCAGCTCGACATCAACGTCTACGGCGTCATCGTCGGTACGCAGCTGGCGATCGAAAGGATGCGCTCACGCGGCACCGGGCACATCGTCAACCTCGCCTCCCAGGCGGGCAAGGGCGGGGTTCCCGGCATCGCGACCTACTCGGCGACCAAGCACGCCGTCGTCGGCCTTAGCGAGGCCGTCCGTCAGGAACTGCGCGGCAGCGGGGTCGAGGTCAGCTGCGTGATGCCGACCGTCGTCAACACCGAACTGACCGCGGGGGTGGGCCAGCGCCTGGTCAAACCGGTGGAGGCCGAGGACGTCGCCAACGAGATCGTCGACGCGCTTGAGATCCCGCGCTTCGACGTCTGGGTGCCGCGGGCCAACGGCGCTCTCTTCAAGTTCGTCGGACTACTCCCCCGTGGACTGCGCGAGGCGATCGGGAGACTGATGAAAATCGACAAGCTGATGACCGAAGTCGACCACGTCGCTCGCCACTCCTATGAGGAGCGCGTCACACATAGCGAGCCGGGGCTCGAGCCGCCTGCCGCCGAGTCGAAGGCTACGCCGGCGGCAGAACGCAACGCCGCCTAGCGTGAGTGTGCAGTTGATGACCCCATGGGCTCATCAACTGCACACAAGATGACGACGATGGGACGGATCTACGACGCGACGTGGGGGAGGGGTTTCGCGGCGATCTACGACCGCGCTTTCGAGGCGACCGAAGAGGCCGGCCTGCGAGAGATTCGGCGCGCGGCGCTCGCGGAGGCAAGCGGCCGCACGATCGATATAGGCAGCGGCACCGGCGCCAACCTCTCTCTTTACCCGGAAGGGGTCACCGAGCTCGTGCTGGCCGAGCCCGACCCGCATATGCTCAAAAAACTCCAAGCCAAAGTGGGGGAGACGGGAATCGCGACGGAGGTGGTGCAGGCCCCGGCCGAATCCCTGCCCTTCGAGGAATCGAGCTTTGACACCGCTGTCTTCACGCTCGTGCTCTGCACGGTGCCCAATCCAAAGGTGGCGCTGGCAGAGGTCGCCCGGATCCTGCGACCGGGTGGGCGGCTGCTTTTCGTCGAGCACGTTCGCTCCAAGGACGCCGGCTTGGCTCGCTGGCAGGACCGGTTGGAAAAGCCCTGGCGCTTCCTCGGCGATGGCTGCCACTGCAACCGCGACACCGTTGCGACCATCGAGGCCTCACGATTGACGCTGGACGACCTCGTCCAGAGCGAGCTGCCAAAGACACCGCCGATAGTCAGGCCGCTGGTTCGAGGCAGTGCCTCGCTCTCGGCCTGAGCCTGAGGACCTATCCCCGTTAGGGGCATCGAGGGGTGGAGAGGTGGTGGGCCAAGAACGGCGGCGCCACCTCAGCTCGCGCCAACAACGCACGATAATGGTGGTTATGTGAACTCAGGCAAGGCGCGCAATGCCTTGCCGGGCCTGACTGAGGGTTGATTTGGGCACTTAGCCCGCCCTTTCGATGGCTTCTTCCAGTTCCTCTGCCGAGAAGGAGCTCTCGACCGGTTCTAGGCCGTCGGTGGCCGGGCCTTCGACTGCGAACGATGGCGTGCTGTTGAGCCCAAGCTGTTCCGCCTCGGCTCTTGTCTTGGACACCTCGGCGAGGACCCTCCTGCTGTTTCGATCGGCGTTCCATCGCTCGATGTCGGGGACGCCTGCGCCTTTGGCCACCTCGGTTAGGAACTCGTCGGTGACATAACCGGAGCGCTCAAACCCCTGGTTGCGGTAGAAGAGCTCGACGAAATTCCAGCCATGGCTCTGTTCGCCGGCGGCGATCGCCGCTGCCCCGGCTGGAATGGATTCTTCGCCGATGATCGTGTAATTGCGAAACTCGATCTTCGTCTTGCCGCTGCGCACCTTGGAGCCGATCACTTCGGGGACGATGCTTTCGGCATAGGTCTTGCAGGCCGGGCATTGGAGGTCGCCGAACTCGACCAGGGTTACGGGGGCGCCGGGCTTGCCGAGGGTTAGGCCGTCTTGGTCGAGGCCCAAGAGTTCGGCTCGCACTTCGGCGGTGTGCTCGAGATCCGTGTCGCCTCCGTCGGTACTTAGTTGGCTGACCACGATCAGGACGAGCAGAACGGCGATTGCGAGGAAGGCAGTCGCGCTAGCGAGCTTGATCATGCGCTGGCGCCGCTCACGACCTTCGCTGTCGGCTTCGGCATGGAGGCGCTCCTCGTGCCGCTTCTCCCGCTCCCCCTCGGCGTTCATGGCTCGGTTCCGACGTAGGCGAGCATGCGAATTGTGTTCACGGCGAAGAGCACGGTCATCAGGATTGCGCTTGCGACGCACCACTGGCAGATCGCATCGATCACGAACAGCTCAAGGATCGTGAGGTAAAGGCTAAATCCAAAGCCGACGAGGGAGATCCCGAACCCCGCCATTCGGGCCGCGTCGCCGCGCAGCAGCGCCGCCCCCAAAAGCAATGCATAGCCAACGATCCCGATCGCGGCGACGCTGATTCCAGCCAACTCGGAGTGGGAGCTCTTGGCTACCGTCTCGCATCCTCCGCCCCCGGCCAGGCAAGCGGCCGCGCCGCCGTCGGATTCGGCGATCGCGATGTAGGCGGCTACGCCTATCCCCAGTGTCGCGGCGAAGGTCGCGACCTTGCGCAGCGTTCCCTCGGCAGGCGGCTTGGTCGAGCTCAATGTCGTTTCCAGCCGCGGCCGAAGAAGCGGCTAAGGCGGCCCGTGTTCCGGTTGGGGCCGAACTTCAGATGACCCTCCTCCGGCGGGCCAAGGCGCTGTGCCTCGGCGGCGGCGAGGCGGAGGATGACTCCTCGCTCGGCCGTGTGCTCAACCTCAGGCGCGTCGGCGAAGCGCAGGACTCCGCCCGCATCCTTGAAGACCACGCCATCGAAGATGTGCTCGCGATAGTTGTCGAGGACGACCTCCACGCGGCCTACCTCTTGCTCGTCTGAGCTGTAGACCGGAGTTCCGGGCTCGACAGCGGAATAGTGGATTGCGGCGCCGACGTCGATCATCGCGGCTGAAGGCTAGCGACCCTCGAGGTCCGCGCAAAAGGCCGCGATCTCACGGGAGAGCTTGCCGCCCTGCCAGGCGAGTGGCGACTCTCCGGCTTGCTCACTGATCAGACGCGCATCCGGGATCTGCTCGGCATAGGCCTCGGCCGCTTCGTAGGGGTGCCCCGGGTCTGCCTCGTCATGGCTCGCGACGACCAGCGTTGGCACGCGAACGGCCCTCAGGTCGGGTAAGCCTTCGAAGGGCCTCGATCGTGCAACTTGACGAAGCGCCTCGACGATGGCCTCGGGGTGACGATGCAACAGCATCCGTTCCCGCGTGAAGCGAAGCACCGAATCTCGCCACGATCGCTCGACCTGCTGCTGCTCGTCGATGTAGGCGACGAAGCCATCCACCCCACCCCGCTCCAGAGCGGCCGCAAGGCCGTCCCAGTAACGGAGGGCATCGTCTGTGATCTCACCCGTGTAGACGGGCCCGATCACAACCAACCCGCCCAGGCGATTGGGGTGAGACAGCGCGTAGGCGATCGCCGTGTGGGCGCCCATCGAGTGCCCAGCCAGAACCGGGGGCCGGTCGCCGAGGCTCTTGGCCATCACCGACTCGAGGTCCGTGACCAGCTCCGGGTATCCATAACCCTCGCCGGCTGGCGCCGGGTCGGACTCGCCGTGGCCTCGAGCGTCGTAGGAGACCACGGTATGCCCGGCTCGCTCCAGGGCCCGCGATCCATGCACGACGGAGCGACGGGTCGCCGTGATCCCGTGGCAGAGGACGATCGCAGGCCCCTCCCCCACGATCTCGCCATGAAGCTCTGGGTCCGGGCCAGCAGCAAACGGCGTCGGCTGTGCGGGCATCAGCCCAACGCGGCTACTGCTTGCTCGAGATCGCTGACCGACTGGTAGCTGTGGCCGCTTCTCGAGACATGCCGGTACCGGACGACCCCCTCAGCGTCGATCACGAAGATCGACCGCATCACGTAGCGACCGTCCGGTGCCTCTTTCAGCTCTGTGAGTCGCGCGAGGGGCCCGAGCCAACCCGTGACTCCATAGAGCTTGCTCACCGCCAGGTCCTCGTCGGCGAGCAGTGGAACGTTCAGCTCCTGCTCTTTGGTCCACCGCTCATGGGACTCGACCGACTGCGGTGAGATGCCCAGCACCTCTGCATCGAGCTGGTCGATCCGGTCGCCCTCGTCCCGGTAGGAGCAGAACTGCTTTGTGCACACGCGCGTCGCATCGCCGGGGTAGAAGGCCAGCACGACGTTGCGGCTCCGGTAATCGGAGAGCCGGTAGGTCGTTGCAGCGGTGCCGGGTAACTCGAAGTCGGGTGCGGTATCGCCTACGTTGACCTTGGCCATCGACTCGGTCCAGCCCGCCTAGCGTTCCTCGATGGTGATCTTGTCGATGAAGATCGGTTCTTTGGGTTGTTCGCTAGGCGTCCCAAGCCTGCCAATCTGCCCCACGACATCGAGCCCCTCCACTACTTCGCCCAGCAGGGCGTATTCGGCGGGCAGGCTTTCTCCTCCAGCCCCGGTGACTACGAAGAACTGGCTGCCGGACGTGCCGGGGGGCTCGTCGCCGGCCTTTGCCATGGCGACGACCCCGGGTGTGTACTTGGTCGACGGCGGGGGCGCCTCCGTTACCGAGTAGCCAGGGCCTCCGGTGCCGTTACCGAGTGGATCCCCGCCCTGGATCACGAAGTCGGGCACGATTCGATGGAATTTAGTCTTCGTGTAGAGCTCCTGATCGACCATGTAAGAGAAGGACGCGGTGGTCAGCGGGGCTTCCTCGGTGGCAAGGGCGATCGTGAACTGCCCCTTGCTGGTGTCGACGACCGCGACGGAGCCCTCCGCGGGGGTCTCGACGTCAGGGCAGTCCAGGTTGAGGTGGTTTGGAGCGCCCACCGCGGACTCTTGGCAGCTTTCCGCGAGGCCGCCGCTCTCCTCGCCGCCGCCGCTTGCGATCAAGACCGCGACCACAACGCTGACCGCAACCAGCGCGAATACGGCGAGGATGATCAACCTGCGGTCGGTCTTCTCCCCCATCGCCGCGAAGCCTAGAGGATTGGGCTAAGCGGTCGGCTGCGATGATCGAGGGGGTGTCCTTGTCTCCGTCCCCCTCGCTGACCGCCCTTGCCGCCGCGGCCCTTCATGTCGATCGTAGTCCTGAGCGGATTCTCGAGATCGGGTGCGGCGAGGGTGACGGCGTGCTCTTTCTGGCACGAGAGTTTCCCGGCGCCAGGGTGCGTGGCGTCGATTCCGATATGGCGACAGTCCATGCC
This sequence comes from Solirubrobacterales bacterium, assembly GCA_025450195.1. Lineage (GTDB taxonomy): Bacteria > Actinomycetota > Thermoleophilia > Solirubrobacterales > 70-9 > VRUE01. The sequence goes on along the minus strand of JANWHW010000026.1, from coordinate 10,813 downwards.
GCCAGCTCGAGAGTGGGGCTCGACCCCGAGGGTCGGGTCGCCTTCAAGCGTGGCAGCCGGCGGTCCCTGCCTTATCCCAACGACTTCTTCGACTTGGTCGTCCAGCGTCATGGCGCCATCCTTCCCATGGAGATCTCCCGGGTCCTTCGCTCCGGCGGGAACTTGATCTATGTCATAGGTCAGCCCAAGTGGTGGTGGCTGCCGAAAGGCAAGCCGGATCGCCCTCCACGCCTTTTGCGCCGCATGGGGTTCGAGGCGATAGAGAAAGGAGAGGCCGCCGGCGAGGTCTTCTACGTAGGTCGGCTGGATGGCGACTGAGCGGCTCGACCCGAATAGGCTGCAAACCATGAGTGTCGAGAGCCTGCCGATGGTGCTGCTGGTCAACCCAGCGTCGGCACACGGGCGAGCGTTGAAGCTGCTGCCCCGTGTCGAGCAGGCACTGGACGCGCTCCGGATCGATTTTCGGGTTCAGCGAACCAAGAGCCTCGAGCACGGGGTCACCCAGGCGCTACTGGCGGTCGAGGCCGGGGAGCTTCCGGTTGTGATCAGCGGCGACGGGCTGATTGGGGCGATTGGAGGAGCGATGGCAGGTTCGCCCACCCCCCTGGGCATCGTTCCCGGCGGCCGTGGCAACGACCTGGCTCGCGTGCTCGGCATCCCCGACGACCCAGAGGAAGCCGTCGAGGTCCTGGCCGCCAGGCATACGCGCCAGATCGACGTCGGCGAGGCGAACGGCAAGCGCTTTCTCGGGATCGTCAGCGTCGGCTTTGACTCCGAAGCGAATCGGGTCGCCAACGAAACGAGCTTTATGCGCGGCAACACCGTCTACGCGTACGCGGCGCTGCGCACCTTGATTGGCTGGAAGCCGGCCCGCTTCACGGTTCGGGTCGACGACGAGCGGATTCGCTTCACCGGCTATTCGGTTTCGGTTGCCAACAGCAAGGCGTTCGGTGGCGGGATGTTCATCGCACCCGATGCGCAGCTCGACGATGGGGAGTTCGACATCGTCACGGTTGGAGAGGTGGGAAAGCTTCGGTTCGTGGGTAATCTGCCCAAGGTGTTCAAGGGCACCCACGTCGAGGAGGACGAGGTGCAGGTCTTCCGTGCGCGCCATCTCGAGCTGAGCGCCAGCCGGCCGCTTCCCGTGTACGCGGATGGCGAGCATCTCACCGATCTTCCAACCTCGCTGCGCGTGCTGCCTCGTGCCCTCAGCGTGATCGTGCCGCCCCAGGCCGGCGCTTGAGCGACACCGGGCAAACCGGGCCGTTGTTTGGCGCGAAGCGCCTTGCTGCTCGGGCGATCGGGGCAGCCAGCAGGGCAAGTGGGCGTGGCGGCGGCACGACGCTGCCGGGGCGCGTTCTGCTGCGCCTTTCACCAGACGCGATCGCCCGTATGGGCGCATCTCTGGACCAAGGGGTGACGCTGGTCAGCGCCACGAACGGCAAGACCACCACGGCAGGAATGATCTCCGCGGCTCTCGCCACCGCTGGCCGCGAGCCCGTTCACAACCGCGCCGGGTCGAACATGACCTGGGGGATAGCCACCGCCCTGCTCGAGCAAGAGGGCAGTGAGGGGCTCTTCGAGGTGGATGAGGCCTGGCTGCGACAGGTCACCGGCCAGCTCCAGCCTTCTCTGATCGTCCTGGGGAATCTCTTTCGCGATCAGCTCGATCGCTATGGCGAGGTGGAGGCCCTCGCGGAAGGCTGGGCTCAGATGGTCGCCGAGCGTGCCGGCAAGAGCCGCTTCGCTCTCAATGCCGATGACCCGATGGTCGCCGACCTGGGACGCAACGGCGACGGCAAACAGCACGAGGGCGTCGTCTATTTCGGCGTCGAAGACCCTTCGCAGGCCTTGCCCGAGTTGCAGCATGCATTCGACGCCAAGCACTGTCGTCGATGCGGCCATCCATATGCATACGAGCGTGCCTTCATCGGCCATCTCGGCCATTACGCCTGCCCCAGCTGTGGGGCTTCGCGCCCAATCCCCGAGGTGGCGGCGACTGAGATCGAGCTACATGGGATGGATGGCTCGACGGTATCCCTCCAGACCCCGCAGGGCAGCGTTCGGATGGAGCTCCCACTCCCGGGGCTCTACAACGTCTACAACGCCCTGGCGGCGGTGGCGGCCGGGCTGGAGCTCGGCATAGAGCTGCAGACGATCGTCTCCTCGATGGCCCAGGTCCGCACCGCGTTCGGCCGGGTCGAGACGGTGCCGATCGGCGATAGGCAGGTCTCGATCCTCTTGATCAAGAACCCGGCAGGCGCCAATGAGGTCCTGCGCACCCTGAAGCTCGAGGCCGAGGGAGCCGGCTTGGACCTGTGGATCGCCCTCAACGACAGGATCGCCGATGGTCGTGACGTGTCCTGGATATGGGACGCCGACTTCGAGCTGCTGCGCCAAACGGTGCGTCGCGTCACCTGCGCAGGGACGCGAGCTCCGGAGATGGCGCTGAGGCTGAAGTACGCCGGATGGCCGCAGGAGGCCATCGACGTCATGCCCGAGATCGAGGCCTCGTTGGACCATGCCGTCGAGCAGACGCCCCAGCGCCTCTTCGCCCTGCCGACGTACACCGCTCTGCTCGACCTGCACAAACTGCTGTCGGGGCGCGGCCTCGCGAAGGAGTTCTGGCGATGAGCGCGGCACAGGGCACGCAGCCTGCGTCTGTGATCTGGCATGACGTCGAGTGCGGCAGCTACAACGCCGACCTACCCCTCTGGGAGGAGCTGGCGGAGCGGTACGGCGACCCGATCCTCGACCTTGGCTGCGGCACGGGTCGCGTCGCCCTCCACCTCGCGCGGCGCGGCCACCAGGTAGTCGGGCTCGACCATGACCCCTATCTTCTCGCCGCTCTCGAGTCGCGCGGCACGGGGCTGTCGCTGAGCACGATCGAGGCCGACGCGCGTGCGTTCGAGGTAGATACCCGAGCCTCCCTCGCCCTCGCCCCCACCCACCTCCTACAACTTCTCTCCGACTCGACTGAGCGGATCGAGTGTCTGCGCTGTATAGCTGCATCGCTGCGTCCGGGGGGACTGCTGGCAGCCGCGATCATCGAGGCGATGCCCGAACCCGACGGTGCGCCTCCTCCCCTCCCCGACGTGCGAGAGATTGACGGCTCGGTCTACTCGAGCCTGGCGGTAGAGGCGGCGGTCGGTTCGGGCGAAATCGTCATCCGTCGCCTGCGCCAGACGGTGTCACCCGAGGGGTCCCTGAGCGAGGAGCCGAACGAGGTGCGCCTCGTCACCTTCGCCGCCCAGACGCTGGAGTCGGAGGCGGCGGCGTGCGGGCTGGTCCCGGCGGGCCGGCGCGAGATACCGGCGACCGAGCTGCACGAGGGCTCTCTGATCGTCCTTCTGGAGAGGGAGGCCTGATGGAGCTCCGAGTCCTTGCCCTCTATCCCGACCAGATGAACATCTACGCCGACCGCGGCAACATCCTGTTCCTGCAGCGCCGTTGCGAATGGCGGGGCATCCGGTTCTCCCACGCCACGACCGGGCCCGGCGAGAGCGTCGACCCGGGCGCTCACGACTTCTTCTACCTCGGCGGTGGCCAGGATCGAGACCAGCGGGCCGTCGCCGCGGACATGGTCGCAACCAAGCGGTCCGCCCTTGCCTCGGCAGTGGATGACGGTGCCGTCCTGCTGGCGGTCTGCGGCGGGTACCAGCTACTCGGACACAGCTACCAGCTCGATGCGGAGCGATTGCCGGGGCTTGGCCTAGTCGATCTCGAGACAGTCCGCGAGGAGGGCTCGCGCCTGATCGGCAACGTTGCGATCGAGGTCGAGATGGACGGCGAAAAGCAGGTCCTAGCGGGCTTTGAGAACCACGGCGGACGCACCTATCTAGGCGACGGCAGCATTCCCCTGGGGCGCGTCCTTTCGGGCTTCGGCAACAATGGCCAAGACGGGCTCGAGGGGGTCCGTCGAGGCAACCTCATAGGGACATATCTGCATGGGCCCCTTCTCCCCAAGAACGCTTGGCTGGCCGACCGCCTGATTGCACTGGCCATCGAGCGCCGGACCGGATCGCTCCCACGGCTCGAGCCTCTCGACGACCGGCTCGAGGAGGCTGCTCACGAATCGGCGCGCCGTGCCGCCTTCTCCGGCTAACGACCGCTGGACCCGAAGCCGCCCTCGCCACGAGCCGATTCGGCAAGTGAAGAGGCCTCCACGGGCTCGGCCAGGACGACCGGCACGATCACGAGCTGCGCGACCCTGTCGCCCAACTCGACCCTGAAGGTCTCTGCGGGGTCGGTGTTGAGCAGCAGCACGCGCACTTCGCCCCGATAGCCGGAGTCGATCAGCCCCGGGCTGTTCACCAGCGCGATCCCGTGCTCCCGAGCCAACCCCGATCTGGGCAGCACCAACCCGGCATGTCCATCCGGTATCGCAATCGCCACTCCGGTTCCGATGCTCCATCGCTCTCCGGGCCCGATATGCGCAGGCTCGCAGGCGTAAAGGTCCAGCCCCGCATCTCCCTCATGCGCTCTAGTCGGCAGGGTCGCCTCCTGATTGAGCAGCGCCGCCTTCAGCTCCACGGTCGAGACCCTAAGCCACGGCGAGGTCGTCGAAGCGATGCAGCTCGGCAATCGGGACCTTCGCGTGAACCAGAACGCCATCCTCGCGCTCGCTGCGATCGATTTCTCCAGCCAGCTCGTAGAGCTCGTGGAGCCGGGCGCCCTCCGTGTATGGGATAAGCAGCTCTACCTCGGCCAACGTATCTGCGAACGCGACGTCGATCCGCTGCTTGAGCTGATCGATTCCTTCTCCCTCAAGCGCTGAGGCAAGCACCCCCTCGGGGTGGCGCAGTAGCGCCTCATCCCGCTCGTCCGGGCTGAGAAGGTCTGCCTTGTTGAGCACCAAAAGACGTGGCTGCTCTCCGGCACCGATCTCCTCCAGCACCTCATCTACGGCTCGCATATCGGCCAGCCGGCGCTCCTCCGGCTCACCGGCGTCGACGATGTGCAAGATCAGGTCTGCCAGCACCGTCTCCTCGAGAGTTGCCTTGAAGGCCTCGACCAGCTGGTGCGGCAGCTTCTCGATGAAGCCAACCGTGTCGGTTAGAAGGTAGCTGCGGCCATTGAGGTCGAAGCTGCGAGTGGTTGGGTCGAGCGTGTGAAAGAGCCGATCCCCCACGCCGACGTCAGCGCCCGTAATCGCGTTGAGCAGGGTCGACTTGCCGGCGTTGGTGTATCCGGCCAGAGCGATCCGCGGCAGCGACGACCGGTCGCGCCGAGCACGCATCACGCCACGGTTGCGCTCGAGGCGCGTCAGACGGCGCCGAAGCGCCGCAATCCGGTCACGCGCGAGGCGGCGGTCGGTCTCGATCTGGGACTCGCCCGGGCCTCTGGTGCCGATGCCACCATCCATTCTGCCGGCACCGAGACGCTCGAGGTGGGTCCAGAGCCCCCTCATTCGCGCCATGTTGTACTCAAGCTGAGCCAGCTCGACCTGGAGCTTGCCCTCGGCCGAGTGGGCGTGGTCGGCAAAGATGTCGAGGATCACCGCGGTGCGGTCGATCACCGGCACGCCAAGGGCGTCCTCCAGGTTCCGCTCCTGGCGCGGCGCCAACTCGTCGTCGCAGGCAACGAGGTTCGCATCGCAGGCCGCAATCTCTGACTTCAGCTCGGCCAGCCGGCCGCGGCCGAAGTAGCGGTCTGGGTCTGGCGCCTCTCGCTGCTGCACCGCCTCGCCCGCGGTTGCCACACCCGCGGTGCGAAGAAGCTCCTTCAGCTCGGCCAGCGGATCGTCCCCCCCGCTTCCGTTTCCGATACCGATCGCAAGCGCCCGCTGCCGGGCCCGGGGATTCGATACGCCGGCGCCACTCGCGCCATTGTGTGTCTGGGCATTGCGTCCGTTCCTCGATCGATGCACTGAGCTCGATTGTAGGCGTAGACATCGCTTCCCACGCACCGGAGCGCCTGTATATAGGCTGCAGCCATGAAGGTTTTTGTTACCGGAGGGACAGGGTTCATCGGCGGAGAGACGGTTCGCCAGCTGCGCGAGCGCGGAGATGACGTGGTTTGCCTCGTGCGCAGCCCCGAGAAAGCCGCGAAGCTCGTGAGTCTCGGCTGCGAGCTGGTTTCCGGTGACCTCAGCGACGGCGAGACGATGCGCCAAGGCATGGAGGGCTGCGACGCGGTCATCCACGCCGCAGCGATGTACGAGGTGGGGATCCCCGCCAAGCAGCGTCCGGCGATGTGGGAGGCCAACGTGGCCGGCACAGAGCGGGTGATGGACGCGGCGCTCGAGGCCAAGGTCCCAAAGATCGTCTACGTCTCGACCTGCGGCATCTTCGGCAATACCCATCGCAAAGTCGTCGACGAGTCCTACGAGCACCCGGGCAAAGAATTCACCTCCTATTACGAGGAGACCAAGCTCGAGGCGCACCGGATCGTCAAACGAATAATTGCTGAGCAGGATCTGCCTGCGATCATCGTCCAACCGGGCGGGGTCTACGGGCCAGACGACACCTCTCAGGTCGCCGACCTGCTCGAACAGTTCTTCGCCGGGAGATTGCCTTTCATCCCCTTCCCGGAGTTCGGGATCTGCATGACCCATGTCGCGGACATCGCCAGCGGCATCCTGCTCGCCCTCGACAAGAGCAAGCTCGGCGAGGTCTACGTGTTGAGCGGGCCGGTCACCACGATCCGCGACGCGATCCAGATCGTCGCCGACGTCAGCGGACGCAAGGCTCCGAAGCACGCGATGCCGGTGCCGCTGATGAAGGCGCTGACGCCTATCGGCCCCTTGGTCGGCAAGATGATGGGCCAACCACCGAACCTTCGCGAGTTGATCGCCTCGGCCGACGGCGTCACCTTCTGGGCCAGCCACGAGAAGGCAAGCCGTGAGCTCGGCTACGCCCCCCGTGGCATGGAGGAGGGTCTTCGGCAGACGCTGGAAGCCGACGACCGGTTCCCTTCGCCGGCAGCGGCCTGAGCAGCCCGATCGCAATGCGCGTCATCGACGTCGAGCATCTCGGGCGCCCTCACGTGATCGGCTGCTGGGAGGTGGATGGAGCTCTTGTCGACCCTGGGCCCGAGTCTTCGATCGAGACGGTTCTGGCGGCGCTTGGCGAGGAAGCCCCGCGCGCCCTGCTGCTCACCCACATCCATCTCGATCATGCTGCCGCGACCGGCGCCTTGGTGCGCCGCTGGCCGGAGCTGGAGGTCTACGTTCACGAGCGCGGTGCGCCTCACTTGGTGGACCCCTCCCGCCTGCTGGCCAGCGCGGGGCAACTCTACGGAGACCAGATGCAGCGGCTCTGGGGCGAGATCGTTCCGGTTCCCGAAGCCAACGTGAAGCCTCTCAGCGGCGGTGAGACCGTCCTCGGCATGCGGGTCGCCTACACCCCCGGCCACGCCTCCCACCACGTTTGCTACCTGCACGAGGGGAGCGGCACCGCCTTCGTAGGCGACGTCGCCGCCGTCCTCATCCCCGGCACGAACCTGGTCGTCCCCCCCACCCCACCGCCCGATATCCAGATCGAGGTCTGGGAGGAATCGATCGAGAAGGTTGAAGCCTGGCAGCCCCAGCGTCTTGCTCTCACCCACTTCGGCGCCGTCGAGGAGCCGGAGGAGCACCTGGCGATCGTCCGCGAGCGGCTGCGCGAAGAGGCCGGCTTTGCCCGCGAATTGGCGGAGGATGCCTATGAGGCGCGCCATCGCGAGCTGATCGCTGAGCGGGCAGACGGTGTGGAGGAGGCTGCTCAGCTGCTCCACTGCGTCCCGCCCGAATATCAGTGGCGGGGGCTGGACCGCTACTGGCGCAAGCGTTAGGTTCATCGGGCACCGGGGTACGGGTGCTTCGTCCATCGATCGAGGAGGAGAGAGAGTGAGCCGAATTCCCAGTCGAGCCCCATATCCCGTGGTTGTTTGCGTTGCACTTGCCATGGCAGTCGTTTTCGGGCTGGCGGCCTGCGGTGAGGAGAGCACTCAGGAGCTGACCTTCGAACTGAACGGCAAGGGGGAAGCGGTGGAGCTCACTGCGCCTGAAAACGCCGATTCGGGGGAGGCGGAGATCACCTTCACCAACAGCAGCGACCGTGACGGCGAACTGCAGCTGATCCGGGTCGAGGGCGATCACACGGCTGAGGAAGTCGTCGAAGGCCTCGAAAGTGCAATGAAGGGCAAACCGTTCCCGGACTTCTTCTTCGCGGGCGGAGGCGTCAGCACGACGAAACCGGGGGAAAGCATCACGGTGACGCAGGTGCTCGAGCCGGGAACCTACTTCGCGACCGACACCGAAACCAAGCTCGACTCGAGCAATGTCCCAGCAACTGAAGTGACCGGCGACCAGTCAGACGCCGAGCTCGCATCCGACACGACGGTCGAGGCCAGCGAGTACAGCTTCACCGCCGAGGGCCTTACCGCCGGCGAGAACGAAATCGACTTCGCCAACATCGGTGCCCAGCCGCATCATCTGATCATCGCGCCGCTGAAAGGTGACGCCACGGTCGCGGATGTGGAGAAAGCGCTGAAATCCGAGAACGAAGCGCCTCCCATTGACGAAAAAGGATCTCAGTCGACCGCTGTGATCGAAGGTGGCGAAAGCCAGCTCGTCAACTTCAACTTGAAGCCAGGGCGCTACGCCCTCCTCTGCTTCATCAGCGATCGCCAGGGTGGCCCGCCTCATGCCTTCAAGGGCATGGTCGATGAAGTCGAGGTCGACTGACCCAATCGGGACTGCAGGGCACCTGGCCTTTAGGCCAGGTGCTCGCGCATCCGCTCGACCGCCTCGGAGATTCGATCGTCCGGCGTGGTGAGGGAGATTCGGAAGAAGCCCTCGCCGCTCGGCCCATACATCGAGCCGGGCGAGACGATCACTGCCGCCTCCTCCAGGACCAGCTCGGCGAACGAGGTTGAGGAGTGGCCCTCGGGAACGGGGGCCCAAACGTAGATCGTCCCCTTCGGCGCGCTCACCTCGACGCCGATCTCGCGCAGAGCGCCGACCACCAGATCGCGGCGGCGCGTATACGTTTCGTTCATCCTCTCCAATGGCCCGCGCGATCCACGCAATGCCGCGGCGCCGGCAAGCTGGACCGCCTCGAAAAGGCCCGAGTCGACGTTCGTCTTCAGGCGCCAGTAGGTCTGGATCGCCTCTGGGTTGCCAAGGATCGCCGCGCATCGCCAGCCGGTCATGTTGTAGCCCTTGGAGAGCGAGAAGACCTCGACCCCAACCTCCTTGGCCCCTGGGGTCGCCAGGAAGCTGGGGGCGACATAGCCGTCATAGGTCGTCTCCGAATAGGCGTTGTCGTGGACGACGAGGATCTCGTGCTCGCGGGCAAAGGAGACGACCATCTCGAAGAAGCCCTCGGGGACCACCGCGCCGCTGGGGTTGTTCGGGTAGTTGAGGAACATCAGCCGCGCCTTCGCGGCGACCTCGGCGGGCACGGCGCTGAGGTCGGGGGCAAAGCCCAGCTCGGGAACGAGCGGCAGCAGCTCCGGTGTCGCGCCGGCAAGGATCGGACCCCCGGTGTACACGGGGTAGCCCGGATCGGAGGCGAGCGCCACCCCACCTGGGTCGAGGAAAGCGAAGCAGAGGTTGTAGATGCACTCCTTGGCGCCAACCGCCGGGATCACCTCGGCCTCCGGGTCGATCTCAACCCCAAAGCGCTCGTCATAGAACTCGGCAAAGGCCTCGCGAAACTCAGGCCGGCCGCGATTGCTCGGGTACTTCTGGTTGGCCGGCTCGGCCACCGCCTCCTGCATCGCCGAGACGATGTGGGGGTAGGTCGGCTCATCGGGGTCGCCGATCCCGAGGCTGATCACGTCAATGCCGGCGGCGCGCTTGCCGGCGACCTTGCGCTCCAGCTCGGCGAACATATAGGGAGGCATCGCCTCCAGGCGTTTGGACGGATCTGCGATTCCCATGGGCGGAGAAATCTATTCGTCCAGCGAGCCGAGCGCCGCCAGCAGCTCGTCGGACAACTCCCCGCGGCAAACCGGCTCGGCCCAGCCGCTGAGGCGGATATCGAGGTCCTTCGAAACCTCGACTTCGAGCTCCCCGCCGTCGAGCTCAACCACGATCGGGCTCTCGGCCCCGTCCAGAAAAGCCGTCACAGCGGCACCGCTGGCCCCGGTCCCAGAGGAGAGCGTCTCACCCACCCCTCGCTCGAATATCCGCGCCCGCACTCGGCTTCCCTCGACACGCAGGAAAGAGACGTTGGTCCGGTTCGGGAACATCTCATCGCCTTCGATGTCGGAGCCGATTGCGGCGAGGTCCAGGTCCTCCAGGCCCTCCTCCACGAGGATCGCGCACTGTGGGTTGCCGATCGAGACGTGCTGGAAATCCCAGGCGCGACCGCCGGCCACGAGCGTCCCCTTCCCGTCGGGCCCTCCCGACGGGAAGTCCTTCGACTGGGTGGTCGCGCGGCCCATCTCGACCGAGCAGGTCCGCTCCGAGGTGATCGTCGGCGTGATCGGGCCCGCCACTGTGCCGATCGAGAAGGTCTCGGCGTCCGTCCAGCCGTGGCGGCGCAGATAGAGGATCGCCTCGCGGGCGCCGTTGCCAGAGAGCTCAGCCTCGGAGCCATCCGGGTTGAAGATCCGCAACTCGGCGACGAAGCTTGGATCGTCGCTTCGCGAGAGCAGCAGCACGCCATCTGACCCGATCCCGAAATGAGGGTCGCAGAGCCGTCTCACTCTCCCGGCGCTCAGCTCCCAAGGGAGCGCATCGGCCTCAAGGATCAAGTAGTCGTTGCCAAGCGCCTGCCACTTCTCGAATTGCATCGACGGGCAGCCTAACCATCTAGGGCAGCGATCTCAGCGGCGATCTCAGCGTCCTCGCGGCCAGCGCGGTCGATCCATTCGAGATTTG
>JANWHW010000025.1 GCA_025450195.1 Solirubrobacterales bacterium | reverse complement strand
GTAGTCGTTGCCAAGCGCCTGCCACTTCTCGAATTGCATCGACGGGCAGCCTAACCATCTAGGGCAGCGATCTCAGCGGCGATCTCAGCGTCCTCGCGGCCAGCGCGGTCGATCCATTCGAGATTTGGGATCTTGCGCATCCAAGTGAGCTGGCGGCGAGCATAGTTCCGTGAGCGTTTCTGCATCAGCTCTACGTCTCCGTTGAGCAGCTCGTCGAAGCCGAGCGCAACGCGCGCGGTGCGCGATGGCCCCGCGGCTTCGGCACGGCGCACCTCCTCCTCGGCCCCCGAGGAGACGATTGCCTCGGTGCGGGCGTCGATTCGCGCATAGAGCTGAGCGCGCTCCATGTCGAGGCCATAGATCCTGGTGGGATGGCGGGTGTCTGGTGACCAGAGCTCGGAGTCCTCGGCTTCGGGGGCGGCCTTGACAAGGGATAGCTCGGCGATCGCCGCCCGCAGATATAGCCCGGTCCCCCCCACCACGATCGGCCTGCGCCCCGCCTCGAGGGCCATATCCACCTCCCTATGGGCAAGGAGCATGTAGTCGCCCACCGAGAACGGCTGCGTCACCGGCACGAACCCGATCAGGCGATGCTCCAACCTGGCCCGCTCCTCGGCGGTCGCGGCTCCCGTCAAAGTCTCCAGCCCCTCATACACCTGCAGCGCGTCGCAGGAGATCGCGATCGGATCCTCCCCCCGCTCCCTCAGCAACTCAGCAAGCTCTATCGCCACCCCGGTCTTCCCCACTCCGGTTGGGCCGAAGATCGCGATTACATCCATCGTGGGGTGGCGGCACTGCTCCGAGCGTTTTGCGGTTTTTTCGCCAAGTCGTTAGCGGAAGACGACAAGCGCTTCACCGAAAAAGCCGCGCGAGGGGCTTTGCAGCCACCCCACTCAGAGTCTGTGAAGTCGCGCTTTCGATCCCGACGTCGATGAGGTCACCGGGCGTCGCGATGCCGTCGAAGTTGACCGCCTTGTTATGCCGCGTCCGCCCCCGCAGCCGGGTCGGATCGGTGCGACTCTGCCCTTCCACCAAGACCTCTACCTCACGCCCTACAAAGCGCTGCGAGCGCTCGGCGGCGCGCTTCTGCACGAGCGCGACGAGGCGTTCCATTCGCTCCCGCTTCACAGCGTGGGGGACCTGCTCGTCAAGCGTGGCCGCCTCGGTCTCTCGGCGGGGCGAGAAGACGAAGGTAAAGGCGCTGTCGTAGCCCACCTCGTCGACCACCTCCAGGGTCTCATCGAAGTCCGCCTCGGTCTCCCCGGGAAAGCCAACGATGATGTCGGTTGTGATCGCAGAGTCGGGGATGTGCTCTCGGATCAGCGCAACGCGATCCATGTAGCGCTGCCTGTCGTAAGTCCGTCGCATCTTCTTCAGAATCTTGCTGGAACCCGACTGAAGGGGCAGGTGGATGTGCTCACACAAAGCCGGCAGCTCGGCGTGAGCGCGGATCACGTCCTCCTTCATGTCCTTTGGGTGAGGGCTCGTGTAGCGAATGCGGTCGATCCCATCGACGGCATCGACACGGGCGAGCAGCTCGGCGAAGCTGATCCGAGAGGCCTTGTCGAGATCGCGCCCGTAGCTGTTTACGTTCTGGCCGAGCAGGGTGACCTCACGGACCCCGTCGGCGGCGAGGGCGTTGACCTCGCTGATCAGCTCGGTCGGATCGCGACTGACCTCGCGCCCCCGTGTCGAGGGGACGATGCAATAGGAGCAGCGGCAATTGCAGCCCTGGGAGATCTGCAGCCAAGCCTGGAACTCACGCTCGCGCCGCGCCGGCAGATGGCCGGAGAAGCTCTCGAACTCGAAGAAGCCCTGGGCGGTCAGCGATTCGGAGGTGAGGAACTCGGCGAGCTTGTGGATCTGTCCGGGGCCGAAGGCGACATCGACGAATGGGAAGCGCTGAAAGACCTCCTCCTTGACGGACTGCGCCCAGCATCCACCCACCCCAACCACTCGTGACGGCTCCTCCGTCTTCAGCCGCTTTGCCTCACCAAGGTGAGCGATGAAGCGGTTGTCCGCGGACTCTCGGATCGAGCAGGTGTTGAAGAGGATGAGGTCTGCTTCATCGCGACTCTCGGCTTGCCGGTAGCCAAGCGACTCCAGCATCCCCTGCATGCGCTCGGAGTCATGCACGTTCATCTGACAGCCGAACGTCGTTACGTGGTAGCGCCTGTCCATCGTCTGCAGGGTACTGACGGTGTGAGAGCCAAGAAGGTCGGCGGACACAGGGAGCCGTGGCGTGCGTCGGGCGCGAGCGACCGAGGATGCCGGGATGCGTCGGCTAACGCACCGTCAGGGTGCCTTCCATGCCTGCTTCGGCATGGCCTGGAACGGTGCAGAGAAAGGTATAGGTGCCCGGTGCGAGCTCCGCACTGACAGATGTCTCGCCCTGTGTGATCGTCTCCGAGACGGCGATCTCCTCGCCGCCCTGCTCGATCGCGACGTCGTGTTCAAGGCTCGAGGGGTTGGAGAAGTCGATCGTGACCTTGCCCGGTTTGCTCTCGAGGCTGGTGGTGTCGAAGGCGATTGCGGCTGGGTCCGCCGCGAGCTCCAAGGTCTCTGCCGTGGACTCGCTCTCAGTTTTGGCCGGCTCCTCGGCGTTGCCACCCTCTGCACTGGCCCCCTCGTCCACCACTTCGGCCTCCTCTGCTTCGGCCTCATGGGACGCCTCGGAAAGCGTCGCCTCCTCATGCTCTTTCTCGTCTTGGGCATGCAGCACCGCGAATGTCGTCGCACATCCGACCAAGACGACGAACCAGAGAGCGACAAACGGCGCCGCTCGCCCCGGGAATTTCTCGAAGCGAAGCGCCGCTACGGTGAACAGCACGGCCGAAACGGCCAGCGCGATACCGGCGACATAGAAGAGAGTCTCGTTGTCCATCGCGGCGAGATCCTATCCGTTAGGCGGCGACGGACGGGCCAGGCAATCGACTCAAGCTGCTTCGGCTTCCACGACTGGAGACTCGGCTTCTGGCGTAGCCGCTTTCTCGTTTCCGATGCCGAGCACAGTCCGAATCTTGGCCTCGATCTCACTCGCAACCTCGGGGTTTTCGGCGAGGAACTGCTTGGCGTTGTTGCGGCCCTGGCCGAGACGGGTCTCCCCATAGGAGAAGAAGGCACCCGACTTCCGTACGAGGTCATGCTCGATGCCGAAATCAATCAACTCGCCCTCGCGTGAGATGCCGGTCCCATACGCGATGTCGAACTCGGCCTGGCGAAACGGCGCCGCAACCTTGTTCTTGACGACCTTGACTCGAGCTCGGTTGCCGACGGCCTCGGTCCCTTCCTTGAGGGTTTCGATGCGGCGAATGTCAAGTCGCTGCGAAGCGGCGAACTTCAGTGCCCGCCCGCCCGGCTGAGTCTCGGGGGAGCCGAACTGAACGCCGACCTTTTCGCGGATTTGGTTGGTAAAGATGCAGACGGTGTTGGTGCGATTGAGGTTGCCGGCAAGTTTGCGCATCGCTTGCGACATCAGACGGGCCTGGAGGCCAACCGTCGTATCCCCGATCTGCCCTTCCAGCTCAGCCTTCGGGGTAAGCGCCGCGACCGAGTCGATCGCAACGATGTCGATGGCGGTCGAGGCAATCAGCCGATCGGCGATCTGTAGCGCCTGCTCGCCGAAGTCGGGCTGGGAGACCAGCAGCTCGTCAGTGTCGACGCCGATCGCTTCCGCGTAGATAGGGTCCATTGCGTGCTCTGTGTCGATGAAAACACAGACCCCTCCGAGCGCCTGTGCCTCGGCGATGATGTGGTAGACCAGCGTCGTCTTCCCCGAGGACTCGGGGCCAAAGATCTCCACCATCCGGCCGCGTGGTACGCCGCCTATGCCCAGCGCCAGGTCGAGAGCAAGCGAGCCCGTCGGTATGGCCTCGACGGGCATAGAGCTGTCGGCCCCGAGGCGCATCAAGGCACCCTCTCCAAACTCTTTCTTGATGTGGGTGACCGCGTTCTCGAGCGCCGTGTCCTTGGCCTTGGCCTCCTTCGCCGAGGCGTCTTTCAAAGTCGCTTTCCTGTCTGCCATCTCTTTCACCTCACTGCCGCCCTCTTTTGGACAGCTCGACTTGCGCCAGAGGAACGTAAATCGCACCCTGTGGCTGGAGTTCGGAACGGTAGAGCGTCATCCGGACAGCATCGAATGGCTGCAACAGCTCCTGCGGCAGCGCCCCCGGCTGTCTGGTGACACGGGCCAGTCGCTTCGAGCCGCGACCCTCAGATCGCACCCTCGCCACCGTGACGTGGGGCCAAAATACCCGTTTCTCCGGCTCGTAGAGCCGTTCCGCTATCAGGCGCTCCTGCAGCTCGGCTTGAAGCGCCGTTGTGCCCAACGAATCGAGAGGAAGGGCAAAGATGCGAGGACGGTTCCGCGAGGGCTTGGCTATTGGGTCCTGCAACTTGACGCGTGGCGCCCCATCCGCCTCGCTCGTCTCGACGATACCGGCAAGCCGGGGGATCTCTTTTTCGGGTAGATAGCCGAGAAAGGCAAGGGTGACGTGGAGCGCCTCGCGCTGCACCGGGCGCAAGGCCTCATCGCGCAGCTCCCTACTGCCCCAAGCTTCGATTCCCGATCTCACTTCCTCGGGGAGATCAAGCGCCACGAACAGGCGGGCGCGCGGACTCTTCAGTCTTTCCTTCGTCATTCCCGCCCACGCTAAGGGGCCGTTGCGCACAGAACAACATCAGGGCGCCAAAGAAGCGTCAATTAGGTGAGACCCGGTGCTAACTCTTGGTCGAGCGCCTGTCTACAGAGGAGCTTCTTCGCCGCTGAGCAAGATGCGAAGCAGGTGCATGCCGACCAGGGCCGAGCGTTCGCGGATGTCGTCGCGGCCACCTGGGATCACCGGCTGGCGGGCGATGCTGGTGCCATCCGCAAGGCGGGCATCGAAGCAGACGTAGCCAACCGGCTTCTCCTCTGTGCCCCCATCGGGCCCAGCGATCCCCGTGATCGCGACGGCAACGTCGGCATCGAAGCGCTCCAGCGCACCCTCCGCCATCGCCGCGGCAACCTCTGGCGAAACGGCGCCATGAGCTTCGATCAGCTTTGGGTCCACCCCCAACAGCCCAGCCTTGGCCTCGTTCGAGTAGGCGACGACACCACCCGCCAGATAGGCGGACGCTCCCGGAGGGTTGGTGATGCGAGCCGCCAGCATCCCGCCGCTGCAGGACTCGGCCAGAGCTAAACGGTGGCCACCCAGCAGGCTCGCAACCTGCGAGTCGATGCTCTCGCCGTCGCTGCTGAACAGGTGGCGCTCGTGGCGCTCGGCCAAGCCTGCCTGAACCGCCCCGGCCACCGCCGATGCGTCGTCTCGGTAGCGAACGTCGATCTCGATCTCGCCGCGGCGCAGGCAGGTGGTGATCTCGACGCCGCCCAGATTGACTCCCTCGGCCTCCATCTCACGCAGGCTCTTGGCGATCTCGGACTCAGGCACCCCGAACATGCGCAGCGTGAAGCCACGCAGCGGTGTCGCCCTTTCCATGACTTCCCGTACCGGGCTCGTCTCGATGGCCACCGGCCACATCGGGCGCAGCTCTCGTGGCGGGCCGGGTAGAACTATCACCACGCGCCCGTCGGCCGGTACGACGAGACCGGGCGCGGTGCCAACCGGGTCGAGGGCGATCGCGCCGTCCGGGACCATCGCCTGCTTGCGGTTGGCGGCGATCACCGCCTCTTCGTCGAAGTTGAAGCGCCGTGCGAAACCGCGCAGGATCGTCGCGATCTTCGCCTCGACCTCCTCATCGAGGACCATTGCTCGCCCGCTGAAGCGGCCAACGACCTCGGCCGTCAGGTCATCCGCAGTGGGCCCAAGTCCACCGGTGGTGACGATTAGGTCCATCTCCTCGGCAGCCAGGAAGCGCAACGCGGCCTCAAGATCGTCGGGACGGTCCGCAACCACGAGGATGTGAGCCACCTCCACGCCGCGTTCGGCCAGCTGTTCGGACACCCAGGGGCCATTGCTGTCGGCTATCCGGCCGGTGATGACCTCGGTCCCGGTGACGACGATCCCCGCGCGGACCACCAGCGAATCGTTTCTTGGCTCAGCGACGCTTTTCACGCCCTGCATTGTGGCCAGTTGCCCTGCTGAGCGGAATGCGGCTGAGAGCTGCGCTAAGAGGGGTTCTCAGCGTCTGCGGCAATCGGCTCGGCTTCTGTGCCAAGTACCCGTGGCAGATCGGCCGTGGTGATCAGTACCTGCCGGGGCTTTGAGCCCTCATAGCCAGAGATGACTCCCCGCCGCTCGAGCATGTCGATAAGGCGGCCGGCCCTCGTATAGCCGACCCGCAGGCGGCGCTGGATCATCGAGACCGAGGCAGTTTCGGTCTCGATGACGAGGCGGATCGCTTCGTTCAAGAGATCGTCGCTGTCGGGATCGAAGTCGCTCTCGGTTTCGAGGCCCTTCTCGTCGTGGACCTCGAGTAGCTCCGCCTCAAACTCGGGCTCCCCTTGCTTGGCCCAGTGATCGGTGATGCGCGCGATCTCATCCTCGGTGACGAAGGCGCCCTGGATCCGCTGCAGCTTCGAGCTGCCGGCGCCACGGAAGAGCATGTCGCCCTGGCCAAGCAGGGCCTCCGCCCCACCCTGATCGAGGATGACCCTCGAATCGGTTTGCGAGGAGACAGCGAAGGCGATGCGGGCGGGAATGTTGACCTTGATCGTGCCGGTGATGATGTCGGTGGAGGGCCGCTGGGTCGCCAGCACCAAATGAATGCCTGTAGCGCGCGACTTCTGGGCAAGCCGGATAATCGAGTCCTCGACTTCAGCCGGGGCGACCATCATCAAGTCCGCAAGCTCGTCGATCACGCAGAGGATGTGAGGAAGGGGCGCCTCTCCGGCCTTGGCACGAGCACGGTTGAGCTCTCCCAGGTTGCGGCAGCGCGCTTCCCCCATCACCCCGTACCGGCTCTCCATCTCTCCGATCAGGTTGTTGAGCACGTTTGCGGCGAGCCGCGGAGAGGTCACAACGGGGGTCAGGAGGTGTGGGACGTTCTCGTAGTGGTTCAGCTCAACCTGCTTGGGGTCAACCAGCACGAGGCGGACGTCGTTCGGCGAGGCCTGCATCAGGATCGACGAAAGGATCGCGTTTACGCATCCGGACTTGCCCGAGCCGGTCGTGCCGGCGACCAGGACGTGGGGCATCTTGGCCAGGTCCGTCCAGACCGGATTGCCGTCGATGCCTTTGCCCAGCCAGGCGACCAAAGGCGACGTTTTCTGAGGCCGACCGGCGTAGATGTCGCCGAGCCGGACGATGCGGCGTCGGGTGTTCGGAACCTCGACACCAACGGCCTGCTTGCCGGGGATCGGCGCCAGGATGCGGATGTCGGTGGAGGCAAGTGAGTAGGCGAGGTCGTTGGAGAGCTCGGTGACTTTCTTCACCTTGGTTCCGGGGGCCAATCGCAGCTCGAAGCGAGACACGTGGGGGCCACTGACGACGCCGACGATTTTCGACTCGACGCCAAAGTGCCCGAGGGTCTCGACCAGCTTGCGCCCGATCGCCTCATGGTCACGGGGGTCGGGGCCTTTGTCGTCGCGTCCCTTCTCCAAGACCTTTGCCGGAGGCGGTCGATAGGCGATCTCCTCAGATGCGGTCACCCCACGGGTGTTTCCCATCGGCGTCAGCGGTGGCTGCTCGGTGTCATCCGGGCCGGTGGCCTCGGTGAAATCTTCGTTGGCATCCGCCAGCTCGACAAAGTCTTCGGTGGCGATCTCCTCGGGAGTCTCTGAGTCCTCCACGATCGCGACCGTCGGCTCGAGCGCGTCCTCCTCGGGGTAGGTGCTCATCACGTCAGTGGGTCCAGCCTGGGTCTCGAATGCATAGGTCTTCTCCTCCCGGCTGGAGCGACGCACGGTCTGAGCCACCCCGCGGCTGCCCAGGAGCACCCTGCGCAACCCTCTGCCGGTGCCCTTGAAGATCGCCGCCATGGAAGTGCCCGTAACCAGCAATCCGCCGACGACCAGCATCAGGATCGTCGCGATCTTGGCTCCCACCCCTCCGAAGAGGTAGGTCAGCGCGGTCTCCACCCCATATCCCACCTTCCCCCCGTCCCAGCCAAAGAAGAGGACGAAGGTGAGGTATACGCCGGAGGCAATCAGGAAGAGGCCAAGCAAATCGAGGTGCCGCTGCTCGAGCGTTCTCGGCAGGCGCGGCCTCGGCACTCGGGGCTTAGCTCTCTTTTTGGCTTTGGAGGAACGTTTGGCACCGCTGCGGTTCTTGCGCACGAACATTGGCACCCGTTCGACGCCAGCCCGCCTACCCCTGCGCCGCACATCCCCTAAATTCGCCCTAAAACCAGCCTGGAAGACCACTCAGCAGGGTTAACATCGGTTGATGTTGGCAGGTGAGTCCGATTCAGCCGGTGGCAGGGTCCTCGTGGTCGAGGACGACGCGGAGATCGCCGACGTCCTGCGCCGCTCGCTGCGACATGAGGGCTACGACGTGCGCACCTCGGGCGATGGCATCGAGGCATTGGACGTAGCCGCCGGCTTCGTGCCCGACCTCGTCATCCTCGACCTCGGTTTGCCTCGATTGGACGGGGTCGAGGTTTGCCGGCGCCTTCGCAGCGACAGCGACGTCCCGATCCTGATCCTGACGGCGCGCGCGGAGACCGAGGATCGTGTCGACGGCCTCGACAGCGGGGCCGACGACTACCTGGTGAAGCCGTTCGAGCGCAAGGAGCTGCTGGCCCGGATCAGGGCGCTGCTGCGTCGACGGCCTCCGCGCGGCTCGGCCTCGCTGCAGGTCGACGATCTCATCCTCAACCCGGCCACCCGCGAGGTGAAGCGGGGACCGCGCGAGTTCGAGCTGACCAACCGCGAGTTCGAGCTGTTGGAGTACCTGATGAGGAATGAGCGGCTGATCGTCTCGCGTGAGCAGCTGCTCGACGACGTCTGGGGATACGACCCGACCGCGGCCACGAACACCATCGACGTCTTCATCTCAAATCTTCGCCGCAAGCTCGAGGCCGGTGACGAGCCGCGGCTTCTCCACACCAAGCGCGGCGCCGGATACGTGCTCAAGGGTCCCCGATGAGCCATGCCGCGGGCCGCCCTCGTCTCGGCGCTCGGCTCAGGCCAAGCAACTGGCCGGTTCGCTGGCGACTGACCGTCACCTCGGCCGGGCTGACCCTCTTGATCCTCCTGATCTTCGCCGCGATCATCGGCCAGGTCGCGACCAAGCAGGTCCGCGATGACTTCGATGGCGAGGTGCAGGGCGCCGCACAAAGCCTCGCATCGGAATTCCAGATCACCCCCACCCCACTGGGGACGCTTGTCAGGGGTCCCGAGCTGGACGACGTGGTCCTACCCGACGGCGCTTCGGCTCGGGTCTACGACGTGCAGGGCAACCTCGCCGAAGAGAGCACCGGTGCTCTCACCCTGGGGCCGCCAACGCCTGGCCTTTCGACCCACGAAGGCATGAGGGTCGCCACGGCGGCGATCAGGGACGCCAACACCAGCATCACCGGATACATCCAGTACGGGCGGCGCCTCGCACCCGTGGACAACACGATCGATCGGCTCTGGCTGATCATCGCCGCCGGAGTGCTCGGCGCCACGCTGCTCGCGGCGATCGCCGGCCTTGCGATCGCCAACCGCGCGATGCGCCCGATCTCCTCCCTGACCGCGACCGCGCGGGAAATCGCAACAACCGGGGACCCTTCCCGCCACATGCCGAGGCCGCTGGCCAACGACGAGGTCGGTGAGCTTGCCAGCACCCTCGAGACGATGCTCCGCTCTCTCGACTCAGCCCGCGCCGAGCGTGAGGCGGTGATGAGAAAGCAGCGCGAGTTCGTCGCCGACGCTTCGCACGAGCTGCGCACACCGCTGACCAGCATCCTCGCCAACCTCGAGCTGCTTCAGGCTTCGCTCGAGGAGCATGGCAGCGAGGGGGACGGCACGGTCGTCGAGTCCGCGCTGAGATCGTCAGCGCGGATGAGCCGGCTGGTTGCCGACCTGCTGCTGCTGGCCCGCGCCGATGCCGGTCGGATTGGCGCGCGCACCCGCTGCGACCTGGCCGAGGCGGCCGGCAATGCCGCCGTCGAGGTGGCTCCAACCGTTGGAGAACGCGAGCTGCGGGTCGAGAACGATCAGTCGCTCCCGGTCGATGGCAATCCGGATGAGCTGCACCGCATGGTGCTCAACCTGCTTGACAATGCCGTTCGCCACACTCCGCCCGGCTCGAGGATCGAACTGCGCCTCCGCAAAGAGGGTGGCAGGGCGGTAGTCGAGGTAGCCGACGATGGGCCCGGGATCCCAGCTGAGCTTCAGGGCCAGGTGTTCGAGCGGTTCGCCAGAGGCGACGGCCCAGCCGACACCGCGGCGAGCGCCGGCAGCGGCCTTGGGCTGGCCATAGTGCGGGCAGTTGCGGTCTCCCACGGAGGGATGGCAGAGGTCGTCAAATCGGAGGCTGGGGGCGCGCTCTTTCGCATCGAGCTTCCACTGGCGGCCGCCAGGCCGAAGCCCGCCCAGGCCTTAGGCACTGTTTAGCGCCCGGGTCGACCCCACACCCCTGATGTAGAGAAGAGCCTGTCCGCCCTCCAGTCGAATTGATGGCGCACGGCCTTCGGCAGCCCCGAGCTTCCCAGCGAGCACAGGCACCCAAGCCCTGGAAGAAGCTTCGGGTCGAGAAGGCGCTTCGGATGGAGGGGCTTGTGAGGCTTGGCGTGCTTTATGAGGGGATGCCGGTGCCTCTCTCCGGGAATGTCGCCGAAGGCGGCGATATGCAATCCAATGCTTGCGCGGCGAAGCCGCGCTCCTCATTAGTCGCACGCGCTGTAGGCGCGTGCGACCTCAATTCCCGGGGAGGGGTGCCGGTATCCCCTCTTGGGGCGTGGGTAAAGGTCGAACCGCTGTGGGGTTGGGCGTCTTAGACCTCGACCACGACCGGCAGAACCATCGGCCGGCGTCGCAGTCGCTCGTACACCAGCCGGGCGATCGCATCGTGAAGGTCCTCCTGAATCAGGCCGACCTCCCGGTTGCCCGCCTCCGCAGCGTCCTCCAGCGAGGTCTCCACGACATCTTTCAGCTCCTCGACAAGCGCGTCTGCCTCGTCCAGAAATGCGACGCCCCGGAAAATCACCTCAGGGTCGGTGACCACCTCTCCATCATCGGAGGAAATCGTCGCGACGACGATGAAAATGCCGTCGGCGGATATTTCACGGCGATCGCGAAGGGCGACGTCGTCCGGCTCGCCGATGTCGACGCCGTCGACGAAGATCACCCCGGCGTGGATCTCCTCCCCAAACGCCGCACCTTGCTCATCGATCTCCAGCGGCAGGCCATTGCGGCCCTTGAAGATGTTCTCCTCCGGGATCCCGACGGCTTGAGCCAGCTCAGAGTGCAGCCGCAGCCGCTGGTGATCACCATGCACCGGTAGGACATATTGCGGCTTGGTCAGGTTGAGCATCAGCTTCAGCTCCTCCTGCCAGCCGTGGCCCGAGGCGTGGATCGGCGCGTCTTTCGCCGTGACCACCGAGGCCCCGATCTCATAGATCCGGTCGACAGTTTCGTTGACGGCACGCTCGTTGCCGGGGACAGGAGTTGCAGAGAAGACAACGGTGTCACCGGAGTGCAGCTCGACGTCGCGGTGATCGTTGTTGGCCATTCGCCTCAGCGCCGAGAGCGGCTCGCCCTGGCTTCCGGTGGAGATCACGATGACCTTCTCGTCGGGGAAGTCCTCGATCTCCCGTGGCTGAATGAAGAGCCCGGACGGCGCTTCGGCGATTCCAAGGCTGGAGGCGATGTTGAAGTTCTTTCGCATCGAGCGGCCGACCAGAGCGACCCGGCGATCGAGCGCCACAGCCGCATCGATCACCTGCTGCACGCGATGGATGTTGGACGCGAAGGAGGTAACGATGACGCGGCCTTTGCAGGAGGCAAAGGTCTCCAGCAACGCCGGCCCAACGCTTGACTCCGATGGCGCGATACCGGGGCGATCGGCGTTGGTCGAGTCGCCGCAGAGCAGCAACAGGCCCTCCCGGCCCAGCTCGGCGAGCCTCGAGATATCGGCCGGGCGCCCGTCGACCGGCGTCTGGTCGAACTTGTAGTCCCCGGTCATCAGCATCGGTCCCAGCTCGGTCGTGAGCAGCACGCCTCGCGCGTCGGGGATCGAGTGCGAGAGGTGGATCAGCTCCAGGCTAAAGGGGCCAACCTCAACCGTCTGGCCCGCCGGCAGATCCTGCAACGGCGCGTCGTCTAGCTTGTGCTCGCTGAGCTTGGAGCGCACCATCCCGATCGTCAGTAACCCGCCGTAGATGACCGGCGGATAGCCGATCTGGCGCAACACATAGGGCAGAGCGCCGACGTGATCCTCGTGGCCGTGGGTGAGGACGATCGCCTCGATGTCATCGGCGCGGTCGCGGAGATAGGAGAAGTCGGGCAGCACGAGATCGATCCCCAGCATCTCCGCGGTCGGGAACATCAAACCCGTGTCGACAACGACAATCCGGCCGTCGTATTCGACGACGGTCATGTTCTTGCCGATCTCCCCCAGCCCACCGAGGGGCAGTACACGGAGCTTTTTTGCTGGCACTAGGGCTTCACCGGGGCGAGGCCGACGCTCTCCAGCGCCGCTCTTACGGTCGTACGCTGCTCCGCGTCGGCGGGCACGAGGGGAAGGCGCATAGCGTCAGTGGGGATCAGGCCGGTCATTGCCAGTGCGGCCTTTACCGGGATCGGATTGGTGGTGACGCCCATCGCCGCGTAGAGGGTACGAAGACTGGCGTCGATCTCACGCGCCCGATCGAGGTCGCCCGCCTGTGCTGCGTCCCATATTTCACGCATCTGCGGGCCAACCAGGTGCGAGGCAACGAGAATGCCGCCCGCCCCTCCCAACTCCAGCGTGCGGAGGAAGACGTCATCGTTGCCGGCTAGAAGGTCCATTCCCTCGACTGGCTGCAACTCGTCGTTGTTTGCCTGCTTTACCGCGACCACGTTGTCGATCTCTGCCAGCTCTGCAAGCAGCTCTGGGGGCACGTTTACGACCACCCGCGAAGGGATGTTGTAGGCGATGATCGGCATCTCCGGGACCGCCGCCGCGATCGCTTCGAAATGCGCCTTGATGCCAGCCGGGTTGGGCTTGTTGTAATAGGGGGTGACGATCAGCGCCGCGTCAGCACCCGCGTCGGCGGCGCCCTTGGTCAGCTCGATCGAGTGCTGGGTGTAGTTGGTTCCGGTGCCGCAGATCAGCAGGGTGTCCTCGCCCACCTCCTTGCGTATGGCGCTCAACAGCACCAGCGCCTCCTCGTCGGTCAGCGTCGGTGCCTCTCCGGTCGAGCCGGAGATCACCAGGCCGTGCGAGCCGTGTTCGAGTAGATGGACCGCCAGTCTCAGCGCAGCTGTTTCATCGACGGTCCCGCTCTCCGTGAACGGGGTCACCATCGCCGTAAGTACACCTTTGATCGCGCTCATCGTCCTCAGACTACCCCGATCCTCAGAGCAGTTTCTCGAGGCCAACCGTGAAGGGATCCGGCAGTTGGCCAACCCTACGCACGGCGAGCAGGACGCCGGGCATGAAGGAACTGCGGTCGATCGAGTCGTGGCGGAGGGAGAGCGTCTGGCCCTCTCCGCCGAAAACCACTTCCTGGTGCGCGACCAGGCCTGGAAGGCGGACCGAGTGGATCGGCTTGTGGACGTTGCCCCCGGCCGCGTCGATCAGCTCTGCGGTGCGCTTCGCGGTACCAGACGGAGCATCGAGCTTCTTGTCGTGGTGCAGCTCGACGATCTCGCACTCGGGCATGTGGCGAGCGGCGAGCTGTGCGGCCTCCATCAGCAGCACGGCGCCGATCGCAAAATTGGGTGCCACGAAGCAATTCGCCTTGCCGGAGGACTCGACGGCCCGGCGGAGCGCTTCGAGATCGAACCCGGTCGTTCCGACCACGCTGTGGACGCCGGCCTCCAGGCATGCCTCCACGTTGCCGATCGCCGTGTCGGGTGTCGAGAAGTCGACCACCGCATCCGCGTTGTCGAGCAGGTCGGTCAAAGGGGTATCGAGTGTCGGGTCCGCCCTCCCCACCAGCTCCATGTCCTCGGCGCCGTCGACCGCTTCGCAGACCGTTTCACCCATCCTGCCCGCCGCTCCCGCGACCGCAACACGAATCATGCAGTAACCAGAGCCTCGCTGACCGGCGCCAGGGCCGCGCGGAAGCGGCTCTCCTCGCGACCGATGCAGGCGGCCGAAAGTCGCTCGGGGCCGTACAGCTCGGCTGCCAGCTCCGTCAGGTCTTCAACGCAAACGGCATCCACGCCCGCGAGCATCTCGTCGAGGCTTTCGATTGGCAAATCGAAAAGCGTCGCGCGAGAAATGCGACTCATGCGCGCCGCGGTCGACTCAGACGAGAGCACCAGCCGGCCCTTGACGCTCTCCTTGGCCCGGGAGAGCTCTTCTGCCGAGACCGGTTCGGAGCGAATCCGCGCGAGCTCGCCGCCGATCAGCGCACACGCTTCCTCGACGTTGCTCTCGCGGGTGCCGACGTAGATCGCCGCCAGCCCGGAATCCGTGTACTGCTCGTTGTAGGAGCCCACCGAGTAAGCAAGGCCTCGCTTCTCTCGCACCTCGCGAAAGAGCCTCGAGGACGGCGATCCACCGAGGATTGAGTCGAGGACGCCCAGCTGATAGCGGCGCTCGTCGCCGCGGACTAGGCCCGGCGCCCCGAAGCAGATGTGGTACTGCTCGGTGTCCTTCGGGTAGAAGCTGAAGCGCACCGTCTCTTCGAGCTCGTCCGCTGCTTCCCCTTCGCCGTTGTCGGTGGACGATGGGACCAGCCCTTCGGCCATGGCGACTATCTGGTCGTGATCCAGGTGGCCTGCAGCGCCCACCACCACGTTGCCACCGGTGTAGCGCTGCTGGTGGTAGACGTCGATGTCCGGCACCGGGATCGAGGAGATCACATCCGCCGTGCCGAGCACGCGGCGCCCCAGGGGGTGCTCGCCGAAGACCGCATCGGCAAGCACGTCGTGAACTCGGTCCTGTGGCTCGTCCTCATACATCGCAATCTCCTCCAGCACGACCTGGCGCTCGGAGTCAACCTCGGGGTAGGTGGGGGCAAGCAGCATTTCGGCCAGCATCTCGAAGACCTCCTCGGCGTGCTCATCGAGGAAGCGGGCGTGAAGGTGCGTTGTCTCCTTCCCGGTTGCTGCGTTTACGGAGGCTCCAAGCCCGTCGAAGCGCTCGGAGATCTCAATCGCAGAGAACCGCTCGGTCCCCTTGAACAGCAGATGCTCGAGGAAATGCGAGACGCCTGCCTGGGCAGACGTCTCGTTCCGAGAGCCGGTGCGTACCCAGAGCCCCAGCGCCACGGATCGCACCGAAGGGACCTCCTCGGTTACGACCCGGACGCCCGAATCGAGCAGCGTGAGACGAGGCTCGCTCAATGCTCTGCCGTCAACGCCGGCGCTCGCGATTGCCGCCCTCGCGACGCCTGCGGCCATCCCGACCACCACGGTCGCCTCCGTTGCGCCGTGGGCCACCGTCGCCCGACCCGATCTCGCTCAGTTCCTCAGCGGACTTGCCGGCGACAGACGGGTCATCGGAGAGACGCAGGCCAATGCGGCCACGCTCCCGGTCTACCTCGACCACGGTGACATCGATCTCCTCGCCCGCAGTCAGAACGTCGTCGACCGAGTCGACCCGCTCTCCTGGCTTCACGTTGGAGATGTGAAGCAAACCGTCCGTCCCCTTGACCAGCTCGACGAAGGCGCCGAAGGTGGTCGTCTTCACGACCTTCGCGGAGTCGTAGCGGTCGCCCACCTCGGCCTCCTTGGTCATCGACTCGATCCGTGCCACACAGGCTTCGACCAGGGCGCCGGTCGGGGCGTAGATCCGAATCGTGCCGTCGTCTTCGACGTCGATGTCGGCTTCGAACTCCTCGCAGAGGGCGCGGATGGTTTCCCCGCCTTTGCCGATCACGGCGCCGATCTTCTCCTGGTCAATCTTGATCGACTCGATCCGCGGTGCGTGCTGAGAGAGAGTCTCCCGCGGGCCATCGATCGCCTCGGCCATCTTGCCGAGGATGAACTGACGCCCCTTGTTGGCCTGCTCGAGAGCGTCGGTAAGGATCTCGAAGGTGACGCCGGTGATCTTGATGTCCATCTGCAAGGCGGTGATCCCGTCCTTGGTGCCGGCGACCTTGAAGTCCATGTCACCGAGGTGGTCCTCGACGCCGGCGATGTCGGTGAGGACGATGTAATCATCGCCCTCCTTGATCAGGCCCATCGCCACACCGGCGACCGGAGCACTGACCGGCACACCGGCGGCCTGCAGGGCCATCGAAGAGGCGCAGACCGAGCCCATCGACGAGGAGCCGTTGGACTCCAACGTCTCCGAGACGACCCGGATCACATACGGGAAGTCCTCTTCGTTGGGAATGGTCGCCACCAGGGCCCGCTCGGCGAGCGCGCCGTGCCCGATGTCGCGGCGCTTCGGGCCGCGCATGAAACCGGCCTCCCCGACCGTGAAGGGCGGGAAGTTGTAGTGGTGCCAGAACTTTTTAGACGTCTCCAGCCCCAGCGTGTCGATGCGCATGTCCATGCGCGTCGTGCCGAGAGCGGCATTGGAGAGGATCTGGGTCTCGCCTCGGGTAAAGAGCGCCGAGCCATGAACGCGCGGTGAGATATCCACCTCGCACTCGATCGGCCGGATCTCATCCTGGGCGCGACCGTCGGGGCGCTTCTTGTCGACGGCGATCGCCTTGCGGATGGTGTCCTTCTCGATTGAGCCAAAGGCGGCCTTGACCTCGGCCACGCGCTTCTGGTCGGTCTCTCCGTCGTCGGACTCGGGCGCGTACTTGGCGACCACCTCGTCCTTGACGTTGTCGATCGCCTCGTAGCGCTCGAGCTTGCCCTCGGTGGCTATCGCGTCGACTAGAGCCTTACCGTGGGAGGAGCTGATATCGCTGATCAAGCTCTCGTCGATCTTGGGAGCCTCGACCTCGATCTTCTCCTTGCCGGCCTTCTGCTGCAGCTCCTCCATCGCGGCGGTGAGCTTCTTGATCTCCGAATGCGCGATGTCGAGCGCGTCCAGGATCTCCTGCTCGGTGACGCCGCTGGCACCGGCCTCGACCATCAGGATCGCCTCGTCGGTACCGGCGACGATCAGGTCTAGGTCCAGCTCGGAGAGGCTCTCCTCGGATGGATTGACGATGAAATCGCCGTCGAGTTTGCCGACCCGCACCGCGCCGACATGGGCGGCGACGGGAACCGGGGAGATCGCCAGCGCCGCGGAGGCGCCGTTCATCGCGAGGATGTCGTAGGGGTGGACCTGGTCCACTGACATCGGGATCGCGACGAGCTGGGTCTCGTAGTGCCAGCCCTTCGGGAACAGCGGCCGGATCGGCCGGTCGATCATGCGCGCGGTCAGCGTTGCCTTCTCGCTGGATTTGCCCTCGCGACGGAAGAACGAGCCGGGGATCTTGCCCGCGGCGTACATCCGCTCCTCGATGTCGACGGTGAGGGGAAGGAAGTCCACGTCGCGAAGGCTGCCGACGGTTGCGGTGCAGAGCACCATCGTGTCGCCGGCCTGAACCACGACCGCGCCACCCGCCTGCTTCGCGAGCTTTCCGGTCTCGAAGGAGATCTGGCTGTCGCCGACATCCACCGAAACGCGGCTAACGTCAAACATACTCATTTAGTTTTCCTACCTTCAGCCACCCGGATGGTGGCCATTTGCATTCAGAACTCTCGTTCTCTTTCGCCAAGAGAGTACATACCTATCCGCGGCAAGACCGAATCAGCGCTATTTGCGGAGGCCGAGCTCGGCGACCAGGGCGCGGTAGCGCTCGACGTCGATCCGCTCGAGATAGCGCAGCATGCGGCGGCGCTTGCCGACCAGCATCAAAAGCCCTCGGCGAGAGTGATGGTCCTTTGAGTGCTCGCGCAGGTGCTCGGTGAGCTCGTTGATCCGCGCGGTCATCAGTGCAACCTGCACCTCAGCGGAGCCGGTGTCTCCACCGGAACGCCCGTATTTGCCGATCAGCTCGCTCTTCTTTTCCTTGGTAAGCGTCATGTCTCTTGGTTCGTGCTTCGCTCGCGGCGCGAAATCCCCGATGGGCACGCTTGCTCACTCCGCACTCAGGCGGTGAAGCTAGCACAGACCCGCTTCGCGTCCTCGACATCGATTCGCATTTGGGCGATCAGCTCCTCGACCCCGGCAAAGCGCCGCTCGCCTCGCAGTCGCTCGACGAAAGCCACCCTCAGCGTCCTGCCGTAGAGGTCCTCGTCTCGATCGATCAGATAGGTCTCGATCAGCACGCCGCGGCCGGTATCGAAGGTCGGCCGAACGCCAACGTTGACGGCAGCGGGCACACCGTCTGCGAATGCTGCGTAAACGCCATGCCCGGGAATCGCAAGCCGGTCGTCGGGGACGATGTTCGCAGTGGGAAAGCCAAGCTCACGACCGCGCTGATCGCCCTCGACCACGGCCCCCTCGACCATGAAGGGCGCGCCGAGACAGTGGCGCGCGGCCTCCATCTCCCCCGCCGCGATCAGCGCCCGTATCCGGGTCGAGGAAACGGCCTCGCCGTCAACCTCCACCAGCGGCACCACGCGCGTCTCGAACTCTGGCCTGGCGGCGAGCATCGCCGGATCGCCTTTCGCTTTGGCGCCAAAGCGAAAGTTCTCTCCCACTGAGACGCGCTCGGCGCCAAGCCCCTGGATCAGCACCTGATCGATGAAGCCCACCGCCGGAACCGTCGCGAACTCACGGTCGAACGGGATCACCACCAGCTCAGCAACTCCGAGTCCTTCGATCACGTCACGCTTTACCCCGAAGGGCATGATCAGCTTCGGCAGGGCCGCCGGGTGCAGGATCTCGAGCGGGTGAGGATCGAAGGTGAGAACGGTATCTGCGTCTTCGATCACAGCCTGATGGCCTCGATGCACTCCGTCAAACGTCCCGATCGCGACATGCCTGGGGCGAGAGACCACGTCCTGCAGCGATGTGACGGCAATGCTCGTCATCAGCGCAACGCCTCGTGCACCTCGGGGACAAGCTCCGCGACCTCCGAGACGCTGAGCTCCTTGCCGGAGTCCTCTACGCGGAAGGGCCCAATCGCCACGCGGCGCAACTCCGAGCAGTACGCATCCTCAAGCGTCTCCACCAGAGTGCGAATGTAGGTGCCAGCCGAGCATTCGATCTCATACCTGGCGCTCCCCCCGTTGTGTTCGAGCAACTCGGCGCGGTAGACATCGACCTCGCGTTCGGGGGTGTCCACTACCTCGCCCCGGTGTGCCTTCCGGTACAGGCGCTCGCCTCCAACCCGAACGGCCGAGGTCATCGGCACCCGCTGCCTAACAACGCCGGTCGGCAGCTGAAGCGACCGCGGAACCTTCCCGGTATCGACCAGCTCGCCTTCGGGGTCGCCGGTGCTGGAGCTCCACCCCAGCGTCGCCGTGGCGAGGTAGGTCTTCCGCAAGCCCGTCAGAAACCGCTGGAACCGCGTTGCGGGGCCCAGCAGAACCAGAAGGAGGCCCGTAGCAAACGGATCGAGCGTGCCCGCATGGCCGGCCTTGCACTTTCGTTCGCGACGTACTCGCATGACCAAGTCATGCGAGGTTATCCCGACCGGCTTATCGCAGAGCAGCACAGCGCCCGTGCCTCCCGGTTCGCCGTCAAGAGCCAAGCTGAGCGCGAACCTCATCGCAGAGGAGCGGGACCAAGTCGTCGAACGCGACATCGGTGGAAAACCCCGCGGCACGTTTGTGCCCACCGCCGCCATACCGCCGAGCGATTGCC
>JANWHW010000024.1 GCA_025450195.1 Solirubrobacterales bacterium | reverse complement strand
TTCCCTCTGCGGGTCGTCTTCTTATCCATTGAGTTGAAGCCCATCCTGCCCCCGCAAGCCCAGCGAGAACAGGTGCATGATCATGCCGACCATCGTAGTCGGGTGGGGGTGGGGGGCTGGGGCTGAAACCCCGTTTGCAGCGGCTGTTCCCGGGGGCGAGTTTTGCGCATGGCCGCGCTTAGGTCGCTATGACATGCGAAAGCGCTGCTTCCCGGTTTCGTCACCTCCCAACTGTCTGGTGCTTTGGGCGGGAGATTCCTATCGCGAAGGGGATTCGGGTTCGATTGCTCGGCCTTGCCGGTCTTCAGCCCGAGGAGGCCGGAGCTGGGTTGCTGATTCCGCGTTGCTCCAGCGTCCATACCTTTGGGATGCGGTTCGCGCTCGACATCGTGTTTCTGGACAGGTGCGGCGGGCCGCTCTCGATTAGGCGTGGTGTCTCCGGGTGCCGCGTCGTCTCCGATCGCCGGGCCTACGCCGCCCTCGAGCTTCCGTCGTTGACAGGAGGCGCGCAGTGAGCGTCGCGGGGGAGCTGCCCGCGCCGGCCAGGGGACCGCCGCCCCCGGCGGTTTTATTTGCTGGGGCAGGGTGAGCTGCCAGCGCACGCTCGAAGACAGCCCGATCGCCATCGTCGATGAAGCAGAAGCGAACTCGCTCGATGACATCTCCGGGACTGGCGCTCAAGGCTCCGATTGTCGATGAGATCGCAATCGGGGCTGCCTCCTCTATGGGGTAGCCATAGATTCCACACGAGATCGCTGGAAAGGAGATCGATTTCAAGCCGATCTCCGCTGCCACTTCGATCGAGCAGAGGTGGGCGTTTGCGAGTAACTGTGCCTCCTGTCCCTCGTGCTGGCCGTAGATCGGGCCGACGGTATGGATGACCTTCTTGCAGGGGAGCCGAAAAGCCTCCGTAGCCACCGCGCTGCCCACCGTCAAGGGCCCACGCTCGGAAACGATTTCGTCGCAGGCCGTTTGCAGTTGCGGCCCGGCTGCCGTGGAAATTGCCCGTGCGACTCCGCCACCATGCGCCAGCCGCGTATTGGCGGCGTTGACTATGGCGTCGACCTCCTCCTGGGTGATGTCGGCGCAAACCATCTGGAGGCGATCGGTGACCTTCACTGCGGTCTAGGTTAGTGCTGGATTGCCGGTCGGAGCTGGTTTCTTTCGGGTCCGTGGTGAGGTCGCCGGGGGGCGAGTTGGGAAGGCAGCCCCCTTATTACAGGCAGATGCTTCCCCAGAAACGAGAGATAGCAAGCGTCGTAGTGTGCGAGGACGATGCGGTGACGCTCGAGCTGCTCTGCGATCACCTCGTTGCCGATCAGTACAACGTTCTTCCGGCCCCCAGCGCCTCCGATGCGCTGAGGTTTTGCCGCTACAAGCAGCCCGACTTGATGCTGCTCGACCTGACGCTTCCCGATGCGCCGGGTCTCGACGTTTTGCGGGAGGTGCGCGAGGCGGATGGAGTTGCTTCTCGCTTCGATCCTCGCTTGCCGGTGATCGTCCTGACCGGGCGGGGAGCGGAGGCCGACCGCGTGCGAGGCCTCGAGTCCGGGGCGGACGATTACGTCGTCAAGCCGTTTCATTACCCGGAGTTGAGGGCGCGGATAAGGGCGGTGTTGCGGCGCAGGGGAGAGAAGCGCGAAGGGCCGTGCCGGGTGGGCGAGGTCGTGGTTGACCCGGCGAGGCGGAAGGTATGGGTAGGAGAGCGGGAAGTTCAGCTGTCGAACAAGGAGTTCTCGCTGCTACGAGCTCTTGCCTCCGATCCCAACCGGGTCTTCTCGAAGCAGGAGCTGCTGGCCGATGTCTGGGGCTTTCAGACTTCTGCTCGAACACGGACTCTCGACTCGCATGCGAGTCGGCTCCGCCGCAAACTTGATCCTGAGCACGGGCGCTATGTCGTCAACTGCTGGGGCGTTGGCTACAGGTTGGTTGACGGATGAGCGACTTCGCGGGCATCGGAGCCGCGTGGCCGCTGGCAGCCTCGGTTGCTGCCGTCATCACTGTTCAGGGGGTGTGGGCGGGCCGGCGACGCAGTGCCCTCAACGAGGCGCTGCACGAGCTGCGGCGGCCGTTGCAGGCGCTCTCCCTGGCAACGGGCTCAGGGACGGTGGCCAGCTGCAGCGCTGAGAGCTCGATACAGCTGGCGGCCGCGGCCCTGGAGCGTCTCGACGGCGAGATCAACGGCCGAAGCCCCCAGGCGGTCCGCGGGGCGATTCTGGCGCGACCCCTTGTTGAGTCAGCGGTGGAGCGCTGGAAGGCCCGGGCAAATTTGATTGGCGATTCGCTGACCTTGCGCTGGCGGGCCGGCGGGGCGATCGTCAACGGCGAGCGCACCGAGCTATCGCAGGCGCTCGACAACCTGATTGTCAATGCCATCGAGCACGGAGGCCCTTCGATCGTGATCGAGGCACAGTTGCGCGACGGCAGGTTGCGTGTCTCGGTGATGGATTCCGGACGGGCGATGCGCCCCGAGTCGCGGGAGGGAACGCCGGCTGATGTGATCGCCCGCCTGTCTGGCCGGCGGCGTCGCGGCCATGGCCTGGCGATCGTGAGGCGGATCGTCGCCGCTCACGACGGTCGCCTGGTGCTTCACTGCTCGGAGTCGGGGTCGGTCGCCGTGCTCGAGCTGCCA
This sequence comes from Solirubrobacterales bacterium, assembly GCA_025450195.1. GTDB lineage: Bacteria > Actinomycetota > Thermoleophilia > Solirubrobacterales > 70-9 > VRUE01. The sequence goes on along the minus strand of JANWHW010000024.1, from coordinate 10,007 downwards.
CTTGCGGCAGGTGGCATCGGGCTCACGGCATGAGCCGCGAAACAGTGGCATGAGCCGGCGCGGGCGCGCTCTTCTATTCGTCCTGCTCGCCGCCGCGACGGCCGCGATTGCGGCAGGGATCGCCAACAGCTATGGGTCGAGCGTCGCCCGCGGCTACGGGCCGCTGCGTCCGGTCGCGGTCATCAGTACTGACATTCGCAGGGGGCAGCGAATCGACCCTAAGGCCATCGGGTCGAATCTGACCACTCGCCGAGTACCTGCGCGATTCGTTCCAAGCGGGGCGCTTGCCTTTCCGGAGGAAGCGCTCGGCCTGGTCGCAGAGGCGACTTTGCCCGCCGGTTCCTACCTGTTGTCCACCCAGTTGAGCCCTCCCGGTCAAGGCCGTCCGAGAGCCCCGGGGCTGGGCCGCGGCCGCCGTCCTGTCGAGCTTTCGGTCAGTGGCGCCGGTGCGCTGTTGGCGGTGGGCCCGACTCCCGTCGGTGCGAGGGTGGATGTGGTGGTCACCAGCGAACCGGGGGGTTCCGGGCGGGGGCGAACATACGTCGCTGCCGCCGGTGTGCCGCTGCTGGCTTTGAAGCCCGAAGCAGAAGGCCCGGGCAGCGGGATCGCCGCCGCAACGTTGGGCCTGACGAAGGGGCAGGCTCTGCGATTGATTGCCGCCGAAAGCTTCGCCCGTAAGGTGACCCTGCTGCTGGTGCGGTGATTGGATGGACGCCCGGCAGCGACATGTGGAGGAGCTTGCGGATTCGCTTCGAGGCCGCTTGATCGAGCAGCGCAGGTCGGATGCCGCTGCGGGGACCGTGCCGAGTGAAGAGCTCACCGAGGAGGTGCGGGGGTTGGTTGCCGGGGAGGCCGCGCTGCTGAGCGCCGAGGATCGCGAGGCGGTAACGGCTCGCATCCTGCGCGACACCGTGGGTCTCGGCCCGCTCGAGGACCTGCTGGCCGACGCTGCGGTCGAGGAGGTAATGGTCAACGGCCCGGGGTGCGTATATGTCGAGCGAGCCGGGCGAATCGAGCCCGCCGGGGTTGCGTTCGCCGGCGAGGCGGAGCTGCGAGACGCAATCGAGCGCATTCTCGCCCCGCTCGGTCGGCGGATCGATGAGCTGAGCCCGATGGTCGATGCTCGGTTGGCCGATGGATCGCGGGTGAATGTCGTGATCCCTCCCCTGGCGATCGATGGACCGGTTCTGTCAATTAGGCGCTTCGGCGCCAAACGCCCGGGGCCCGCCGAGCTGGTCAGGCTGGGCTCGCTGACAGACGATCAGCACGATCTGCTTGCTCGGGCCGTTTCCGAGCGGCGCAGCGTGCTCGTCAGCGGTGGCACCGGATCGGGCAAGACCACGATGCTCAACGCGCTTTCCAGTTTCATCGCGACTGGTGAGAGAGTGGTGACGATCGAGGACGCCGCCGAGCTTCGTCTTCAGCAGCCACATGTGGTGAGGCTCGAGAGTCGCCCGCCCAGTGTCGAGGGGAGGGGCGAGGTGACGATTCGCGATCTGCTGCGCAATGCGCTGCGCATGCGGCCTGACCGGATAGTGATCGGCGAGGTGCGGGGAGCAGAGGCCCTTGACCTTCTCACCGCTTTGAACACGGGCCATGACGGGGCGCTCTCCACGATCCATGCCAACTCTCCGGCCGATGCCCTGAGCCGACTCGAGACCCTGGCCCTGATGGCCGGCTTGGGCCTCCCACATGAGGCGATTGCCGCGCAGGCCCAGCGGGGGATCGACCTCGTCGTCCATATGGAGCGTCGATCTGACGGGTCTCGACAGGTGACCGAGATCGCCGAGGTCGTGCGGGCCGCCGGGGCGACGGCAGTGCGATCCCTCTCCGACCTTCCCGAAGCCCAGCGGTGAGTGGCGGCCTCAGCCCATTCCTGATCTTGGCCGGTGCGGTGGCGGGCGGATTGGCTGCCTTGGCGGCACGCGAGGCCGTGCTGGCCAGCCCGGCGGCTGCGCGATGGTTGAAGTTGGCGCTCGAGCCCCTGCGACGCGCGGGTCGCGAGGGATATGCGCCTTCGGACCTGGAGCGCCGTCGTCTTGCCCTGCTTGGGGCTGCGAGCGCTTTGCTCGGAGGCTGGTTCCTGGCTGGCGCGGTCATCGCCCTGCCTTTGGCTATCGCCGGCCCGGGCCTTGCCGCATGGGCCATCTCGAGTCGCCGGCGCCGGTATCGATCGGCGGTGGAGAACGCCTTGCCGGAGGTGGCGGTTGCGATTGCCGACTCGCTCTCGGCGGGGCGTTCGCTGCGCGCTTCGCTTCCGGCGGCAGCGGCCTCGCTCGATGGCCCGGCGGCGGTCGAGCTGGCGCGTCTCGGCGCGGAGCTCGACCTGGGCGCGCCGACCGCTGCCGCGATCGATGGCTGGCGCCGCCGTATGCGCTCGACGCGTGTGGATGCATTCGCCGCCGCGCTGCTCAGCCAGCGATTGGCCGGTGGAGACCTCGCCGGCCTACTGCGGCGTTTTGGCGAGGGAGCCGCGGAGCGCAACCGAATCGCCGAAGACGCCAAGGCGGCAACGGCACAGGCACGCTTCACGGGATTACTGGTGGTCGCGATGCCAACCGGCGGGGCCCTTTTTGCCGAGCTGATCTACCCCGGCTTTCTCGCAGAGCTGCTGGCGGCCCCAGCCTCCGCGGTGCTGCTTGCCTTCGCAGGTGCGCTGCAGCTCGCCGGGTTCGTCGCAATCCGCCGCCTCTCCAGGGTGGTCGAGTGAGCATCGCCAGGGTGGTCGAGTGAGCGTCGCCGGGGTGCTGGCCGCAGTCGCCGTCCTGCTCGCCTTCGCGGCAATGCGTGAGTTGTTGGCCGGTTACCGGACAGATCGCACCCAGTCTCTCCCAACCTTCGGGTCGCGGCGGCGCGCGGCTGCCGCCATGCTCAGGCTTGGGCTCCCCGAGCGTCTTGCTCGGTCTGGGTTTGGGCCGCGAGTGTCGATGCAGGCGGTGCTGTTAGGGAAGCTGTCAGGCACCCTCATCGGCGGAGTTGCCGCCTGGGTTGCGGCACCGGCAGCTCCGGGTCGGATATCGCTGCTCGTCGCGGCTGGCCTGCCCGCGGCCGGCTTCCTTCTTCCGGACGCATTGCTGGAGCGAGAGGCGCGTCGACGCCACCGCCGCCTGGTTGGCGCCCTGCCCGACGCCCTCGACCTACTCGCCGTCGGTGCGACCTCCGGCCGCGGTCCTGCCACTGGCTTCGCGGAGATCGCTCGGAGCGGTACGGGTCCGCTCGCGGACGAGCTGCGGATGACGGCGGCCGATCTCTCGTCTGGCAGGTCGCTGGCCGAGGCGCTGCGCGGGTTGAGAGATCGCGTGCCCGGCAGCGAGTTGGCCACCCTCTGTGCGTCGATCGAGCGTTCCCATCGGCTTGGCTCGCCGCTCGCCGAGCAACTTCGGCGCCAGTCGAGCGCCTTGCGCCGGGACCAGCGCCGGCTCGTAGAGGAGCGTGCCGCTCGTGCCGCGCCCAAGATCCAACTCGTGGTGGCGCTGATCCTGGTGCCCTCTGTCCTGCTGATGATCGCCGCCGGTCTGATCGCCAACGCCGACACGCTGCTCAGCGGGTTCTAGATAGTTGATTAGCGCCCAGGTAGTCGATCTAGCGCCCCCTCAAAGTTGATTAGCGCCCAAGTAGTCGATCTAGCGCCCACTCAAAGTTGACTCGCGCCCCAAGTAGTCGATTGAGCGCCCACTCAACGGTTCTAGATAGTTGATCTAGCGCCCCAGCCCAGGGCCTTTGGCCCACGAGTCTGCATTTACCCCCGCATAGCGACGGTTAAAACAGATTCGACACGTAGCGCCGCTGGATCAGCCGCCCAGCCAATTCAGGATCGGGCTGATTCCTCCAGGGGACTCCAACCAGGACGGCCGATTACTCCAGGGACTCCTCGCGCAGGCGAGTGGCCACGGCGGCGGCGGCGGCGCTCATGCGATCGAGGTCCTCGGCCTTCTTCTTGTGGCCGTTGGCGTAGCAGCAGAGCGTGCCGTTGACGAACTCGAACGCAAACTTATCCGGGAGGCCTGACTCGGTGAGCCAGACGATGAAGGTGGGGGAGAAGATCTGGCGCAGCCAGTTCTGGTCCTGGTTCTCGTTGGCGAAGATCTCGTAGCGGTCGAGGAGGTCCTCGCTCTCGAACGTCACCCGCTGTTTGGAGCCACGAAAGGCGTCCTCGAATTTCTCCAGCGCGCGAAGCCCGGACTTGCGCTGGCAGTACAGCTCTGGCACGCGGGCGGCGCTCTCGGGGACGTCGAGCATCCCAAGCGTGTAGCGGTAGTAATTGGTCTGCTGGTTGCCCTTGCTGTCGGTGGTCTCTTCCTCGTAGGTGTAGAGGGCAAGAACACCTTCGATGCCATCTGCGAGCGGGCCGGTCAGGGTGCGCTCGGCATAGCGATCGTCTCCCCTGCGAAGCAGTGGAGTCGCGGGGGGCAGGACCTGCCTACCGGTCAGGCTCATCCCGCGCTGCGTGGCATAGGTCTGAAAGAAGGAGTCCTCGGCACGCGAGTCGGCGATCCCGAAGACGATCAGAATGCCCACGAGGAAAATGCCGACTGCTGCCGCGGCACCGATGATCGGGCCAACGAGGACGGCGCCCGCGATTCCACCGGCGATCACGAAGGCCCCGATCAGGACCCAGGTGAGCACCTTCCCCAGTAGCAGCTTGAAGTGAAAGCCCCGAAGGTCGTTGGCGTCATCGGGAGGGCTTACTGCGTCGGCTGGGAGGGCGGCCTCGGTTGGCTCTGGCGGCCCGCTTGGCTGCTCTGCGTTCATTGGGTCAATGCCCGCTTCACTCGCGGCGCGATGAATCTCGATTGGAGGCGCTTGCTCATTGGGGACGCTTGCTCGTTCCGCGCTCGGGATGAATCTAGTTGATGCAAGGCAGCTTGCGAAGGGGACGTCTGAACGGGGTCGTGTTGCAAAGTGGGGGAGAGTGGGTTATTGTGGCGATCGAGTTGAAGCCCAAGGACCGGGGTGGTGAGGCTCCTCCCACCTCATCACTCCGGTCCTAACTCTTTCCGGCCGGCGCAGAAAGGAACCCACGGGGATGGCATTTCGTGGTCTTTACGAGCACAGCCTCGACTCCAAGGATCGGCTCACGGTTCCGTCCAGATTTCGTGCGGCACTTTCCGATGGAGTTGTTCTCTCCAAGAGCTTCGACCCCTGCGTCTGGGTGCACACGACCGCTGAGTTCGAGCAGCTCTCCGATCGCTTCCTGGCTCCGCACAGCCCCTTCGGGAGCGATGCTCGCCAGCTGCGCCGGCGCTTCCACGGCGGTTCGTTCGATGAGGGCCTCGATTCCGCCGGGCGCATCCGGATCCCAAAGCCGCTGATCGAACACGCCGGTCTCTCGGGCCCCTGCGTCGTGATCGGAGCGGGGGAGTACATGGAGATCTGGAACGCCGAGGCCTGGGCGAAGCAGGAGGAAGAGCTTGACGCCAGCGCCCCCGACATTGCCGAGGGCCTGGCCGGAAGCGGAGCCCCTGCGTGACATGGAAGCCCATGCGAGGTCAGCCCCAGCACCGAGCCCCCGCGCACAGAGCATGCGCCGGGCCGTCGTGAATAGCGCAACCCTTGTGTATATGCCCCCCGAGCACGAGCCAGTCCTCGCACCTGAGTTGATCGACCAGCTCGCCCCGGAGCCCGGTCAGACCGCAGTGGACTGCACCTTCGGCGCCGGTGGCCACGCGCGGCAAGTCGGCGAGGCAATTGGGTCGAGCGGAACGCTCGTCTGCATCGATCGCGACCCGGCGGCGGAGGCTCGATTCGAGCGCCTCGCGGCTGAGGTGCCGTGTCAGACGCGATTCATCGGCGAGGACTACGCGGCAGGTCTTCGCATGCTGAGTGGCGAAGGCATCCGCCCAGACATGGTTTACATGGACCTTGGAATGTCCTCGATGCAGGTTGACGCCCGGGAGCGCGGCTTTTCCTACTCCTATGACGCGCCCCTCGACATGCGGATGGACACGCGTCAAGAGTTCAGCGCTGCGGACCTGCTAAACGAGTGGCCCGAGTCACGGATTGCCCAGGCGCTGAGGCGCTACGGCGAGGAGCGTTACGCCAGCGGCATTGCCCGCGAGATCGTGCGCCGAAGGCCGCTTCAGAGCACTGCTGAGCTTGTCGCAGCCGTCAAAGCGGGAATGCCGGCATCGGCCCGCTTCGGCGGCGGCCATCCCGCCAAGCGAACCTTCCAGGCGATTCGCATCGCCGTCAATGGCGAGCTGGACTCGCTCGAAGCTGCCCTGCCCGCCGCCTGGGCGATGCTGCCGACAGGTGGTCGCTTCGCCGCGATCTCCTTTCACTCGTTGGAGGATCGGCCCGTCAAGCAGTTCCTGGCTGCGCGGGCGCGTGGCTGCGTCTGCCCGCCCGAGTTGCCTGTTTGCGCCTGCGGTCGTGAGCCCGAAGCAGAGCTGCTAACGCGTCGGGCCATCGCGCCAGGCGCACAGGAGATGGCCGTGAATCCTCGTTCCAAATCTGCCCATCTGCGTGCCGCCGTGAAGATCGCCGGCGCCACCGAGGCGAGGGCCTGATGGCCGCCGCGGCAACGGCTCGCAGGGCGGCCGCGCCGGCACGGGCGCCCAGCCCAAGCCGCAAAGCCCCAGTCCGCAGGAAATCGCTCAAGGTCGCCACTGCGCGCCCGGCGCCGGCGCCCAAAGCACCCACCCGCAAGACCTCACCAGCGCGTCGGTCTCCGCCGGCGCGTCGACCGGGGGGTCAGCTGATCCCGCTCGCGGTTGGCACGGCTGCTGCTGTTCGAGGCCTGCCCGACTCCAGCTTGATGGTTCGGATGACGCGTGGACGCACCTGGATCGGAGTCTTGGGGCTGCTGCTGGCGGGGATCGTGGCGCTCAACGTCGTCACCCTCAGCCTCGCCGCAACATCAGGCCAGATCGACCAGAACATCCAGGCCCTCGATCAAGAGAACTCGATTCTTCGCGGACGCGACGCGCAGAAGTCGGCGTCGCCTCGCGTGCGCCATGACGCGGCCGCGCTTGGGCTGGTTGTGGCCAATGTCGATGAGGTCGCGTTTGCGCAGGCCAGCCGAGACGACGCCGCGATTGCCGCCCAGCGGCTGGCGGCAGCGGGTACCGGCTATTAGGAACGGTCAGTCGGGATGAAGACAATTGAGCGAAGGATTGGGCTTCTCTTCGCCGGGTTTCTCCTTTGCTTCCTCATCATCGCCTTGCGTGCCGTGTGGCTGCAGGGAGTCCAGGGCGCCCAGCTTGCCTCCGAAGCGGCGTATCAGCAGACGGAGGTGGTCGAGGTTCCCGGCTTGCGGGGCAGCATGCTCGACCGCTTTGGAAGCCCGCTGGCGGTCTCTGAAGACGCGAGGACGATCTTCGCCACGCCGTATCAGGTCAAGAACCCGCGACAGACAGCTGAGAAGCTCGCGACCATCCTCGACCTGGACAGTGCCGATGTGTTCGACAGCCTCACCGAAGACTCGGGTTTCTCTTACGTGGCGCAGAAGGTGGAGATGCCGGTGGCGGCCAGGGTTGCCCGTCTTGAACTGCCTGGGATTGGAGAGCTGCCCGACAGCAGGCGCACCTACCCGCAGGGTGAGCTGGCAGCCCAGGTGATCGGCGCCGTCGGCTCGGAAAATCAAGGGCTTACCGGCCTTGAGTCTGGTGAGGAATCCGTGCTCAAAGGCACCGATGGAGAGCGCCGGGTGGTCAAAGACGCTCTCGGCGAGCCGATTCGCCTCGAGACGGTCACCGAAGCAAGCGACGGAGATGACATCCGCCTTACCCTCGACCCGGCAATTCAGCAGAGAACCGAGCGAGTTCTGGCGGGGGTTGGCGAAACCTACGCCCCCCAGGGCGCGACCGCCATCGTCATGGATCCCCAAGACTCGGAAATCCTCGCGATGGCGAACTGGCCACCCACCGACCCCACCGATCTCTCCAGCGCCAGCCCAGAGGACCTGATGAACAGAGCCACGGGCTTTACCTATGAGCCCGGCTCGACCTTCAAGGCCTTCACGGTTTCCGCGGCGCTCGAGGACAAGCTGGTGTCGCCGGAAACGGCGTTCACGCTGGCGCCGTCGATCCAGGTGGCCGACCGCGTGATCGAAGAGTCTCATGCGCGCGGCACCGAAACCCTGACCGTCGGGGAAATCCTCGCCCACTCATCGAACGTGGGCGCGGTGACCATTGGCCTAATGCTGGGCAGTGAGCGCTTCAGCCGCTGGATCAACCGCTTCGGGTTCGGCCGGCCGACCGGAGTGCGCTTCCCGGCTGAGGAGCAGGGGCTGGTGCCGGAGCTAGACGAGTACTCGGGCTCGACGATGGGGAACCTGCCATTGGGCCAGGGGCTATCGGTGACGCCGATGCAGATGATGGCTGGGTACGCGGCGATCGCCAATGGCGGTGAGCTGCGGAGGCCGCGGCTGATCAAGTCGATCGATGGCGAGCCTGTGCCGGAGCCCGCCGGCCGGCGCGTGATAGACGCCGACGTCGCCTCCGAGGTACGCACGATGCTGACCGGTGTGCTGGGCCCCGGCGGCACGGCTTCGGAGGTCAGTGTCCCCGGCTACACGCTTGCGGGGAAGACCGGAACCGCCGAGGTCGCGGAAAACGGCGCCTATTCGGAGACGAAGTTCGTTGCCTCATTCATCGGCTTCGCGCCCGCCGATGACCCGCGTCTCCTCGTGGCGGTGATCGTCGATCAGCCGCAGGGCGACATCTACGGTGGCGCGGTTGCCGCGCCGGCTTTTGGCGAGATCGCCGCCTTCGCCCTGCCCTACCTGGGCGTCCCGCCCCAGTAGCCGACCTAGAATCGGCCCGTGAAGCTGGGAGACCTGATCATGGGCGTGGAGGTCGCGCAGGCCCGCGGGGGCATCGACGTCGAGATCTCGGGGCTTGCCTATGACAGCCGCAAGGCCAAAGCCGGGACGTTGTTCTTCTGCGTGCCTGGGGAGAAGGCGGACGGGCACGAATTCGCCACGGCAGCGGTCGAGGCGGGCGCGGTGGCTTTGGTCGTGGAGCGGGAGCTGGACCTCGACGTCACGCAGCTGATCGTCCCCGATGCCCGGGTGGCAATGGCGCCTTTGGCGGCCCGGTTCTGGGGCGACCCGACTGCCGGGTTGCGAGTGGTGGGAGTGACTGGGACGAATGGGAAGACGACGACGGCTTTCCTGATCAGGGAGATACTCGAGGCAACAGGCGTGCACTGTGGCCTGCTCGGGACCGTTTCGCAGGTCGTTGGAGGGGTTGAGGAGAGGGCCGAGCGGACCACTCCCGAGGCGATCGACCTGCAGGCGATCTTCCGCCGCATGCTTGAGGGGGGCGATCGCGTCTGCGCGATGGAGGTCTCCTCTCACGCGCTCGCGCTGCATCGGTGCGACGAGATCGATTTCGAGGTCGCTCTGTTCACCAATCTGAGCCAGGACCACCTCGATTTCCACGCCGATATGGAGGACTACTTCCTCGCTAAGCGGAAGCTGTTCGCGATGGGCCCGAAGACTGCGATCGTCAACGTCGACGATCTCCACGGCGCTCGCCTCGCCGCAGAGTTCGAATGTCTCACCTTCTCGGCGAAGGGGGGTGCCGCCGATTTCGCCGCTGGGGAGGCCAGCTTCGACGCCGCGGGTGCGGAGTTCACGACATCCTTGTCGATGGGCCTAAAACCGGCCTATATCTCCGGAGATAGGCCCATCAACGGGACGGTTCGGGTCCAGACCGCCCTCCCGGGTGAGTTCAACGTCTCAAATGCGCTCGCCGCATTTGCCGCGGCCGTTGCCCTCGGGGTCGAGCCGGAGCAGGCCGCCACTGGGCTCGCACGGGCAGAGCGGGTCCCGGGGCGGTTTGAGGCCGTCGAGGAGGGACAGCCGTTTGCGGTGCTGGTCGATTACGCCCACACCCCGGACTCTCTGGAGAACGTCCTGCTTGCGGCACGGCGAATCACGGCGGGCCGCCTGATCGCGGTCTTTGGGGCGGGGGGCGACCGCGACCGCGATAAGCGCCCGAAGATGGGACGAGCCGGTGCCCAGCTGGCCGATCTGGCGGTGGTCACATCCGACAACCCGC
>JANWHW010000023.1 GCA_025450195.1 Solirubrobacterales bacterium | reverse complement strand
TTCCCTCTGCGGGTCGTCTTCTTATCCATTGAGTTGAAGCCCATCCTGCCCCCGCAAGCCCAGCGAGAACAGGTGCATGATCATGCCGACCATCGTAGTCGGGTGGGGGTGGGGGGCTGGGGCTGAACGAGGGTTTGCACCCCTGCAGGGGTTTCGCCGAACTCTCCTGAGCCAATACTTCACTTTGTATAGTAGGTCGCATGGCGACCTACCGCCGTTTGATGGGGTTCCTGCGCCCCTACCGCCGCCAGCTCTGGGGCTCACTTTTCTTCGCCTGGGCCGCAATGGGAATGACGGTGCTGATCCCATTGTTGATCCGGCAGGCCGTCAACGCGATCGAGGCCGGCGATCAGCCCGACTTATTGCCGCTGGCCGCGGCGATCGTCGTCGCCGGAGTCCTGAGACTGGGCCTGACCCTTGTGCGACGGATCGTCGCCGGCAAGGTTTCCCTGGCTGTCGAGTTCGACCTGCGACAGCGCTTCTACGCCCACCTCCAGCGCCTCGAGCTGGGCTTCTTCGACTCCCAGCAGACCGGCCAGCTGATGTCGAGGGCGACGGTCGACCTGCAATCGATTCGCTTCTTCCTGGGCTATGGCCTGATCTTCATCACCCAGAACCTGCTGACGATCGCTCTCGCCTGCGTGGTGATGGTGGCGCTCGACCCGCGGCTGGCCTTGCTTGCCCTCGCCCCGGCGCCACTGGTCGTCTACACCGCCTCCCGCTACAACCGGGTTTCGCGGCCCGCCCTGCAGGAGGTCCAGCAGCGAATCGCGGAGCTGACCGCTGAGGCCGAGGAGAACGTCTCCGGCATTCGCATCGTCAAGGCCTTCGCTCGCGAGGAGCACCAGCTTCACCGCTTCCGCCGAGCGGTTGCTCGAGTCTTCGAGCAGAGCATCTACTCGACCCGTCTGCAGGCCTTCTTCTCGCCGCTGATCGGGTTGCTGCCACAGATCGGCGTCGCTCTGGTCCTCCTGGTTGGCGGCCGGCAGGTGATCGCCGGCAGTCTCAACCCCGGTGACTTCACCGCCTTCTACATCTATGCGGTGATGCTGGCCTCGCCGATGCGGATGCTGGGGATGGCGATGGGGATGGCGCAGCGGGCAATCGCCTCCGGCAACCGGTTATTCGAGATCCTCGACCGCGACCCCCGGATCGAGAGCCCGCCGGATGCCTCGCCGCTTCCGGTTGGCGACGGCGATGTCGAGCTGCGCGGTGTGACGCTTCGCTACGACGGCGCGGCGCCGGCTCTTGGCAAAAGCGAGGGCCCGGTTGCGCTGACGGAGGTCGACCTGAAGGTCGAGGCCGGCCGCACCGTTGCGCTGGTCGGGCCGTCCGGTTCCGGCAAGAGCAGCCTGGTGGCGCTGATCGCCCGGCTGTATGACCCAAGCGAGGGCTCGGTGTTGGTCGATGGCGCCGATGTCAGGTCGGTCGACGTTGACTCACTGCGCTCCGAGGTCGCCTTCGTCGCTGACGACAGTTTCCTCTTCAGCGCCACGGTCGCGGAGAACATCGCCTATGCGCGCCCTGGGGCACCGCGGGAGGAGATCGAAGTGGCGGCGCGGCGCTCTCAGGCCGATGGGTTCATCCGCAAGCTGCCCGACGGCTATGAGACGACCGTGGGGGAGCGGGGGCTGACTCTGTCGGGTGGCCAGCGCCAGCGGATCGCAATTGCCAGGGCTCTGCTCGCCGACCCCCGTATCTTGATCCTCGACGACGCCACTTCTTCGGTCGATGCGACGACGGAGGGGGCGATCAAGTCGGGCCTTCGCGAGGCGATGGCCGGCCGCACGACCTTCATCATCGCCCACCGCCTCTCGACCGTTTCCCTTGCCGATGAGGTCGTCGTGATGGATGCCGGTCGAATCGTCGACCGTGGCACTCACGAGGAGCTGCTCGAGGGCTGCGGCTTCTACCGCGAGATAGCCGAGCATGGGCTGGTCGATTCGGTCTTCCTCCAGCGTGACCTCGAGGAGCGCGAGGAGCTGGCGAAGCTATGAGCGCGGAGCGAGCAAGCGTCTATACGGACCGGGCAAGCGTGCATATCCGGTGCTTTGCGCCGCGAGCGAAGCGCGAGGCCTTGCTATGAGAAGGCTCTGGCGCGTAATTCGCGGCGAGGACCAGCGCGGCCGCAAGCTGCGTTGGCTGGTCGGCCTGCTGGGTCCCTATCGCGGCAAGATCCTGCTGATGTTCGCGGCAATGCTCGCCGCGACGGGCGCCGGTCTTGTGCCTCCCTACCTCGTCGGACAGGCGATCAACGCTGGCATCGTGCCTGGAGACGCGGCCGCGCTTTCGCGGATCGTCGTTGCCTTCGTCGTCGCCGCCACCCTCTACGCCATCGCCACCTATGCGCAGACCTACCTGGTCGGATGGGTTGGCACCCGTGCCCTCCAGGACCTCCGCGAGCGGGTCTTCTCCCACCTGCAGGCGATGTCGATCGGCTTTTTCACGCGGCGCAGCCCGGGGGTGCTGATATCGCGAATGACCAACGACATCGAGGCGCTCAACCAGCTGGTCACCAGTGGCGTCGTGACGATGTTCTCCAGCACGCTGACGCTGATTGGCGTGGTCGTGATCCTGCTCGTGCTCGACCTGCAGTTGGCTCTCGTCACCTTCCTCACCTTCCCTCTGGTGGCCGCCGCCAGCATCGTCTTCCGGATCGTCTCCCACGGCGCCTACCGGGAAACACGGGAGCGGATCGCCGCGATCACGGCCTACCTGCAGGAGACGCTGAGTGGGGTGCGGGTGGTGCGCAGCTTCGGCCAGGAGTCACGCCACATGGAGGCGATGACCGAGCTCAACGAGGCCAACCGCGCGGCGAACATGCGGACCGTCTACCTAAACGCCTCCTACTTCCCGGCGGTCGAGCTGCTCTCCGCCGTCGGCACCGCGGCGATCCTGCTCTACGGCGGCACGCAGGCGATCGACGGCGCAATCCAGATCGGCACGATCGTGGCCTTCATCGCCTACCTGCAGGTCTTCTTCGATCCGATCCAGCAGCTCTCGCAGCTCTACACCACCTACCAGCAGGGTATGGCGGCACTGGACAAGATCTTCGACCTGCTCGATACCGAGCCCGACATGATCGATGCGCCGGAGGCGATCGACCCCGGCACGCTGCGCGGTGAGATCGAGATGGAGGGGGTCTGGTTCTCCTATTCGGGCAAGGACAAGGATTGGGCGCTGAGGGAGGTCGATCTGCATGTGCCACCTGGACAGACGCTGGCCCTGGTCGGCGCCACTGGGGCGGGGAAGTCGACCTTCGCGAAGCTGGTGGCTCGCTTCTATGACCCGCAGCGTGGGCGGGTGCTGGTCGACGGCCACGACCTGCGTGGGGTGCGCCAGCAGGCCCTGCGACGGCAACTGGGAATCGTCCCCCAGGAGGGCTTCCTCTTCTCCGGCAGCGTTCTCGAGAACATCGCCTTCGGGCGCCCAGACGCGACGATGGCCGAGATCGAGGCCGCCGCGGCAGCGGTCGGGGCGAGTGAGTTCATCGAGGCACTGCCAGAAGGGTTCGAGACGCCGGTTGGCGAGCGTGGCATCCAGCTCTCGGCGGGGCAACGGCAGTTGGTCGCCTTCGCGCGGGCACTGCTGGCCGAGCCGCGCATTCTCATCCTCGATGAGGCTACTTCGAACGTGGATGTGCGGACGGAGCGGACGATCGAGCTCGGGTTGGAGCGCTTGCTGGCCGGCCGTACGGCAATTGTCATCGCCCACCGCCTATCGACGATTCGACGCGCCGGCAAGATCGCCGTCCTCGAGGACGGCGGGGTTGCCGAGCTCGGCACGCACGATGCGCTGATCGAGGCGGATGGGCCCTACGCGCGACTCTACGGCGCCTGGGAGGAGTCCTCCGCCGCCTAGATGTCAGGCCGTGCGCCATCAATTCGACTGGAGGGCGGACGGGCTGCTTTCGTCAGGGGTTGTGGGGTCGAGCGTCTAGGCCTAGCCAGGGCCGATGCCGCCGGAACTGCCCCCGCCGCCGCTTTCACCGCCGCCACCGGTCCCGCCGCCCGTTTCAGCGCCCCCGCCTTCTTCGACGTTTCCGGCGCCACCCGTTTCGGGTGTCGGTTCGACTTCTTCCGGCGTCACTTCTTCTTCCACTCCTTCCGTCGCTTCTTCTGCGGAAGGCGCTTCTGTCGAGGAGCTCGGCGCCGGTGCGCTGGGGGTCTGTCCACAGTCTTCGAAGCCATAGGACTGCGCGGCAGACTGGAAGGAGGCGAGCGCGGAGGCAGCGTTCGATTCCGCCGTGGCGAGAGCGGCGCTGTCCCCCTGTTCGGCGGCCAGCTTCACTTCGCCCTCGGCCTGGGACAGTTCATCGGCGGCGGCAGAGAATTCGGAATAGCCGTCCGCTTCGGTCGGGGTGCCCAGGCGCTTGAGGCTTTCGACCATGCCGACATAGAGGCCGGCGACCTGGGCAGTCTGACCGCCGGCTTCGGAGCTGTTGCTGGCGCTGATGCTGCCAATTGCAGCGTTGACCTCGGCGCAGATCGCATCGCCCTGGGCAACAAGCTCCTCCTTGGTTAGGGCGGTCGGCGTCGGCGTCGGCGTCACAGCTGGGGTCGATTCGTCCGACTCGTCCCCGCCACCGCAGCCCGCGATCGTCAGGGCCGCGAGCAATAGGGCAATGGCAATTGGGCGACTGGGAAGCCACATGGGACCGCGAAGGTAGCAGAGCGTTTGGACGGTCCTAAGCAGGGGTTTCAGGCTGGAAGCGTTGCACCGGCGAGCTGAATAACCTGCTGCTGATGAGCATCAAGCAAGCGACGCACGCAGAGGTGTCATGAACAAGGCGGAGCTGGAGGCCAAGCACCTTTCTGAATTGCACGCGCTGGCCGCTGAGGCCGGCGTACCGGGCTACCGGATGCTGCGTCGCGAGGAGCTGATCGAGAAGCTGGCTGCCGGCAAGCCAAGTCAGCCGGCATCGAAACCGAAACCGCGAGGGGGGCGGGAGCGGTCGGGGCAGAGGCGCGGTCGCGACGGCGGCTCCGCCGAGCGTCGGGAGCAACCGCAACGTAAAGAGCGCGGGGAGCGGCAACGTAAAGAGCGCGAGGAGCGGCCGAAGGCCGAGGCTCCCGCCACACCGAAACGTGAGGAAAGCGCTGCCTCCACTCCGGGGGAAGCGCGCCGCCCGCGCCGCAGGCGCCGTCGCCGTTTTGGCCGCAAGCGCAAGGAGCTGCGCCTCCACGACGCTCTGCTTTCGGGTACCGGTGGCTTCGCGATCGCCTACGCGGAGACGCGTGAGACCTGCACGGCGCTGTTGCGCGAGTTCGCCACTGAGCTCGCCGGCGCTTCGAGCGGCTCCGACCCTGTCGTGCTGCTGGTCGATCCAGGCCCCGAGGAGCTGGCCGAGTGGCGGCGGGCCGTGCCTCAGGCGGAGATCGTTGCCGCCGCGCAGGCCCGCCATGCCGAGGACGCGCTCTTCCAAGCGGCAAGGCGCGCCGGGGGCGGCGAGAACGTGATCGTTCTGATCGATTCGCTCACCCGGTTTGGCGAGGCCTTCGGGGATGCCGGTGCGGCAAAGGACTTGCTCGCCATCGGTCGGGAGAGCAGCTCGCTCACCGTGGTCGCAGCCCTCGAGCGCCGCTAAGAAGCGCCCAAGCTACTTCCTAACCACTTCCCCCAACTACCCCTACCTCCCCTAACTACCGCCGGTAGGCGATACGCCGCCAGGAGGGCTCCTTGGAGAGCTCGATCAGCTCCGGAGAGCGATCGGGCTGCACATATCCAAAGGTCTGGGTGCGCTCGTCAAAGACCACGTCGAGC
>JANWHW010000022.1 GCA_025450195.1 Solirubrobacterales bacterium | reverse complement strand
ATCGCCCTGCCCTTCGGGCCGAGGGGCGCGTTAGCGTGGAGCTTCATCCGGTTCCTCCTTGTTGCTGGGGCTTCGACACCGCCAGCCTGCAAGGAGAGCCGGATGAACAACGTGGTTAGGAACTACAGCTAGACCCTCCTAACTCGCGGTCTCGGCCTGAGCGCCGAGCCACGCGTCGGTAGAGCCGGCGATGGCGGTGACCGCCTCGACGATCTGGGCGGGGGCCTTGTCGGGGGAGCCGGCGTTGAACGGGGGCTGCGGGTCGTACTCGATCCCCAGCTGGACCGCCTGCGCCAGCTCCGGGCCAACCTCTTGCCCAACCAAGTGCAGTGCCATGTCGATCCCAGCGGAGACACCGGCGGCGGTGACGATCTTGCCGTCCTCGACGAAGCGGCCGCCGACCGGGTCGGCGCCGAACTCACGGAGTTGCTCGAGGAATAGCCAGTGCGACGTCGCCCGCTTGCCCTCGAGCAGCCCGGCCGCGGCCAGCACAAGGGAGCCGGTGCAGACCGAGGTCGTCCACTTGGTGCCCTCGTCGACTTGGCGCAGCCAGGAGAGAACCGCTTCGTCCGTCATCAGCGGCCGATTGCCCTCGCCGCCGGGAACCAGGACGATGTCGGGCTCGGTCACTTCATCGAGCGCGAAGTCGGCATAGAGCCCCAACGCGCCGCTGTCGGTACGGACCTGCCCCTTGGCGGGGGCGACGAAGCTGACCTCCCAGCCCGGCACCGAGCGCAGGACCTCGTAGGGCCCAATCGCATCGAGGGCAGTGAGCTTGTCGAAGATGAGGATGGCTATTCGCATAGCTCGATCATTGCGGTTTCAGTTGCCGGTTTCCAGTGGCCTGCTCGTCGGGAAAGGGCCGCACGGCGTCCTTCCATAGTCTTCCCCGGAATCTCAGATGAGCCGCAGAGATCAGATCAAGCTGAGTGACGACGAGTTGCGCGAGCTGCTCGACGCCGAGCGGATCGCGACTGTCTCCAGCCTGGGCCCCCGTGGCTGGCCGCACTCGATGCCCATGTGGTTCGTGCCTCGAGACGATGAGATCTGGGTCTGGACCTATGCCAAATCGCAGAAGGTGCGAAACCTCGAACGCGACCCGCGCGCCACGCTTCTGATCGAGACCGGGCACGAGTACGGCGAGCTGCGCGGCGCGATGATCGAGGCAGAGGCGGAGATCCATCGCGACTTCGAGACCGTGATCGGCTTCGCCGAAGAGCTGACCCTCCGCTATGCGGAGGGGATCTCCTCGGTGGAGGGTGACGCCAAGGCGGCGCTCGAGGCCCAGGCCCCGAAGCGGGTGGCGATCCACTTCAAGCCGCAGCACACAGCCACCTGGGACCATCGCAAGCTTGGTGGAACGTACTGAGGATTCGAGCTTCGGTTCAGCCTGGTCCGCTACCTGCCGCCTGGAGCTGTGTTAGAAGGTGCGCCGCTAGACTGCCCCGCCGCTTCTAGACCCCGCGAATGAGACTCAGACTGACAGCCGCCATCGTCCTTGCCTGCGCTGTGGTGCTTATGCCCATAGCCAGCAGCAGCGGGGCGCGGGTCAAGGTCCCGACCGGCTTCTACGGCGTGGCACCCCAGACGACGTTGACGGCCGAAGACGCCCGCTATATGAAGGCGGGTGGGATCGAAACCGTGCGACTGTCGATGTCCTGGCCGGAAATCCAGCCGACGGCCAACAGTCCTTACAACTGGGCCGGTGTCGACCAATCCGTTGCCATTGCGGCGAGCGCCGGGTTGCGGGTGCTGCCCTCGATGGGCAGCACGCCGCGCTGGCTGGCCCGCAAGCCGACGACGCTGCCAATCGACAATGCCAGGCAGCGAGCAGCATGGTCCGCGTTCCTGGAAGCAGCCGTGAAGCGATACGGGCCGGGCGGCGAATTCTGGCAGCCGCAGACAGGAGGCATCGGAAGTGTCGCTTACAACCCGGTGAGCATTAGCCCCCAGCCAATGCGGGAGTGGCAGATCTGGAACGAGCCCAACTTCTTCTACTTCGCCTACCCGGTTTCCACCAGCCGCTACGCGAAGCTGGTGACGATCTCGAGCAAAGCGATCAAGGCGGCAAGGTCTGGGGCCAAGGTCGTACTTGCTGGGCTCTTCGGCAAGCCGAACGCCGGTGGCAAGCGCGGAATGCCCGCCGCCAAGTTCCTCAGACAGCTCTACAAGACCCCCGGAATCAAGGCTCGCTTCGACGGCGTCTCGGTCCATCCGTACGCGATCGACACCCGTGAACTGGAAGAAATCGTCGAGGGGGTCCACGAGGTGACCGTCGAAAACCGAGATCGCGTCGGTCTCTACGTCACCGAGATGGGTTGGGGCTCCGAGGACAACTTCAACCAGGTTGCCTTCGAGCAGGGCATACGCGGACAGGTGCGCCAGCTGCGGGGAGCCTATGGATACCTGCTCGACAATCGGCGCCGCTTGAACCTGAAGCAGGTTCACTGGTTCTCCTGGAAGGACGTTGACGGCTACTGCAACTTCTGCGACTCGGTTGGTTTCTTCCGCAAAGGCTCGAAGTTCAAGGCCAAGCCGGCCTGGCACTCGTTCGTCGCCATCACAGGCGGCCGAGCGCGGCCGTAGGCTCCACCACTTCCGATAGCGTCGAGTCATGGGTCGTCTACTGATCACCGGCGGGGCCGGCTTCGTCGGTTCCAACCTGGCCGTGTCGCTGGCCTCTCGCCACCCGGAGTGGGAGATCCTTGCGCTGGACAACCTCTATCGCCGTGGCTCGGAACTCAACCTGCCGCGACTGGAGGAGGCTGGAGTCGAGTTCGTCAAGGGCGACGTCAGAGAGCCGGGCGACTTGGAGCGATTGCCGAAGCTCTCGGCGATGATCGAGTGCTCGGCGGAGCCGTCGGTGATGAGCGGGGTCGAGGGGGACACTTCCTACCTCGTCCACACCAATCTCACCGGGGCCTACAACTGCCTCGAGCTGGCCCGCCGCGACGGCGCGTTCATGGTCTTTCTCTCGACCAGCAGGGTCTACCCGGTCGAGCGACAGCTGGCTCTCGAGCTGGACGAGGCCGAGACCCGCTTCGAGCTTGCCGAGGAGCAGGACGTTCCGGGAGCCTCCTCGGCGGGGATCTCGGAGGAGTTCCCGATCGCCGGAGCGCGGACTCTCTACGGCTCCACGAAGCTGGCTGCCGAGCTGCTGATCGAGGAGTACAGGGCGGCGCTTGGCGTGCCGGCCGTCGTCGACCGGTGTGGAGTGATCGCCGGCCCCTGGCAGATGGGCAAGGTCGATCAGGGCGTGTTCACCCACTGGATGCTCGCCCACCACTTCGGGAATCCGCTCTCCTATATCGGCTTTGGCGGAAAGGGCAAGCAGGTTCGCGACCTCCTCCACATCGAGGATCTGGTCGACTTGGTCGAGCGTCAGCTGCTGGACCCGAAGAGCTGGGACGGCCGCACGGTCAACGTCGGAGGCGGGCGCGAGTGCAGCCTCTCGCTGCTCGAGACGACGGCGCTCTGCCGCGAGCTGACGGGAAGCGAGGTCCCGATAGAGCCTGTTCAGGAGACGCGGGCCGGCGACGTCCCCATATACATTTCCGACTGCAGGAGGCTGTTTGGCCTAGACCAGTGGCGCCCGCAACGAAGCGCGAAGCAGGTGCTGGCTGACATCCACGAGTGGATCGCCGCCGACCCCGAGCGGATTGGGGCGGCACTCAACATCGACGCCCCAGTTGGGGGAAGGGAGTAAGGAAAATGCCGGTTGCCGTCATCACAGGCTCGGGTGGGCTGATCGGCTCCGAGGCGGTGGAGCACTTCGTTGCCCAGGGCTACGACGTCGTCGGCATCGAGAACGACATGCGAGCCAGCTTTTTCGGGCCGGAGGCCTCGACCTCACACGTCACCGAGCGGCTCACCGCTGCGCACTCGGAGTTCCAGAGCGTCGAGGCCGACATCCGCGACGCCGCCGCGGTCGAGCGGATCTTCGCCAAGCACGCCGGCGAGATCGAGCTGGTCATCCACACCGCCGCCCAACCCTCCCACGACTGGGCCGCCAGCGACCCGCAGACCGACTTCGGCGTCAACGCCAACGGCACCCTCAACCTGCTCGAGGCCGCCCGCGCCCACAGCCTCGACGCGCCGTTCATCTTTTGCTCGACCAACAAGGTCTACGGCGACACGCCCAACCGGCTGCCGCTGCAGTCGCTGGAGAAGCGGCTCGAGCTGCCCGAGGACCACCCCTATTACAAGGGCATCGACATCTCGATGTCGATCGACACCGCGACCCACTCGCTGTTCGGCGTCTCCAAGGCAGCCGCCGACCTGCTGGTCCAGGAGTACGGCTACTACTTCGAGATGCCGACCGTCTGCTTCCGCGGCGGCTGCCTGACCGGGCCCCAGCACGCCGGCGCCAAGCTGCACGGCTTCCTCGCCTACCTTATGAAGTGCACCGTCACCGGGACGCCGTACACCGTCTTCGGCTACGAGGGTAAGCAGGTCCGCGACAACATCCACAGCGCCGACCTGATCGCCGCCTTCGACGCCTTCCGCAAGGCGCCGCGGCCGGCCGCCGTCTACAACATCGGCGGCGGTCGCTTCTCCAACTGCTCGATGCTCGAGGCGATCGAGGTCTGCGAGCAGATCTCCGGCCGCGAGCTGAGCTGGGAGATGGGCGAGGAGCCGCGGATCGGCGATCACCGCTGGTGGATCTCCGACCTAGAGCCCTTCCAGGCCGACTATCCCGACTTCGCGCTGCGCTACGGGATCGAGGAGATCCTCCAGGAGATGTACGAGCAGAACCTCGAGCGCTGGACCGTGAACGCGTGAGAGCGACTTCGCGCTCGCTGCCTGTTCGCGGAGGACGATGAAGCTCAAACTGGCGGTAGCCCTTTCCCTCGCCGCCGCCCTGGTCCTCGCGCTGGCCAACGTCGGCAGCAGCTCGGCGGCGACGCCTAAGGGCTTCTTCGGCGTCGCGCCGCAGACGCCGCTGTTCCCGAAGGACGTTGAATACATGAAGGCAGGGGGCATCGAAACCGTCCGCGTCGCCTTTCCCTGGTCGGCGATTCAGCCGACCCAGAAAGGTGGCTACGACTGGAGCGTCGTCGACCCGACGATTGAAGTGGTGGCGGCAGGTGGCCTCGAGGTGCTGCCGTTCCTCGCCGGCACGCCTAAATGGCTCGGCAAGACGACGACGCTGCCGGTCAACAACGCGAAACAGCGCGCGGCCTGGGTCGCCTTCCTGAAGGCCGCGGTCAAACGCTACGGGCCGGGCGGCGAATTCTGGCGAGAGCACAAGCAGGAAGGGATCAACTACGAACCGGCAATCCCGACCGCCAAGCCGGTTCGCACCTGGCAGATCTGGAACGAGGCCAACTTCTTCTACTTCGCCTACCCGGTCTCGCCGCAGCGTTACGCGAAGCTGCTGAAACTCTCCAGCCAGGCGATCAAATCGGCCCAGCCCGGCGCCAAGATCCTGCTAACCGGCCTCTTCGGGGAACCGAAGGAGCGCGGTCTGCGCGGCATGCTGGCCTCCGACTTCCTCGTGGGCCTGTACCGCGTACCGGGGATCAAGGCCTACTTTGACTCGATCGCGCTGCACCCGTACGCGATCGACACCGAACAGCTCGAAGGCATGGTCGAAGCCGCCCACGAAGTAACCGTCGAAAACCGCGATCGGCCCGGTCTCTACATCACCGAGATGGGCTGGGGCTCGCAGAACAACTTCCAGCAGGTCGCCTTCGAGCAGGGCATCCGCGGCCAGGCGCGCGAGCTCAAGGGCGCCTATAAGTTCCTGCTCGACAACCAGCGCCGGCTCAACGTCAAGCAAGCCCACTGGTTCTCCTGGAAGGACGCGCCGCTGCTCTGCAACTTCTGCGACTCGGTCGGCTTCTTCCGCCAGGGCCCCAAGTTCCAACCGAAGCCCGCCTGGAACGCCTTCGTCCGCATCACCGGCGGCCGCGCCAAGCCGTAGGGTCCCGGTCGATGCGAGCGCCCTCGCGGCAGCGGACCGAGCAGATCGCCTGGTCGGTCCTCGGGGTAGGAATGTGCCTCTCGGCGGCATGGCTGCTGCTATCGGCACGCTCGACGACGTTCTCGGGCGACGACGTCTACTACTACGCGAGCTATATCGCGCACGGGGTCGCGACCGAAGCCGGCAGCGGGATCGAATACTTCCTCGCCCCGCACAACGGGCATTTCCAGCTCGGCGGCAAACTAATCTACCGGCTGCTGTTCGAAGTCTTCGGCGCCGACTACAAGGTGTTCCGGGTTGTCAACGTGGCCGGGATCCTGATCGCCGTCGGGCTCTTCTACGTCCTTGCCCGCCGTCGCGTCGGGCCGCTGGTCGCCCTGGCGCCGAGCCTCCTCCTGCTCTTCTACGGGTACGCCTGGGAGGTGCTGATCTGGGCCTTTGACATGCACACGACGTACGCCCTGGTCTTCGGCCTCGGAGCGCTGCTGGCGCTGGAGCGCGAAGACCGCCGCTGCGACATAGCCGCCTGCGCATTGCTCGTGCTCTCGGTGGTGATGATCGAGCTCGGGCTCGCCTTCACCGCCGGCGCGGCCGTCTCCGTGCTGCTGCGCGGAGATCGTTGGCGGCGCTGCTGGATCTTCCTCGTGCCGACGTTGCTCTACGGGGTCTGGCTGCTGTGGGCGCAGCAGTTCGACCAGTCGACGATCACCCTGACCAACGTCAAGCTGATCCCGGCGGACGTGGTCGGCGCCCTCTCGGCAATCGCCGGCTCCGTCACCGGCCTCAACCCGACCGGTACCGACGTTCCCGTGCCGACCGTCGGGATCACCGCTGCGGGCACCGTGCTGGCGTTCCTCTTCGTGCTTGCAATCGCCCACCGGGTTCGGCTCGGGAAAGTGCCGCCGACTCTTTGGACCTTCGCCGCGGTCGCCGTCGCCTACTGGATCACGATCGCGCTCGGGGGACGCCCGCCGGACTCCTCGCGCTATCTCTTCGCCGGCACCGTGATGGTCTTCCTGGTCGCCGCGGACGCCCTGAAGGGGCTTGCCATCCGTCCGCTGGCCACGGTCGCCGTGTTCGGCGTGATCGCGCTCGCGCTGCCCGCGAACATCGCCAAGTACTACGACGGACGCCGTCTTCAGCTCAACGACGCAGCGGCGACCAAGAACGAGGTCGCGATGCTCGAACTCGCTCGTCAGCGGGTGGAGCCCGGCTACGTCCCCAGCCACGACGAAAAGGTGGTCGAAAAAGGCGGCGGCGTCTCCGTCCCGCTGCCGGCCGTGGACTACTTCCGCGCCGCCGACGAGTTCGGCTCGATCGGTGCCTCGTTGGCAGAGGTACGGGCGGAACCGCTTCTCTTCCGCGAAGTCGCCGATGCGACGCTGGTCGGTGCCAACCGCCTGCAGCTCAGCCAGGCTTCCAGGCCGGCGAGCCTCGCTGGATGCGAAGAGATCGACGCAACTGCGATGCAGCCGATCTACTTCGAACTTCCCGCCGGCTCCGCTGCCCTACTTGGCTCCTTCGGTGACGAACCCGCCGAGGTGAAGGTCAACCGCTTTGCCACGGACGGGCTGGGCATCCCGATCGGCCAGCTCGAGCCGGAAGAGTGGTCGGTCCTGAAGGTGCCGCCGGACACCGCCGCCGACCCATGGCGGGTAATCGTCTTCGGCCCGACCTACTTCTGCAGCTGACGCCGAGTGCGAGTCCGGGTATTACCTGGTCGGCGGCTTGTTCGGGCGAAAGGTGCCGCGCGCTTTGACCAGCTCGGCCGTGTCGCGTCGGTAGTCGCCACGGCTGAGGTGGTGCTCGAGGAACACGTAGAGCACGATGAAGAGGTAGCGGCTGCCCATCTCGTTGAGCCGCAGCTTCGACTCGCCGGCGGTCCTGTTGGTCCAGGAGACCGGCACGATCCCGTAGCTGTAGCCGCGCACCACGGCCTTCAGCGGCAGCTCAACGGTGAGGTTGAAGTGGTGGGAGAGGAACGGTTTGACGTTGTCGATCACGTCCCGCCGGTAGGCCTTGAAGGCGTTGGTCGTGTCGTTGTAGCCGTGGCGGAACAGCACCCTGACGCCCCAGTTGACGACCCGGTTCATGATCAGCTTGAAGCGCGGGTAGTCGTGCACCTCGGCGCCGTGGACGAAGCGCGAGCCGAAGGCGCACTCGTAGCCTTCTTCGAGCAGCCGGTGGTAGGCGATCAGGTCCTCGGGGCTGTCGGAGCCGTCGGCCATCATGATCGCCACGGCGTCGCCCTCGTAGCTCTCCAGGCCGGCCCGCACGGCGAGGCCGAAGCCGCCGCGATAGGGAGAGTCGACGCAGCGCACCTGCGGGCTGCGCTCGCCGATCGCCCGCACCACGTCGGCGGTGCCATCGGCGCTGGAGTCGTTGACGACGACGACCTCGTGGTCGATCTCTTCGCGGCTCAGCGCTGCGACGATCTCCTCGACCGTTTTGCCGACCGTCTCTTCCTCGTTGTATGCGGGGATGACAACTGAGAGCTTCATCGCGGGACCGTATCGCCTACCCGGCGACGGGCGCCGGTCATCGACCGCAGACGGTCGCCGGGCCGGCGGTCTCGAGCTCCATCATCCAGGGGTAGGTGGAGCGGTCCTCGGGGATCGCCAGCTCGACCGCCTCGCCGGGCACGACATCGTCGTCGAGTTCGATCGGCCAGCCTGGGCCGAGCGCGAAGCGGCCCATGTCGATCGCTTCGATCGGGTCGTCCTCGGCACCGACGACGACTCCGCCGGGCGGCAGTTCGAGGCGCGGCGAAGCCGCGCCGTCGGAGGGGACCTCGATGCAGCGCCCGGCTGGCACCGCGATCGAGCCGTCCGCCTGCGCCGCGGGGGCGCTCGCGGGAGCGCCGGCAGGGCTGGGGACCGGCTTCGGCTCGACTCGGAGCGCCCCGAAGAGGACGCGATCGGCGGCCAGTCGCGAGATCCCTCGGCTCGCGGCGATTTCGTCGGGGCTGTAGGCCGGCGAGCCGAACTCGTCACGGGCCGAGAGGTAGGCGCCGGCTTCGACGTGGACGTAGCCCGTCCCGGCCATGTCTTCCTCGAGCACGAAGCCGGGTTCGACCGTGTCGCGGGCGATCTCGACCGCGCCCAGCGAAGCTTTCTCGAGCACGCTGATCGGGTGGTAGCCGTCGGCCCAGGCCTTGTTCAGGTAGTAGACGTTGCTGGCGATGGAGGCCAGGGTCACGGCCGCAAGCAAGATCGCGGCTCCCCGCACCGCCCGCGGCTCGATCCTGACGCCGCGCAGCAGCTCGGCGCCGACGAGCAGCAGGAAGACGACGCCGACGTACTGGTAGCGGCTCGCGGTCGGCTCGCGCCCGGCGATCTGGTTGAAGCCGGCGAGGATCCAGAAGGAGCCGGCGATCGCCAGCACGACCCAGAGCTGGCGCGGCACCTTGGGCATCTTGTAGATGCGCCACGCCGCCAGCCCGATCGCTGCCACGGCGAGCGGCCGGCCCCACTCGAGGCCGCCGGACCCGAGGTCGAGCGAGGGGGTCGCCAGGCCCAGCAGCGAGGCGATCGAGGCGGCGATGCTGTCGAGCACGAAGAGCGGCGCCTTTGCGGCGTTGGTCAGCGTCAGGTGCGATTCGGCCGTGTGCCCCCAGCCGAGCCACCAGAGGCCGAAGACGGCGATCGGCAGGCCGAAGACGTAGGCGCGCCGCCAGCGGTCCTCGCGGGTCAGCACGCCTACGGCGACGCCGATCGCGAACGGCAGGCCGAGGCTGGAGAAGAGCATCGAGACCGAGAGCAGCGCGGTGGCGATCAGATCGCTGCGACGATCGTCTCGCTGCAGCACCAGAAGTGCGCCGAGGCCGGTCGCCATGCTGCCGAAGTAGCCGACCTGAAACGGCCAGAGCAGGTCTTCCCAGGCGGCGCCGAGGAAGAGCACGACTGCGGTCGCCGCCAGGGCCGGCCACTGCCCGACGCGCTGGCACAGGTAGACGAAGAGGAGTACCGCGCTGGTGAAGAAGAAGCCGAGGGCGACGGCCCGGAAGGGCAGCGCCGAGCCCATCCCGAAGATGCCCAACAGCGCCTTGTAGATCAGCACCGGGGCGACGACGATGTGCTCGCCGTGCGGGTCGAGGATCGCGCTCTCGGTGAAGCCGCGCCGGTAGAGCAGGAACTCCCAGTCGTCGAGGAGGAAGGTTAGCTTCGACCCCCAGAGCACGAGCAGGAAGGCGGAGGCCCCGATCAGCCAGATCAGGGCGAGCAGCACCGAACTGCTGATCCCTCCCTCCCTGCGGGGGGGGACGCTGGATGGGCCTGGCCGCATAAGCTGGGAACTCTAGTGCGCCTGTGCCTCGTTTCCTCAGAGCGGGGCCCTCTCGGGGGGCCCGGAGCCTCCGTCTCACGGTTGGGCGAGTTGCTGTCGCGCGAGCACGAGGTCACCGTGATCGACGCCGCGACGGTCGACCTTGCGCTCGCCCCCCCGATCGCCTTCTCCTGTCCGCAGCACCGGCGCTCGGTCGCGGTCCTGGCGGCGATCGAGGCCGCCTTCGGCGAGCGCCCGCCCGACTACCTCGAGGTGCCCGACTTCCAGGGCATCGGGCTGGTCGCGCTGCAGGCGCGCGACGCAGGGCATCGCTCCCTGCGCGGCACCACGACGGCTGTCCGCATCCACGGCTCCCACGAGCTCGCCTGCCTGCACGACGGCTCCTGGACGGTCCCGGGCAACCGGATCCTCTGCGATTTCGAGCGCGAGTCGGTGCGCCTCGCCGACACGGTCATCTGGCCGGGTGGGGAAGCGCTCGAGCACTACCGGCGCAGCGTCGATCCCGTCGCGATCGGCTCGGCTCGGCGCATCGCGATGCCGCTCTCCGGTGAGTCGGGGGCAGCCGCGCCGCCGCAGCCGCGATCGCCCGAGCAGCCGTTGCAGGTTCTCTTCGCCGGGCCGCTTCAGCGCTCCTACGGGGCGCTCGCCCTGGTCGAGGCCTGTCTCGGACTGGAGCGCGAGGACTGGTGCCTCACCCTGGCCGGAGAGGACACCGAGACCGCGCCGCTGGAGCAATCGGTGGCGGCGACGATCGAGACGATCTGCGCCGACGACGAGCGCGTCGAGCTGCTCACGCCCTTCCCCTGGGAGCGGTTCGGCGAGCTGCTCGGCCGCCCCGACCTGCTCGTCGTGCCGTCGAGCTTCGACGCCTGGAGCCCGGTGGCTCTGGAGGCGATGCGCCACGGCGTCCCGGTCCTCGCCACGGCGGTCGGCGGCCTGACCGAGATCGTCGCGGACGGGGTCAGCGGCTGGCACTGCGAGGGAGCGGAGGCGGCCGCGCTTCGCGGCAGCCTGACGCGCCTGCTCGACGATCGCGCCGAGCTCGAGCGGGTGCGCGCGTCAGGCGAGGTCGAGCGCCGCTGCGAGCGACTCGTGGACCCGGAGCCGATCCTCGCCGCCTACCGCGATCTGCTCGGCGAACGCAGTGCGCCCGCCGTCTTCCCGGCCTCCACGGAACCGCTGGTCAGCGCGATCGTGCCCTACTTCGGCGAGAGCGAGCTGCTCGTCGTCGCGGTCGAGTCGCTGCTTGCCCAGACCCACCGGGCGCTGGAGGTCGTCGTCGTCGACGACGGCTCCTTCGAGGTCGAGGATCGCGTCCTGGAAGAGCTCGACGCACTCGAGCGGGTGCGGGTGCTGTTCCAGGCCAACGGGGGAGAGGGGTCGGCGCGGAACCTCGCGATTGCCGACACCGACGGCAAGTACCTGGCCTTCCTCGACTCCGACAACAGCTTTGAGCCGGAGTTCGTCGAGCGGGCCGTGGCGATGCTCGAGGCCGATCCGGAGCTGGCCTACGTCACCTGCTGGCTGCGCTTCCTCGAAGGCGGCGGCGGGGCGTTGTCGCGGATGGGCACGGAGGGCTACGCGCCGCTCGGCAATGCGGTGCGCAGCGACGAGTCGATCAACTCCGACGGCGACGCGATCGCGGTGATGCCGAGGCGCCTGTTCTCCGAGCTCGGCTTCGAGTTCGAGCCGAGCTCGGCGCTGCTCGGCGACTGGGCGCTCTATCGGAGCCTGCGCGACCACGGCCGCTTCGGCAAGGTCATCCCGGAGCAGCTGGCGCGCTACCTGATCCGGGCGGGCTCGATCAGCCGCACTTACTCCGACGTCGGGCACATCGCCTGGGGCGAAGCCGTGTCCAGGCGCCGAGCCAAGAGGATGGCGTGGACAGCGAGCGCCTGAGCGTCGAGTCGGACGATCGCATCGCCGAGCTCGAGCGCCGGGTCGAGGCGCTGCGCAAGGCCAACGGCGAGCTCGGCCGCGAGCTGCTCGCCAACGCCAGCCGCCGCCCGCGCTCGGTGGCCAGCGGATCGCGCACGGTGGCGCGGCTGACCGCGGCGGAGTCCGAGCTGCGGCGGGCGCTCGCCGAGTTCGATCGGCTGGAGGCGGAGAACCGCTACCTGAGGGCCGAGCTGGCCCGCCTGCGCAGCGGCTACCCGGGCCTGCTCAGGCGGCTCCGAGCCCGCCTGACCCGCCGCTGAGAGGTGCCGAACAGGTCCCGTCTGGACTGATCATCGATGATCTAGGCGCAATGTCCCCACCTACCGACCAAGCCACCACCCAGGGGCGGGCGGCCACCGACCGCAGCGCCGGTCCGGTCGTGATCGAGGCGCGCGGGATCGACAAGACCTTCCAGCTGCCGATCAACAAGGTGAACTCCCTGAAGGAGCAGATCACCACCTTCCACCGCGGCGAGTACAAACGGCTGGAGGCGCTTCGCGACGTCTCCTTCGACATCCACCGCGGCGAGTTCTTCGGCATCGTCGGCCGCAACGGCTCGGGCAAGAGCACGCTGCTGAAGGTGCTCGCCAGCATCTACGCGGCCGACGCAGGCCGGGTGCGCATGGCGGGTCGTCTCGCGCCCTTCATCGAGCTCGGCGTCGGCTTCAACCAGGAGCTGACCGCGCGTGAGAACGTCGAGCTGAACGGGGTGATGATGGGGCTCGAGCGGCGCGAGGCGCGCAGCCGCCTGGGCGCCGTGCTCGAGTTCGCCGAGCTCGAGGAGTTCGTCGACATGAAACTTAAGAACTACTCGTCCGGGATGCTGGTCCGCCTGGCCTTCTCGGTGATGATCCAGTCCGACGCCGAGATCCTGCTGATCGACGAGGTGCTCGCCGTCGGCGACGCCTCCTTCCAGCAGAAATGCGCCGACGTCTTCCACGAGATCCGCGACTCCGACCGCACGGTGATCCTGGTCACCCACGACATGGGCGCGGTCGAGCACTACTGCCACCGGGCGATGCTGCTCCACGACGGTTCCGTGCGCGCGGTCGGCGAGCCGGGCGACATCGCCCGCAAGTATCTGCGACTCAACTTCCAGCAGGCACCCGGCCGCTCGGACCCGCTCGATCCCGAGAGCGAGATCGCCGACGTCATCATCAACGACGTCTGGATCGAGAGCGGCGGGCAGCGGGTCACCAGCCTGGAAAGGGGCGAAGATCTGCGCCTCTGCGCGAAACTCGAGGCCAAGCGAGACGTCGAGGGGCCGCAGGTCGGCTTCGTCTTCACCAACATCGACGGCGTTGACGTCGCCGGCTTCGGCATCCCGGAGAACCTCCCCGAGCGACTGCGGGCCGGCGACCGGCTGCGGATCTCCGCGGCGATCGGGAACCGCTTCCTGCCCGGTCGCTACGTCGTCAAATGCTGGGTCCACCGCAACCTCAACCTCGCCGACCTCGTCCTCTACTCGCCTCACGTCCTCGACTTCGTCGTCTTCGGCCGTGACGGGGCGGGCGTCGTCTTCCTCGACCAGGACGTCGAGGTCGAGATCGACAGGGGCTCGGCGTGAGCGACGGGGCGCCGCCACTGGTGCTGGAGGAGGTGCGTGGCCCCTCTGCTGTCGGCGGCGGTCGCCGCCGCTTCTTCGATCTGCTGCTGCTCGTCTCGGTCACCGAATTCAAGAAGTCGTTCTACGGCACGGCGCTCGGCTACGTCTGGTCGCTGGTTCGTCCCCTGCTCACCTTCGCCGTCCTGCTCGTCGTCTTCACGAAGATCATCCGGCTTGGCAGCGAAGTCGAGTTCTACCCGGTGCTGCTGCTCTTCAACGTCGTCGTCTTCGGCTTCTTCCAGGAAGCGACGGGGGCCGCGGTCAACTCGGTCCTGGCCCAGGAGGGAATCGTTCGCAAGACTCAGTTCCCGCGCCTGGTGATCCCGATGGCCTCCGTCCTGGTCGCGTTCTTCACGCTCACGCTGAACCTGATCGTCGTGGTCATCTTCCTGCTCGCCTACGGGGTGCCGGCGATGTGGACCTGGCTGCTGTTCCCGGTGATCCTGGCGCTGATGATCGTGCTGACCAGCGGCATCTCCCTGATGCTCTCGGCGCTCAACGTGCGCTTCCGCGACGTGGCCATCATCTGGAGCGTGATCTCGATGGTGCTGCTGTACGGCACGCCGGTGATCTACCCCTTTGAAATCGTCCCCCCCGGGCTGATCCACGACGTCCTGGCCATCAACCCGCTGACCCTGATCTTCGCCCAGGCCCACGTCTGGATCATCGACCCCAACGCCGAAGGCGCCCTGGCGGTCGCCGGCGGCTGGTGGCAGATGCTGCCCGCCGCCGCGATCTTCGTCACCACCTGCGTGGGCGGCGCCTGGGTCTTCCGCCGTGAGGCGCCGCGGATCGCGGAGTTGCTCTAGAGCCTTCTCTTTCAGGGTTCGGGGCGCTGAGGGAGAGAGAAGAGCACCCAATCCCTCCACGCAAGCCCTCAACCGAGGATCGAACGGCCTAGGAGGGTCTAGTCCGCTATCCGCGGGCGAACAAGTTGACGGAGACGATCCGTCGCATTTCGTACTGGTCGTAAGGGAGGGCGCCGCGCCAGCGGTTGTGCGACTCCGCCGAGACGAAGTAGGTGTCGGGGTCGTCGGTGAGGCTGGCGATCGCGGCCTCGAGGTCGGGCTCGGCGACACCCATCCCGGCGGCGATCCGGCGCAGTTTCTCGAGGTGTTCCTCCGCGCCCCAACCGGCGAGCACGTGGTCGACGGCGTGGATCTGGCTGCCGCCCTCGCCGAGCAGCGCCGCCGCCCCGCCCATCACCGCGTCGATCGCCTCCAGCGGCACGTGCTCGAGCACCGAGATCGAGTAGACGGCGCCGAGGTCGGCGCCGAGCGACTGGGCCGGCGGGAACTGCTCGCGGACGAACTTGAGATCCGGGTAGGCGGTGCGGAAGCTGTCGTATTCGCGCGGGCCGTTGCCGCTGCCGTCGTATGGGTCGACGACGGTGACGTCGTAGCCGATCCGCGAGAGCGCCCCGGCGACCAACGGTTCGCCAGCGCCGATCTCGACCAGCTTCGCGCCGATCTCGACGCTGCCGAGGATCGCCTTGATCATCCAGCAGCGCTGCAGGTCCTTCATGTCGAAGTTGGCCCCCGCCAGCCCCGGCATGTTGTCGACGCTGTCGGCGAAGTCGCGGACCGTTCCGTAGGAGGCGGCCTCGAGTGGGAAGGAGCCCCCGTAGCGTTCGACCAGCGAGTGCAGCAGCGTCTCTTTGATCGTCCAGGCGGAGGCGTTGGTGCCGTGGCCGGGGGGGGCGACGCGGCCAAGGACGCGGCCGGCGACCTTGCGCAGCGCCGGCGAGCTGGACGCGGCGGCGCGCACGCGTTTGGCGTTGGCCTTCAGCGTCATGCGGCTCGGCGGGCAGGCGGGGCGGCCATCGTCTCGCGGAAGAAATCGCCGAGGGCGGCGGCGTTGGCCGGCCAGCTCAGCTGCTCGACGGCGAACCGACGGGCCCCCTGCCCGAGCCGCTCGGCGAGCGCCCGGTCGGCGAGCATCTCCTCAACGCGGGCGACGATCTCGACCGCGTTTCCCTGTTCCAGCAAGAGTGCGTTCTCCCCGTGAGTCAAGTCATGACCGATGTTGCAGTTGGGCAAGACTACGGGACGTCCCATCGCCAGGAACTCCGGCAGCTTCGAGGGCAGCCGGAAGCGATTGAAGTCGTCGGGGGCGCCGGGCTGGACGAACGCATCGGCCAGCGCCAGGTAGTCGGGGATCAGCCGCCAGTCGACCCGGCCCAGCTCGAGCACGCCCTCGCTGACGCCCCGGAATGCACGCGGGTCGACGCCGCCGAACTCGCTGTGGCCGAGCCGCACCAGCCGCACCGGGCGCTCGCGCCGCTGCAGCAGCTTGACCGCGACGTAGAGGCTCAGCATCTCGTGCTGGTTGGCGTAGTGAATCGTGCCGTGGTAGACGAGCACGAAATCCTCAGCGCGCAGCCCGAGCTGCTCGCGCGCGATCGGGCTCGGGCGGTCGGGGTCGAAGCGGACGGCGTCGATCCCGGGCCGGGCGATGTGGTGGGGGCGCTCGCCGCAGTTGAACTCGTTGAGCTCCTCGGTGATCATCGTGATTCCGGCCGCACCGCGCAGGAACTCGGCGTGGTAGGTGGGGTGGATCAGGTCCTTCGGCGCCAGCCTGTTCTGGGCGCGCAGCGGCAGCCGCTGCAGTTCGGGCAGAGTCATGCCCGTGGTCGATTCGAGCAGGTACTCCTCGTTGTCCTCGAGGTGGACCACGTAGGGCGCGCGCAGCTGCGAGACGAGCCGCTCGGTCAGCTTGCGGACCCGCTCGCGCGGGGTCCAGGCGAGAACGATCGTCTCGCCGCCGGCGCGCCGGATCGAGTCCGCCTTGGCGTCGAGCCCCTCGTGGGGGATGCACTCGAACAGCGGCTCGCCGACGGCCTCGATCCGGCGCGGGTCGCCAAGGCCGGCGAGCGTGACCTCCCAGCCCTGCTCGGTCAGCTCGTTGCCGAAGTGGAAGGCCTGGATCCCGCTGTTGACGTCCAGCGGGCCGAAGTAGACGATCACGACCCTCATCGCATCCCCAGGGGTGCCGTCGCGCGGTAGACCCGCTCGCGCCAGCCAGCCGGCACGTAGTCGGCCTGCTGGCGGGCGAAGCCGGGGTTGAAGTAGGGATCGCCGCGGCTCAGCAGGTCGTACCAGTTGTCGACGAAGAGGGCGCGGTCGACGATGTCGTTGGCGGCGCGGCGCGCGGCCTCGCTGCGGTGGCTGAGCAGGCGCGCGCCGGGAGCGTAGGCGCAACGCAGCCCGCGGCTGCCGAGCCGCAGGCAGAGGTCGAAGTCCTCGTACTGGCTGTCGTAGTGCTCGTCGAATCCGCCCTCGCCGTCGAAGGCCGCTTTGGCGACCAGCATGCACTCGGCGCTCAGCGCCGAGACGTCGCGGGCGCAGGGCATCGAGCCGTAGTAGCCGTCGCCGTCGGCCGAGAAGCCGGCCAGCATCGGAGCGGCGGGGTCACGCAGCCCGACCGCGAAGCCGGCCTGCTCGACCTTGCCGCCGGGGCGGACGAGCATCGGCCCGACCGCCGCGACGCCGGGCAGTCCGGCGTGCAGCATCAGCGCCTCGATCCAGTCGGTCTCGATCACCTCGCACTCGGGGTCGAGGAAGAGCAGCTGCTCGCCGCCAGCGCGGCTCGCCCCGAGGTTGTTGGCCGGGCCGCGGCGCAGCGCAGAGTCCGCCTCGACCCACTGCACCCGCGCGTCCTCGCAGCCCGCGAGTGGTTCGCCGCTGCCGACGACGATCGCCTCCAGATGGGAGTAGGAGCTGCGCTCGAGCAGCGAGCGCAGCAGGCGCTCGCTGGCGCCTCGCCGCCGGCCCACGGCGATCACAGCGCTGACCTTCGCGCTCGCCGCCGAGCCGTTGGCTGCGGCGAGCACGGCGCGGTGGGGGATTGAGGCATGGGGGACGGCCCTGGCGTCGACGGAGAGCCGCTCGAGGTGGGCGGAGACCGCCTTTGCCTGCAGCTCGGGCACGCCGGACTTCTGGTCGGTGCCGGCGGCGATCGAGCCGGGGATGGCGCGCCAGTGGTAGAGGATCTGCGGGATGTGGTGGATGCGGTCGGTGCGCTCGGAGACCCGCAGCATGAACTCGAAGTCCTGGATCGTGTCGTAGGTCGGGTCGAAACCCCCGGCTGCCTCGGCGACCGCTCGCCTCACGACCAAGAGGTGACCGATGTACATCGCGCCCAGCGCGTAGACGGGCGACCAGTCCGGCTTCAGGAATGGGTCGGCCGTGATGTTCTTGATCGTCAGCTTGTCGGAGTCCGAGTAGACGACGTCAAGCTCCGGGTCGGCGCTTAGCGTCTGCGCCACGCGCAGGAGGGCGTCCCGGGTCAGCGTGTCATCGTGGTCGAGGAAGCCGACGAACTCACCGGCGCAGAGCGCCAGCCCCTCGTTGGAGGCGGCGGAGATCCCGCCGTTCTCGGCCAGCGCCTTGAACTTGACCCGTGGCTCCGCTGCCGCGTAGGCGGCGAACTCGCGCAGCAGCTCCGGCTGGTCCGAGCCGTCGTCGACGAGGATCAGCTCCCACTCGGGGTAGTGCTGGGCGATCACCGAGTTGACCGCTTCGCGCAGGTAGCGCAGCTCGGTCTTGTAGGTCGGCATCACCAGCGAGATCAGCGGTCGCACCCGCAGCGCCTGCAGTTCCTGTTCGGCCGCCTGGCGCCGCGCCGCGGGGGTCTTCAGGTGGAGCTGGCGAGTCGAGCGGCCGAGCTCGCGGATCCGCCGCAGCACCGCGATCACCGGCGTCGGCAGGATCGAGCGCAGTACACGCAGATCCGTAAATGGGAGAAGCCGGGCGAGCAGGCTCGATTCGCGAATTCGTCTCAACATCAGCGACGCAGCCAGGAAAGTAGCTTGCGGACCGCGCGCAGCGGCTTGGTCACCCGCCAGCTCAAGCTCTCCTCATAGGTCCTCGCGTTCTCCACGATGTTTTCTTCCAGCTCCCCGATCCGGTACGACTTGCGTACGAGCTCGCGACTCAGTTCCTCGCGCTGAATTCGGAGGCGAACCAGCTCGCTGGTTTCCTCATCGGTGTCGGCGGCCATGGATTTCTATCCTAGGCACTAGGCTTGCAGCCTCGCATGGAGCCCCTGAAGGGATTGATCCTCTCCGGCGGCGCCGGCACCCGCCTGCGGCCGATCACGCATACCTCGGCGAAGCAGCTCGTGCCTGTCGCCAACAAACCCGTGCTCTTCTACGGGATCGAGGCGCTGGTCGACGCTGGGATCGAGGAGATTGGGATCATCATCGCTCCGGAGACCGGCGATGAGATCCGCGAAGCGGCCGGCGACGGCTCGGATTTCGGAGCGTCGATCACCTACATCGTCCAGGACGAACCCGCCGGCCTTGCGCACGCCGTGCTGACGGCGGAGGCGTTCATCGCCGGATCGCCCTTCGTCATGTACCTGGGCGACAACCTGCTTGCCGACGGCCTGCGCGGCCTCGTCGCCACGTTCCGTGAAGACGAGCCAGATGCCCTCATTCTCCTTACGCCGGTCGACGATCCCAGCTCCTATGGGGTGGCGGAGCTCGATGGCGAGAAAGTTGTGCGTCTGATCGAGAAGCCGAAAGACCCCCCTACCAACCTTGCCCTGGTCGGCGTCTACCTCTTTGCCCAGCCGATCTTCGACGCGGCGCGCTCTCTCGAGCCTTCTTGGCGGGGAGAGCTGGAGATAACCGAGGCGATCGACAGCCTGATTGACGATGGCCTCAAGGTCCAGTCAGAGGTGGTCAGCGGCTGGTGGAAGGACACCGGCCAGCTGGCGGACATGCTGGAGGCGAACCGGCTCGTGCTCGAGGAGATCGAGCCGCGACTGGACGGGGACACCGACGATTCCAGGATCGAGGGCCGAGTGATCGTCGAGCCGGGCGCGAAGGTGATCCGTTCGGTTGTCCGCGGCCCGGCCGTGATCGGTGCCGGCGCGCACATCGAGGACGCCTATGTCGGCCCCTACACCTCGATCGGAGACAGCGTGAGGATCTGCCGCTCCGAAATCGAGCACTCAATCGTCCTCGCGGGCTCGGTGGTCGAAGACCTCGGCACCCGGATGGAGGCAAGCCTGCTCGGCCGCGAGGTCAAGCTGACTCGAAGCGACGGGATGCCGAAGACGCTTCGCATGCTGGTCGGAGATAAGTCGGAGATCGAGATCATCTGATGAAGGTGCTGGTGACAGGTGCGGGTGGCATGCTCGGCCGCGACGTGGTGCTCGCCGCCGGCAACGCGGGCCACGACGTGGTCGGCTTCGGCCATACCGAGCTCGATGCGACCGACGCGTCGGCTGTCTCCTCCAAGTTCAAGCTCGAGCGGCCCGATGTGGTCATCAACTGCGCCGCCTGGACCGACGTCGATGGCGCGGAGGAGGCCGAGGACGCGGCGCTGGAGGTCAACGGGGCCGGCAGCGGCAACGTCGCGGCGGCGGCGGCGGCGGTTGGAGCGAGCGTCGTCTACATCTCGAGCGACTATGTCTTCGATGGCAGCAAGGGCGCGCCCTATGTCGAAACCGACCAAACCGCGCCTCTCTCCGCCTACGGCCGCACCAAGCTGGCCGGCGAGGACGCCACAGCCGCCGCCAACAAGCGCCACTTCATCGTCCGCTCCGCCTGGCTTTTTGGGATCGGCGGCTCCAACTTCGTCGAGACGATGCTGCGCCTCGCGGCCGATCACGGCGAGGTCTTGGTCGTGCGGGACCAGGTCGGGTCTCCGACCTACACCTGGCACCTCGCTCACGGGATCGTCCGCCTGATCGAGGGAGTCGAGTTCGGCATCCACCACATGGCCGCCGCGGGCGCCTGCTCTTGGTATGAGTTCGCGCGCGAGATCTTCGAGCAGGCCAAGGTCGAGTGCAAGGTCCTCTCCGCGACGACCGACATGCTCGGCCGGCCGGCGCCACGACCCGCCTATTCGGCCCTCAGCAGCCAGCGGGAGCACGCGATCGAGCTGCCCGCCTGGCAGGACGGCCTTGCCGCCTACCTCGCGCAACGCTCGGCCGAGCGGGAGGCAGTATGAGCGCGGTGCGAAGCGAAGCGTGCATATCTGAGTCTTCGCAAGCGGAGCAAAGCGCGAAAGGGGTTCTATGAAGCTGCTCGTCACCGGAGCCGCCGGATTTATCGGCTCCACATACGTTCGGCTGGTCGGCGACGAGCACGAGGTGGTAGTGCTCGACAAGCTCACCTATGCCGGGCGTCGCGAGAACCTGCCCGAGGACATTGATCTGGTAGTCGGCGCGATCGAGGACCCCGCGGTTGTCCGCGAGGCCATGGAGGGGTGCGACGCAGTGGTCAACTTCGCCGCCGAGTCCCACGTCGATCGCTCGATCGACGATCAGGACGCCTTTGCCCGCACCCACGTGGTCGGCACTGGGGTGCGTCTCGATGCGGCCAGGGAGCTCGGCATCGGTCGTTACCTCCAGGTCTCCACGGACGAGGTCTACGGCTCGATCGAGTCCGACTCGTTCACCGAGACCTCCCCGCTCGATCCCTCTTCGCCCTACTCAGCGACCAAGGTGGCCGGCGACCTGCTCGTCTCCGCTCATGTCCACACCTACGGAATCGAGGCCTCGATCGTGCGCGGCTCCAACAACTACGGGCCGCGCCAGTACCCCGAGAAGCTGATCCCGCTGATGGTGCTGAACGCGATCCACGGGGACTCGCTGCCCGTCTATGGCGACGGGCGCCAGGTGCGCAACTGGCTCTTCGCCGAGGACTTCTGCCGCGGCATCCACACGGTGCTGATGAACGGCCGGTCCGGCGAGGTCTACAACGTCGGCGGTCCCGACGAGTGCGAGAACATCGAGGTGGTGAAGCGGGTGATCGAGCTGACCGGCGCCAACGAATCGCTGATCGAGTACGTCAAGGATCGCCCAGGCCACGATCGGCGTTACTCGCTGGCCTCCGACAAGCTCCGCAACGAGCTCGGCTGGGAGGCGCAGGTCCACTTCGCCGAGGGGCTCGAGTGCACCGTTCAGTGGTACCGCGACAACGAGGACTGGTGGGGCCCGATCCGCTCCGGCGAGTACCGCGAGTACTACGAAAAGCAATACGGCAAGGCGCTTGGCTGAGCCGATGTCTTCCTCTTGAGTCCGCACCGCGCATGAAGTCCCTCCCAACCAAAATCAATGGGCTGGTCTTGCTCGAGCCGGCGGTCCACGGTGACGAGCGCGGCTTCATGGTCGAGACCTTCCGCCGCGACGCCTGGGCAGAGCTGGGCGTCGACGTCGAGTTCGTCCAGCACAATCACTCCCGCTCGTCGAAGGGAACGCTGCGCGGCCTTCACTTCCAGACCTCTCCGGGGCAGGCGAAGCTGGTGCGCTGTCCGCGGGGGGAGATCTTCGACGTCGCCGTCGATCTGCGGCGCGACTCGCCCACCTATGGGCAGTGGGAGGGACATGTCCTCGATGACAAGCACCACCGCCAGCTCTTCGTCCCGGTGGGCTTCGGCCATGGCTTCGCGGTGCTCAGCGACATCGCCGACGTCACCTACCTGCTCTCGAGTACCTACGACCCGGCCACCGAGTCGGGGATCGCTTGGGACGATCCTGACGTCGGGGTTGAGTGGAGGGTGGCCGAGCCGCTGCTCTCCGAGCGTGACAAGACGGCCCCCTGCCTCAGCGAAATAGCCGACACCCTCCCTTTTTAGAGGAACTCCTCGATCCAGTCCCGATAGGGCCCGATGAATGCCTGCGAGCAATCGCGGATCAGTTCCGCGGCTCGGTGGACCGTTCCAGCCGGGACGCCCACGTAGTTGTGCTCGA
The DNA here is from genome assembly GCA_025450195.1 of Solirubrobacterales bacterium. Classification (GTDB taxonomy): domain Bacteria; phylum Actinomycetota; class Thermoleophilia; order Solirubrobacterales; family 70-9; genus VRUE01. The sequence goes on along the minus strand of JANWHW010000022.1, from coordinate 12,443 downwards.
TCGCTGAGCGCGCTTTCTGTGCCCGGTCCAGGCGGCCGCGCAGCACGTTGTCAATCACCCCAGCTTTCGCAAGCGTCGCAAAGGCATTGCTCGCCTCTCCATTTGTGCCGCGAATCGGTTTCAGGCCAGCAATCTTCGAGCCGTCGATCGCCAGCTCCGCCACGTAGTTCTGCACTCGCCCCAATGCTCTCTCGACTGCTTGGGCCCGGTTGTAGGCCTCCATGTCGGCGCGGCTCTCGTAGGCCTTTTTGAACCGCTTTACATCAAAGTCCTCGCCGAACTCTGCCATCGCGCTTTCAAGCGCTTCATGCTGGCGCGGGAAATCCTCCAGCCGCTCGGTGATCCGCAGTCGCCAACGTTTCCGATCTACCTTTCGAAGCTCGGCCATCAACGTCCGAGCATCCGGTCGATCCCCGCCAGCGCTTCCTTCGTCCGCCGCCGCTTCGCCTGCTCGGCTGCGCGCCGCAGCGCGGCTTCGTGCGATCTCAGAGGTGGCCAACATTGGTCGCGATCGATCACCACACGTCCTTCCGAGACGATCTCGGCCAGCAGTGACAGGTTGTCTTTAGCGTCCTCCAGCGCCACCACGTCGACCTCTCGCCCCAACGCCCGTCCGAGCTTCAACTGGAGATCGATCGTGCGGTCCAATCCCCCCTCGCGGATCTGCACCACTAGGTCGACGTCACTGGTTTTGGTGTCTTCACCGCGTGCGGTCGATCCAAAGAGCAACGCGAAGCGGATGTTTGGCTCGGTCCGTAAGACTCTCCGCAACTCCGAGAGCAATGGCCATGAGCGCCGGACGTAGGCCCTCTCCGCTGGCGATATCTCCAACCGTCGAGGTGTCGGCCGTCGGGTCCGCAGCGTGCCCTCGTTGGCGGCGCGCCGAAGTGTCCGCTCGCTGACGCCGACTTCCTTGGCCAGGGTCTCTAGCACCTTCATGTGTCCATTATAGAGATGTTATGTGTCCAATAAATGCGGATAGCAAAGACCGGAAGCCCATAGCCATAGATGGGCTAACGGCCTCTGATGGTGGTGATCGCCAGGCTGACCGCGAGCTTGAGGGCGATCCCGGCATAGACGGCGGCGTTGAGGAGCGGGTTGTGCTCTGGGGCGTCGAAGCGGCGGTAGAAGCGGGCCATGCCGCGGTGGAAGGCGATCTCTTGCTTGGGGGCCCGACGCTTGCCGCTGGAACCCCCCTTGACATGCAGCGCCACCCCGGCTGGCTCGTAGAAGACCTTCCAGCCGTGCTGCCAGAAACGGCGACACCAGTCGAGGTCCTCCATGTAGAGCCAGTAGCCCTCGTCGAGCAGACCCACCTCACGTATCGCCTCTGCCCGGCAGAGCATGAATGCGCCGTTGATCGCGTCGACTTCGCCGGGCTCGTCATCGCCCAGGTTCGTTGCCCTGTACTGGCTGAGCGAGGCCGAGGCGTTCTCGCCGCGACCGATCCCGGTGAAGTGGGCGAGTGCACTGAGGGGGGTGGGGAAGGAGCGCTTGCAGGCATGGTCCAGCTCGCCCGATTCGGTCACCAGCTTGCAGCCGACCATCCCGATCCGCTGATCGGAGCGCAGTCGGGCGAGCACCGCATCCAGGGCTCCCTTATAGACCTCGGTGTCGGGGTTGAGAAGCAGCAGCACCGTCGCCTCGCTCTCTCGCAGCACGATGTTGTTCGCCGCCGAGAAGCCGATGTTGTCGCGGCGGACCAGGTTCACCTGCGGAAACTCTCGCTCGACCATGTTGGGCGTCGAGTCGGGGCTGCCGCTGTCGACCACCGTCACGCGCATCTCGCTGTTCGGCGGATGCTCCTCCAGCGAACGCAGAGTACGGCGCAGAAGCTCTTCGGCGCCGTGGCTGACGATGACGACCTCAAGGTCGGGTGGGCTCGGCATGAGCGCGAGCTCCTAGCTAGTAGGCGCCGTCGCCACGAACGATCGCCGGCAGGGTTCGCAGCAGGATCGCCAGGTCGCTCGTGATCGAGAGGTTGTCTAGGTAGTCGCGCTCCATCGCCAATCGCTCCTCGAAGGTCAGGTCGCTGCGTCCGTAGACCTGCATTGGGCCGGTCATGCCGGGCTTGATCGCCAGCCTCGAGCGCTGGCGCTTGTCGTAGAGGGCGACGACGCTCTCCTCCTCAGGGCGTGGCCCGACCAGTGACATGTCGCCGCGCAAGACGTTGATCAGCTGCGGCAGCTCGTCGAGGCTGAAGCGCCGCAGAAGGCGACCAGCGCGGGTAACCCGAGGATCGTCAGGAATCTTGAAGGCCGGCTCGTCCAGCTTTTTCAGGTCGACCAGCTCGCCAAGCCGCTCCTCCGCGTCGGCCACCATCGTGCGGAACTTCACCATCGTGAATGACTCGCCGTCCTTGCCTGCCCGTCGCTGGCGGAAGAAGACCGGACGCCCGGAATCGAGCAGGATGAACAGCGCGATGATCATCAAGAACGGGGAGAGCAGCACCAGCAACGCTCCCGAGACGCCTACGTCCATTGCCCTCTTCATTGCCACCGTCGAGCGGGAGGGATCGGAGAAGCGGAAGTCGAGCACCGGCAGCTCGGCAAGCCGGTTCAGCTCGATCCCTGGTCCCAGTAGGCCGTAGTGCTGCGGCAGGAAGGTCAGCCCCAGGCCGGCCGCCTTGCACTCCTCGATCAGTTGCTCGGCCGCCGGCTCGCTCATCTCCTGCTCGGTCACGACCACTCGCTCAACCCCGTATTCGCGTGCAACGCGGGAGATGTCGGCGATCGAGCCCAGCCTGGGCAACTCAGTGGCAGCTGAGCCGGCGTCCGAAAGGGCGAGGTAGCCGACCAGCGAGAGCCTGGTCTCGGGGTGGGTAGCAATGCGACGCGCCACCAAATCCACCGCCACCGCGGGGCCGATCACGAGACCCATTGCCACCCCGGCCAGGCGATGCCAGAGAAAGCGCAGCGTCGCTCGCGATACGAAGCTGCCGGCAAGCGCTACGACTCCAACCAGGATCGCACTGCCGGCGGAGAGCGGACCGGCGGGGGTCAGGGCCAGCAGGCCGTCCAGAGCGAGCGTGCCGAGGACGCTTGCCGCAACAAGGGAGGGCAGCTCGTCGAGCGTGCTGTGGCGAATCCTGCGGTGGTCGTTGTCGTAGAGGCCGTGGAGCTTGATGACCAGGATCCATATGGGGCTGACCAGTGCAGCCCAGAACAGCGTCCCGACATCAGTGGTCGAGGTCGCCATCGTCGCCACGCAGAGCGACGCGATCAACGCGAGCCAGTCACCGGTGGCAAGCAGCCTGCGAAGCAGGGCTCCGCGCCGGCGCGAGGCGCTCAGTACGCGCTCCATGGAAGCCGCCGTCTTCTGGGGCTCAGGCGCGGGACTGGACGAGCCCGGAGAGGGCGCCTGCCGGGAGGCAGTCTGCTGGACCCTTGGGTTCATTCCGGCTTCCCTTGGAGCTCGGGGGCTCGTGGGTTCAGCTGCCGCGCCCGTTCGAGGTCCGCTTCGGCAGCGGCTTTGTTGCCGGCCTTTCGTTCGATTTCAGAGCGCAGCTGGTAGAGCTGCCAGTTTCGGTCTTCGCGCTCGATCGCCTCGGTCGCCTGTTCGCTGGCGGCTCGATAGTCGCCTTCGAACTCCGTCAGCAGGCTGAGCTGTACGTATGGCGACGCGGCCCAGGGCTCGATCGATTGAGCGATGTTGGCATGGTCGATCGCGCTGGTGAGGTTCCCCTCAGCCGCGGCGTTCTTGCTGGCGTTTATCTCGTGCTCGACCAGCAGGGGCCCGACAAGCGCTATCGCGGCGACCCAGGCCAGCGCCAGCCCGACAACAGCCAGCCCAAAGCGACGCTCTTCGGGCCCGGAGCCGTTGTCGCTAGGTGTCTTGAGCTGCGCGCAGCGAGCCGCAACCAGGACGCCTCCCGCAAGGAAGAACACCGCACCCAAGGCCGCAATCTCCCAGAACCAATCGATCGCCGCGCCCACCGCGAAGGCGAGCATCGCTGCATTCAGCGCCGCGTATCGGTCACGCTGCGGCTCGGGAGCGGCGCGCCAGGCCGAGAAGCCAATCCAAAGCAGGGAGCCAACCAGCGCCAGCACGGTCAGCCCACCCACGAGACCCAGCTCGGCGAATGTCTCCAGATACAGCGAGTGAGCGTCACGCGTCACCTGGTCGATCGAACGATGCTGCTCCCAGGAGAACTCGTAGGTGCCGGCCCCGTGGCCGAAGAGCGGCTTTTCGCCGAAGGCATCTACCGCAACCCGCCAGAAGTCGCTTCGTCCGGCGCTGGAGAAGTCGCCATAGTGCTGCTCGGGTTGGCTTGGGAACTGAATGTCGGGGCTGGAGAACTGGTCCCAAGCCCGCCCGCCGACCGCGATGGCGGCCCCAAGGGCGATGACGGCGGTGGCCAGCGCGATCCACTTCAGCAGGGCTGGATTTCGCGAGAGCTCCAGGGCACGTCCGGTTAACCCTCCCTGGCGACGCTCCAGCCGTCGCAGCCCTGTGAAAAGCAGCAGCGCGAGGGCAGTCCCCCCAAGCAGGATCAGCAGCACCGTGACGCCCTGGTCTACGGATGCGGAAGTCGGCAGGTTTTCCGCAAGATCGCGCCGAGCTTGCACGGCGAGAACCGCCGGTAGGGCGCCGATGGCGCCGATGGCCAGCGTTGCGAGCAGCCAGAGCCGGTCTCGGGAGAGGATCAGCAGGTAGCCCGAGGCCACCAAAAGAGCCAGTAGCCCCCCACGTGAATAGGTGAAGTAAAGGGCGAGCAGGATCGCCGGCATGGCTCCAACCGAAACCCAGCGAAGTGCGGCCCATCCTGCCTGCCTGCTCATCCACAGCAGCATCGAAGCCGCGATCGCGAACATCACTCCGTTCGCGTTCCAGTAGCCGAGGGGATAGCGCAGGCGTGGGCCGCTTCCGAGCGAGTGGCTAACCTCGATTACATGGGGTAGAAGCCGGCTGCCGAGGCTCAAAAGCGCTACCAGCGCCAAGCCGATTGCTAGGCCTTCAGCGAAACGTTGGCGCCTTTCGTCGGTTTGGGCGATGAGGAATGCGGCTAAAAAGAAGCCAAGGTAGACGAGAACTCGATCTGCCTCGATCACGCTCAGCTCCATCGAGCCTGACCAAAGGGATGAAATTGCGGACAAAAGAGCCAAACCGACAATCAACCCGCCAACCAGATAGAGCGGACGCCCGAGCTTGGCTGCCCCCGCGGCGCCTAGAACGAGCAGGCCGACCACGACCAGCCACACCGCCAGCCCAGCTATGTGACGGGCGCTCACGTCGAATCCCCCGTCAACCAACGACAGGGTCACAACCAGGGCGACTGGAGCAACTAGCGCCGCAATTTGGTCTAACCTTGCCCGCGATGAACGGGAAGCGCCATCGCCCGGCCCCGCGCTGGGGCCGCTCCACTTTCGGCCTAGTGTCGGTACTTGCTCTGTTGGCATTTGCTTGCTTTCCGGCTCTGTCTCAGGCTGACTCAAGTCAGGGCGTGTACGAAGAGGCTCAGCTTTCGCCTACTCCGCCAGGGACCAAGATTCCGACCCGCACCGATCCTCCAGCACATGTTTCGCAGACGGGCGATAACGAATCCGGGGGCGTCTCAAGCCCGGGCTCACAAGGTGGTGGGTCAGAAAAGAATCCATCCGAGGCAGGCCGTGAATCGGGCACGCACGACGGCAAGGGGCAGAGTAGCCCACCCGACGGCTCGACAAGCCAAAAACCCCCTTCTGGGCAGCCGATTGACTCTTCGGGGGCGGGGGCTGGACAGGAGAGCGACAGCTCTTCGCCGCTGGTGCCGATCCTGATCGCAATTGCCGTTCTTGCCGCGATCTCGATTGGTGTGGTGGTGTTCCGGCAGCGACGGCAGGGCCGTGGGCCGGATGCACAGGTCTCGCCCGAGGCGAGCTAGTCGATGCCGAAAGGGAGGAAGTGGGGGGCTGGAAAGCTGCGTGCCTACGTAGCGATTCTGGCGATCTCCATCGCGGTACTCACAGCCTTCGCTTCCTCGGCGACGGCAGCCGTTCCGGCCAATTTCTGGGGGATTGTGCCCCAGGCCACCCCCACCCCTGAACAGTTCCAGCGTTTGAAGCGCGGCGGCGTCGACAGCATTCGCACCCCGATCGGCTGGAGTACTGTGCAGCCGGTCGCGGGCGGTCCCTTCGATTGGTCCGCCGTCGACACGGTGATCAGGGGAGCGGTGACGGCGCGGCTCGAGGTGCTGCCGTTTGTCTCGGGGGCGCCAAGCTGGGCGGTCCCAATCAACAAGCGCTTCGGCAGCCCTATGACATTGCCCGTCAGGACCGGGGTACAGCGCTCCGGTTGGAAGAACTTCGTCCGCCAGGCGGTCCTCCGCTATGGCCCCAATGGGGGCTTCTGGGCGGAAAACCCAGAATTGCCAATGCGTCCGCTTCGCACCTGGCAAGTCTGGAACGAGCAGAACTTCGAGTACTTCGTGGCCAGGCCGAACCCCGCCGAGTACGGCAAGCTCCTCAAGCTTTCCTATTCGGCGATCAAGGGCGTCGATCGGGGAGCGAAAATCCTGCTTGGCGGGTTGTTCGCTGCGCCGAGGGAGGCGGAATTCAAAAGAAAGCCGCCCCTTGCCTACTTTGCGTCGGACTTCCTCGATCTGCTGTACAAGACGACGCCGGGCGTCAAGTCGAAGTTCGACGGCATCGCCCTGCACCCGTACACCACAACCTACAAGCGCCTTCCTCGCTATATCGAAGAATCCCTCGACGTTCTGAAGGCCCACCATGACGCCGGCAAGGAGCTCTGGCTCACCGAGTTGGGTTGGAGCTCGCAAAAACCCACCCCCAACAACTCCTTTGCAAAGGGGCGGTCAGGTCAGGCGGCGCAGCTAAAGGGCGCCTTCCGGATCCTGCGGGACAACCAGCGCAAATGGAACCTCCAGCGCATCTACTGGTTCTCGGTCGACGATCAGGAAAACGCCTGCAATTTCTGCGACGGCTCCGGCCTGTTCGGCGAAGGCTTCGCTCCAAAGCCGGCCTGGTTCGCTTTCACCCAGTTCAGCGGCGGCAAGCCGAACTAGGCGGGTCTCCGCCGCACTCGGGTTTCGCTCTAGATCCTCTTAGCGCATACAGCGGGAAGAGATCGCGCTTGGGCGCTTCCGCAGGCGCGAAGGCCCGATGACGAGCGTAAGATCGGTGGGTTGAGCGCCGATGCGAAAACGAGTGTGGGATCCGATCCACTGGTCCCCTTCAGCCCGCCGGTTAGGCGCTGGTTCGAGGCGTCCTTCGAGGGTCCAACACCGGCTCAGACCGGTGGCTGGAAGGCGATCTCAGGTGGCGCCAACGCACTGATCTGCGCCCCAACCGGCTCGGGCAAGACCCTTGCGGCCTTCCTCTGGGGAATCGATCGACTCTCGCGGATGCCGGAGCGGGGCAGCGGAGTGCGGATCGTCTATGTCTCGCCGCTGAAGGCCCTCTCCTACGACATCGAGCGCAATCTGCGCGCGCCCTTACGCGGTATCGAAGCCGACATCTCGGTCGGGCTTCGCACCGGTGACACCCCCCAGTCCGAGCGGCGCGCAATGCGCAAATCCCCACCCGACATCCTGATCACCACCCCCGAGTCCCTGTACCTGATCCTCTCCTCGGGGGCACGCGAGATGCTCGCCACCACTGAGGCGGTGATCGTCGACGAGATCCACGCGGTCGCCCACTCAAAGCGCGGCTCCCACCTGGCGCTGTCGCTGGAGAGACTGGAGTGGCTGGTGCAGGCCAATGCCAACGGCAACGGGGCTGCCCTCCAGCGCATCGGGCTCTCTGCCACGCAGCGGCCACTGGAGCGGATTGCTCAGTTCCTGGTGGGGTCAAAGCGGGAGTGCGAGATCGTCGACGCTGGGCAGAAGAAGGAGCTCGACCTGAAAATCGTCGTGCCGGTCGAGGACATGGCAGACCCCGGCGCCCCTTCCTTTCCGAGTACGGACGGAGCGCCGCCCGAGGGTGAGCCACTGGTGCACCAGCGCTCGATCTGGCCGGCCATCTACCCCGAGGTGTTGAAGCTCGTTCAGGAACACACCTCGACGATCGTCTTCGTCAACAACCGAAGAGCAGCGGAGCGCATCGCCAAGCGCCTCAATGAGCTCGCGGCTGAACAACCCTCGCAAGAGCTCCCCGCTACCGAGCACGGAGGTCACTCTCCGGCGGGTCCTGTCACCGCAGAGGACCCCCCTACGGCGCCACCCGCCGGAGAGACCGCCATCGAAATCGCGCGGGCGCATCACGGGTCTCTGTCGCATGAGGAGCGGACTGTTGTGGAGGAGATGCTCAAGTCCGGGCAGCTGCCGTGTCTCGTCGCCACGTCGAGCTTGGAGCTGGGGATTGACATGGGAGCGGTCGATCTTGTAATCCAGATCGAGTCGCCGAAGTCGGTCAGCAGGGGCTTGCAGCGGGTGGGGCGTGCCGGCCATTCCCTGGGCGAGGTCTCGCGCGGGCGCATCTTCCCGAAGTTCCGCGGCGACCTGCTCGAGTGCGCGGTGGTCGCGAAGCGGATGCAGGAAGGGGAGATCGAGGAGACCGTGATCCCTCAAAACCCACTCGATGTGCTCGCTCAACACCTCGTCTCGATGGCGGCGCTCGACGAGTGGAAAGTCGACGAGGTCGAGCAGCTGGTCACCGCGGCCCAGCCCTTCAGCGAACTATCCCGAGAGCAGCTGGAGAACGTCCTCGACATGCTCGACGGGCGCTATCCATCAGACCGCTTCGCGGAGCTGCGGCCGCGGATCGTCTGGGACCGCACCGCGGGGACGATGCACGGCCGCAAAGGAGCCCGTCAGCTCGTCGTCACCAACGCCGGCACTATCCCCGATCGAGGGCTCTACGGAGTGCACCTTCCCGACGGGCGCCGGGTGGGCGAGCTCGACGAGGAGATGGTCTATGAGGCTCGGCCCGGCCAAACTTTCCTGCTCGGGGCAACGACCTGGCGGATCGAGGACATCACTCGCGATCGCGTGATCGTCACCCCGGCGCCAGGGCTTCCTGGCGCCGTTCCCTTCTGGAAGGGTGACGGGATCGGCCGCCCCGCGGATCTGGGCCGCGCGATCGGGGAATTTTCCCGTGAGGCAGTCTCGCGCGAGCCTTCGGAGCTCGCCGCCGAGTACGGCCTCGACCGCCGGGCGGCGGAAAACCTCGTTGCCTACCTGCGCGAGCAGCAGGCCGCCACCCGCGTCGTCCCCTCCGACGAGACGATCGTCGTCGAGCGCTTTCGCGATGAGATCGGAGACTGGCGCCTTTGCGTGCTCTCGCCCTACGGGGGCCGCGTCCACGCCGCCTGGGGCCTGGCGCTGGCCCAGAAGATCCGCGCCGAGCGGGACCTTGAGGCGGACGCGATCTGGTCTGACGACGGCATCGTGATCCACCTTCCCGATGCCGACGAGCCCCCTCCAGCCGACCTGGTCATGGTCGAGCCCGACGAGCTGGAGGATCTCGTGGTGCGCGAGCTCTCGGGCTCGGCTCTGTTCGGCTCCCACTTCCGCGAGAACGCCGGGCGCTCGCTGCTCATCCCCCGGGCCTACCCAGGCAAGCGCACACCTCTCTGGCAGCAGCGACTGAAGTCTCAGAGCCTGCTCGAGGTCGCGCGTGACCATCCTCGCTTCCCGGTCGTGTTGGAGACCTACCGGGAGTGCCTGCGCGACGTCCTCGATTTGCCCTCGCTGACCGAGCTGCTGCGAAAGCTGCACTCCCGTCAGCTCAACCTGGTCGAGGTGGAGACCCCCACTGCCTCGCCGTTTGCCTCATCGCTGCTCTTCGACTACGTCGCCACCTATATGTATGAGGGGGACACACCGAACGCGGAGCGCCGCGCAGCCGCGCTCGCCCTCGATCGCGATCTGCTGCGCGAGCTTTTGGGCCAGGAGGAGCTGCGCGAGCTGATCGACCCCGAAGCGCTGGAGGAGGTCGAGACCCAGCTGCAGCGGCGTGTGGAGCCCGGGCAAACACGCGATCGCGACGGGCTCCAGCAGATTCTGCGCAACATCGGCGATCTGACGGCCGAGGAGTGTGGGGAAAGAGTGGAGGAGGGCTACTCGGCTGCCTCAATGCTGGAGAAGCTCGTGGCCGAGCGGCGCGTTGCGTTGGTGCGGATCGGCGGCGAGGAGCGCTACATCGCTGCCGAGGACGCGGGGCTGTACCGCGATGCGCTCGGCGTGCCGCCGCCTGCCGGCCTGCCGGAGAGCTTTCTGGAGGAGCACCCCGACGCGATGGCCGCCTTGGTTCGCCGCTATGCCCGCAGCCATGGGCCCTTCCCAACCGCTCAGCTGACCGCTCGCTACGGCGTGGATCCCACCCCGGCGCTGCGTGACCTGGAGCGAGCAGGCACGCTCGTCCGGGGAGAGTTGCTCCCGGGAGGGAGCGAGCGCGAGTGGTGCGATTCCGATGTCCTGCGCCGGGTGCGGCGAGCCAGCCTCGCTCACCTTCGTCGCGAGGTCGAGCCGGCGGCGCGCGATCGCTTCGCCCGTTTTTTGCCGAGTTGGCAGAACGTCGACGCCCATCGCGCCACCGGTGCGGGCCCCGATCGCCTGCGCGATGCGCTTGTTCCGCTGCAAGGCGTTGCCCTGACGCCCAAAGTGTGGGAGGAGGACGTGCTGCCTCGCCGTCTCGGTGCCTACTCCCCCACCTGGCTCGATGAACTCTGCACCAGCGGTGAGGTGGTGTGGATCGGTGCCGGGTCACGCGGGCGCAATGACGGCCGCGTCGCGCTCTACTTCCGCGAGGACGTGCGTCTTGCCGGGCCGCCACCTGCCAACGCGAAGCTCGAGCGCCACGACAGCGAGATCCACGACGCGATCCGCGAGCGGCTTGCCACGGGCCCTGCCTTCTGGCTCGATCTCCTCGCCGACCTCGACCCTCCGACCGAGGAGATCCACAACGCTCTCTGGGATCTCGCCTGGTCCGGAGAGGTGACCAACGACGCCTTCTCGCCGCTGCGCGCCCCTCGCCTGCGGGCTGGTCCCACACAGGAGCGGCAGGGCCGTCGCTTTGCGCGCCACAGGGCCGGTGCGGGGGCGGCGGTCCAGGGGCGCTGGTCGCTGACCGAGCCTCTGTTCGAGGGCGCGCCCACTGCCGGGCCGCGGTTGCGGGCGCAGGCCGAGCTGATGCTGGAGCGCTACGGGATCGTCACCCGCGAGACCGTCCTTGCCGAGGGAGTCCCGGGTGGCTTCTTCACCCTCTACTCAGAGCTGTCCAACCTCGAGCTGCTTGGAGTCGCCCGACGTGGCTACTTCGTCGAGGGCCTGGGAGGTGCTCAGTTCGCTCTCCCCGGCGCGGTTGAGCGGCTGCGCTCGCTTCCCGAAACCGAAGGTTCCTATCTTCTTCTGGCCGCCACCGATCCCGCGAACCCCTACGGCGCTTCTTTGCCTTGGCCGAAGCCACGCTCCGGTCGCCGACCGCCTCGCACTCCCGGTGCCCACGTATTGCTGCGCGATGGAGAGCCGCTTGTCTACGTGGAGAAGGGGGGCCGCAGCCTCTTGCGCCTTGCGGAGCTCGACGACACGGAAATGGCAGCCGCGATGCGCTCTCTCGCAGATGCCGTTGCGACTGGCCGGCTACCCAAGCTCGGCATCGAGAAGCTCGATGGCGAGCCTGTGATCGGCTCTGGCCATGAGGGGATGCTGCTCGAGGCCGGCTTCAGCCGCGGCCCCCGCAAGCTCACTGTTTCGGCAGGGTGAGTCCGAGCTGAGTGCCGAGAAGCGAGCTATCAGCCAACCCTCACGGGGGTTATACGCATCCATCGGCTTGTGGCCGTGAATTTGCCACCAGAAGTTTTGTATTTCGCGACAATTGACGAAGCGGCTGTCAGGGCAGTCTTGCGGCGAACGCGAGCGTGTCCATATCGACCTCCGGAGATCGCGGGCTGGCCACCTTGAATCCTGTCTTCTTCGTTCGGGGCTGCCCCGGCAATCGAATAGTTCATGTACATCGCTTGGGCACCACCTGCTTCAAACTCGGCACCTATCTCGATATCGAAGTCGCCTTTTAGCGGGATCGTGATCGAGGGTCCGACCGTAGCAAGGTCTGTGTAGGTGTTTGATTCGGTGGACTGTTCGGCGGCGACTTCTGAGAAAAGTGGGGGACCACCTACGTACTTCCAGGGCGAGGTTCCTTCGCCGTCATAGACGAGTTGCCAAAAGACGCCACTAGTTTTGTTCGCGATATAGGTGCATGAGTCTCCGACGATCGCTCCGGAGGTAGGTAGGGTTTCAACCAGGCCGAAGTTCTTTGGAGTTTGCGGGGCCCAGTCGTGGGCGGTGGTTTCTGGCGTGATCGAGCCAACCGTGGTGATCTTCATCTGGCGGCCACCGTATTTCGTTCCCTGCTCGACGTAGACGATCGAGCCCCCGGATAGCTCTCCGGTAGCGTCAGCATCGCTAGCGCGAGAGGGTGAAGCGGCGGCGGTGTAGATGCCGTTCTGCGATTTCGTCGTCTGGTTGGCAACGAGGACGCGGTCGCCAGAGGCAAGTGTCACTCCGT
>JANWHW010000021.1 GCA_025450195.1 Solirubrobacterales bacterium | reverse complement strand
TCCTCTGGCTGCTGGTCGAGGACTACGGCCTCGACCGCCTCGCCGCGCAGGTCCAACGGCCGCTCTCCGGCCTGCGGGTCGGCCCCTTCTACGGCTGCTACGTGGTGCGGCCGAAGGAGCGCCTCGGCTACGACGAGTTCCCCGACCGCGACATCTACCTGGAGAAGGTGATCGAGGCGCTCGGTGGGCAGGTCGTCGAGTACGACGGCGCCCGCAAATGCTGTGGCTTCCCGGTGATCACGATGAACAAAGAGACCTCGCTGAAGCAGGCCGGCACCCACGTCGGTGACGCGATCGACGCCGGAGCGGACTGCCTGGTCACCCCCTGCCCCCTCTGCCACCTCAACCTCGACATGCAACAGCCCGAGGCCGCCAAGATCGTCAACCGCGATCTCGGCCTCGCGGTTCTGCATCTACCCCAGCTGGTCGGCCTGGCGCTCGGCGCCGAGCCAAAGGAGCTCGGGATGAAGAAGCACATCGCCTCGACCGGCTGGGTCGAGGAGCGCCTCGCCGGCATCCCCGCCTAGAACTGGATGGCGGCGAAAGCGGCAAGCAGGCTTGCCAGCGTGACGATCAGTGAGTACTGCAGAGCATCAAAGCGCTTGTCGATGCGGGCATTCTGGGCTTCGAAGCGAGCATCCATATGCTCTCGCAGGGCGGTAACTTGATCCGCAAGGCGGTCGAGGCGGTCATCGTTCCAGTTTGTTCTAGCCTGCTCCACGTGAAATCAGGGTAGCGGACAGAAAGTTACGTGTGGCGCGCTGTTTGTGACTCTTCAGCAGCCTCGTCGAGGCCAACCCGACGGGCCATCCAATGGGCGCCGACCGTGTCGGTTAGGCCATGGGCGACGATCGAAGCGAGGATCACGAGCGCGGCAACGTCGAAGATCAACTCGCCTTCTCCGACCCCCGACTTCAGGACGAAGAGGGCAAAGAGCATCGAGGCCACTCCCTTTGGGCCGAACCAGGCCATGAAGGCCTTCTGCGGTCGTGGCAGGCCGGTCCGCAGAAAGGAGAGCTGCACGGCAACAGGCCGGGCTATCAGTAGGGCGAAGCAGACGAAGGCGATCAGCGGCGGGATGCTGTGGTTGAAGCCGGTGGCGACGATCAGCGCCCCGAAGACGAAGAAGGTCAGCACTTGGAGGATCGCGCTGGTGTTCTCCGCGAACTCGACGAAGCCGTCTGGGACGTCGTGCTCGGCGGCGCCCATTGCGATCCCACAGACGAAGGCGGCAATCAGCCCGTTGCCGAAGGTCACGTCGGCGAGCCCGAACGCGACCAGCCCGAAGCCGACCGCGTAGATCCCCTCATAGCGCTGAGTCAGGCCGCCGCCGGGAAGTCGATGGTGCAGACGCCCGCCGATCGCCCCGAGGGCGACGCCGATCGCCACCCCCACCAGCGCCTCCCCAACCAGCTTCGCGGCCTCGCCGCCGGCGTCTCCGCCCGGCGAGGCCAAAACCAGGAAGAAGAGGACGAACGGCAGGGCCAAGCCATCGTTGAGGCCCGACTCCAAGTTGAGCGTGTGGCGCACGGCGCTCGGCACCAGCTTCGAGGTGACGACCGCCGAGGTGACGACAGGGTCGGTGGGCGAGAGCACCGCGGCGAGCAGGAAGGCCTCGGCCCAGCTGAGGTCGGGGAAGAGGACCTTGGCGGCAAGCGCCAGCAGGCCCATCGTGATCGGCATCGCGATCATCAGCGAGCGGGCGACTGGGCTCCAGTGGCGCCGCAGCAGCTCACGCTCGACGAACATCCCGTCGGAGAAGAGGGTGAGGATCAGGGCCAGCTCGATCAGCTCGACGATCGAAGAGTCGCCGACGTCGACCTCGACCACACCGGTGGCGGCAAAGGCTATTCCGAACAGGACCGAGAGGACCGATGCCGAAAGCACGGTCCCCCGCATCAACCCGGAGAGCCCCGCGACCACCGCGAGCAGCCCACCGAAGAGCAGCACCGCGTCGCCGAAGCCGATGTCCATCTACTCAGACCGAGGGCCCAACAGATCGCGCTCGGCCAGCAGCTCGGCGACCTGAACGGCATTGGTCGCCGCCCCCTTGCGCAGGTTGTCGCCGGCAACCCAGAGGTTAAGCGTGCGCTCGCGATCGGGATCGCGGCGGATGCGCCCAACCAGCACCTCGTCGCGGCCGGCTGCATCGATCGCCATCGGGTAGTCGCCGGCGACGGGATCGTCGACGACGACGACGCCCGGGGACTTGGCAAGCAGCGCCCGGCAGTCCTCCGGCGAGAGGTTCTCGGCGGTCTGCACGTTGATCGACTCCGAATGGCCGCTGAAAACCGGCACGCGGGCACAGGTCACCGAGATCGCCACCTCGTCGCCGACGCCAAGGATCTTGCGCGTCTCGGCCATCACCTTGCGCTCCTCAGTCGTGTAGTCGTCGCCGTCCTTGAACACCTCGACCTGCGGCAGCACATTGAAGGCAATCCGGTGAGGGTAGACCGCGCCGGGGGGATGCTCATCCCCCTCCAGAACCTGCTTGGACTGAGTGCGCAGCTCGTCAATGGCCTTTTGACCGGTGCCCGAGACCGCCTGGTAGGTGGAGACGACGAGGCGCTCGAGGCCCACCGCGCGGTGGATAGGCGCCAGCGCCATCATCATTACCATCGTCGTGCAATTGGGATTGGCGACGATCCCCTTGTGGTCGGCGGCGGCATCGGGATTGACCTCGGCTACGACCAGCGGCACCTCATCGTGCATGCGCCAGTGGCTGGTGTTGTCGACCACGACGGCGCCGGCCTCGACGAACTGGGGCGCCCACTCGGAGCTGACCGCGCCGCCCGCCGAGGAGAGGACGACGTCAAGGCCCTGAATCGTCTGCTGACTCAGAGGCTGGCACTCGAGAAGCGAACCGTTCCACTCGATCTCACGCCCAACCGAGCGCTCCGAGGCGAAGGGCACCACCTGAGCAGCGGGAAATTCCCGCTCGGCCAGCACACTGAGGATCGTCGCGCCAACCGCTCCAGTTGCGCCAAGCACACCGACTCTGTACCCATCGCCCGCCATTTCCCGAGTATGACGGCCGGGTTCAGCTGGTGACCGTCGGGGGGTCTGCTGGGGCCTCGGGGCGAATTGCGTCCGCCTCCAGCTCAAATGCCTCGTGAAGGGCCTTGACCGCATCGGGGACGCGGTCGGCTGAGATCACGCATGAGATCTTGATCGGCGACGTGGAGATCATCTCGATGTTGATCTCCCTCTCTCCGAGCACCTCGAAGACCTTGGCGGCGACACCCGGGTGAGAGCGCATGCCGGCGCCGACGATCGAGACCTTGCCGATTCGCTCATCGGTGCGAACGCCCTGGCTGATCCCGCCGAGACCGGCGATCGTGTCGGTGGCGGTGGTCAAATCGGAGCGATCGACAGTGAAGGAGAGATCGGCCAGCGCATCGTCGCCCACCGGCTCGTTCTGGATGATGACGTCGACGTTGACGCCGGCGTCGGCCAGGGCCGTGAAGATTTTGCCGGCCACGCCGGGCTCATCGAGAATGCCGGTCAGCGTTACCCGCGACTCCCCCTCCGAGTGGGTTACGGCTGTGACAAATGGCTGCTCCACGTTCTCCTTTCCGATCTCCTCCTCGGAGACCACGAGAGTACCGGGGCCGTCCTCGAAGCTGCTGCGGCAGTGGATGCGCACCCCGTGGTTGCGGGCATACTCGACCGAGCGAAGCTGCAGGACCTTGGCCCCCGACGCTGACATCTCGAGCATCTCCTCATAGGAGGCCATCGACAGCTTGCGGGCATCGGAGACGATCCGAGGATCGGCGCTGAAAACTCCCGACACGTCGGTGTAGATCTCGCAGACGCTCGCGTCCAGCGCCGCGGCGAGCGCGACGGCTGTCGTGTCGGATCCACCACGCCCCAGCGTTGTCACATCGAGACTGTCGGTTGAGACCCCCTGGAAGCCGGCGACCAGAACGATCCGGTCCTCGTCGAGCTTCTCGCTGATCCGATCGGCGCGGACATCGATGATCTTGGCCCTGGTGTGGGAGGAGTCGGTGACGATCCCCGCCTGGGACCCGGTCAGCGAAATCGCCTGATGACCCATGTCGTGGATCGCCATCGCGCACAGGGCGCAGGAGATCCGCTCCCCGGTCGAGAGCAGCATGTCCATCTCGCGTGAGTCCGGCCGCTTGGAGATCTCCAGCGCCTGCTCAACCAGCTCATCGGTTGTCTTGCCCCGCGCCGAGAGCACCGCCACTACCCGGCTGCCACCCTCCCTGGCGGCGACGATCCGCCTGGCAGCGCGCTTGATCTCCTCGGGTCCGGCAACCGACGTGCCACCGAACTTCATTACGACGATGTCGGATTTCGCCTCACTCATGCAGAGCCCCTGGGAATGGGTTGGACGACAGCCAGACGACGCTTAACCGTCAGACTCGCCCTGCATATTGCCGATCATCGCCTGCTCGGCCATGCGGACAAGGCCAAGGGCGATATGGGGGCGCATGTCATTGGTGCGAACCCTGATGTGGGAGCCGTGAGGGCCGAGGACCTCGACGATCGTGCAGACATCGCCGATCTGGCAGTCCTCGCCGTAGTCGGCTTCGAGTGCCTCCATCTGAGCCGCCACCACCTGCCCCATCTTGCTTTGGTCAAGCGCCATCTCCAACAGACTACAGGCGACCGCCACGACCTCGAGCCGCATACGGCGCGGGCACCGGCCTGGCTTAGAAACAGGTTTTACGCGAAGGCGCGGGTGGCGCGGCGGCGGAGGTCTGCGTTGAGCATCTCCGTCACATTGCTGGGGCGCTCGCCGGCGGTGGGAACCGCATCGCCGATCAGGCCGCTGGCGCGGAAGCCATAGAGGGGGGCGTCGATGCCCACCTCCCGAACCTTGCGGACCAGCTTCACCGCGGACGGCGTGTCGGCACCAGGGCCACAGAGAAGGATCGCGGTTGGGTCGAGAGCGCGCAGCGCACGCTCGAGCCGCTCATCGCCAAGCTCGTTGGAGAGCATCAACACGCGGAAGCCGGCCCGCCGCAGGGTCAGATCGAGCGCCTGCGCATGGACGGCCTCAGCGTCTTGGCCACGGCTCGAATCGAGCAGCAGGACCCCCGCTGGCCGAGAGGCAGCCGGAGCGAGCCGGCGGGCACCATGCAGCCATCCCATCGCCCAGCGAGCGGCGAACTCGAGCTCCGCCTCACGCCCCTGATCGGCGGCAAGCTGGTCGACCGCCGGGAGCAGCAGCTCCTCAACGGTCCGCTCGAGCGGGCGCAGGACCAGGCTCTCCTCGACCGCTCGGTCGGCAGCGCCCTCATCGAAGCTCTCAAATGCCGCGAGCAAACTGTCGTCGCTTGGCGGTGCCGCCTGGCGCTGGCGCGACAGCTCGATCGCCGAAGAGATGTTGCCGGTCTCGACCAGGGCGTCGCGGAGAGTTTGCAGCTCGACCAGCTCGTAGTTGCGATGGTTGCCGACGGTGCGCTTCGGCGTTGGGTAGCCGTAGCGGCGCTCCCAGCTGCGCAAAGTGTTGGGGCTGACCCCAAGCACTTCGGCTGCTGCATTTGTTCTTATCCCAGGCATGTCGAGGATTCTGGCACCGGATTTCCGGGTTTACACCAGTTATCGGCAAATTCCCCAAAACTGTTAGCGATCTTGCACAGGTTCCATGGCGCCAACGCCCACCGGCTGGCCCACTGCACGAGCTCGCCACATCGCCTCATCGGCCTTGTGTAGAAGGCCTTCCGCACCGGTGCCGTGTTCGGGACAGGCAACGACCCCGGCCGTAATCGCGATCCGAAGCCCCCCCGAAGCCTCCAGCTCATCGAGTATCCGCAGCAGCCGCTCCGCCATCTGCACGCCGGCCACCGTTGTCTGATTGGGCGCCAGAACGCAGACGCCTTCGTCCTCGAGCGGGAAGGCCTCGTCAACCACCCTGATGCTGTCGTGCAGAGCCGCGGCGACGATCGCGAGCGCCGCTTCCTGGCTGCCACCGCCGTGCCCGTTTCGCGCCCCGGGCCCGTCAACATCGAACACAACCAAGCCAAAGGGATGCCCGTAGCGTTTGTTTGCTTCGACCAGCTGATCGAGGCGGCGTCGCATCTCGCCCGGCCGGTAGAGGCTCGCATGGCGCTCACCCCCCGCCCCGGTCCCGTGCCCTGTCGCCTGCCCGCTCCAGGTGTCAGCTGCGCCCGGCCCCGGGGCCGGGGCAGGGCTGGGGGCTGGTTCGGCCCCTTGCTGCTCCCAGAGCGCGCCGACGGTAGTGGCGGTCACCGATCCGAACTCCTCGGCGAGCTTCTGCGCCGCGGCCGCAAACAGCGCCGGGTCCTTGCCGTCCAGCTCATCGTGCAGCTTTCCGAGCAAGGCGGCCTGCAGCGAGGACACCTCCCGAGCGAGCCGCCGGGCTGCGGAATCGTCGCCACCCTCGTCGCCAGTCGTGCGGCTGCTGGTACCCACACCGAAACCCTCGCGAAAGCGCCGGACACCAGAGGGCCAAAAACCCGCTATTTGCGGGCCGACAATCGTCCAATTGACTTGTGCCTGGCTCCGCCGAGCCGAATGCGCCGCTCAGTCGAGGCTGAGACGGCCCGCCAGCGCCTTGCCCAGGGTGACCTCGTCGGCGTGCTCGAGATCGGCGCCGATCGGCAAGCCGCTGGCAAGCCGAGTGACCCTCACCTTCCCACGCAGCAGCTCGGCGACGTAGAGGGCGGTCGCCTCGCCTGTCGTGGTCGGGTTGGTGGCAAGCACCACCTCCTCGATCCCGCCGTCATCCACACGCTGACCCAACTCGGCGATCTTTAGGTCCTCCGCGTCGACCCCGTCGATCGGAGACAGGGCCCCGCCGAGCACGTGGTAGAGGCCTCGGTACTCGTGGGTACGCTCGAGCGAAATCACGTCTGCCGGCTCCTCGAGAACGCAGATCGTCGCCTGATCGCGGCCTGGATCGGAGCAAATGCGACAAAGCGGGCCCTCGGAGAGGTTGAAGCAACGCTCGCAGAGCCCGACCTTCTCCTTCACCTCATGGATCGCCGTGGCAAGCGCCGCCGTCTCCTCGTCGGGCGCACGCAGGATGTAGAAGGCAAGCCGCTGCGCAGTGCGCTGGCCAATCCCCGGCAGGCGTGCCAGCTCGGCAACGAGGCGCGCCAGCGGTGCCGGGCCCTCGGCGCTCAAGCCGCAGCTCCATCGGGGGCGGGGTTGCCACGGATCAAGTCGGAAGCGCGCTCGGCGATCGCGATCGTCGGCGCGTTGGTGTTGCCACGCGGGACCGTCGGCATCACAGAGGCATCGACGACGCGCAGGGCCTCCAGGCCGTTCACACGCAGATCGGCATCGACCACGGAGCCGATCGCGCAGGTGCCAACCGGGTGGTAGATCTCATAGGTCGTCGCGGCAGCGTGAGCTCGGAAGTCGTCATCGGATTCTCCGCCCGGCGCCGTGAAGCGCTCGGCGCAGTAGGGCTTGAAGGCCGGTTGAGCGCATATCTCCTCGACGAGCCGCAGCGCATCGACCATCTGCGTCATGTCGGCCCCGTCCTCGTAGAAGGCGTTGCGGATGATCGGCTTCGCGGTCGGATCTTTGGAGGCAAGCCGCACAGAACCGCGGCTGCTCGGGGTGAGCAGGCAGGGAGAGACCCAGACGCCGTGTGCTTCGGGGTCTTTCGTGCCCTCATCGACGATCTGGATCGGCGCGACGTGGATCTGAACGTCCGGCGCCTCGGCGCCGTCGCCAACCCGAGCGAATCCGCCGGACTCGGCCAGGTTGGAGGCGAACGGGCCGGTCTGCGTCGCCGTGAACTCCTCAAGTGCCGCCGGCTCCAGCGCCAGCAGCAGGCTCTCCGGCTCCGGAGTTGTCCAGACGCTGTAGGCGGCGGTGTGGTCGCTGAGGTTCTCCCCCACCGCCGGCTGATCGAGCAAGACCTCGACTTCGCGCATCGTCAGGTGCTCCGCGGGGCCGACCCCCGAGAGCATCAGCAGCTTCGGTGAGTTGTAGGCGCCGCCGCAGAGGATCACCTCGCGCTGGGCGCGCAGCTCCTGCGCCTGGCCGAGTTGACTCGCCTCGACACCCACTGCGCGGGTGCCGTCGAACAGGATCCGGTCGACGTGCATGTAAGGCATCACGGTCAGGTTCGGGCGCTCCATCGCCGGGTGCAGGTAAGCGACGGCCGCGCTGGCGCGCATCCCCCCTCGCTGCGTCACCTGATACATCCCGACGCCGTCCTGCTCGGCGCCGTTGAAGTCCTCGTTGCGTGCCAGGCCCGCTTCGACCCCGGCCTCGACGAAGGCGGGGGTGATCTTGTTGCCCGAGCGTTGGTCGGAGACGGGCAGCGGCCCACCGACCGCGTGCCAATCGGATGCGCCCCGCTCGTTGTCCTCGGCCTTGAGGAAGTAGGGGAAGAGATCGTCCCAAGCCCACCCCGACACGCCCCAGTCGTCGTAGTCGCGGCGGTTGCCGCGGATGTAGACCATCGCGTTGACCGACGAGGAGCCCCCCAGGACCCGTCCTCGCGGCAGGGTTATCCGGCGCCCGTTGCAGTGCGGCTCCGGCGCGGTGCTGTAGCCCCAGTCGACCTCGGTGCCCGTCAGCTTCAGGTAGCCGAGCGGGACGTGGATGTTGTCGTTGACGTCAGGCGGCCCGGCCTCGAGCAGCAGCACGCTTACGTCGGGATCCTCGGAGAGCCGCGCGGCAAGCACGCAGCCGGCCGAACCGGCACCGACAATCACGTAGTCGTACATCGCTTCAGCCATTTGCGCCTCTTTATCTCCCTCTCCGGCCCCAGCCGCAGGTCTTCAATCTGTGCGGTCGAGTCTAGGCGGGAGGTCAGACCCCGGGCAGGCCTCCAAGGCCACCCGCGCCCCCCATACCACCCGTGATCCCGCCCATTTTCGAGCTGGCCAGCTCTTGGGCGGCGCGCAGCCCCTCGTTGACCGCGGCTTGGACCATGTCCGCAAGCAGCTCCGCCTCCTCGGGATCGATGGCCTCGGGGTCGATGACGATCTCGCGCAGCGTCAGATCGCCGCCCATCTTCACCTTGACCATGCCGCCGCCGGCGCTGGCCTCGACCACCTCGTCTTTGAGCTGCTCCTGCGCCTGCAGCATCTCGCTCTGCATCTTCTGCGCCTGTTTCATCAGGGCGTTCATGTCGAAGCCCCCCGGGCCGCCTCGTGTCACCTAGCTGACCTCCTCCGCGTCGAACTCGCTCTTGATTCGCTCCACCAGTGCGTCCGTGTCCAGAGGCTCCTTGGTCGCGGAGTGCTCCTCTGAAGCCGACTCGTCGTCAAGCATCTCGTAGATCGGAGTAAGCCGCTCGCCGGTCACCGCCTCCAGTGCCGCTGCCAGCTGTTCGCGCTTCTCGGGGCCCTCCGCCTTGCGCTTGTTGAAAGTGGAGTTGACGGGAAAGCCGATCGTCACCATCGCCTGCGCTGGGTCGATCGCGACGGGCCGAGCGCCCTCGAACGCCGCCGCGAGAGCGGGATTTTTCGATTGGCGCAGGTGGTCGAGGACCGCCGGCCAGATGCGACCGACATCCTCCAGGCTCAAAGCAGAGCCGCTTTGGCCCGTGGGCACTGTCGCCGAGGATGTCGCGTCGTCCTCACGGTCTGCGAGCGACGACCCATCCTCGACACCACCCGCGGGAGATGCGCTCTCGCCAGAAGCCTCGGGCTCTGGCGGCGACTGCGGGCTCGTCGGCTTCGCTGGCTTGGGCGCGTCCTTCGGCTGGGCTGCTGCAGCGGATGCCGGAGGGCCAGCAACGTGATCCGCAGGCGCCTCTCCTGCGGGTGGCGCGCCAGGGGGTACCGCCCCTGAGGAAGCTTTAGCTACCGGAGGGGGCGGTGGGTCCCCTGGCGCGTCAGGACCCGCAGGCGAAGCCCCCTGCCCCTCGAGCCGCTCGATGCGACGAACCAGGCCCTCGGTCGAGGGGTCCAGGTCGGGTCGCGCCGCCTTCAGCAGTGCGATCTCGACGGCCATGCGCGCATCGTCGCCCTCGCGCACCGCGGTCAGCGCCGCAGCCAGCTCGTCGATCGTCCGAACCAGCGTCGCGGCCCCGACCGTGGCGGCCTGGGCGGCCAGGCGATCGACATCGGTCGCGGTAACCACAAACGTGTTGGGAACCTCCCCGACCGTCTGGGTGACGAGCAGGTGGCGCAGGTGGGAGAGCAGGTCGCGGGCGAACTGACCTGGGTCGCGGCCCGATTGAGCCATCTTCTCGACCTCGAGCAGCACCGCCTTTGGGTCTTCGGCGACGATCGCATCGACAGCCGCAAACAGCAGCTCGGCGTCGGCGGCGCCGAGCAGCTCGAGCACCGATTTGAGGTCGACCTGCTTGCCGCCGAAGGCAACCAACTGATCGAGCGTGCCAAGCGCATCGCGGAAGCTGCCGGAGGCGGCGCGCGCGATCATCGCGACCGCGCCGTCGTCGACCTCGATGCCCTCCGCCGTGGCGACCCTCCTCAGCACCTCCGATATCTGCTCGAGCGAGGGACGCTGGAAGTCGAAGCGCTGGCAGCGATCGGCGATCGTCGCCATCACCTTGTGCGACTCGGTGGTGGCGAGCACGAAGACGGTTTTCGGTGGCGGCTCCTCCAACGTCTTCAGGAAGGCGTTCCATGCCTCCTTGGTCAGCATGTGGGCCTCGTCGAGGATGTAGACCTTCCAGTGGCCACCAGCCGGGGCATAGGCGACTCGTTCACGCAGGTCTCGGACATCGTCAACCGAGCGGTTGGAGGCGGCATCCATCTCGATCACATCCATCGAGGTCCCAGCTGCAATCGTCACGCAGGCGTCGCACTCCCCGCACGGGGTAACGGTCGGCCCGCTGCGTTCACAGTTGAGCGAGCGGGCGAGGATCTTCGCCATCGAGGTCTTGCCGGTGCCACGCGAGCCGACGAACAGGTAGGCGTGGTGGACCTTGTCCTGCTCGACCGCGTTGCGCAGAGTGCGCACGACGTGCGACTGGCCGACCACCTCGTCGAAGGAACCGGGTCGATGGCGGCGGTAGAGGGAGGTTGACTCGCTGCTCACGGGCACTGCAGCCAGTGTATCTGCGGCAGCCATGGGCTCCAGGCCGGTTCAGCGGCGCCCGCCTGTAGGTTGCGCCGATGCCAACCTGGACCCGCAGCTGGCTGACGCCGGCCGCCTGGATCGCCGCCGTCGCGGGGCTCCTGCTGCTGCTCTTCCCGGTCGGTTTCCCCAACTACGACACGATCTACGCGCTGGTCTGGGGGCGCGAACTCGCGCACGGAATGAGCCCCGACATGGGTGCCGCGCTGCCCCCAACCCCGCACCCACTCGCCGAGCTCTTCGGCTTGGTGACGACCCCGTTGGGCGACGGCGCGATCGACGCGACGATGGTCATCGCCTACGTCTCCCTGGGCCTGGTCGGCTATCTCGTCTACCGGCTCGGCTCGCTCTGGTTCGACCGGCCGATCGGCGCGGTCGCGGCACTGATCGTCCTCACCCGCGCGCCCTACCTCTCCAATGGCCTGCGCGCCTACGTCGACCTGCCCTACATCGCGCTCGTCCTCGGCGCGCTGGTACTCGAGACGAAACGGTCGCGGGCCGGCTGGCCGGTCCTCGCCCTACTGGCGCTTGCCGGCCTGCTGCGACCCGAGGCCTGGCTCTTCTCCGTCGCCTACCTCGCCTACCTGGCCCTCGCCCTTAGAAAGAGCGATGCCGGGTCCTTGCAAGACGAATCTGCAGCTAGCGTCGCTATGCGACGCCTGGTGCAGATTCGTGGGTGGGAGCTGTGCTGGCGCGGTGATCGCTCGCCACATGAGATGGCTGGGCTCATGGCGCTCGCACTCGCGGCGCCGCTGGGCTGGGGGATCTTCGACTGGATCACCGCCGGCAGTCCCACCTACTCGTTCACAGGGACGCGCGACACGGTGGAGACGCTCGAACGTCAGACGGGGCCGGTCGATCTCATCCTCTACGGGCCACGACGGCTCGGCGAGATCCTGCAGTGGCCGGGAATGGTTGGTGCGGCCGGCGGGGTCGTACTCGGCCTCGCCTTCCTGCGCCGGCGCAGCACGATCGGCGTCGCGGCGGGAGCCCTCGCCCTCGCGGGGTTCGCGATCCTCGCCTGCGGCGGCCTCGCGATCATCCCCCGGTACACGATGCTGGCGGCGGCGATGCTGGCTGTCTTCGCCGCCCTCGCCCTGCTCGGCTGGCGGCTGCTGGAGCACGACCATCCCTGGCGTCGCGCCTGGCAGGTCTTCGCCGGCGTCGTCCTCGCGATGTCCCTGGCCTGGGGGCCGAACCAGTACGACCTTCTGCACAAGGTCGACACCGACCTCACCAACCAGAGCGAGATCGAGTCCGACCTGACGGCGCTCGCCGACTCCGGCGCCTTTGAGCCCCTCTGCGGCCCAATCTCCGTGCCCAACCACCGCGCCGTCCCCCGCCTCGCTTTCCTGCTCGACATCAGGCCGTCACAGGTGGTCAGCTCATCTGAGCAGCGCCAGCCCAGCCGTGGTTACTTCCTCGAGCCCGCAAGCGAGTTCGTCATCCACAACTTCATCCTCGATCCCAACGACCCCGCTCGCTTCGAGGTCTCCGTCCCCCCTGGTTTCCGCCAGGTCGCCACCAACAACTCCTGGGTCCTCTATAGGCGCTGCTGAGATCGGCCGATGAGTGATGCGTGTTCAAGCGCATCTTGATGGGCATAGGGGCTCTGGTCCTAGTGCTGTTCGTCGTCGGCTTGGCAGTTCGCGTCGTTCGCCACTTCAACGCTCCAAGCGACGAGTCCAAGATCCAGCGGACGATCGAAGTCGCCGCGACCAGCACCGACCCCTCCTACTGCGAGCGGCTCAGGACCAAGCGCTACCTGGAGCAGGTCAGCGGCGAGGAAGAACCGTTCGCGGACGACATCTGCGAATCGCAGGCCAGCGAGGGCGGGGCGCGGTCGGTGGCGGTGCGCGCGGTCGATATCCACGACGAGCGCGCCACCGCTCTGGCTACCCACTCCGGCGGGTCCCTCGACGGATCGACGGTAAGGCTGGGATTTGCCAAGGAGGACGGGCACTGGAAGCTCGACAAGCTCATCTCCTTCCTCCACTTCGACCGCGAGCGCTTCCGCCGGGCCTACGGCAGGAGCTTCCTCGAGTTCGGCTCGCCAACACGAGCCGCGCACTGCGCAATTGGGAGGGAACGCCGGCTCTCGGACGGCGCAATCGAACGCGCCCTGCTGATCGGTGCCTCGGAGACGTTCGTCGCGATCACCGTCGCCTGCGACAGAGAGGGCGTCGAACGCAGCCTGGTAGAGGGAGTGGCGGAACCGGAGTTCGAACTCCCCCTGCGGATGATCGGGTGCGCCGAACGAAGATTCCGCGCGGCGACGGACGCGGAGCTCGTCCGGATGGAGCTCGACATTCAGGCCTACGCCGAGGTCTTACTCGAGTGTGACCCGGGAGCGCTCAACGCATACCAGCGACGCGAGCTGAGTGACCGCTACGGCCTCGACTCAGCCGGCTTCCACTGTGTCCTCGAGACCTTTCACCGCCTCGGCCCCAAGGGCACGGTCCGCCTCACCTATGACGAGGACCGATACGAGGCGCTGATCGAGAGCTGCGACTAACCGCGCTCGACCCGCTCGATGGCGGCGTGGGTCGCGGCCGCGACGGCGGTGTCCCTCAGGTCGACTTCTGGTGGCAGCTCGATGTGGAGGTCGTTGGAAGGGTCGAGGCGAACGCGCAACTGTGCCGCCCTGGAGTCGAGCACGTGGCCACCGCGGGTGCGGTCATCGGTAATGAAGTGGAGGTGGTAGCCGCTGACCTCGATGCCCTCGACGTAATCGGGGAAGCGGAAGCCGAGCATCGTCCCGGCAACGTCGGTCAGCTCGAAGACGTGCTGTTCGCCCACCACCTCGGTAAGCGGGCGGTACGGCGGAGTCTGGCGTGGTACTGAGCGGGCGCGGACAAAATCGAAGCGGCCATCGAGGCGAATCGCGCACGACGCAGCGCCCGTGGGGATCAGTTTGTCGAGTTGCGCCAGCAGCTCTTGGTGCTCAAGCGGCTCGCCGATGTCGCTCTCGATCGTCGGTTCAAACCGTGTCACCACCGCAAACGGCGTCTTGGCCTCAGGGCCCACCTCACCGGCCACCCCGTCGACGTCGGCGCGGTAGAAGCGGCCGTCGATCGCGATCATCTCGCCATCGAGGCCATTCAGCGTGCCGAGCCCAAGGTCCCCGTGCTCGGCCAGCTCGGCAAAGCTGAGATCGCCGTCGTAGGCGCCCTCGAGCAGAGCCCCGATTGTCGACGCCTGAAAGAGGACGTGGGACTCGTGCTCCGCGTCGAGTTCGGCCTCCCGCATCGTCTCCACGTGCAGCGCCCTGATCCACCGCTCGTCCAGCACGGCCGCAGTCTCTCATCCACCCCGCTGCCGAGGTTGCCGCCGTGCAAGCATCAGGGGCATGGCGGCAATCGAACTTCGCGGGGTGGTGAAGCGGTTCGGCTCGATCACGGCGGTGGACGGGCTCGATCTCGAGGTGCCTGAGGGCATCTGCCTCGGCCTGCTCGGCCCCAACGGCGCCGGCAAGTCGACGACGATGCGGCTGCTGACCGGGCAGGCCCTTCCTGACGCCGGCGAGCTGCGGGCGCTCGGCCACAAGCTTCCCGAGGACTCCAAGGCGGCCCGCGCCAAGATGGGCGTCGTCCCCCAGCTCGACAACCTCGACGTCGACGTCACCGTCGAGGACAACCTGGCGGTCTACGCACGCCTCTATCGAGTTAAGGACGTCGGCGGCGCGGTT
This sequence comes from Solirubrobacterales bacterium, assembly GCA_025450195.1. Classification (GTDB taxonomy): domain Bacteria; phylum Actinomycetota; class Thermoleophilia; order Solirubrobacterales; family 70-9; genus VRUE01. Next base: position 68,908 of record JANWHW010000021.1, on the reverse strand, counting down.
GACCGGGCCCTCGACCTGGCCCGCCTGCGCGACCGCCGTCGCGACGCTGTCGATCAGCTTTCCGGCGGCATGCGGCGCCGGCTGCTGCTGGCGCGCGGCCTGGTCCACGAGCCGCGGCTGGTTCTGCTCGACGAGCCAACGGTCGGCCTCGACCCGCAGATTCGCACCGAGCTCTGGACGCTGATCGGCGAGCTCAAATCGCGCGGCACGACGATCCTGATGTCGACCCACTACATCGAGGAGGCCGAGCGGCTCGCCGACGAGGTCGCGGTAATGACGAAGGGGAAGATCATCGCCCGCGGCCATCCGGCAAAGCTGATCGACGAGCACGCCGGCGAGCAGACGGCGGAGGTCTACGGACCGCCCGAGCGGCTCGTCGAGGTGCGGGCCGGTGCTGAAGCCCAGGGCCTGATGGTGCGGCCGGCTGGACCGGCTGTTGCGATCGTCGGCTCCGAGCGGGCAGGCAACGGCGGAATCCCCAGCGAGGCTGTGATCCGTGCCGCGACGCTCGAGGACGTCTTCGTACTGCTTACCGGCGAGGAGGCAGAGTGAGCGCGGAGCGAACAAGCGTCGCAATCTGTTTCTTCGCGCCGCGAGCGAAGCGCGAGGATTTGTGGTGAGCGCAGAAGCCAAGACGATGCGACGGCTCGAACCGGCAGCGATCAAAGGGGTGATGAGCCGCGAGGTCGCCAACTTCCGCACCTACTGGAAGGGAACGACCTTCTCCAGCGTGCTCGAACCGATCGTCTACCTGCTCGCCTTCGGGCTCGGCCTCGGCGCGACGCTCGTCGACGAAGTCGCCGGCATCCCCTACATCGAGTTCGTCGGCACCGGGATGGTGGCGACCGCGGTGATCTTCTCCAGCGCCCTACCCTCGATGTTCGGCACCTTCGTCAAGCACCGCTTCCAGAACACCTATGAAGCAATCCTCGCCGCGCCGGTCGACATCGAGGAGCTGGTCAGCGCCGAGATGCTCTGGATCGCGATCCGCTCCGGCTTCTATGGCTGCTTCCCATTGCTGGTGACGATCGGCTTTGGGCTCGACCCCGCCCCCGGCATGCTGCTCGTGCCCCTCTTCTGCTTCGTCACCGCACTCGGCTTCGCCGGCTTCGGGGTCGCGATGGCAGCAACCGTCGCCAAGATCGACCAGTTCAACTACGTGACGGCACTCTTCATCACCCCGCTCTTCCTCGTCGCCGGAACCTTCTTCCCGATCGACGGCCTGCCCGAGGGCTTCCAGATCGTGGCGCAGGCCAACCCGCTGCACCAGCTGGTCGAACTCGTCCGCGGCGGCGCCTTCGGCTTCGAGCCCGTCGACATCGCCCGCTTCGCCTTCCTCGTCGCCTTCGCCTTCGCGATGTGGCGCGTCGCCGTCAGCCGCATGGCAAAGCGCTTGATCGACTAGTCCTAGTCGACGGGCCGAAAACCGGTCCATATTTCGGTTTCTGGCCCATCAACGGGTGGGAAGGTAGCCTGGCGCCATGTTTTCCGGGGGCTTCAAGCGCTCGTCGCGGTTCGGGTTGATCGGCGTCATCGTCGTGATGATCCTCGTCGCGGTGATCGGGCTGACCATGGGCAGCAACGATCCCAACCCGAAGCTGGCGCTTGGCTTGATCTTCGGCGTGCTCGCGGTCTTCTTCGTGATCCTCTTCGCCCTGCAGCGCAGCGACTTGGAGCGGGTGGCGGGAGAGAATGTAAAGGGAAGCGAGCGTGCCGTCGCGGAAGGGGGCCAGGCAATCGAGAACCCGATGACGATGAGCGAGCCCGAGCTGTGGACCGCGATGGCGATCCGGCCGATCGACTCCGAGGCGCTGAAGGCACGAAGTCAGATGTGGGACTCGGGACGTCGCAGCCAGAAACTCGGGATGGTGGTCACCCTGCTGATCTTCCTCACCGTCCCACCGATCTACATCTTCGAAAGCTTCGTCCCGCTGTTGATCGGCGGGCCGCTGATTGTGCTTGCCGCGATCTACGGCAGCATTCGCGCACTCGCCCCCGGTGGCGACCTCGACAGTGGATATGACCAAGTCGGCACCGCGATGGCGCCGCTCGGCCTCGAGGTCACCGAGCGGCCAAAGGTCAGCATCGAGACGCGCGACGCCGTGACGGGACGGGTGGGGCCGAAGATCCACGGCGCGCTGGTGCTGGACGGCGAGCGCCACGGGCATCCCGTCTCGGTGCGCCTCGGAGGCGAGTCGAAGACCGGCGCCAGCGAGGTCACGGTCCGCAGCGGCGCCCCCGAGTTCAAGGCCAAAGCGAGGGACGGACGAGTCCGCCCGGCCGAGGGGGCACCCACCGCAATTGCCGATGTGCTCGCTTCCGTGCCGAACTCCACCCGTTGGAAAAAAGTCAGCGTCGAGGGCGGGCCCGAAGGGATCGTCATCACCCGCAAAGGCGGCGAACAGTCCGATTGGATGGCCGACCTCTGGCTCGCCGAGCGCCTCGCCTCCGGGCTGACAGCTGGCGTCTGATCGCCAGCTTAGGGGGCAACCCCACCGCTCCCAATCCAGGGGGGGTACTAAGTGGACCGTGCACCCGCCTTCGAAGCAAGGTCTCCGAGCGTGTCCGTCGCGCTTGGCTCGAGCCGGGCTCTCCTACGGCACCCGCGGCATCCGCTTAAGGCTGCTTCCTTCCGGACCTGACCTGGTTCACGTGCCTACGTCGCGTAGGACCCGGCCGTCAACGCCGCCTGCGGCGCACCGACCCCGAAGGCCAGCCCCTCAGAACGGGATTCGGCCCCGCTAGAGCGGATTGCGGGTTACAGGGCACCGCTGATTCCCCGCCTAGCACGGTCCACTGGTGATCCTACCGCCCCGCCCATAGGATCGAGCGGCTCGTGATCACGGTCGACACGGACTCCTTCTTCGCCATTGTCGTTGTCGCGGCAGTCGCCTCGGTGACAGTCGCCGCGGTGCCGAAGAAATACGCGCCGCCGGTGGTCGTCCTCGAGCTGATGCTCGGGATCGTGATCGGGCCGGAAATCCTCGGTCTCGCCCACACCGACGACTTCGTCAACTTCTTCTCCAACCTCGGTCTCGGCATGCTCTTCTTTTTCGCCGGCTACGAGATCGACTTCGAGCGGATCAAGGGCAAGCCGATGAAGCTCGGGGCCTTGGGCTGGCTGCTCTCGGTAGCGCTTGCCTACGGGATCGGTGGCGCCTTGGCGGCGGCGGGTGTCGTTGTCTCCTTCCTCTACACCGGCTCGGCGATGGCGACGACGGCGATCGGCACGCTGATCCCGATCCTGCGCGACAGCGGGGAACTGAAGACCCGCTTCGGGACCTATCTGCTGGCGGCCGGCGGAGCTGGCGAGTTCGGCCCAATCCTGCTGGTCACCCTGGTCCTCTCCACCGCCAACCCGCTGCACGAGGCGGCGATCCTGCTCGCCTTTGTCGCCCTGGCGCTGTTCCTGGCACTGGGCTCGGTGCGCTATGCCTGGCGCGGCTGGCCGGCGCTGGAGCGGACCTTCGAGTCGAGCAGCCAGCTCGCCGTGCGGATCACCGTCGTGCTCGTCTTCGGTCTCGTCCTGCTCGCCGGCACGCTCGGCCTCGACGTCCTGCTTGGCGGCTTTGTCGCCGGGATGATCACCCGGCTGGCGCTGAAAGGGCAAGAGCTGCAGGTGTTCGAGTCGAAGCTGACCGCGGTTGGCTTCGGCTTCTTCGTGCCGTTCTTCTTCATTACCAGCGGGATCGAGTTCGACCTCGCCGCGCTCGGCTCGGTTGGGGCGATGCTGAAGCTGGTGATGTTCTTCGGGCTCTTCCTGGTCGTGCGCGGAACGCCGGCAATGCTGCTCTACCGCGGCGTGCTCAACACCCGCGACCGTGCCGCGCTGGCCTTCTACTCAGCCACCGAGCTTCCCCTCGTGGTCGCGATCACGACGATCGCGACCGAGACCGGGCACATGAAAACCTCGACCGCTGCAGGGTTGGTCGGTGCGGCGATGCTCTCGACGCTGGTTTTCCCCTTTGTCGGCCTCGCCCTGCGCAAGCGGAGCGAGGCCGACGGGGTAGCGCCTGCAGCGGTCGCCGCCTAGCGATCCTTGTGGACCAGCTTCAGGCGCCTGTAGACGGTCGCCCTGGCCTTGCCGGCTTTGACCGTCTCCTTGAACAGCAGGCGCTTGGCTTTCGCCACCCTCTTGCGCGCCTTCGGCTTCACCTTCAGTACAAACTTGCGCGTCTTGCCTTGCGCCACCTTGGCATTGCGCTTGGTGGTCGCCGCCTTCCTCTTGCTCAACATCCCCTGCAGGGAGATGCGACAAGCGCGGCCGACCTTGGCCGGGCACTTGGCCTTGACCGTGACCTTGTTGCCTTTGTGGATGGCCGGACCGATCAGGCCGCCGGCCTGGATCAGGGAGGTGAGCTGACTGTTGGTAAGGCTGCCGGCTCCGCCGCCATTGCCGGAAGATTCGACCGTCACTGCGACGTTGTCGAAGCGGGCGCTCGTGGCTCCGGAGAGGAGGCTGGACCCCACAACCGTCGAACTGGTTTCGGCCGTGATCGAGATCGCGTAGCGGTGGCCCTGCTTGAGGGTGACCGCGTGGTCCTTTCCGATGAAGGCCGGGTTGTTGGCCAGGGTCTCGGTAAGGGGTTCCGATTTGCTCCCGGCAGTCCGGTCGAGCAGGACGACGCTGTAGGTCAGTTGGGGCGCCAGGTCGATCAGCGATCCGGCGGCAAATTGCCGGTCCAGGTGCAACGTCCCGTCACCGGCGCTGGTAACCGTGAAGTCGGGTGAGCGCAAGACCACCGTCGATTTGAACAGCGTCCCCAAGTTGAGTGCGATCGTCGTGTTTGCTGCGAACGAGCCCGGTGGATTTCCCGCCGTCCCGTCATAGCCGCCCGAGGCGGTGCACAACGGTCCCGCGTTGCAGCTTGCTTCGGTCACTTCCCACCCTTGGGGGCCGCCGGTAAATGTCCCACCCGTGGCCGGATACACGCTGCTCGCAGCCTGAGCGGGACCAGCGACCAAGCAGACAGCCGCGACCGCGACACAGCAAACGGCCGGCGCAAAACCCAGTCGTCCTCTCGTGGTTCGCATCAGTTGTTCCTTTCGATCGCTCCCCGCGCCAAGACCCTGCGGGCAGCGGGCCTACTACCCAGCCCCCAGCGAGCCCGGACGAAACCTGGACAGATGCACGAGGTTCAGGCGTCGTAGAATCCAGCCGTCCCGGGCGCGTAGCTCAGTGGGAGAGCGCTCCCCTCACACGGGAGAGGTCGCTGGTTCGAAACCAGCCGTGCCCATCCGGTTCCCCTTTGCAGAGCCAAGAAATCGGGAGTGGTTCTAAACCCGTTCCGAATCTGGCTCCACAGCTCGAATCGCTGAACCTCACGACTCGCTTCTTCTAGAAGCGTACCTCTCGAACCGGCGGAATCAGTCGCCCCCGCCGCCCCGGAGAGCCGGGCTTCGAGCCGCCGCCGGGGTTGCAAATGTCGGCCACCACAGCCCCGGCGGCGGCTCCAAGCTCAGGTCCGAGCGGAGCGAAAAGGGGCCGGGTGCAGGCATTAGCCCTCGCACGGACCCTGTGCAATCGGTGCAAATCCCTCCAAAAGCACCCCAAATCCTCCACCGTTCCTAACTAAACAGATATCCGGGGGCGTTCCCTCGCATCTTTTGACGGATTCCGGTGATAGTGGTCACAGATAGCCAGATCGTCGGAACGCCCACTCCCCTCGGCGGCATCGCAGGTTGCGAGCCCCCGGCGGTGAGGAGGGGCGGCCATCGCGCCGTCCCTGAGCCCGATCGGCACGAAGAAGGAGACAAGAGATATGTCCTCTCGATCGAGCGGGCCGGGGCGAAACCCGGCCGCGATAGCGCTATTCGGAATCCTGCTGTGCATGGCCGTTGCGGTCGTCTTCGCGGCAACCGCACACGCAGCTCAATACAAGATGGTCCTGTGCGCGGGCAACAACGGCTCGAATGCCTACGGCACCTACACGAACACGACGAGTCCGCAGAACCCCGGAGGGATTTTCAATTTTGAAAATTACTGCGGGCCAGCTCCCGATCCGGCGGGCGATAGCGCCTTCTTTCGGATCAGCGAGAACCAGCCCAGCGGCAATGCCGGGGTAGGCGCAAGCGGATTCATCTACTGGGACACCCCGGCCTACGTCCACTACAAGACGGCGGGCGGCTGGCAGCGAGAGGCATATGCCTTCAACGAAGGCTGGCGATCCCGCTTCTGGGGCATCAACTTCGCCAACCAGGGCTTCGAGATTTCCAATCAGGGCCTCGGCATCGGAATGACCCCGACGTTCTCGCCCCACCTTTGGCCCGGCGGCAACGCTGACTTCTGGCGCTTCGCCTTCGAATTGGAGTGCGTCCGGCCGTCCGGTTGCGACCGGAGCAACTTTAACTCCACCGACGCCAACACGTTCGTCTTCACCTTGGAAGACGATCAGAACTCGCAGGTCGCATTGACCAACGGCTCGCCGCTTATGACCGGCGGCTGGGTCCGGGGAAATCAGACGGCGACGTTCGTGTGGAACGAGCATGGGTCGGGCATTCGCTTCGAGCGAATCCGCATCGACGGCGCGGAACGCTGGAACATCGACCACCAGGCGACCGGCGAATGCAACACCGATGCCTCGGCATCCAACGGGCCGTTCGCTCGCGCCTTTCAGCCGTGTCCAAACGCGGACGGCATCAACCGTGCCTACACGTTCAACACCGCGAGCCTTGCGGACGGCGCGCACACCCTCCAAGCCTGCACCCAGGACTACGGCCAGTACATCGGCCTCAACGGGACCGGCTCGGAATCGTGCGATCAGCGAGCTATCCACACGGACAACACCCCGCCGGGGGCGCCCAGCGGTCTACGGGTGACGAGCGAAAATCCGGCCCGCTACCTCGATCACTTCGGCGCACAATTCTCGCTGCCGCCGAACGCCGGATCGCCAATCACCAAGGTCCACTACGACGTTCTCGACGCGGCGGGCAAAGTCGTCGTGCCGGAGAAAGTCGTGTCCGGCGTCAACCCGACCGAACTCGCGAAAATCGAAGGGCCGAAAGTCCCCGGCGCCTACCAGCTCAGGGTTTGGCTAGAGGATGAAGTCGGCTTTACCGGCCCCGCGACGACGGCGGCGATCCCTCACGACACCACCCCGCCAGCGGCGCCCCAAGACCTCTCGGTCACGACCCCGACGACTGCCCGCTCCGACCAGGGCTTCGATGTTCGCTGGCGCAACATTCCCGATACGGGTTCGCCGATCAGCGCCGTCCACTACCAAGTGCTGAACGGTGCTGGCGACGTGGTTGTGCCGACGCAGAACATCAGCGGCACCAACCCGCAGACGATCCAGAATCTCGAAGGTCCGCGTGAACGCGGCTCCTACACGCTGCGGCTTTGGCTGTCGGACGAGGAGGGCAACGTAGGGGCGCCGGTCAAAGCGCCGCTCTCCTACGACTGCGTGCGCTCAGACGTGACGGGTGGCCTGACCCTGAGTGCTGGCCTCGGCAAGAAGGCCGACAGCTCCGTCGTCGTCCACGACGGTCAGGGATCAACCCTGAGCGGCACGCTGAAAGGCGCCGGTCAGCTCTCCAACGCGCCCCTTTGCGTGTTCAGCAAGGTGGTGACGGATCTGGAACGGAAGTTCCTTGGCGTCGCCATGACCGGCGACGGCGGCGATTACCAGTTCGCGATCGGTGCCGGGCCGTCGCGAGAAGTCACCGTCGTCTATCGCCCCGATCAACGGGAGCTGGCGGCCGACGCCATGCTCCGCACGAAGGTCCGGCCGACCTTCAAGCTGCGGAGCAAGGTCGTTCACAACATGGGGTTCGCGGTGTTCACTGGCACCGTCCCCGGCCCCGACAACGCCAAGGTCGTGATCGTCCTCCAAGTCAAGGACGGCAAGAGCTGGCGGGTCTTCCGGGCCTACCGCACCAAGTCGGGCGGGCACTACTCAATGCGCTACCGCTTCACGCAGACGACGACGCCGACGACGTACATCATGCGGGCGCAGGTTCGCGCTCAGAGCGGCTACCCCTACGAAGGCGGCAACTCGCGCTCGCTGCCTTTGCGAGTATTGCCCTAGCCACCCCGGGACACGCTCGAGCTGCGGCGGCTGCGCGTCGCCGCAGCTCGTGCCGCGTCCCACGGATCGCCCTCGCTACGTCGTCCCGTCCGGCCCAGCCGGGTACTCGAATCGCCCCGTGCTGATTGTTGGCGGCACCCAAAGGAGGCCCGACAGCAGGACGTTCGGATCGACCTCTAGAGAGGAGCAGAGCTTTACCAGCGTGTCCGTTCGGGCGACTCGTTCCCCTCGCTCAATTTGTCCTACTGCGGTGCGATGGAGCGCGGCAAGCTCAGCAAGCAATTCCTGGCTGATGCCCGCTGCCCGACGTTGACGGGCGAGATTTCCGCCGAAGCGCTGGGCGAAGGTGTAATGGGTCGAGGGCGACGGTTGCACTTCCTCAGCCCCCCACATTCTCGGACGCCCTGAAACTGCCCCTTACCTGTGATCCGGATTGCCAGTTGAGCCCCTTCATCAACTCGTCAAACTCGACTTCGAGCGCTCCGCAGAGTTTGGCGAGGGTGTCGATCCGGGGAATCCGAAGACCGCGCTCAAGTTGACTTACCTCCGTGCGGTGAATCGAGGCACGGAAAGCGACCTCATCTTGCGAAAGGTCAGCGCCCCTGCGGCAACGAATGAGGTTGTCGCCGAAGGTCGCCGCCACATCGACGTGTGAATGCCTCACGACTCAGCCCCCCGGCGCTGCGGCGTCAGGCGATTGGGCACGCTAAAGCTGCCGCTACGGGGTGATCCCCCGGTCCAAACAAGCCCATCGAATAAAAGCCCGGCGTCGATTTCGAGCCCCCCGACGAGTTTTACGATCGTGTCGAGGCGCGGCAAGCGGATTCCCCGCTCAAGCATCCCAATCTCCGTTCGATGCAGCTCCGCACGGAAAGCGAGTTCTTCCTGAGACATTAGAGCGCGTCGGCGGTGAATCCTCAAGTTCTCGCCGAAGTGGTCGGCGATCACCCGAGCATCGCCGACCATTAGCGGCCCTCCATCTTCACGCCGCCAAGCTGTGCGAGCAGACCAAAGAGGGCGTCGTGCGTGGCGATTACCTCGGCGTAGTTATGCGCTTTGTCGGCCGAGAGGGCCATCGCTTCGATAGCCGACCGTGCCGCCTCGTCGGGGACAACAACCTCGCCCCAATCGAGACTCCGCAGGAGCCGTTCGTAAGCCTCGGCATCCTGGCGGGCCTTTTCCAGATCGACCCCCTCGTCGGCCGTCTTGAGGTCGCCCTGCACTCCTTCCAGACACATCGTGAGGTCGGCCCGCAGGATCGCGACCTGCGCGTCCGACAGGTCGAGCGGAACAACTTTGCTGCCGTCCGTAGGGTTGGGGTTAGCCATAGGGAGGATGTCTCTCCTTGTGGTCAGGCCCTCGGTTGGCGTTCCACCGCCGACCGGGGGCCGCTTCTTTGGAGCCGGTAGCCCGCTACCGTTCCCGCTGCGGTCGGCCTGGTGATAGCTATGCCGATCGCCACGGGGCCGGTGTTCACAGCACGCGGCCCCACTTATGTCGGTCGGAGACTAGCACGTTATACTTCTGCCGTATGACGCAGAAGATGGGTGCGAAGGGTCAAGTCGTGATCCCCAAAGACATGCGCGATCAGGTCGGCCTCGGCCCCGGTGCCGACGTGTCGTTCGAGCCTGTTGACGATGGGATCGTCGTCCGTCGGGCGGATCAGCGCTCGACCCTGCGGGGCCGCTTCGCCGGAAGTGGGATGGCCGAGCGGCTGCTAGAAGACCGCCGCAGCGAGCCTCGATAGCGGCGTGAAGTCCTGCCTCGATTCCTGGGCCGTGCTGGCATGGCTCGACGGCGACGAACCCGCCGCGAGCATCGTCGCCAAAGTGCTCGATCGCGAACGACCGCCGATGAGCTGGATGAACTTGGTCGAGGTCCACTACCGGACGATTCGCGAGCATGGCCCCCAGGAGGCCGATCAGGTGCTTTCGGAGCTGCGCCCGCAAGTCACGGAGGATCTACCCGGCGTGTCGGCGATGCGGGCGGTTGCCGCCCTCAAGGCAGCGCATCCGATCGCGTTGGCCGATTGCTTTGCCATCGCGCTCGCAGCCGCCGAGGGCGCGCAGCTCCTGACCGGCGACCCAGAGATTCTTGATCGAGCCGACGAGCTGCCCTGCGGCGTCGTAGACCTACGAGCCACTTAGGCGGCCGTCGCAGTCCCCATCAAGCCAGGCCGTCGAAGCCGATGTGATCCCGGCCTTCGTGTCCAAGCGGGGCCGGGAGTAGACGAGCCGTGCGAGCGTGCATTGCGAGGACGACAAGCCCTGCTCCGCGTGGCTACAATCTGGCGCGTCGTGGGGCGCATGTTGGGAAAAGTGGTCATCGCGCTGGCCTCGACGGCAGCGCTCGTATTCGTCGGCGTTGGCTTGACTGAGTTGAACTACGTAAGCGGCCATCCCTACGCGTACGGTCCAGCCAAAGTCATCGCGTGGGCTTCTGGCGGGGGCATTCTGCTCTCCATTGCGGTTGGCCTACTTGCCTACGTGACCTTGTGGGGGAAACCTGCTGACGGTGGTTGACCCGTCCTCCAAGATCGAGGAAATGGCTCGATGCGCTCGGCAGGCTGCTAGTGCCCGCACTTCGCTGGCTGGTTGAGGCCGCCGGTACCAGGGGCTACGCCTGGAAGGGTCACTCGACGTGTCAAGGGGGGGGTACAGCAGGCGCTCCGCCGGACCGCGTAGAGCCCGGACCCTCTTGCTGCTCAGCTCATTGGGCATAAAGCTTTAAAAGTCTGAGCCTCATCGGTCATCCCGCTCAACGATGTATATTCCGGCGCAATCGAGCCGGTATTGGGGGGAAAATAATGCGACTGGTCCTGACGCTGATCGCAATGGCAGCAATCGCCATGGTCGTGTCCAGCGGGTGTGGCGTCAGCACTTCCTCGGACGCAACCACGAGTTCCGGTGTCCCGCTCCCCGGAAAGACCGAAACAACCCACCAAGAACGGGCGAAGTTCTTCAAGCAGTACTACCGGGGTCTACTGGCGACCGGCACGAAGGTAAGCGTGGCACGCTGTTACAAGCGCCATGTTGAAAAGCTATCTCCTTCCTTCCTGAACGAACTTGAGGCCCACAAGGTTTCCCCGAAACGGGAAGCTAGCTTTGGCAGGGGACTTGAAGCACTTTGCATTCCTGCGGGCACCTCGGCGGCAAAGGTAAACCGATCTGCCGCGCAGATCGAAAGGACTCGCAAACTTCTGAAAACCGGGATAGCGAGGGGCCTCGAAGAAAAAGGCGCCCCACTGGCTGAGATTGAATGCTCCGAACAGGAAATCGAAGCACTCTCGATGTCAGAGTTGAAGTTGATGACGAGCAACAACTCCGAAGGGGAGAAGATCGGATACTCGATTTACACAAAATGTAAGGACGCCGAATGAGCGAGGGACGCTCGGCTCTCGCCGTACTTGGAACTACGCTCGGGTTCCTCTTTCTTTTCGCCCAGATCATTTTCTGGGGAGGAACCAGCCTTGGCGTCGTACATGAGTACTGCTTGGATGAACAGGCGTCGAGAGCGACCAACTCGGTTCAGGTTGAATCCAGTTGGACCTACATTCTCTGGCCGCCGTTTTTTTTCGCCAACGTAGATCCGGCCGGTCGGTGCGTTCGCAACTCCCCGCTTCGCGAAGGACTTAATGCCGTTGGGATTTGGCATTTGCCGAGTCCCGAAGAACAGGTCAGCGACCACATCGAAGACCAGTTGGGGAGCCGCCGCCGCTAGTGCTTTTAGAGGGACAGGGGCTTCAAGGTTTGTAGTACCGCCTCCTGCCTGTGCGCTTCATTGTGCCTTCGGCTCCTCCGGGCGCAAGGTCGCTGCGCTCCCTTCCCCTCCGCTTCGCTGCGGTGCCCCCGTCGTCGTCCTCGGACTGATTGCGCTTAACAGGGCAGGTAAGCGCCTGCCAGATGCGCGACAGAAAGCGAGCAGCCATGACCACGTATCAAGTCTTCGACCAGGCCGACAGTTTCAACAGCACCGACAAGCTGACCGACCGGACCCAGGCTATCCGCGCCTTGGCGACCCGCATCGGCGAGGGTGATCCGAAGTCAGTCCGGCTCGACGGGAAGACCGCCACCGAACACGCCGCCCGGATCATCGAGCAGGCCGGACAGGTCGGGGAGCCGCAGGAGGTTGGACGGTTCCGCGTCGTGGTCGAGGAGTCCAGCGGCCCGGCTCGCACGACCTACCGCGAGCGGAGAGAACGCCGAGCCGAGCGGCGGCGTGATTGGGCCGAGGGTCGAGCAGCGAAGGCCGACGCAGCTAGCCAGGCTTCCCACGATGCCACGGCGGGGATTCCCTTCGGGCAACCGATCCTCGTCGGCCACCACTCCGAGCGGCGGCACCGCCAGGCCGTCGAGCGGGGCCAGCGCCAAGCGTCCAAATCCACCGAGCATCGAGATATGGCCGAGCGGCACAGCCAGGCCGCGAGGACGATCGAGGCCCAGCTAGACCGATCCATCTACGACGACGACCCGGACGCGATCGAACAGCTACGCGAGCGGATCGAGAAGCGGGAAGAAAAGCGGGACGAGATGAAGGCCCGTAACGCCGACTACCGCAAGGCCCACCGCGCCGAGCTAAGAGCCCTCACGGCCTACGGCAGAGAACAGGCCGTGCCGCACCCGCGTTGGGAGCTTGCAAATCTCGGCGGCTGCATCAGCCGCGACCGTCAGAGGCTCGCCCGGCTTGAAGGTAGGCAGTCAAGCTAAGCGCCGCCGAAGCCAGAAAAGGGGGTATTGATTCCTCCTACCGGGGGCCGCTGAGGAGCGGCGATCGGTTGTACCGCTGTCTCTATCGATGCCGAATTGACTATTGCGCTGGCGGAGCGCCACGGCGGTGGCGATAGGCTGGCACCGAAATGCGCCTCGTCCGATTTTTCCTGCTGGCAGCGGTTTGTGCATTTGTCGCCGCTGGCTGCGGCTCATCTTCGGAAACAACGACCAAGAAAGTCGTCCAGGTCGGCACCGAAGAAGTCGAAATCCCGAGCGATACCGTGACGGGCGCATTTGCCGTTACTCGTGCGCTGTTCGCCAAAACCGGCTACGAACCGTGGTACGCGCATTGCGTCTTGGGGCAAATGGAAAAGGCCCTGACGCCCTCCGAAGCTCAGGAACTGGTGAAGGACAAAACGGCGAAGTCAAAAGAACGCGAATTCGCGTTGTTCGAGGAAGCCTCTGAAAGCTGCGTTCAGCCCGGTCGAGACGCGATCAATCCGAACGCGAAGCCCTCTGAATTGGCTCCCATTCGGGCGCAAACCGCCATTGCGTTCCGCTCGGCTTTCGAAAACGAACCGAAGGCAACCCACGCCGAAGCCGTCTGCGCGGGCCGAGCAATCGAACAGCTTTCGGACGAAGAAGTCATCGAACTCTCCAACGCCTCGCCAAAGAAGCAAGAAAAGCTCATCGGGGAAATCTTCCTGCCGTGCTTCCCCGAATGACCGAGAACGCGGCCGTCTGATGCTGCTGATGGGTCGTCCATCTGAAAGGCTGCTGCGGAATGGAAGAAGCCAAAGCAACTCAGTGCTTCTGTGGCTGTGGGAGTCGGGTCTTGAATCCGCGTCTCGTCGTGACGAATACCAACGGCTGGGAGCTGAGCGACGAGCTGGCGGAGTGGACCAAGCTGGAGATATTCGCGTCGAGAACGGGTCTCGACCTCTCGGGGGGAGACCTCGCGGACAACATCGAGCGCGGCCAGCACCTATGGCTCGAACTTCGCGATGCGATGCACGCTGGCGAGCTTGCCGACCGCGAGGACGAGAAGACTGCGGTTGTCTGGCGGAAGCACGCTAAGAAGGCCCGCCGGAAGCTCGGGAAGCAGTTCCGCCGTGACGGAATAGACCCCTTCGATATGCCGGACGTGACCGCTGCTGAATTGACCGAGTGGATCACTGTGGGCAACGAGCCCACATGGGCAGCTCAGCTTGATCTGGCCGACGACTCGGCAGACGGAGAGGAGACGCCAACTGATTCACTCGATCCCGTTGCTGAGAATCTGTCGGCGCTTTTGGGCCTAGCTGTCGGAGGCGGCGAGGATCAGTCTTGGATCTATTGGATCGGCACGACTCTCATCGACTTCGGTGTTCGGTCTTTTCGGGATATGGAGGCTCTGACCTACGAAGGCGAGGAGCCCGGTCAGCCGCTCTTTCCCGAGATGTCCCGCCTAGTAGCGGACCCGTTCGCTACGGACAAGGCGGCCCGATTTCTCGCGGCTTCATTCCCGGTGGTGAGCGCTCAGTTGTATGAGCTGGGAGAGGAGCGCTGGGAGGGATATGGCATCGAGGAGTGGCGCGGGCTCGATCGTTCGCTTCACGCCGAGGTCTTCCAGTCCCTCTGTGACGCCTGGGACCTTCCTGAAGATCAGATCGCGTATTTGACTCAGACGGCCGCCAGCGGCTTTGCCTCCAAGGACGCGACCGAGCGGGACTTCATGGCGTTCACGCGCTACACGTCGATGGTCATTCAGCAGGCTTACCTCCTGAACCTGGACGAATCGGATGACGAGGAGCCGCCCTGGCACGAATACACGAGGCCATCGGGGGCAGTCTTCATGCTCTTTGTCAGCTACCTCCGTGGCTACATGCGCGACCTCCGGCACTACACGGAGGAAGTGACCTATCGGTCCTCAGAGGACTAGCTGACTGGGCGGGAAGATCGGGTGAGACGTGGCCGGATTTGGCGCGCGAGTGGCCCCCTTCCAGGGACGCAGGAACAGCAACAGCCGCCGCGCCCGCCACCCGGCATCGAGCCGGACGGCGGGCGCGGCGGCTGTCGGGGGTGGGGGTAAACCGGCGCCGGTTTTGTTAGATCAGCTCGCCGACGCAGAGGCAGACCAACCGAAGTAGCTGACCGCGACCGTGACCATCAGCTCGAATGCCCTTTGGCATTCCTGAGCGAGCTTTCCGCGCTGAGAGCTTGGCCGTAGGCCAAGCGCGAAGCGACGCCCGAACCCCCACCCCCGACAGCCGACACATTATGAACCCGAACATGGGTTCCCAAATCTCCGGGGGCGTTCGCCCTGCCGTCCTGACGACTCCCCCACGATGGTCGGGGTCACGAAGATTCAGCGCGGCAACGCCGGTTACTGGCTTGCCGCCGTCGCCGAAGGCGGCGACGATTACTACAACAAGCCCGGCGAGGCGCCGGGCGAGTGGATCGGCGAGCTGGCCGCCGACCTCGGCCTGTCCGGCCAGGTAGACGCCGAGGGCTACAGCGCCATCCTTGAGGGCCGCAATCCGACGAGCGGCGACCAGCTCGTCAAGCGCCCTGACACCCGCTATCGCAAGCGTGCCGATGGGACCGAAAAGCGCGTCGAGCCCGTCTTGGGATTCGACGTTCGATTCTCGGCGCCGAAGTCTGTCTCGATCCTCTACGCGCTCGGCGACGAGGCGACGCGGGAGCGCGTGTTGGCCGTGATGAACGAGGCGGTGCGCCAGGGCCTCTCTCACCTTGAGCATGAAGCCTGCTTTGTCCAGCGAGGCAAGGGCGGCGAACGGTTGGAGCGCGGCGAAGGCTTCACTGGGATGGCCTTCCGCCACCGGATGAGCCGCGCTGGCGACCCCGCCCTTCACGTCCACGTCGTTATCTCCAACCTCACCCGCGCCGTCAGTGACGGCAAATGGTTGAGCCTTGCAAGCCCGAAAGGACGCTCCCCGCTCTGGCCTCACGGCAAGTCTGCGGGCGTCGTCTTCCAGGCCGCACTTCGGAGCGAGTTCCTGCGGGAGTTCGGCTTGGAGTTCGAGGCGGTCACGAACGGCTACGCCGACCTCAAAGGGTTCGGCCGCGACGTGATCGAAGCCCTCAGCACGCGCTCGCGGGAGATTGCCGCGTGGACTGAGCAGCACGGCGTAGACACCATCGCGGCCAAGCAGACCGCCGCTTACCGGACCCGCGACAAGAAGGACTACGGCGTCGATGAAGACGACCGCCGGGGCGAGTGGATCGAGCAGACCGCGCCCTTCGGAATCACCCCCGAGAGCGTCGCCGGGATGGTCGCCAATGCTCGCCCCCGCGAGCCGCGCCAGGTCGGCGACGCCGCGCTTGACGCGGCGCTCGCGAAGTTGGAGGACACGTCCTCCCACTTCGACCGCCGCGCCCTCTTGTGGGCGATCGGCGATCAGCTCCCCGAGGGCGCAGACCTCCCGGCGATCACGGCGGCCGTCGATCGGCTACTCGCAACCGATCGGATCATCTGCGTTTACGCATCTGACGACCCGCTCGACTTCGACTACTACACGACGCCGCGCATCGCCGAGCTTGAGCGCCACTTCATCGACGGCGCGCTTGGTGGCACCGATGCCGGAGTCGCGGAAGTCTCCCCCGCGACCCTCGCCGCCGCCCTTGAACGCCACCCCTACCTAGACGCCGATCAGCGCCAAATGGTCGTCCGGCTGACGACGAGCGGCGAGCAGGTCGTGCCGGTCGCGGCATGGCCGGGGACCGGCAAGACCACTTCGCTGAAGGCGGCGAAGGAGTCATGGGACGCGGACGGGTTCCCGGTCATCGGCTGCGCCACCGCCCGCACCGCGAGCGGCGAGCTGATCGACGCCGGGATCAGCAATGCGACCTCGATCCGGGCGCTGCTGAACCGCACCGACAAGCTGCGCGAGGAAGGGGTCATGCCGCTGGCGCGGGGCACGGTCATCATCGTGGACGAGGCGAGTACGACTTCGACGCCCGACCTTGAGGCGCTGCGCTTCCTCGCCGTCGAGTGCGAAGGCAAGCTCGTCGTGATCGGCGACCCGAAGCAGATCGGCGCCGTCGGCCCCGGCGGCCTCTACGGCTACCTGACCCGAGCGGTGAAGGCGACGACGCTAACGATCATCCACCGCCAGCGGCGCGAGGAGGATCGCCAACTCATCGCTCTCGTCTACGAAGGTCGCGGCTCGGAGGCGCTTGACCTTCTGCGGACGCGAGGGCAGTTGATCGTCGCCGACGATCTGCCTGCCGCGCTCGACGGGATGCTCGCCGACTGGCATCACGACTTCGCAACCGGCGCCGATGCCGTGATGATCGCCCGGCGTAACCATGACGTTGACGACCTCAACCACCAGGCTCGCGAACTTCGCCGCGAGCAAGGCGCGCTCGGCGTCGTCGAGGTCATCGTCGGCGAGCGCGCCTTCGCCGCTGGCGATCGAGTCCAAACCCGGCTCAACAGAGAAGGCGTCACCAACCGCGAGCGCTGGGACGTGACCGGGGCCGACGCCGCCGCCCGGACGATCACCCTGCGCCGCGTAGGCGGCGACGAGCGGACGGTCACGCTCGGCGCCGCCTATCTTGACCGGCGCACCGACAACGGCGGCCCGGCCCTCGAATACGCCTATGCGCTGACCAAGTTCGGGGCACAGGGCAAAACCGTTGACCGCGCCTATCCTCTGCTCGACTCTGGCGCCAGTCTTGAGCAGGAGCTAGTCGCGCTCAGCCGGGGCCGGGAGGTCGCGAACGTCTACACCGTCGCATCCTCAGAGCTGACCGACGCCGACCTTGGCCCCGGTCGGCGCGAGGTCAGCGACGAGCTGCACGACATACGCGCCGCGATCGAGCGCGAGGGCAACGAGTACGCCGCCGCCGAGGCCCCGATGCGGAAGCGGATCGAGAACCTCAGCTCGAAGGTGCTGGCCGAACGTCGCGCCGAGCTGATTGTCGCCGCCCGCGCTGCCGACCCTCAGTTGAGCCGCCGTGATCGCCTTGAGCGGGCGATCAAAGACGGCGAGGAATGGGTCAGCCGCCTCGCCCGCGAGCGCGAGGCGATCGAAGCGATGAAGCACCCGCCAGCGGACGAGTTAGCGCGAGTGAGGACAGGCGAAGCCGCGCAGGCCGAGCAGTTGCGCCGCGACCTCGCGGAGCTGGCGCGACTACCCGAGCCGACCCCGACGACCGAGCCCAATTCATCCCTCGATCCGATCACCCGGCTTGAGGCAGTATTGGTCGAGGCGACGATCGAGCGGAATGCGCGGCGCGAGGTACGTGCCTCTCAGCTCGATCCCACCCAGATCATCTACGACACCCTCGGCCCGTTCCCGGCCAGCGATCCGGCCAAGGCTTTCGCGTGGGGCGACGCCGCCAACACGATCGCCACCTACCGCCATCGCTACGACGTACACGACGAGTCTCACCCGCTCGGCCAACAACCTCGCGGCGCTGCGGCGCGAGCCGAGCGGGCCCGCGCCCAACGCCGGATCGAGAACGCGCAGCGTCGTCTAGGACGCGCTGCCGATCACGGCGCGCAACGGGCAGTCAGCAACGCCCCGACGATCGGCCGCTAACGCTCAGCTCGGCAGGCAGATAGCCCGTGCAAAGAGTTCCTGCGTGGTGGCCGTCCCGTTGAAGCCTTCGACGCTCCACCCGCTGACGACGCCGCCGGTCTGGATCGGAGTCGAGTTAGTGAGCCTGACTTTTTCGGCGACTTCTTTGTTGCCGCTCAGATTGCCCCAGCCGCCGCCACCGCTGACGAGGGTGGCGCCGTTCGGGCATTTCGCTTCGAGCTGACCCCGCTCGCCCGCGACGACGGTTGCCGTAACCACCGCTTCGGTAAGTCGCCCGAGCTTCGAGGCCACGACCGATCCGTTGCCGAGCTTGGCTGCGCTTACGGACCCATCGCCGAGCGCGGAATTGCCGATCGCCGAGGGCGCCAGCTTCGATGCCGTCACCGATCCACTGGCGAGCTTGGAGCCCGTGACCGCGTTGCTCTTGATCTTGGCGGCGGTAACCGCATTCTTGGCGATCTTCGCGCTGGTTACCGAGCCTTGCTTTAGCTGGTTGCGCCCAACGCTGTTCTTAGAAAGGTTGGTCGCAGCGAAGGCGGCGCCGCCACCCAGCAGCAGAAAGAGGCACAGCGAAGAAATCACGTTGGCGTAGGTGAGGCGCTTGCGGATTGATCGCACAGGGCAGCTCCTTTTCGTCGGGCAATTCGGTCGATGCCGGGACGCCGACCGTCGCAGTCTTTTCTACCCGGCTTCTCCTCAGACACCAAATTGCCGGGGGCGATTCGGTCGGCGACCTGACGTTTCGGGCATGAGCGCCTTTCCTCGAAATCGGTCCAGGCTCCTTACCCGGACTGCGGCAAGGCGTGGCGTGGACGGCCACGGTCCCCACGTTGATTCACCCACCGATGCGGGAGCGGAGTCCTCAGCCTGATTTTTGCGCGCCCTTCGTGCGCGCGTCTTGAGGCTCCCGGCTCCCGCATCGGGTGGGTGCCTTCCCAAGAAGGAGCGGCAATGCCTACCGCGACCATCAGCTCACCCCGCAGTCTCCCGCCGTCGAATCCCTCGCCCCGCGCAGCTCGCCTTGACTCGCTCGGCCAGGCCGGGCGACTCGCCGCCTACAGGGACGGCGACCTTGACGCCGCCGACGTGGCGACGTGGTACGCCCGCTATCCCGACGAGCTGCCGATCGTCAACGGCGAGTTCGAGTGGATCGCCTACACGCTCGAATGACGCGGGCTACATACCGAACTCGGCCACTTGCAGAGTTCGGGCCGCTCCTACCAGCCGAACTCCCGTTGAAATCCATCGACTACGGCAGTCGGCAAGACGACGAACTCTGGCGGTTTCGGCCCGTGTCCCTCCTCCGTCAGTTTCGGCGGGAACTCTCGAACTACGTCATAGCCCTTCTTGCCCGTCTCAATCGCCCAGCCGAACTCCCCAGACCCACCAAGATCACGATTGCCGGTGATTCGCTGCATGTAGGCGACCTGATAGACGCCAGGGATATTCCGCAGCGACCGCTCAGATGCACCGTCACCGCACCAGCCGAGGGCAAGCTGCTTCGCAGCATCGAGGGTTTCGGCACCCTCCTGCATCTTGACGAGGATGGTTGGGTCAACCTCCACATAAAGGCCGACCCGATCGTCCTCGTTGAAGGCGAAGCCGAGGACGTTGTAGGCAACCGACTCCACATCTTTCGGCAGTAGCGCGGGGTCGAGGCGCAAGACCACCGCAGCTCGTACCTCGTACTCATCCGGATCAGTCGTGAAGCAGGCGACAGTCTGCTCGGCGATCTGACCGGCCGACCACTCCGTGACGTGGCGCCTCCGCTTGAACACGGCGGCAGCCTACCGCGACCCTCAGCGCCTCCCGCAGTCTCCTCCCGCGAGCTACATGCCGAACTCGGCCGCCGGCGGCGTTGGCGCCGGCGGCGGTTCTACAACCGGCGGCGGTTCGGGGGTTGGTTCCACGATCGGTTCCGGTTCGGCTTCCGCGACCGGCGCCGGTTCGGGTGCGGCCTGCTCGTGAGGCTTCGCGCTCGCCTTCTTGGGCTCGCGCTCCCCTTCCTCGAGCTGGCCTTTCGGCTGGCGCTTGAGGGCGGGTTTCCGATGCTCGCCAAGAGCGCGTCGACGCCGATGCGTCGGCGTCGCCTTCACGACGACTCGCGGCGCTGGATCCGCAACTTCGCGGATCGGCGCCGCTGGCGATGGCGATCCCGACCCCCCACCGACGATCGCGACCAACAGCACCCCGACGCCGATCGCCCCCGCCACCAGGGCGAGGGTTCGAGTCGTTGGGGGGCGTCGTCTAGGCCGCGGCCCCCGTGGCGGCCGTCGCCGCGGCGGTTCCTCCACCGGGGCCGCCTCCCGTGGGCGCCCGAAGGCGACCGTATCCGCGCCCCAGGATTGCTCCGCACTCACGCCGGGCCGCCCTCGACAAGTTCTCTCAGGTCGCGATCCGCAAACCAAGGACGCAACGAGAGCCGTGCCGCTGGCAAGTGCCCGTAGACGAGCAGCGCCGTTCCCGGCGCCGCCTCGCGGACGACGTTGGCGGGCGCAAGGTCGCGATAGGTGCTGCCCTCCGTCGCCGAGCCGTGGCCCTTGTCCCCGGCAGTCTCGCTCCGCTGGCGAAACTCGCCGTCGCCAGTCACCTGCCTTATGTAGTTGAGGGTGTCGGGGTCACCAATGCCCGACGCGAAGACCCTGGCGCGATGGTTGTTGAGGATCGTCGGCGCCCGCTTCCCGTACCGGGATTCGATCTGCGCCAAATCCTGAAAGACCGTGACGAGCTGGATTCCCTGTCCGGCCCCGGTCGAGGCGATCACGTCGAGGTCCGGCGTCGGCGCCGTGTTGGCCGCCTCGTCCAAGACGATCAAGAGCGGCGGGTCGATCGGCTTCCCGGTCTGCGCCGAAATCTCGTAGACGACCGAAACCAGCTCGGAAATCATCGCCGCGAAGACCGTCCGCAACCGCTCCTGCTCATGGGCGGGCGCACAGAGGTAGAGCGTGTTCGAGCGGCCGTCCAGCAGCTCGGCGGGCGTGTAGTCGGCGCCCGAGCTCGCGTCGAGGACGCGAGGGTCGGCGAAGGCGCCGATGATCGTCTCCGCAGTCGTGTAGATCGAGCTGCGCTGACGTTCCTCGCGGTTCCAGTTCGCGTTCCACGCACTCAGCGCGTCATCCGATCCAGCCTCGCTCAGTCGCCCCGTGACCTCTTGCTCAGCCTCGGCGCCGTCGTTCAGCCAGCGGATCACGTCGGCCATCTCGCCGCCGCTGACGGCGGCGGCAAAGAGCATCGGCGCCAACAGCTTCTCCGCCGCCGCGAACCAGAAATCACTGTCCTCCAGGCCACTCGACCCGCCCGACCGGGCCGAGCTGGCGAGCCAATGCGCGACCCGCATCGCCCCCCGCCAGCTCCCGCAACCCGAAAGCGGGGTCGCCTTGACGGATTCGATCCCGGTCGCGCCGGTCGGATCGAAGACCATCGTCTTGCCGAGTTCGCGTCGGCGCTCGATCGTCGTCAGCAGCAGATCGCTCTTGACTGACGTGACGACGACCGGCCCATCCCATTCCAGCGTCGCCGGGATCGTGAAGCCGGTCGTCTTGAGACTGATCGTGCTTGGTCCGACGACGACGACCGATGCGCGGTCCTCGGCGGCGAGAAGGTGCCGACCTTGGCGACCGAGAATCAGTCGCCCCGGCGTTGGCGCCCCAACCCGCAGCGGGCGCAGGTCGCGCTTCCTCGCCCATTGGGCGCCTTGCACGCGGCGGCGCTTCGCGCTGCCCCCTTCGCGCACATGCCGATCGAGCAAATGCACGACCAGGGCGACGCCCCCGAGCCCGATCGCGACGACGACCGCTGCCCCGCTCACTCGGCGGCCCCGCCGATCAGCTCCGGGTGGCTGACCATCCGAGCGTCCGTGTCCACTAGCCCCAGCTCGATCGAGCTAAGGCGGTGTTGGACGAGGAACGAGCGGCGACCGACGAGCCACAGGGCCTCGCCGCGCCGCAGGGTCGGCACCAATTCAGCCTCAGTCGCGCTCAGCCCGAGCAAGTTCCGCAGCCCCTCAATCTGATCGGGCGGCTGCGCCAGGATCACCTTCGTATCCGCGTCGGCGATCAGGCCCTCGGCGATCCTCGCCTCGCGTGAGCCCTGCGCCCCGGCGGCGCCCAGGTCCGAGAGGCGATGCAGGGCGATGATGTTCTGCACGCCGTGGGCGCGGGAGAGCTTGAAGGAGCGTTGCAGCCATTCGGCGACGCCCAGATCGGCGGTGATCCGCCATGCCTCGTCAACGGCGACGATCACCTTCGCCCCGGCGCCTTCTCCCGCCTCAGCGGAGCGCTTGCGCTCCATGACGACGCCTTGCAGCCAAGCGGCGGCGCAGGTCATCAGGATTCCAAGCGCCGCCGACTCTTGGACGGCGCTCAGGTCGAGGACGACAAACGGCGCGTCGAGATCAAGCCCGGCGCTCGTCGGCCCGTCGAACATGCCGCGCAGATCGCCCTCGCAGAGTCGTTGCAGCGCGAGCGCCACTTGCCGCGTCGCGTCGGAGAAATCGCCGACGCTCATCACCAACTCGGCCACCATCGCATCGACCGGATGCAGCAACGCCTCTACGACTTCGGGCAGCGTCGGCTCGTCGGGCTCAGCGGCGCTAACGACCTTGAGCGCCACCCGCACCCCGGCGTCCTCCTCCGGGGTCAGTTCGCGGCGCAGCGCTGCCGCCGCGACGGAGCGCAAGAGGCTCAGTTGCCCCTCACGTCCGAGCCGCGAACTGATCGGATTCAGCCGAACCGATCCGCCCGGAACGAGAGCGATCGGCGGCCACCCGAGCGCGGTCCCCAGCGGCGCGTACTCGCCCTTTGGATCGAGTACCCACGCCTGGCGTCCGAATACGTGCTGGCGGGCGATGTAAGTCTTGAGGAATGCCGACTTGCCCCGGCCGAGCTGGCCGACGACGATCATGTTCGGCCCCGAGAGGATTCCCGCCTCGTATGCCGCCCAGGGGTCGAAGACCCAAGCGCCGCCGCAGGCATCGCGGCCGACGTAGGCGCCGGGGGCGCCTAGTCCGCCCTCGGCCAGAAACGGATAGGCCGCCTGGAAGTGCGCCGTCGTCGCCGCGTGGCCGGGGCGCTCCCCCCGGTAGCCGTGGCGCCTCAGCAGCTTCACCGCAGCCCCCGCCCGAGCGGCAGCGTGAAGGTGAAGCCCGCATCCTGCTCGCCGTAGAGCCGTTGCAGCTCTAGCCGCGAGAGCGCCGCCGCGTGTTCGACCTCGGTAGCGATCCGCTCCAACTCAGGCGCGCTCGACGCCGACACCGTGACATAACCCGCGAAGCGCATCTCCGCGTGCCCGTCTGCCAACTCCTCCTCGCGGCGGGCGGCGGCTTGTTGCTGGCGACGGATGCGCGCCGTCGTCATAAAGCCCTGCCGTTCGCGTTGCAGCTCGTCGGCGACCTCGGCGGTGCGCGCCGCCTCGGCTTTGCGGATCGCGATCGAGTGCCCGATCGGCTCGATGCAGACCGACACCGTGCGGAGCGCGGTGGTCTGCATCAGCAGCGGCGTGAGGAAGGCGGGGCCGACGTCGTTGCGCGGCCAGCTCGCGATCCAGAACGTCGCGTGGTGCGCTGAGTCGGTTCGGTAGGCACTCCAACTCGTCGCATCGGCGACCGGCCCCATGAGAGCCGGATCGACGCCTTCGCGGTCGGGATCGCCGAGCGCGGCCCGCGCCCGGCCCTGGCGCCCGAAGGGATCGAAGGCGTCGCGGATCGCCTCGGCGTAACGGCGCGGGCGCAGGAGCCCGAAGACCGTTACCTCGGCGATCGACAGGCGCTCCGCAAGGTTCTCGGCCTCGCGCAGCGCCAGCTCGCAGGCGGCCCCCTCCCCGCCCCCCATGCGGCGCAGCTCGCGAGCGCCCTGGCGCTCGTCAATCTGTAGCGCCAGCAAAATCTCATGGTCTTGAGTCGCCGGGGCCGCCGACTCGACCAGCTCGATATAGGACGCGACCAGGCCCGAGTCCATCGGCACCGCTCGGTCGCGCTCCCCTTGGAGGTAGCCCGCCAGCTCGTCGCCCTGAGCTGGCAAGGTGCGCTCGATCCATTGGAGCCGACGCACCGGGCTCCCGTCCCTCGCGAGGCTCGCGAGGACCGACCCCCAGGCGTCTAGCTTCCGCTCCTGCTCGGCGGCGTCGAGCAGACCGAAGGCGCCCGCCCTGACCGCGATGGCGACGGTGTAGGTGCCCGCCGCCCGATCGCGAATGACGCCGACCTGATCGGCGCCATAGGGCACTTCGAGCATCCGAAGACCCGCCAGCTCGTCGGGCAAGGATGCCTCGCAGACGACCGGCCCCTCGGCGCCGGGCCGGACCCCGGCCCTCGGCGCCCGCGATCGGTAGCCGCGCTTTTCCTCGCGGGATCGCAAGAGCCAGCGAATCCCGAGCGGCGCCCACGCCTCCAACGTCCGGCCCTCGAAGGGCAGGACGACGACGGCAGCCGCACCGCCGACGATCAACATCGCGACGGCTAGGCCGAGCCAACTTCGGAGCGCATAGAGCGCCCCCAGGCCGATCGCCGCCGATAGCGCGAGAACCGCCACCTGGCCGAGCCGCAACGGGCCGACTACGCCCCGCTGCTCTAGCGGCCCGAAGCGGTAGCGCCGCCCGCCACTCACGACTTGCCTTTCGTCGGCGTCGATTTACTCGGCGAGCTGGCGGCGCCGGTCGGGCGCGGGGGTTTTGAGCCCGCGCCCGGCGCCTCGCCGCCTGCCGCGTCGGCAGGCTCGACGGGGCTCGTCGAGCCCGGCCGTGGGGTCGCTTGCTGGCCCCCGCCGCCCTGTCCGCCGGATGCCTTCTGCTCGACAGCCGGACGCGGCGCGGGCTCGGCGGCGCCGGTCGCGGTGCCGCTGCCCGCGCTAGCCGAGCCGCTGCCAGCCTCGGCGCTGGCCTGGCCCGTGCCGGACCCGGCCAAGCGCTCGCCCGCCGCCTTGCTTCCCTTCGCGGCGCCGACCCCGGCCGCCACCGGGAGCGCGGCGACGCCCGCAGCGCCGCCGCTCGCCCCGGCAGCCTCACCAGCGCCGCCGCCCCCGCCCGAGCCGCCGGGGCGCCCGTTCGAGGCGCCCCCGCTGCCCTGACTACCGCCGCCGCCCTTCGCGCCAGCTGCGCCGCCGCCGCCCTTGGCGGCACCGGCCCAATTGGCGCGCGCCGATCCCCGCATCATCTGGATTGACGACGCGGTATGGATCGCTTGGACGGAGGCGCCCCCCGCGCTCTGACGGTTGTAGGCAGAGCTGACCGCACCCTCGGCGAACGGCACCAGCTTGAACAGCACAAACGGCGAGAACGACGCCAGCAGGAGCAGCGCCCCGGCCGCTAGGACTTGCTCGACCTTGCCTTCGTTGTGAGCCAGAAGGCTCGCCGCGAGGGCGATGATCGCGACGATGACGAACTTCGAGAAGACGATCACGATCGTCAGCTCGGCGGTGCGGCGCAGCGCCGAAATCCATCGCGGCCAGATCGAGGCCGCAATCGCCATCGGCATAAAGAGCGCGACGACGTAGATCGCCGCGTCGCGCATCAACAGCTCGATCCACACCAAGAACGCCGCGAAGGCGGCGACGATCGCGGCGATGAAGCCGACGAACAACGGCACCTCCACTGACGCCGCCGCACCCGTCGCGGCCCCCTGAACCGGCCCGCCGGTCGCGGTCCCGGCAGCCGCCCCGGCGTCCCCGCCAGCTTCCGCCAGCGCTTCGACCGCGCCCTTGAAGAAGGCGTGCGTGTCGTTCGCCGTCGAATGCGCGATGGCTTCCGAGAAGCCATCGGTCGTCGCGATCAAGAGCTGGACGACGACGTAGGCAGCACTCGTCGCGATCGCCGCGACGGGCACGTTGATGAGGAAGACGCGCCAGAGCATCCCGGCGTCGCCGCGCCCCAGGCTCTCCAACACGGCGAACAGCACCATCAGGAGCGCCAGCACGACGGCTATCGCCGCCATCGCTTTGTACTGGCGCAGGAAGCCTTTGCTGAGCAGGTCCGGCGAAGTGGTCTTCTCGGTGAGTTCGACCACTTCGCCGAGCAACCACACCGCGCCGTCCGTCGCCCACGTCGTGATCTGGTTGAACACCCCCTTGCTGAGCGACGCCGCCGCTTCTTTGAGCGGATCGAGGGCCTTGCCCGCAACGCCGAGGACGCCTTCGGTCAGCGCGTCGCAGGCATCGCCGACCGGATTGCCGATCCCGATCGCCCCGGCCACCGTGGCAGCGGGCGAGATGCCGACTTCACAGACGACGTTCGCCTTCGCTTCCGGCGGCGCCGGATCGGCGAGGGTGAGCGCCGCCGCGAGGACGGCGGCGGCCACGGCGACAACGGCCGCCCTACGGAGCCACGCCATAGCGATGCAGCTCCTTCGTCAGTTCGACCAGGCCGAGCCCTTCGCCGCCGGGGCGCGGCGTGCCAAGGCGCGGAGTCGGCCCGAAGGACGCCCGCGTGTCGGCGATCTTCCAGTCGCCGTCCATCCAGACCAAGACGGTTCGAGCGAGCCCGAAAAAGGCCGTCGGTTCGACCGCATCGACGTTCCCCAAGAGCGTGAAGCCCCAGGTCCGAATGACCGCCCGGCTCGGCGAGTAGGAGAGAACCCGGTAGGACACCGGGACGCCGAAGAAAGCGCTTTGGACTTCCGCCCTGACACCTTCGCCGAACGCTCCCTGCGCGAGCTGGGCCGTCCCCGGTTCGTTCGCCGCCAACATCGTCGGCGCGAAGGTCGGCGTCGCCACCACTTCGACTCGGCGACGGAGGACGCCAGGCCGCAGGATCGCCGCGTCGGCGAACGCTTGCTGGTAGCTGCCCGAGGCAAGAATCGCCCCCTGTCGGGTGCGAGAGAAGCCGACCCCCACACCGACCGACTTGCTGGTAGGGCCGGGTGAGGGGGAAACGGCTTGGGGAGAAACAGCAACAGCCGTGGGCGCGCTGACGCGCCCGACGACCAGGCCAACCACCACCGCGAGGAGGACCGCGAGCGCGAGGCGCATCGCTAGTGGACTCCCGAACCGGCGTTGAAGAAGAAGTTGATGACCGCCGCAGCGGCACCGATCCCGAAGGCGCCCCCGACGCCCTTGAGCATCCGGGTCTTCCCATCGTCGGCCTGCGAGTAGTTACTAGAGCGACTGCCGAACCCCCACTGAGCCGCCCCGAGGATCACCGTGGCGACGCAGGCGAGGAGCCCGAAGGCAGCGCCGCCGTTGATGAGTTTCTGAGCCGCGTCCCCGCCCGGTATCCCGCTGGGGTTCGGGGCGACGTTGACCGCCGCAACGACTTCGAGCAATTGCAGTTTGCCTAGCTGTAGAAGTGACACGTTCCCGTCTCCTTGTCCGTTGCCTGCATGTGGGCCATGCGGGGAACGGCAGACGGGGACGGCAAACGCCCCCGGAGATTTCAGAGCCGGGCAATCCGGCTAGAGGCCGGAACGGAAATCGCGAAGGTCGCGCAGGAGGTCAAGCACCCTGTGGGCGAGGTCGATTAGGCGGGCGCCGAGTTCGACGCCCTGGCCGACGAGTCGCAGCACCGCCGCCGCCAAGCCGAGTAGGGCTGCGTGTTCGAGAAGTAGGGAAGTCATCGCCATGCCGACTATCGGACGCGATGAATGACTGATGATCGGACTACAGACCGAACTCCTTGCTGGGCGAGGTCGGAGCCTTGGGCGACGATTCCGGCGAGGAGGTTGGCGACGACGGCGCGGCTTCCGGCGTCGATTCGGGTTCCTGTTCGGGCGTCGCTTCGGAGGAGCCCGAGCCACTGTCGAGCCCGAAGTTTTCTTCGACTTGCTTATGCGTGGCTCGCGGGGTGCGGGACGCCTTCGCTTGCTTTTGGGAAGACCGTTGCTGTTCGGCCCTCGTCGGCTTGGACGGCCCCGCCACTTCGGTCGTTTTGGAGCTGGGCAGCGTCGGCAGTTCCGGGGCCAGCGCGCCGGTCGGGGCGGTGGCCCCCTGGCGGATCGGTCCCTTGATCTGGCGCGCAGGCGACGGCTTCGCGTGAGGGGCGCCGTTCAGGCCGGGCGCCACGATCGTCGCGGCGCCGACGCACACAGCCGCCACAATGCCCGCACCGCAGACGCCAACGGCTCGGCCTACGCCGCTGTTCGCCGCCGCCGTACCAGCGTCGGAGAACGGCGAGAGCGTGCGCGCCAGTTCCACCACGGATCGGCGCACGGCGTCGATGAAGCGCGAGACTCGACCCCTCGAAGCGAGGTAGGCGGCGAGGCCGAGCGTCGCCGGGCTGAAAAGGCTTCGATCGTCCCCGACCAGCGCCCGGAGTTTTTCCAGGGCGGTGCCGTGATGCCGATCGGCGGCCGACTTCTGCCACCCCAACTTTCGGCCCGCCTCCCTGATCGAGTTGTCCTCGAAGTAGACGAGCGACAGCAGCTTGACCTCCTTGTCAGGAAGGTGGCTCAGCGCCTCTCGAAGACGATTCTGGCGGTCGTGATCGAGCGCTTGTTGTTCGGGGGTCGGCGTCGCTTCGTCCGCGACGTGAAACACGCTGTCAAGGGACGCCGGGGTCGGCTTCCGGCTTTCGGAGTCGCGGAGGTTCAGAGCCCGCCGGTAGGCGCAGGTCAGCAGCCAGCCAACCGGGTTCCGGGCTGGCGGGTTGTCTTCCAGCCATTCCTGATACTCGACGTTCGCTTGCCCGAGAACTTCGGCCGCGTGTTCGTTGATCCAGACCCTCGGAAACTTGGCACGGAGCATTAGTTTCAGGCCGCGTTCGGCCTCGCGCATCTGGGCGCCCGTTACCCCTTGCTTCGCGTTGGCAGCCGTGGCCTTCATCGCAAGTTTCCCTAAAAATGAGAAACCCCGTTTTAGCGGGGGATTCGCAAAGTGCCCCCGAGAACTTCTCATATATCTGTTGAGTTGAAGCCTCAGCGCTAAAGGTATTTCCAGGGGCGCTGACCCCTAGCTCTTGACGGTCACTGTGCGATGCCCGCGCAGACTGACCGCCGCAGCCTCTCGACCCTCCTGCTCGCCGTTCCCTTCGCGGCCCTCTTGGCGCTGATCTGCGGCGCCGTCGCCCTGGCCGCCGTATTCGGCGGCAGCGCGAGCGCCTGCGGCGGCGCCAGCGCGGCGACCGGCGACGTGCAGGGAGTCCCGGCGAAGCTGATCCCGATTTACCAGCAGGCCGCCGCGAAATACCGGCTTGGCCCGAAAGGGCCGTCGATCCTGGCGGGAATCAATTGGGAGGAGACGAGGTTCGGAGCCGACCTCGGCGTGTCGAGCGCGGAAGCAGAAGGGTGGATGCAATTCCTACCGTCGAGCTGGGAAGCGTTCGGCGTCGATGGCAACGGCGACGGGATCAAGGACACGAACAACCCTTGGGATGCGATCTTTGCCGCCGCCCGCCTGCTCCGCTACAGCGGGGCGCCGGGTGACTGGCACGGCGCGATCTTCGCCTACAACCATGCCGACTGGTACGTCGAAGACGTACTAGCCGACGCCGAGAAATGGTCGGGGATCGGCTCGACCGAAGCGGCGATGGCGAGCTGCGAAGTGTCGGCCCCGAACGAACGGGTCGCCAAGATGGTCGCCGAGGCCGAACGGCTCAGCCAGCTTCGGCCGACGACCGAATATGTCTGGGGCGGTTCGCACGGGCTCACCCCCACGCCGCCCAACGGCCCCTTCGATTGCAGCTCGGCAGTCAGCCATCTACTTCAGGTCGGGGGCTTCAAGAACCCGACGATGGATACCGTCGCCCTCTCCACCTGGGGCGAACCGGGACCGGGCCAGTGGGTGACGATTCTCGTCAAGCCCTACGAACCCGAAGCGCACACGGTTCTCAAGTTCATGCCCGGCGTGACGCCGCCGAACAAACGCTATTGGGGCACGTCGGGTTTTGTGGAACCCGGACACGGCCCCGGCTGGATTCCCGAAAGCACCTTCGACGCGGGCTATCTCGCACGCTTCGAGCTGCGCCACCCGCCAGGCTTTTAACGATCGCCCCTAAGCGCGGTAGGCACCGACATTCGCACGTATCTACGTATGTTCGTATCATGTTGCCATCGCTCGAAATCCCGACACTTGCGACTTGCTCTGCCTCGATCTGCCGAAGGCCGAGCGAATCCGAAAGCAACTTGCGTCCGATGAGCAGCTAGAGCGGTGGGCAGCCGGGGCCAAGGCACTCGGCGATCCGACTCGGCTCGCCGTTGCTCTGGCGATCGACGCAGGCGACTCGGCATGTGTCTGTGACCTCGCCTGGATTGTTGGGCGCGACGAGCGCCTTGTCTCCCACCACGCCCGCCAGCTCAAGGCTTCTGGCATCGCCCGCTCACAGCGCGACGGCAAGATGGTGATGTACGAGCTGACCGAGCGTGGCCGGGAGCTGTTGGCGGCGGTGGCGACGCCGGGCGTGACGGCATGAGCCCCGTCGAGTTGCCCGTAATCGTCCACGCCCCGGCGGCTCAATCTGCACCGTCGTCCGAGCGCCACGGGCAGCTCGTTCGCCGCGCCCGGATGCTCGCCTGGCTCGGGATCGGCTGGCACGTCGCCGAGGCAGCGATCGCAATCGCGGCCGGGCTCGCCGCGACCTCCATTGCCCTGATCGGCTTCGGCGCCGACAGCCTGATCGAGACGATGGCGGGCCTGATCGTGGTTTGGCGCTTTGCCGAGCGACAAAAGGATTCCGAGGCGGCCGAGCGCCGCGCCCAGCGCTTGATCGGCGCCAGCTTCGCCGTGATCGGCGCCTACGTCGGGGTCGAGGCCATCCGTGCGCTGGCGGTCGGCACCCACCCCGACGCGAGCTGGGTGGGAATCGGGTTGGCGGCAGTCACTCTCGCCACGATGCCGCTGCTTGCCAAAGCCAAGGCGCGTGTCGGCGACGAGCTGCATTCCTCGGCCACCGTCAGCGAGGGACGCCAAAACCTTCTCTGCGCCTATCTCTCGGCCGGGCTGCTTGTCGGCCTCGGGGCCAACGCCCTGCTTGGCTGGTGGTGGGCCGATCCGGTCACCGCCCTCGCCATCGCCGGGGTCGCTCTCTATGAGGGCCGCGAAGCCTGGCGCGGGAACGCCTGTTGCGATGCCTGCTGATCTAGGTTTCGGGCTGTTGGAGGCTGCGGTAGCGGTTAACGGCCACGCCCGCCCAGATCACCTCAACAACCCCGAACGGCCAAGCCCCGGCGAGGAAGCCGTAGATGCTGGAGAGCAGACAGCCAAAGGCGAAACCGAGGACATAGCGCGGGCCGCGCCGCTCCAGCGCGTACATCACCATCATGAAAGTCACAGCCGCAGCGCCGTAGACAGTCAGCATCCCATCAGTCTGACGGGCGCAGTCCTGCTTTTAGGAGCGCCCCGACCCGGTGAGCGGTTGAGACTTAGGAAGGCGCTCTAGGCTTTCTCGATGCCATCTAATGCCGAACGGGCGAAAGAGGCGATCGAAGTTGTCTGCCCCGGTGGACTCGACCGGATGGAGGAGTTCTATCGCCCGGACTTTCACGATCACGTCAACGCGATGGAGTTCCACGGCTACGACGGCGCCAGAGAATCGGTCGCCCTCTATAGGCGGCTGTTCGCAGACCTGAAATTTGTCGTCAACAAAACGGTGTCTGAGGGCGATTACGTGGCGACGCATTGGACCTTGACCGGGACCAATCGGGGCAGAGCGGTCACGCTGACCGGCAACACGCTCAGCCGTTTTGAGGACGGCCTAATCGCCGAGGACTGGGGATCGACCGACACCATCGAGCTTGCCCGTCAACTCGGAGCGTGGCGGACGCTGGTGATGCTCGCCACCGAGTGGCGATTTCTCCTTGAACTTGCGCGAACTTAGGCCCATCTCTTGCCTGCCCGATCGACAGCGAAGCCGGACGACAGCGCCGCGCACTGGCAGCGGGCCTACGCTGAGCGTAGGACCGAGGAGCTGAGCTGGACTGAGCCGGTCCCAGCTCGATCGCTGGCTTTAATCCAAGAGTCGGCCCTGCCCTTGAACGCCGCAATCCTCGACGTTGGGGGTGGGGCATCGCGGCTCGCTTCGGAGCTATCGCGAAGCGGACACACCGACCTGACGGTCGCCGACATATCTGCCGAGGCATTGGAGAGAGCCAAAGCCGACCTTGGAGGTTCCAGCGGTCGGGTGACGTGGATAGTGGCCGACATGCGCGATCACGATTTCAACCGCCGATTCGACCTCTGGCATGACCGAGCCGTCTTTCACTTCATGGTTGAAGCCGAAGACCGAAAGCGCTACCTGGATTCGCTGGGGAAAGCGTTGCGTCCCGGCGGACACCTGATCCTTGCCACCTTCGGTCCTGACGGCCCCTCAGAATGCAGCGGTCTGCCGGTGCGCCGCTACGACGCAGATGCGCTCTCGCAAACTGTCGGTGCCGATTTCGAGCTTGTTTCCTCACATCTGACGGAGCATCGAACTCCGTCAGGTCGCATCCAGCAATTTCTCTACGCCCATCTGCGCTTGTTAGATGAGGGGAGTTCGTGATGGCACGCCCAGCCTTGGCCTACGAACACCTGGGCGGTGACCGCCATCGCCACGGAAACGGGCTCAGTCACTCCCATCACCACCACGGCCCGCACACCCACGATCCGGTGCCACATTCCCATAGCCACGACGCGGACCACGATCACCACCACGGCGGACACGGCCACTCGCACGGCCTGGTTGACGAGAGCATCAAACGCTCGCGCGAGGGAGTGCGCGCGGTCGGCCTCTCCCTGGCCGTCCTCGCGCTGGCCGCTGGCGCTCAGCTCGCCATCTTCATCGCCAGCGGCAGCGTCGCGCTGCTCGCCGACCTGATCCACAACTTCGGCGATGCCAGCACCGCGATTCCTCTGGGCGCTGCCTTTCTCCTGCGCTCGGCTCGCGCCGAGCGTTGGGCCGGGCTATTCGTCGTCGCCACGATCTTTGTCTCCGCCTGCGTTGCCGGGATCGAGGCCATCTCGCGGCTGATCCATCCTCAGACGCCCACCCACCTTCTCGCACTGGCTGCCGCCGGGCTGATCGGATTCGTCGGTAACTGGATCGCGGCGCTCATCCGTACTCGCGCCGGGAACCGCCTCAACAGTCCGGCCCTGATCGCCGATGGCAACCACGCCCGCGCCGACTCCTACGTCAGCCTGGCAGTCGTCGCCACCGCCGTCGTCGTTGCGCTCGGTCTGCCGGTCGCTGACCCTCTGATCGGCCTGGCGATCACGGCAGTCATTCTCAAGATCACCTGGGACTCCTGGCGCACCGTGCGCGGCCACGTCCATCACGACTGATGGAGCTGCGCCACCCGCAAGGGCCTAGCCGCTGGCCCCTTTCAGGACACCCGCATCCCAACTAGCGCGGCCGTCGCTCGATCCGACTTCGTGGGCGCGTAGTGCCGCCGCGTCGTCGCAATGTCCTTGTGCTTCAAGACCTCTGAAACAACGTCGATGGGAAGTTCCTCGTCGTTGAGCGCGATCGTCGCCCAAGCTCGCCGGAAGGCATGGGGTGAGACACGCGAGGTCTGTCCGTTGACGGCATCGCCGCCTACCGTTGCTTTTCTCAGGCCGACGCCAGCTCGAATCCCGTGCCAGTTCATAATCTTGGTGACGCATTGTGGGTTCGTCTTCTTGCCGTTTTTCGTCAGCAATACGTAGGCGGTTTCCGGGTCGCTCAGCGCGTCCCGCATCGCCGGGTTCTGCTCAGCCTCGGAGAGCTGCCAACGGCGGTACAACCGCAACTGGCGCAGGAGAGGCGGGGCAAGTGCGAACACGTCCACCACATCGCCCTTGCCGACAACTTCCCAAGTCCCCTGTTCTAGATCGAGGTCGGGCCAGCGGGCATCGGAGAAGGTCTTGCGCCGTGATGGCGCGTAGAACATCCAGTAGGCGAGTAGTCGCGCCCTCGGCGTTCCCGGCGCGTCGAGCAGCTTTTTAATGTCGTCCCTGCTCGGCGTGTATCCGCGTTTGTGGATGATCTTCGGCGACGACTCCAAGGCCGCCGGATTGAGGTCCGGCAATTCCTCGTCGGCGAAGAAGTGGCGATACAGGAACTTGATCGCCGATAGGTAGCTCTTGCGATAGGAAGCCGACCAGCCCGGCCCCGAGCGCCCGTCCGGGTAGCCCCGGCTCTTGCACCACTCACAACGCAGCCGGGCGTCGTGCGGCTTCGCGCCGCCGGGCTTTTCAAGGTGCCCCATGAAAAGCCGGACATGCTTCGAGCGCGCCGTGTAGAAGGTCGCGCCGTGGACGCTCGCTAGGTAGTGGTCGAAGTGAACAAGGTGATCGCGGTAGCGCTCAAGCGTCGCGTCCTTGCCGATCCCGGCGTGGTTGATTTCGATCGCCTCGGCGATCAACTGCTCGTTGGAGAGGTCCATGCGTAGCTCCTCGAATTGGTCGAGGAACCGGGCGGGAGCTGAATCGAGCTGCGCGCCGTCCTGCTTCTGAGCGTTGGTCATAGGGGAAACGTCCGACGACAGGGCATGATCGCCCCCGCCTAATTCCCGCCATGCCCGCAGCTCGGGATGCTGGCGCTTCTATCTGGCTTCGCAGCGTCGAAAACAACGGATAGCCCGTTCCTCGATCTTCCGAGCCGCTACGGTTCTTTTGGTTCGAGCTGGGCGTTAGAACGCTGGTTCGAACCCAGCCGCGCCCATCCGACTCCCTTTGGTAGAGCCAAAAATCGGAAGGTGGTTTAAAACCAGTCGCGAATTGGCTCTATAGCCAGCCCCGTACCAAGGAACTTGGGCGGCAGCTCGAATTTCGATCAGGTCCTTGCTGCCACCGGCCATTTCATGCACGACCTTGGTGATCGGTAGGTCGGGTGGGGTTGAGAAGAGTGGCTATTGAGATGTGGGACGCTGATCGGAGCGCAGGTCGGCGGCGATCGAGTCGAGTTCCTCTTCGCTGACGAGATCCGCGAGGCGGCCGAGGCGGCTGATCGTTTGGCCGAGGCCGGTGGCGCGGACACGCCGCGCGGAGGAGCTGACGATCTGTCCCCCACCCATCGAGTTAGATGGATTGGCGACGGATCCGCCGTCCTGGCCGATGCCGATCAACTCAAGCGTGCGGGCGGCCTCGGAGAGCTCAGCCTCGAGCGCAGGGTGAATCCGCGCTTCTCCCTCATCGCCGGCGACGGCAATCATTTCTCGCTCGGACTGGCGGGACTGATCTTCGAAGTAGCGCAAGGCGACGAGCGCTCGCCAAGAAGAGGCACGGATGCGACGCAGGTAGAGGAGAGCGTCATCGGGGGAGACTGAAGGGTCGAAGGCGACTGAGGCGTAGAAATTGGCGATCAGATCGCACTTGCGCTCTTCGACACTGCGAGCGGCGGCTTCGATTACCGACTCGAAGACCGGCAGAGCCCCAGGGCTCTCGGGGTCAGCGATCTCCGGGCGGACCGACTCACCGGCGGCGACGCGCTCGGTGACCTGATCCTTGAATCCGATGAGCGTGCGTTGGATGCGGCGCCATTCCCAATCGATGAGGGCGCCGACGAGACCTTCGCCGAGCTCGGCGAGAACCTGGGCCGCGGCCGCGCCGCCGGCCGGACCCAGAAGCGTCGTCAGAAACCGCCACTGCCGGCTGCCGCGACGCGGGCGGCGATCGTCAGGGCGCGACCCTTTCGACTCAGGTTCTCCTCGGGATTATCGGACAAGGGATGAGCGTAGTGCGCGAGCGCTCGATGGGGTCTGGCAGATGGGCGGGGGTATGTGCGAAAGGTGGAGAGCTGAGCCTCCCCACCAACTGTTAACTGTGCTCAGAGCAGCAGGCGGATATCGCAAACCGGGGGTTAGCGCAAAGACCGTTAGAGACGTTGACATATTCTGAGCAGATGGCCAAGAGTAAAGCTAGGCCGAAGTCGAAGGCCCTCCCGCGCCGCGATCCGATGTATGCATTCGGATTTCTGGACGAGACCGGGACGCTGGCCAGTCCGCGCGATCCGTTCTTCGCCGTCGGTCTACTGCGCTGCCGGGACCCCTATGAGCTGCAGCGACCGATGCAGCGGATCCGCGACAGGAAGCACTTCTACGACGAGATCAAGTGGGGCAAGGTCTCGAGCAAGAAGCTGCCGATCCTGAAGATCCTCACCGACGTCTTCTTCAGCGCGGACGCGTCGCTGACCGTGTTCGTCACCGACAAGCGCAAGCACGACGTGATCGGGCGCTTTGACGGTCAGTTCGGTGCCTATGAGGCGCTGGCCCGCCAGCTGGTGCACGCATCGATCCGGCGCGGGGAGACGATGTTTTTGATTGCCGATGAGTACAGCACGCCGCCGCAGGTGACCTTCGAGGAGAACGTGCGCGACTACGTCAACGCGAAGCTCCGCCGCCGGGCGGTGGCGGGGGTGTGCCGGATGCGCTCGACCGGAGTCGACCTGCTGCAACTGATCGATCTGATCCTCGGGGCGATCGTCTACGAGTACAAGGCCGAGTGCGGCATCGTCGGGCTGGCCGACTACAAACCGAAGACCCAGCTGCTCAACCACATCAAGACCAAAGCCGGCGTGGATAGCTTCGTCGGCGGCTACCGCGACGAGAAGATCAACGTCGCCGACTACCACAACTGAAACCACGTAGGCCATGGACCCTGCGGTCGACGCCTACGCGGTGCGGAAAGCTATATGCGACCTCAGACGAATTGCTGACCTGGACCGCAAGAAGTAATGAAGCAGGCCATGAACCCTACGGTCGACGCCTGCTTCGATATTCAATCTACCACGATTTGGCAAAACAAAACAGGATAGTCAGGGGTGCGGGCGGAAAATGGCGACCGTGTCAAACCCCATTATAGAGCGCAACGCGGGCTCCGAGGGCGGTCCGTAGCTCTTCGACGGTGATCTCGCCCAGGATCTCCGGTCGGCGAGGCCGGGGCACTCTTCACCCATCCCTCCGGGTGCGGTTCCCGTCGCGGGAAGCCCGCCTGGTCATGAGGTAGATTGACTCCCATGAGCGGGCCTGCTTCATTCGGTTCGCGATACGGCTGAAACCGCTGGTTCGAGCCCAGCCGCGCCCATCCAAGTAGGGGCCTAGGCTTTGAGCATGAGCGCGTTCGCTCTCGTCGGGGTTCCAATCGACTCGGTGGGTCGGAGCGGTGGGGCCGAGCTTTCGCCGACGGTGCTGCGCGACCTTGGCCTTACTGAGGCGATTGGCGCGGAGGATCGGGGCGACCTCGACGTCAGCATCCGCGGCGACGAGCGCGACGTGGAGACGGGAATCGTCGCCAGCCCAGACGTGCTCGCGGCGACCGCAACGATTCGGGCCTCGGTGGCAGAGGTCATCTCCGAAGGCTCGCGGCCGCTCCTTCTCGGCGGCTGCTGTGCAGAGCTGCCGGGGGCTTTGGCCGGGGCGCGTGACGCACTGGGCGAGGTCGGGCTCGTCCACCTCGACGGCCATCTCGACCTCTATGACGGGACGACCTCGCCGACCGGCGAGGCGGCGGACATGCCTGTGTCCGTCGTCCTCGGGCGCGGTCCCCGGCAGTGGGTGGAGGCAGCCGGGGGCGCATCGACCGCGCCAGAGCGCACGGCGATCGTCGGCTACCGCGACAGGGAGGAGTCGCTCCGCTACGGAATGGCCCAGCCGGAGGAGGTCGGCCCGGAGCTTTCGCACACCTCGGTGGAGGGGGTCCGGGCCGAGGGGCCGTCGGAGGCCGCCCGGCGCATCGCGGCATCGCTGGCAGCGCAGGCGCCGTTCTGGCTCCACTTCGACGTCGATGTGCTCGACGAGGGGGTCTTTCCCGCCACCGACTACCTGATGCCGAACGGAATGACGCTGGAGGAGTTGCTCGGGGTGCTGCGTCCTCTTACCTCCTCGCCGGCGCTGATCGGCGCCTCGCTTGCCTGCTACAACCCCGAGAAGGACGACGGGCTGGCCTGCGGAAGGGCACTCGTCCAGACCCTCGAGGCGGCGATGGCGTCAGGGCGAAGCTAGATAGCCGGGTCACACCCAGATGGTTGATCCACGGCCGCGCGTGACTGGGACGCCTCAGTCTTCCGTTGCAGGGCGGCGGCGGGTCTGCTTGCGTTCGGATGCGAGGCGCTTTTGCTTGAGGCGTCGCTCGCGGGCGGCGCGGGTTGGCTTGGTGGGTCGACGCCGCCTCGGGACGCGTAATCCGGCGG
The DNA here is from genome assembly GCA_025450195.1 of Solirubrobacterales bacterium. Lineage (GTDB taxonomy): Bacteria > Actinomycetota > Thermoleophilia > Solirubrobacterales > 70-9 > VRUE01. The sequence goes on along the minus strand of JANWHW010000021.1, from coordinate 30,622 downwards.
CGATCTTCTCGGCCAACCGTTCCAGCGCCAGCTCTCGATTCCGCGCCTGGCTTCGGGCGTCCTGAGCCACCGCGGTCACCACCGGCCCGACCTTCCCCAGCAGCCGCGTTCGCTGCGCCTCATCGAGCGCAGCAGAGGCTTCGACGTCGAAGACCGCTTCCACCCGCGAGGCGGTCACGTTCGCGTGCTGGCCCCCGGGCCCGGATGAGCGGCTCGCCCGCAGCTCGACCTCAGCGAGCGGGATCGAGAGCCGGCCGTCGATTCTCAGTCGTTCGGATATTGGGCGTCGATTTCCGCTGCCAGCTCGAAGTCGGCCTTGGTCAAGCCGCCCTCCGAGTGGGTGGAGATGGTCACCGTCACCTTGTCCCAAGAGATCTCCAGGTCCGGGTGGTGCCCCATCGACTCCGCCGGTTCGACCATGTCGGAGACGAAGTTCACCGAGCCGACGAAGTCGCCACACTCGAACGTCCTGCGGATCGCCGCCCCCGCGCGCTCCCATTCGGGCAGCCCTCCGAGCCGCTCCTCGATCTCCGCATCGCTCAACAGCGCCATCGGGGCAATGCTCCCACGACGGCTACGGCCATGCAACAGGTGGCTTTCCCCCTACCGGGCCCGTCGGGTAGGCAAACGGCCTCATCCGGCCGCACTCATTTGAAACAGGTTCTGATTCTTAGGGAGTGAGGACGATCTTCAGGGCTTCGCGCTGGTCGTAGAGCGTGTAGGCGTCGGCTACCTCGTCCAAAGCCATGTGATGGGTGACGAGCGGTGCGGGATCCAGCTTGCCGGCCTCGAGCAGGCCCAACACGCGGTCGACATGGGCGATCACGTTGGCGAGCCCCAGCCGCAAGGTCAACCCCTTCAGCCAGGCGAGCCCCATCGGCACCTCGCCGCGGCCGGCATAGGCGCCGATCCCCGACACGGTGCCGGCATCGCGCGCCAGGCTGATCGCCATCGCCAGCGGCGCTGGGTCGCCGACGGCGTCCACGACGATGTCGACCCCGCGGCCTTCGGTGGCAGTGCGCACGGCACGCTTCGGGTCCTCCTCGGTGAGATGGACCGGAGTGGCGCCGAACTGTCTCGCCATCTCGAGCCGCTGCTCGACCGAGTCGATTGCGAAGACCTTGGCGGCTCCCCCGGCCAGCGACGCCTGCACCGCACACAAGCCGACCGGCCCGAGCCCCAAGACGGCAATCGTGTCGCCAGCCCGCATCCCCGCGTGCTCGACTGCGTGATAGCCGGTGCCCATCACGTCTCCGGCGAAGAGCGCCACCTCATCCGACATCCCCTCGGGAACCCGACGTAGCGTCAGGTTGGCGTGCGGCACGAGCAGCTGCTCGGCCTGGGCACCCTGCAGGTCACCCAGGTTCGCCCCGTGGCCAAAGGTGCGGCCGTTCTCGCAGCGGTGGTACTCGCTGCGCAGGCAGGTTGCGCAGGTTGCGCAGGCGGTGTGAAAGCAGCCGAGCACACGGTCGCCCGCCGAAACGCGCTCGACGCTGGGCCCAGCCGCAAGCACCGTGCCGACGAACTCGTGGCCGATCGTGAAGCCGGGCTCGACCGGGACCCTGCCGTGGAAGATGTGGAGATCGGAGCCGCAGATCCCGCTTGCCTCGACCCGCACCACAGCGTCGTCGACCGCCACCACCTCGGGATCGGGCTTCTCCTCAATCCGGATCTCGCCCGGAGCCTGAAACGTGACGGCGCGCATCGGGCGCGAACCGTATCGCCCCCGCCGCTGCTAGCCGACGCCGACCGGGGACTGGAAGCGGCCGAGCTGCATGACGGGCTTCGCCGTCTCGGCGATTCGCGACTCCAGAGCGAGCTCCTTCTCGAAGTCGGCGGCCTCGTCGTGCTGGAAGTTGATGTCCTTGCCTTCGAGCAACTCGATGAAGATGTCCACAAAGCGAGCGTCGAGCTGGGCGCCGGCGACGCGGCGGAGCTCTTGCATCGCGTCGTAGGTGGAGACCGGCGTGCGGTAGGAGTCGCGGGCGGTCATCACGTCATAGGTGTCGGCAACTGAGATGATCCGCGCCAGCTCGGGAATGGCGTCGCCTTCCAGACCGCGCGGATAGCCTTTGCCGTCGATGCGCTCGTGATGGGCGAGGATGATCTCGGCGATCGGCCCGTAGCCGTCCACCGAGGCAACGACCCGCGCGCCCTGCTGGGGGTGACGGCGAATCAGCATCCAGTCCTCATCCGTTAGCGGCACGTTCGCCTTGAGGATTCGGTCGGGAAGGATGAACTTGCCGATGTCGTGCAGGAGAGCAGCGATATGCACGAGCTCCTCCTGCTCGCGCGAGAAGCCGGCCCGCTGGGCGATCGCCCGCGAGTAACGGGCCACAGCGGCGGAATGTCGAGCCGTCATCTGGTCTCGCAGGTCGAGCGTGCGCAGCAGGGCGCTCAACATCCCGACCTGGAAGCTGGCCAGTTGCTTGGTGCGCTGCTCGAGGTCCTCCGCTCGCTCCTGCGACAGGAGCAGTGCTCCGATCAGGTAGAAGAAGATGATCAGGACGATTCCGAAAAGCGTGAAGCCCGCCAGGCCGATTTCGGTGTAGACGAATGCGACGCCAACTGTCATCAGGGCGGCCGCCAGCTCCGAGGGGAGAACTGGGACCAGAACCGTGCGTACGTTGACGATAAAGGAGCTGCGCTCCAGGTAGCACTTGTAGGCACCGATCATCGAGAAGTTGGTCGCCAGGGCCACCAGGAAGGTGGCGAAGACGAGCGTGTAATAGAAGAGATCGGCCGAGGAGATCTCGAAAGCACTCGTCACCCCGTGGAAGAAAATGCCACCGACCAGCGGGAAGGTCGCGTAGGTGAGGAGATTGTTGAGCAGATAATGCGGCGCGTCACGCCAACGCGGCCAGCCGGCGAGGATCGTCAGCACCCCGATCACCGCGGCCGGCGCGCCGCCGAGAAGGACCATTGCCAGGACGAGCGCCAAGAAGCTGCCGGAGGTCTTCAAGCGCGATCTCGTTTCGATCGCCGTCAAATCGCTGAAGGCAGTGAATCCAAGCAGGATGCCGAACAGCGCGAGGTCCCAGTTTGCCTCTGAAGCGGTCAGGACGGCGGCAACCGCGACAGCGCAAAACATCACCAACTCGGCGATGATGATCAGCGGTGTCGGTCGCTCTGCGGGCATTGTCTCTGCGGCCGATCGGGCCCAACCGACTGACCCCAGGAACCTCCACGCATGGCGGAAGGCATGCCCCCGGGCCTGGCTACTGGGCACTGCGGCAAACGCTTGCTGCAGAACACGGTAGAGGGTCACTGCAGGCTCGGCAACTCGTCTAGATCAACTGGCCAAGACCTTGCAAATTGCGGAAAAAGACTTTCCCAAAACGCATGAGGGGCGCCTTGCGAAAGACGCCCCCCTGCCCAAAAGCGAAAATCGCAACTAACGTTCGCTCTCGTATCGACTGCTCAAAGACTTAGTGGCGCCAGCCCATTGACCCGTTCCTTTCTCCGTTGAAGCCCAAAAAAGCGTGAGTTGCTGTCAAGAACTTCTCAATCACTGGGAACTTTGTAGCACAGCTTATCCAAAACTTGTGCACTTGCAGGAAATCTTGTGCAGAAATAGGCACAGGACTACGGAGAACTACCTAGAAGGCATGGACAGACGTGCGTAAAGCAGCCGTGAGAGGTCCCCTTCGCAGACCAGCCTTTAGGCGCCTGGCCATCTCCTATGCCGTCAACGAGATGGGCGACTGGCTGGGCATCGTCGCCCTCTCGGTCCTCGTCTTCGAGCACACCGACAGCGCCATGGCAACGGCGCTCCTGTTCCTTGGAACCGGTGTTCTGCCAGCACTTCTAACCCCGTTCCTCGTCGCGCGGATGGAGCGTCCCCCCCCTCGCTTTGCGCTGCCGACCCTCTACGCCGGAGAGGCCGCGGCCTTTGGAGCCTTGGCGTTGCTCGCGGGGCACTTCTCGCTGGCGGCCATCGTCGCCGTGGCCATGATCGATGGCGCCCTCGCCCTCACGGCCCGCACCCTGACCCGTGCCGTGTCAGCAGCGATGCTCGAGCCCGAGGGCGAACTGCGAGCCGGGAACTCCGTCCTCAACTTCGCCTTCACCGGTGGCGCGGCGGTCGGCCCCCCGATCGGCGGCGCCGTGGTAGCCGCTCTGGGCGTCCAGACGGCGTTGCTGCTGGATGCCATCTCCTTCTATGCGATCGGCTGGATCCTGTTCACGGCAGGACGGCTGCCGCAGTTGGAGCCCGAACCGGGCCAGCTGCGCGAACAGGTGCGGGCGGGCCTCAGCTACATCCGTCGCCATGTGACACTGCGTCGCCTCCTGGCCGGGCAAGCCGCGGCGTTCGTCTTCTTCTCGGCGGTGGTCCCGGTCGAGGTGATCTACGCCAAGCAGACGCTGGGGGGCGGCAACACCGGCTACGGACTGCTGCTCGGCAGTTGGGGAAGCGGCATGTTCGTGGGCAGCATTGTCTTCGCCGCACTACGGCGCGCATCCCTCCCGCTGCTGCTGTTCTTCAGCACGCTGACGATCGGCGCCGGATACCTGGGCATGGCGGCGGCACAGACGCTCGCCATCGCCTGCGCTGCCTCATTCGTCGGTGGAATTGGGAACGGGGTGCAATGGGTGTCGGTGATGAGCGCGGTCCAGGAGCTGACTGCACAGAAGATGCAGGCTCGAGTGATTGGCGCGCTCGAGGCGATCGGCGCAGCGATGCCCGGCGTCGGGTTTGTCGTCGGGGGGCTGATCGCCACTGTCTACGGCCCGCGGGCGACCTTTCTGGTCGCCGGGTTGGGCGTGCTTGCGATCGTCGCGATCACCGCGCCGCTGGTGGGCAGGCAATGGTCGGGGGGCTCAATCAAACGTCGAGCCACGATTGACACGACCAATGAGATTGTGGTGGAGTTGTATGCAATGGGGTTTGCCTCCAGCCGAGGAAGGGACTTGGCCGCCGACCCGGAAAGGTGAAATCCGGAACACCGGAGGGTGATCCGGATACACGACAATCCGAGGAGGTCGTGCGGTGAGGAAGGCTTTGGGAGTCCCGTCGGTGATGGTCATGGCGCTCGTTTTGGCGCTTGGCGTTGCTGCCTGCGGATCCAGTAACGGCGGCCAGGCCAAAGGCGGATCGATCACGATCTCCCAGACCAGTCAGCCCGATGCTCTCGACCCAGCTCTGTCTTACGTGGTCGAAGCGCTGGAACCGATCTGGGTCGTCTACACGCCACTTCTCACCTACCGCCACGCCGAAGGCGCCGCCGGCTCCGAAGTGATCCCAGGCCTCGCCACCGACCTGCCGCGGATCAGCAACGGGGACAAGACTTACACGCTGACCCTGCGCAAGGGCCTCAAATACTCCGACGGCACGCCCGTCAAGGCAAGCGACTTCGAGCACTCGATCAAGCGAGTGCTCAACCTCGAGTCGCCCGGCAGCTTCTACTTCGAAGGCATCAAGGGGGCGAGCGCCTATCTCTCCGGCGGCGATCCGGACGCCGACATTCCCGGCATCCAGACCAACGACAAAACCGGCGAGATCACCATCAACCTCACCGCGCCAGATGCCTCATTCACCAACGTCCTCGCGATGACCTTCGCTGGCCTGGTGCCCGGTGACACACCGTTCGAGAACATGACCCAGGACCCGCCGCCCGGTGTCGGCGCCTACATGATCACCAAGTCGGTGCCGAACCGTGAATTCGTGCTCGAGAAGAACCCCCGCTTCGCCGCGGCGGAAATCCCCGATGTCCCCGAGGCAAAGATCAAAACGATCACGACCAAGATCACGCCCAACCTCATCCAGCAGACCGAGGACGTGATCGACAACCGCCTCGACTACATGCAGGACCCCCCAGCGGCCGACCTGAAGGCGGAGGTGATCGAGCGCTTTGGGCCCGACGGCACCGAAGAGCAGCGCTACGAAGAATTCTCTACAGCGTCCACCTATTTCTTCTTCCTCAACAACGAGATCCCGCCGTTTGACGATCCGAAGGTTCGCGAAGCCGTCAACATCGGCCTCGACAAGACCGCTCTCGCCCGGCTCTATGCCGGCGGCCTAGCCCCCGGATGTTCGTTCCTGCCGCCGGGTATGCCGGGCTACAGCGAAGCCATCGACATCGAGGACTGCCCGTGGGGAGACCCGAACCAGCAGCCCGACGTCGAGCGCGCCAAGCAGCTGATCCGCGAAGCCGGCGCCGAGGGCGCCGAGGTGACGGTCTGGGGCGATACCGTCGATCCGACGCCAAAGATCACTCAGGCCTACGCCGACCAGCTCAACCAGCTTGGCTTCAATGCAGAGCCGAAGATCATCGACGGCGCCGTCTATTTCCCGACGGTCGGCAACCAGAAGACGGAAGCACAGACGGGCTTCGCAAGCTGGTACACGGACTTTCCCCACCCACTCGGCTTTTCCATCCTCGTGGATGGAGCAACGATCGGGCCCACCAACAACACGAACCTCGGTTACATCGATGACAAACACATCAACGATGAACTGGCGGCGCTCAGCGAAGAGCCAAACCTCACGGAAGTGACGGGCCGCTGGGAAGAGCTGAACGACTACATCGTCGACGGCGCCTACATGCTCCCCTTCGGACATAGAAAGCTCGCGACATTCGTCTCGGACGAGATCAATTTCGACGAATGCACGGTGGTGAGCCCGGTGTATCAGAACGACTACTCGAGCTTCTGCCTTAAGAGCGCCGAGTAAGCCTCATTCTTCTCAATCGCTAGCGAAGGGGGCGCTCCAGAGCGCCCCCTTCGTTTTGCCGCATACCTGGACCCGATAATGAGCGGCTGTGACCGCCAGTCGCGATGAGGAGATCCTCGGTTCGCCTGGGACCGAGTTCTCTCTCGACGCCCCAGCCGAGCTCGCCCACGATCCCGCTGAGCGGCCCGGCCTCGGGCCTTGGCGGCTGACCGCGCGTCGTCTGCGGCGCAACAAGATGGCGCTCGCCTTCGGCGTCGTCTTCATCGCCCTGGTCGCCGCCTGCCTGGCCGCGCCGCTGTGGGCGGACAACGTGGCCCACACGAGCGCTGAGGAAAACCACCTATCCGACACGATCGTCCTTGACGGCAAGACGACCAACGTCGTCGATCTCCTCGGCAAGCCGATCGGCCCAACCTGGGGCGGCGAATTCTTCCTCGGCGCCGACGGCAACGGCCGCGACATCATGGTTCGCCTTCTCTACGGCGGGCGCAACTCGCTGCTGGTCGGGATCAGCGCGGCGCTCGGGACGATCCTGATGGGGCTGGTGCTCGGCCTGCTCGCCGGCTACTCCCGCGGCCCGGTCGACAGCGTGATCTCGAGAGCGATGGACGTCCTCTGGGCATTCCCGGTGATCCTGCTGGGCGTTGCGATCGGGACCGTGCTCGCCGTGCAGGGGCTCGAGCTCGGGCCGCTGACCCTGGAAAGCGACTCGCTCCTAATCCCGATCCTGATCATCTCGGTGATCTACATCCCCTACCTGGCGCGGCCGGTACGGGGGCAGGTCCTGGCGATTCGCGAGCGGGAATTCATCGAGGCAGCCCGCGCCCAGGGCATGGGCTCGGCACGAATCGTGTTCACCGAGGTTCTGCCCAACGTTGCCTCCACCCTGGTGGTGTTCCTGCCGCTGATGATCGCCAACGCGATCCTGCTCGAGGCGGCTCTCTCCTTCCTTGGCGCGGGCATCCAGCCGCCCAACCCGTCCTGGGGGACGATGATCGCCGAAGGCGTCGAACGGATCATCTCGGCCCCCCACCTGGCGATCGTCCCCGGCGCGATGCTCGTGCTCACGGTCCTCTCGCTCAACGTCTTCGGCGAGGGCGTGCGCGACGCACTCGACCCCCGTGCCAGGGTCAGGATCGAGCACTGATGCGCTCCCAGCTGGCCAGGTTCGCGGTCCGGCGAGTGCTCTCGATGGTCTTCGTGCTCTTCGCCGTCTCGGTGCTCGTCTTCCTGATCTTCAACGTGCTGCCGGGCGGCGACCCCGCCGTGCGGATGGCGGGCAAGGCCCACACCGAAACTCAGGTCGAGGCGATCCGGGAGGAGTGGGGATTCGATGAGCCCCTCTACGTCCAGTACGGGACGATGATGAAGAAGCTCTTCACCGGAGACATGATCTCCTACTTCACCGAAGTCAGCGTCACCGAAGAAATCAGGAAGGGCGCGCCGCGAACCTTCGCGCTGGCGATCGGTGCGGCGATCATCTGGATGGCGTTCGCGATCGCCCTGGGCGTTTACAGCGCCCTGCGCGCCGGGCGAATCTCGGACCGCGTGCTGACCGTGCTTGCGCTGATCGGCATCTCCATGCCAGCCTTCTGGCTCGGGGCGATCCTCAGCTACTACCTGGGCTACAAGGCGGGGATCTTCCCCAACGGCGGCTACGTCGAATTCCTCGTCAGCCCAACTGAATGGCTCTGGCACCTGATCCTGCCCTGGTTCACCCTCTCAATCCTCTTCATCGGCTTTTACTCGCGCGTGCTGCGCTCCGACATCCTGGAAACGATGGGTGAGGACTACGTCCGTACCGCCCGCGCCAAGGGGCTCTCTGAGCGGCGCGTGATGCTTAAGCACGTCCTGCGCAACTCGCTGATCCCAATCATCACACTCTGGGGGCTCGACTTCGGTGCGGTGCTCGGAGGCGGCGCGATCCTCACCGAAACGGTCTTCAACCTCCAGGGGGTCGGCCAGTACTTCGCCGATGCGATCGGCCAGCTCGACCTGCCGCCGATCATGGCGGTGACCATGTTCGGCGCCTTCTTCATCGTCATCTTCAACACCGTGGTTGACATCGCCTACGCAGCGCTCGACCCACGCATCCGGCTCGAAGGAGGGTCGAAGGCATGAGCGAGGCCGGCCGGGTGCCCACGCTGCTCGAGGTGCACGACCTCGAGGTCTCTTTCAATACCGAGGACGGCGTCGTCCGGGCAGTGGATGGAGTTGGCCTAGAGCTCAAGTCCGATGAGGTGCTCGCCGTGGTTGGCGAGTCCGGCAGCGGCAAGTCGGTAACGGCGCTGACGATGATGGGCCTGACGCGAGGGCCCAATGCATCGATCTCCGGCACTGCCCACTTCGAGGGCACCGAGCTGATCGGCGCCTCGGATGAGGAGCTGCGCAGAGTGCGCGGCAACCGGATGTCGATGATCTTCCAGGACCCGATGAGCTCGCTGAACCCCGTCTACCGGGTTGGCGCTCAGATCGTCGAGCAGATCCGCGCCCACCGCGACGTTTCAGCGACCGAGGCCCGCCAGCGCGCGGTTGAGTTGCTCGACGCGGTCGGGATCCCCGATCCGGGCATAAGAGTCGACGCCTACCCACACGAGCTATCGGGCGGCATGCGCCAGCGCGCGATGATCGCGATGGCTCTCTCGCTCGACCCCTCGCTGCTGATCGCCGACGAGCCGACAACGGCGCTCGACGTGACGATCCAGGCGCAGCTCATCGAGCTGCTGCGAAAGCTGAACGAGGAGCGCGACCTCTCGATCGTGTTGATCACCCATGACATCGGGGTCGTGGCCGAGATCGCCGACCGGGTGGCGGTGATGTACGCCGGGCGCATCGTCGAGCAGGGAACCCTCGATGAGGTCTTCTATGACCCCCAGCATCCCTATACGTGGGGATTGCTCGGGTCGCTGACCCGCATCGACCGCCCGAGGCCGGACCGCCTGCCTCAGATCCCCGGCATGCCCCCCTCTCTTCTCGAACCGCCGGTCGGCTGTCACTTCAGGCCACGATGCCCACACGCATTCGACCGCTGCCAGAGCGTCCCGGACCTGAACACCCGACTGCCGGAGGCACCGGCCCACTTCGATCGCTGCTTCCTCTCACCAGAGCAGAAGCGTGAGCGGCGCGAGGTCGGCGATGGCACGTGATGAGGAGGGGCACGTGAGCGGGCGGCTGCTCGAGGTCAAGGGCCTCTCCAAGCACTTCCCGATCAAGTCGGGGCTGCTGATCGACCGCGAGGTGGAGAGCGTGCGCGCCGTCGACGGGGTCGACTTCGCGATCTCATCTGGGGAAACGCTCGGCTTGGTTGGGGAGTCCGGGTGTGGGAAGTCGACGCTCTGCCGCGCCGTCCTGCAACTGATCAAGCCAACCGCCGGCTCCGTCCTCTTTGAGGGCCACGAGATCGTCGGGCTTGGCGACCGGCAGATGCAGCCGCTGCGCCGCGAGATGCAGATGGTCTTCCAGAACCCCCAGGCGTCGCTGAACCCGCGCAAGCGAGTGGGTGAGATCGTCGGCAGCCCGCTGAAGCTCCACGGCCTCGCGTCGGGCTCGGAGCTGAAGCCAAAGGTGCAGGAGCTGCTGGACCGGGTCGGCCTCTCACCCGAGCACTACAACCGCTACCCCCACGAGTTCTCGGGCGGCCAGCAACAGCGGATCGGGATTGCCCGCGCTTTGGCAACGCGGCCGAAGTTGATCTTCGCCGACGAGCCCGTCTCAAAACTCGATGTCTCAATACAGGCCCAAATCGTCAATTTGCTCGTCGACCTCCAAAAGGACCTCGGGCTTGCGTACGTATTCGTCGCCCACGACATCGGCATCGTTCGCCACATCTCCCAGCGGATTGCGGTCATGAAGGACGGCAAGATCGTCGAGGAGGGTGCCGCTGACCGAATCTGCGAGCAGCCCCGGGATCCCTATACCCAGCAGCTGCTCTCGGCGGTGCCCATCCCGGACCCCCGAGAGAACCGCACTCGCCGCGCAGCGGCCGCTCGCGAATAGCCGCCCAGGAGGCACACTGTTCCAACCGTGACGCTGCCGCTCTCCCCGCCGATCAAGCCACAGCTGGCCCTCACGCGCAAGGAGCTGCCGCTCGGTGAGGAGTGGGCGTATGAGCAAAAGCTCGACGGCTTCCGGGCGATCGTCTTCGTCGACGGCGACGACACCTACATCCAATCGCGGGGTGCCAAATCGCTGGGGCGCTACTTCCCCGAGCTGAAATTCGCAGCCGGCCATTACGTACTCGATGGAGAGCTGGTAATCCGCGATGCAGACGGCAACATCGAGTTCGATGCGATGCAGAGCCGCATCCATCCAGCGGAGTCAAGGATCGCGCTGCTCTCGAAGGAGATCCCGGTCTCGTTCATCGCCTTCGACTTGCTGGCCGAAGGGAGCGAGGCGCTACTTGAGAAGCCGCTCCACGAGCGGCGGGCTCGCCTGGAAAAGCTCGCAGCGCAAACCGGCATTGAGCTGAGCGAGCTCACGACCGATCCACAGCGCGCTGAGCACTGGCTGCGAACCAGTGAGGGGACGATGGCGAAGCAGCTCGACGCCAAGTACGAGCCCGGCAAACGCAAAGGGATGGCGAAGGTGAAGCGGGAGCGAACGATCGACTGCGTCGTCATGGGCTGGAGGCCTGGCAAAGAGGAGGGAACGGTCGGCTCGTTGATCCTCGGCCTCTATGACGGCGGCAAGCTGCATTCGGTTGGGCACATCTCCGGCTTCAGCGCCGAGACGAAACGAGGCCTCCGCACACTGCTCGCGCCGCTGGAGACCGGCGAGAGTGGAACCGCCGAGCCAAGCCGCTGGGCGGGTGGGCGTGACCTCGAGTGGGTGGCGCTGCGGCCGGAGCTGGTGATCGAGGTGGGCTACGACCACGCAGCGGCGGGACGCATTCGCCACGGTGCGCGCTTTCATCGCTTTCGCGACGACAAGGCCCCCGAGGAGTGCCGGTTCGAGGACCTCGACGAAGGCTGAAGCCAGGGTTAGAAGAGCTGCTGCTGCTGGGCGGCGGGCCCAGCGGCAGCCGCAACCTTCACTCGGCTTGGGGCGAGACGCTCCTCTGCACTTCGCGGGTCCCCGGCCGCCGCGCTGTCGGTCGCTGGCGCCGCCCTTCGCCTCCCCCAGCCTTCGACCACCCGAGTGATGCGAGACCGCTGCGCAGGCCGCATGTGGGCACGGCCTCCGGAGTAGAGCTGCTCATACCGAGGCAAGAGATCGGGGCGTTTTGCCTCGAGCCAGCCGAAGAAGACCTCGCGAACCTCATCGCGGAGGTGAAGGGGCGCAGACCCCAGGAAGGTGGCATCGGCTTCTCGGGCACGCTCGACGATCGGCTCAACCTGCTCCGGGCTGTCGTTGATGCCCGGCATCATCGGGGCGATCAGGACACCCGAGCTGATGCCGCGACGCCGCAGCTCGGCGACGGCGTCGAGCCGAGCCGCCGGGCTGGGAGTGTGCGGCTCAGTCGCTCGCCAAACCTTCTCATCCAAAGTTGGAACCGAGAGGTTGACCGAGACACGCAATCGCTTCGCCATCCGCTCGAAGATGTCGATGTCGCGCAGAACCAGCGGCGACTTCGTCAACACCGAGACGGGCGTATCCGCCTCCTCCAGCGCCGCCAGGATCTCGGGCATCATCCGGTAGCGGCTCTCGACCCACTGGTACGGGTCGGTGTTGGTCCCGAGCGCGACCAGCTCCCGTTTCCAGCTGGGGCGCGCCAGCTCACCTCGCAGCAGCTCCGGCACGTTCACCTTGACGACGATCTCCCGCTCGAAATCCCGCCCGGCGTTGAAATCGAGGTAGCGGTGGGTTCGGCGAGCGAAACAGAAGACGCAGGCGTGCGTACATCCCCGATAGGGGTTGATCGTCCAGTTGAAGCCATAGCGACCGCCGGAAACGTGGTTGAGGGCCGATCGGGCATAGACCTCGTGGAAGTTGATCCCCATTGCCTCAGGTGCATCGAATGTGCGGACCACGGCCCCGTCGCCTATCCCCGGCAATCGCAAGTCGTTCTTGACCCGTTGGTCATTCCATCTCACACGAACATACGTTCGCATCGGGTCCGGACGTAACTCCCCACCGGGGGTGGTCGGCTGGACGTCTTCCTCGAGAGCCGTTGACTCCAGATCGAGAGGGGTTGACTCCAGACATGCCTCCTGCGCGAGAGGGGCTACCGGATTTGCCTGCTGAGTGGGCTCCATTGGGTGGATTTAGCAGGAGCGAACCGCCCCGCTAACCACCAGACGGAGGGGAACCCCAAAAGGCCCACTCCGCGAAGGAATTGACTCGTGGGGCGGGGCGCTGAGGAATCGAGCCGAGGTTAGGGCAGCTTGCCGGTGATCACATACCGAAGGACATCGACAACCTGCTCGGCCGTGCGGGCGGTCGCCTGAGCAGCGCGGTCGACCTCCTTGAGCGCATGGTCTAGCTCGGAGTCGTGCAGGGTGACGATCGGCTTCCCCAGAGCCGTGGCATAGCCGGCATCGAACGCGGCATTCCACTGGCGGTACTTGTCTCCGAAGCGAACCACGACAACGTCGGCAGCGCGGATCAGCGTCTGGGTGCGAACCGCGTTTACGCCGGCGCCCATGTGATCGCGCCAAAACGGCGTGGTCTCCTCACCGAGGGTGCCCACTCCGGCATCGTCGGAGGCAGCATGGTCGGTGACCGGCGCCGAGAACGACACCGGCAGCTGCGCCTCACGCGCTCCGGCTTCGATCCGCTCGCGCCAATCGGAGTGAATCTCCCCAGAGAGGTAGACCTGCCAGGTCTTCTCAGCCATGGCCCGAATCCTAGACCGCCGAATGGGCAGTGAATGTGCAGTTGATGACCCCATAGGGTCATCAACTGCACATTCGGCGGGGTCAGGGTGGAGCTGCTAGCCGTCGCTAGTAGGTGCGCCGCCCGCGGACTGCTCCTCGAAGTGCTTGCTCAGCATCGTCACCTGACCCTGGTAGTTCGACCCCAACTGCTCGCCATAGAGACGCTCGGCCGGAGCGCTGGTGCGCTCCAAGGCAAGCTTGCAGACCGGCTGGCGGTGCTCGACCATGAACGAGACGTCGCGGGCACGCACCTCCAGCGCCGCGCGACTGCCGTGGCGGTCACCGGCAGGGTCATAGCCAAAGCCCGGGTCGAAGAAGCCCGCATAGTGGGTCCGCAGCTCTCCCGCGGTCGGGTCGTAAGCCATCATCTCCGCCGCGATTTGAGGCGGAATGCAGACACCCTCGGCCGACAGCAGCAGGTAGAAGATCTCCGGCTCCAAGACGATCCGGCCTCCGGCCTCGGGGAACACCGGCTCCCAGTAATCGCTCCAGCGATAGGCCCTGACCCGGGAGAGGTCGATCGGAAGGCTGTTCTTCTTGGCTCGGTAGCCGACGATCCGGTCGCTGGGCCCTGAGAGGTCGACGCTGAGAAACAGCCCCTCGGCCAGCGCCAGCTCGGACTCGCGCAGGGCGTGAGAGTCCAGATAGAGGAGCGGAAACTCGTCCTGGAGAGCGCGGATCTCCTCATCGCCGAGCCGCACATCCCCCCGCGCAAGGCGCAGCTGGTTGAGCGAGAGCCCCTGCCGCACCCGAATAGCGAAGGAGCGCGGCACAATCTCGAGGTACAGCTTCCCCCGATAGCCCGGCCGGACCTCGTCGAAGCGATGGTGGCGGTCGGTGAGGACGCGGGTGAAGACATCGAGGCGACCGGTCGAACTCTTCGGGTTCGCCTTCGCCCGCACGTCATCGGGCAGCGCCAGCTCCTCGAGCAGCGGCACAAGGTAGGGCCGGTCGCGCTCCAGCACGGCACCGTCGCGCAGGTCGATTTTCTGAAAGGCGAGGTCCTCGATCTTTTCTTCGACCGTCGACCCGACATCCGGCAGAAAGCTGCAGCGCAACGCCCAGGCGAAGTCCCCGAGCCGGAGGTCGACGCTGGCGGGCTGGATCGCCTCCTGCCTAATCCGGTAGTCGCCAGAACTGATCCACTCGGACTCGATTGCCTGGCCCAGAGCCTGGGAGGGCAGGACCCCTGTCACCGCTGGGAGTGCGTCCTGCCCGGCCACCCCCCCAGGGGCGCCTGCCGCTGCGTCGCTCGTTCCGCTCGTCGCGTCGCTCATGCAGTTGAGATTATGCGGCGCGCCTCATCTGCCCCGAGGTAGGGAGTGAGGGCGAACTCCGCAATCTCGGGAAAGAACTCATTGAGACGCTCCACCTCTCCGGCGAGTACGTGCCTGCCGAGCATCGATGCAATGCCGCCGACAACGGCCTCATCGGTTGCCTCAGGCCGCGAGCCACCGCCCACCCCCACGGGCGCCCCCTCCCGCAAGTAGGGCACAAAGCTCTCCACCGCCGCTTGGAAGCGCTCATGAAGATCGCGCCCGGCATGCAGCCCCTCGACAAGCACCAGGCTTGCCGCGGCCGGCTCCTCGGCCATATGGGCGAGCAGCGCGGAGAGCCCCGCGCAGACCCCAGACGCCCAGTCTTTGCTGCCCCCGCAAGCCAGCTGAACCACTTCGCGCATCCGTTCGACGGCACTGTCGTAGGCAGCTATGAAGCACTGGTACTTGTCGTCGAAGAGTTCGTAGAAGACGGACTTCGAGATGTGGGCCTGTTTGCCGATCCCACCGACGGTCGTCTTGCCATAGCCATCCTCGTAGAGGCACTTCGTGAGCGCCGCGATCAATCGATCGCGCTGGTTTTGCTCCACGAACTCGCGCGTTAGCCCGTGCCTACCGCGTGGCAGCTTTTCCATAACTGGCGCTGAAGTGTGGCAGCGCCCCCGGCGTCACAGGCGCGTTTCCCGCCTCGTTCGGTCGATCACGCCTGAGCCAACGAAGGGCGCCAACACGAAGTCGGAAAGCTCTGCGAGCAGATCCTCGACCTGCTCGGTTTCGCGGCGCCGAACCCGCTGATAGACGATCCAGATCACGCTGCCGACCAGGGACTCCTCGATCGTGTCGGGCAAAGACGCGTCGCTGGGCAGCGTACGTCGCGCCAGCTTGATGAACAGCTGCATGGCCTCGTCGTAGCGCTTGGTGGTCCTAGGGGTGGCCGACGGAGCCTCGATCAGGCACAACCGCGCCAGGGCGGGCTCTTCGGCGACATAGGTTAGAAAGGCACCCAGCCCGGCTTCGACCCTATCCGCCCAGGCATCCCCAGCTTCCGCATACGCAGCCTCGACTCGCCTGATCACCTCTTCGATCGCTTCGTCGAAGACAGCGAGGAAAATGGCCTCCTTCCCGTCGAAGTGCTCGTACAGCGTTTTCCGAGCGATGCCGGCGCGGCGGACGATGTCGGTAATTCGAGTCCCGCGGTAGCCATGTTCCGCGGTCAGCTCCGCCGCGGCGTCCATGATGCGCCTTCGCTTGTAGGCCGCAACGAACTCGCGCGGAAGCTCTGGGCGTAAGGCTGTCTGGGTCGGCGATGTCCCCAGTCCCTCTTGGGACATTGCGACAATATATCCACCGCTCGGCTAAATCTCCAACGCATAATGTCTAGGATCTAGTACCGTGTTGTTACTACCTGGGTCCTTGGCTCAGAAACAGGGTGGTATTCGATGCAACCGGACAGGGTTCTTCTCAGCCGCGAGATGTTGGCAGCGGCAATCGGTGATCGTTGGTCGACCTCCGATGTCGCCGCTGCCGCCGAACTTCTGGCAGAGTCAAACGGTCAGTTCGTGCCGACGGCTCGGCTACGGGAGCTCCCGTCGGAACTGATCAAAGCGGTCCAGCGCGAGCGCATGCTGGCAGGAATGCTGCGAGCCACATCCGAAGTCGGCTACCACGACGTCAGCGTTCAGAACGTGCTCGAGCGGGCCGGGATATCTCGGCCCACGTTCTACGAACAGTTCGACAACAAGGAAGACTGCTTCCTCGTTGCCATCGATGCGGCCGCTCGACGGCTTCGCGAGCGCGTCGAGGCGGCGGCGGTCGAAGGCGGTGCTAACTGGCGCGACCGGCTGCGGATGGGCGTGGAGGAGTTGCTTCGCTTCATCGCCGACGAGCCGGATGCGGCTCGTGCGCTCATCGTGGAGGCACGTGGTGCCGGACCCGTTGGCGTACTGCGCTACGACGATCTGCTTGAGCACTTCTCCAGCTGCATCGATGCTCAGATCCGCGAGGAGTTGCCCGATGCCTCTTCGAGCATCTCCGCCGACGGCATCGTCGGTGGCATCGCGATGCTGCTGCACGCACGCCTCAGCAAAGGCGAACTCGACGATTTGGAGTCGCTGCTCCCCTCGCTGATGTACTTCGCCGTCCTGCCCTACGGAGGCCATGAAGCGGCCACTGAAGAGCTGAGCGGTACCGCCTCAAGCTGAGCCTGGCAACTAAGGGCGCTGCGAATCCCGACAGTGGTGAGCGGGACCGACGGGTCGTGCACGGATCAGCGTTTGCGGCGCTTGCCTTTTGGCTTGCCCTTGCGAGCGGCAAGCCTCAGCATCCGTTCGCTCTCCTTCTCAATCGCTTCGCTCATCGCGATCTGGAACATCGCAAGAAGGGCGCCGGCGGCAAGCGGCCGCATGCGTTCGAGGGCTTCGCTCATCTTTGGCCAGTCCTGCTCGGGGCGACCGGCTTCGTCGAATGGCTCCCAGACCTCCTTGACAAAAAGCTCGACGAAGGCGCGTGCGGTGCTATCGGCATGCCGACGCAGTTTCTCGGCAGTGGCGATTGTCCCTTCGGAGCCGATCCCCAGCTCAACAAGCTCGGCGGCCACCCGCTGCAATCGAGGGCTGATCACCTCGATTTGGCCATCCGGCAGGGCGCGAAGGATGCCGAGCTTTTCCGCACGTCTCAGTAGGCGAGGGTCTGCTTTGACTCCAGAGGCTTTCGCCAGCTCACCCGCGTCGAAGATCTCCGGCGCCTCGTGTTCAAAGGGGACGCGCAGAGCGCGGGTGAAGTCGAAGATCGCAGACGCCGACCCGTCGCCGCTGTCGAGCACTCGCCGGATTGCCTCCAGGTTGAGGCCGTCCGCCTGCATCTCGCGCGTCAGCGCGATCCGCGCCACATGGTCCTCGTTGTAATAGCCGGTGCGGCCGCGAACCACGGGCGGAGGCAGCAACCCTCGCGTCTGGTGGGCGCGAATGTTGCGCACCGTCATCCCGGTTCGCTCCGCGAGCTGCCCGATCGTCATTTCGTCTTTGGCGCCCTTGTCGCTCATACTCACTCGTCTACCTCATCGTAAGCAGGAGGCGCTGGCCATTCATCTCGGCAGAGGCCTCTGAGCAGAGGAAAGCCATTGCCTCGGCGATGTGCTCCGCTGGAGTGAAGGTGGGGAACTCCTTACCGGGGCTCTCCTCCCGCATTTGCGGGGTGAGGATCGCGTCGACCACGATGATGTTCGCTGTCGCCCGCGCACCGGTGAACCCGTCGGCGAGGGCCAGCGTCCAGGCCTCTGCCGCAGCCTTGGCGGCCGCGTAGGAGGCATTGCTGTTGGAAGGGTCCTGTGCCTGCTTCGCGGACACGAGTACGAAGCGGCCCTGATCGCTGGCGAGCAGCGCATCGTGGAATGCGCGGGTCGTGCACTGGACGGTGCGAATCAGCAGGTCGTGGAGCAGGTCCCAATCCGTAAGCGGAGCCTGATGAAGCGGCTCTCCTCCACGCCAGCCTCCCACCAGGTGCAGCAGCGCGTCAACTCGCCCAAACCGCTCAACCAGGCTCGCGCACCACCCACCGGCAGCGCTCTCGTCAAGCAGGTCGATGGCCTGGCCATCCCAGCGCTCCTGCGGCAGGTCCAACCCTTCGCCTACCTCCTCGAGCTGGGTCTGCCCACGGTCAGAGCCCGCAATAGTCGCCCCGGCAGCGGCCAATCGCTGGGCCACGACCGGGCCCAACCCGCCGCCAATCCCGGCGATGGCAATCACACGGCCCTCGAGGCTGCTCATATGGGGGAGGCAGGATTCGAACCTGCGTAGGCATAGCCAACTGGTTTACAGCCAGTCCCCTTTAACCACTCGGGCACTCCCCCGGATGACATCCGAGTCTACCGCGAGGTGCTCGAGCCAACCTCGACGCCGAGCCGAGCGGCCATCTGCTCGTTGAAGGCCGTGAGGGCCGACATCGGGCGCATGAACACGGTCAACTCGGCGACTCTGCCCTCCTCGTCCAGCTCGAGAAAGTCGATCCCCTCGAGCTCGCGATCCCCGACCTTCGCTTTGAAACGAAGGACGACCGTGCGGTCGGTGGCCAGCTCGTCGGTGTATTCGAACTCCTCGAGCGTCGCAACGACGTGGGTCAGGACACCGGCGACCATCTCGCGACCCTCGAAGCCACGAAAGAGAATCGGGCTGTGAAGGACCACGTCCTCCCGCAGAGCCTCGGTGAGCAACTCCAAGTCCTTGGCCTCCGCGGCGAGGCGGAACGGGTGAGGTGTAGGCATACCCCCACTTTACGCATCGAGTGTCGCTCTTGAAATACTCGCGGCGTGCCGAGCGACAGGTTTTACTCTCGCATCTCGATGTTCGTCAGCTCGACCACCGGCCTGCGCTGGGTGGGGAAACTGAACACACCTCTGTACCGGATGAGCGGCGGGCGTCTTGGCGGCAAGGTCGGGCGCGCACCGGTGCTGCTGCTGACCACGACCGGGCGTAAATCGGGCCAGCGGCGAACGGCGCCGGTCGTCTACCTCGCCGACGGCGAGCGGGTGGTCATCATCGACACCAACGCCGGCAACGAACGCACACCGGCTTGGTCGCTCAACTTGAAGGCGAACCCCGACGCCGAGATCGAGGTCGGGCGCGAGCACCAGCCGGTTCGCGCCCGGATCGCCGATGGCGAGGAGCGGGTCGAGCTCTGGCGAAAGCACAACGAGCAGTACGCCGGCTTCGACGACTACGCCGAGCGCCTCGACCGCGACATCTCGGTCTTCGTCCTAGAGCCCCGCTAGCGGTCTCTCTCGGCTGACTAGCCGGCTCTCTCAGGCTGACTAGCCGGCGTCGGGAGAGCGAGCGTCGAGCATGCTCTGCGCGCAATCGACAATCGTCTCTTCCGTCGCGCGGGGCTCCCAGCCAAGTCGGTCCCTGGCCTTCTCGCTCGACATCTCGACCCTCCGCCCGAGCTGGCCCACGATCGAGCGGACGCTGGGGTCGAAGAGGCCCATCGCGCGGACGACGAAGTCGGGCACGGCTCGCTTTGGCACCTTCGGCGCTGCCTCCCCGAGGCGCCTGCGCAGGACCTCGGCGACTTCTGCCATCCACTTGAACTCGCCCACCGCGATAAAGCGCTCGCCGCCCGCCTCCGGAGCGGTCATCACCCGGATCTGCAGATCGGCGACATCGCGCACGTCAACGATGCTGTAGCCGAGTCGCGGCGTGCCGGGTATTCCCTTCAGCAGCCGCCCGATCAGCTCGAGGGAGAAGGAGTGAGCGTCACTCAACACGGGGCCCAGGATTGCGCCGGGGTTGACCGCCGCCAGCTTCTCGATCTCGCCCCGTTCCTTGACCAAGTCCCAAGCGGCCCGCTCGGCAATCGTCTTCGAGCGCGTGTACGGGGTCAGCTTGGGATTGTCCGCATCGGTCCAGCTCTGCTCCGTTAGCGGCACCGAGGAGTGGCTCGTACTGCCGCCCACCGCCGCCACGGAAGATGTGATCACTACCCGGCTGGCCCCAGCGTCGAGAGCCGCCCTCAGCACCCGCAGTGTCCCCTCCCGAGCCGGGACGATCAGCTCATCGGGGTCCTTCGGCTGCACCGCCGGGAACGGCGAGGCCACATGCAGGACATAGTCGCAACCCTTAACCGCCGCCCCCCAACCCTCGTCGGCGCCGAGATCGGCTGCAATGAACTCAAGGCGGTCATCGGCGCTTACCTGGCCTTCCACCCCAACTCGAACCTCGGGCTCGCGCGATAGGTCCCGCACCGTGGTGCGCACCCGGTAGCCGCGCCGCAGTAGATCGACCAAGCACCAACCGCCGACAAACCCCGAGCCGCCGGTTACGAGAACAGTCTTGGCCTCTTCCGCCGCCATCGTCGAGTCTCGACGCTATCAGCGCTCGAGATGCTGCCGAACCGCTATCCCGTGCCGCGAAGCATCTGCGCCTCGGGCAGGCGCTGGAGCTTTTTCAACGTGTTGTTCTCGATTTGACGGATCCGCTCCCGCGTGACCCCGAAGGTACGACCCACTTCCTCGAGGGTGAGCGGTTCCATCCCGGAAAGCCCATATCGAAGCTCGATCACCTGGCGCTCACGCTCCGGGAGCGCGTTGAGGGCTTTCCGCACGCCTTCCTTCTGCAGATGTTCGCTCGCCTCCTCGAAGGGCTCGCGCACGGCGTCGTCGGCGACGAAATCGCCAAGCTCCGATTCGTCCTCGTCTCCAACCGGCTTCTCCAGCGAAACGGGCATTTGCGCCACCCGCAGGATTTCCCGTACTTCGCTGACCGTCCAGCGCAACTCCGCGGCAATCTCAGGCGGCTCCGGCTCGCGGCCGTATCGCTGGACGAGCTGCCGCTCTACGTACGTGACCCGATTCAGCTTCTCGACCATATGCACGGGGATGCGAATCGTTCGCGCCTTGTCGGCAATCGCCCGCGTCACAGCCTGTCGAATCCACCATGTCGCGTAGGTGGAGAACTTGTAGCCCCGCCGGTAGTCGAACTTCTCAACAGCCCGGATCAGCCCCAGCGAGCCCTCCTGGATGAGATCGAGGAAGCTGAGGCCGCGGCCCATGTAGCCCTTGGCGATCGAGACCACCAGCCGCAGGTTCGCCTCGACCATCTGGCGCTTGGCAAGCATGTCGCCGCGCTCGATCCGCTTGGCCAGCTCGACCTCCTCCCCGGCGGTCAACAGCTCGACCTTGCCGATCGAACGGAGGTACAGCCGCAGCGAGTCCAGGCTGGGTTCAACGGTGAGGTCGAGTTCTGCTTTTTTCGACCCGTTGGTCGACTCTTCGCGCTGCTCCTTGTAAGCGTCGACGCCTTCCTCGGCGATCACTTCCACGCCGTGTTCGACCAAGCTCGCGTGGAGGCCGCTGACCTGCTCCTTGGTGACCTCCACCTCTTCTAGGGTGGCGGCGATCTGCTCGAAGGTCAGGTACCCGAGCTCGCGGCCAAGTACGAGCAGGCTCTCAAGCGCATCTGGCTCAGCGAGCGCCGGCGCGCCCGATCTCTGATCCAGTCCCTGCGAGGCTACTTCCAACGGCTCTATCTCAGTCCCTCCGTTGAACCCCTCATTCCCTGGCCGACCCCAATGCTCCGACCGGGGCGGAGTATAGGGAGAACAAGCATCGACGCTCCGAGCGGTGTCCACCGGGAGCTTACGTCTACCCTTCAGGGCTATGGCAGGGCGCGTGACCATCTCTCCATCCCTAGACGTTCAATCGTCGGTTCCGGCGACGCATGTCAGCCTGTCACGGGTTGGAGTCACCGGAGTCGAGAAGGTGATCCGGGTCAAAGTGGACGGCGACGAGAACCTCTATCACGCCGATTTCGAGTGCTTCGTCGACCTCAACCCTCGCCAGGCGGGCGTCCATATGTCCCGCTTCGAGGAAGTCGTCGGCGAGGCGATCGACGAGGTCGTGCTCGGCGAGGCCTTCGCCGCTGAGGTCCTCGCCTCCCACATCGCCGAACGGATACGCGAGCGACAGGACGGCCTGCGCGCCGAGGTCTCGGTGACGGCGCGCTATCCGGTGACGGTGAGCACTCCCGCCAGCGGCCAGCAAACCCAGGAGATCTACGTCCTGTTTGGGACCGCGGTCTCCTCGGTGCGAGGCATCCGAACGTTGACCGGGGTCCAGGCCCAGGGAATGACCGCCTGCCCCTGCGCGCAGGAGATGGTCGGTGGACTGGCCCGGGAACGGCTCGCGGAGCAGGGCTTCGACGCTGAGCAGATCGAGCAGGCGATCGAGGCCGTACCGATCGCAACTCATAACCAGCGTGGCATCGGCACCCTTCACATCGGCTGCCCGGAGGGCAGGTCCTCATGGATCGATGCGCCGGAGCTGCTGCAGATCGTCGAGCAGTCGATGAGCTCGGAGATCTACGAGCTGATGAAGCGCCCCGACGAGTTGGCGGTCGTCGCCAAGGCGCATTCCCAACCGCGCTTCGTCGAGGACTGCGTGCGGGAGATGGTGCGCAGAGTCGTAGAGGACTACCCCGACCTGCCCGGCGAGGCGTTCGTCATGGCGCGCCAGGAGAACCTGGAGACGATCCACCGCCACAACGTGACCGCCGAACGCTACGGAAAGCTCGACGATCTTCGGGTCGAGCTCGAGAGCGGCGAGCACCAGCGCCACCACACCACGGTCAGGGAGTGGCTGGAGGCGCCCGCTACCTAGCTCGGTTTGGCTTTGCCGCGCGCGCTTCGCGCTCAGCTTCGATTCGGCGGCGCAGGCCAAAGAAGTAGTCGGCGCCGCTGATCACGGTCACCGCAACCGCCGCGTAGACGAGGACGTCCACCCAGGCCGGTGCCGGGTTGGCGGCGATCAGGGCGAAGACGGCGGCGATCTGCAGGATCGTCTTCAGCTTCCCCATCCAGCTTGCGGCGATCACGATGCCGCGCTCAACAGCGATCGCCCGCATCACCGTTACCGCGAACTCGCGGGCGATGATCACCATCGCCACCCAGGCGGCCAGCCGGTTGAGCGAAACGAGTGAGACCAGCGCCGCGGCGATCAGCAGCTTGTCGGCGATCGGGTCCATCAGCTTGCCGAAGGTGGTGACCGCGTCGCGGGAGCGAGCAAAGTAGCCGTCGAGCCCGTCGGTCAGCGCCGCCAGGGCGAAGACGGCAGCCGCCAGAGCATCGCCATTCGGCGTCTCCCCGAGCAACGCGACAACGACAACCGGCACGGCAAGGATGCGGGTCAGGGTGAGGAAGTTGGGCAGGTTGAGCGGGAACATCGCCGCTCATTCTCCCCCCACCGACTGTCGATGGGCGGAGGAATCGGCTCCGGCTTGGCTCTTCGTCCCCTCGGCGGCCATCTCGGCGTCGCGGCGAGCGAAGAAGTCCTCGCCCTCGATGCTGATGTGGGGGAGCAGGCGATCGAGCGGACCGGGAAGCCACCAGGCCCAACGACCCATCAGCACCATCACAGCGGGTACCAGCAGACACCGCACCAGAGTCGAATCGATCGCAATCGCGACCGCCAGGCCGACGCCAAACTCCTTCACGATCGGATCGCCGTTGAGGACGAAGCTGGTGAAGACGCAGACCATGATCGCCGCCGCCGAGGTGATCACCCGGCCGGTGTTGGCAAGCCCTTCGACCACTGCCTGGCGCGCGTCGCCATGCTGCTTGTAGTGCTCTCGCATCTGGGTCAGCAGGAAGACCTCGTAGTCCATCGAGAGCCCGAAGAGGATCGCGAACATCAGCAGCGGCACGAAGCTGACGATCGGGATCGAGTGATCGAGGCCGATCAGCGAAGCACCCCAGCCAAGCTGGAAGACCGCGGTCACCACCCCGTAGGCGGCGGCGACCGAGAGCAGGTTCATCGCCGCCGCCTTTACCGGCACCAGCAGCGAACGGAAGGCCAGCAGGAGGACGATGAAGCTGAGCCCAACCACGATCGCGATCATCATCGGCAGCTTTTCGCTGATCTGGGTGGCTAGGTCGATGTAGCCGGCGGTCTGGCCGCCGACGTAGGCGGCGCCACCGCTTCCCTTCATCGCCTTCGGAATGACGTCGTCGCGCAGTTCTTCGACCAGGTCGACGGTCTCGCTCTCCCAAGGCGCGGATTTCGAGATCACCGTGAAGACGGCAACCGTCCCCTTTTCGTCGAGAGTCGGCGGGCCGACTTTGGCGACGTCGGGCGTCGCGCCGACAGCTTTCTGCAGCGGCGGCAGCCCTGCCTTGGCGTCCTTTTGCGTCTTGAATTCGGAGGCGATCAGGAGCGGCCCGATCACTCCGGGTCCGAAGCCCTCGTTGAGGCCGTCATAGGCCTGGCGCGAAGTGGTCGACTTGGGCAGCGCACTGATGTCGTTCTGGCCAAGTTCGAGCTCGAGGATCGGGATGGCGAGCACAATCAGGACCGCGAGGGCCGCAATCGCCGAGCGCCATGGCCGCTTCGACACACCTTCTGCCCAGCGGCGCCAGCCGTGCGGCTGCTTGTCGTCGGGATGCGTCTTGCCGAGCTTGATCCGCAGCGAGTCGATCCGCGGCCCCAATGCTCCGAGCATCGCCGGCAGCAGCGTGGTTGCGGCGATGACCGCGACGACGACCGCGATCGCGGCGGTGAAGCCAAGCGTGCTGACCAGCGGGATGCCGGCGAAGGCAAGCGAGCAGAGCGCGATCACGACGGTAAAGCCGGCAAAGACGACGGCGCCCCCCGCGGTCGCCGTGCTGCGGGCGATCGACTCGTGCACCTCCATGCCGTCTTTCAACTGCAGTTTGTGACGGGTGACGATGAAGAGCGCGTAGTCGATCCCGACCCCAAGCCCGATCATCGTCGCCAGGGTCAGCGAGACGCCCGGGACGGCGATCACGTGCTCGAGGAGGCGGATGATCGACAGCGCACAGGCGAGCCCGATCACCGCGGAGAAGATCGGCATCATCATCGCCGTCGCCGTGCCGAATGCGAAGAGCAGGATTACGATCGCCGCCGCGATCCCAATCGCCTCACTCTGCTCGGTTGCCGGTTTGGACAGCTGCTGGCCAACGTAGCCGCCGACCGAGGTCTCGATCCCAGCTTTTTCGGCTGGTCTGGAGGCATCGAGGATCGCATTTGCCTGGCTCTCGGTGATTTCGCCGGGGCCGATCCCGAGCACGACCGGCGTGTAGGCAATCGTGCCGTCCTTGCTGAGCAGGCCTTTCGCCTGCGGGCTGAGCGGATCGACAGCCGAGTTGACGTCACCCAGTTCGTTCAGCCGCTTGACCGATTCGGCGATCGCGGTGCTGTATTTGGGCTCGGTCAGCTTGCCGCTGGAAACCTCGAAGACGAGGGGATTGCTGCCATAGGCCTGTTCGGGCAGGTTCTCTTCCAGCAGTTCGGTCGCGATGGTCGAACCGGTGCCCGGCAGGGTGAGGTTTTCGCTGGTCTTGCTGCCGGCGGTCGCGCTGACGACGACCAGTGCCACGGCGACGACCAGCCAGACCGCAATCACCGGATAGTGGTGACGCGAGCAGAAGCGGCCGATTGCGTAGAGGGGAGCTGTCATCGCTCAATTATCCCGTCGTACCGGATGGCGTCGTGGCGCCGGGGGCGGGGGCTTCTCCGGACTCGAAAGCTTCCGGGGCGGCCTCGACCAGGGCCGCGCCCAGGCCTTGCCGCAGCACAACCAGGTGCTGCGCATGCCCAGCGGCAAGCGTCGTGGCGAGAATGCGGGGGGCAACGGTGTACAGCTGCGGTGATGCTTCGGTGTAGAAATTGAACGCGGCGTTCTCCAGCCCATAGGCGAGGGCAAGGAAGTCAGCCTGGCCCTTGACTTCGGAGAAGTCGAGCTCGGTTGGCTCGGCATCGGCTTCCCCGCCAAGGCCGCGGATGGCCTTGGTGATGGCGTCTACGTATTCGAGCTCTTGGGCGCGGAACTCGCGCCCAACCGCGCGGAGGCGGCCGCGCAGCAACGGTAGGCCTCGCGTGTAGGCATCGACCGCGGTCAGCTCCTGGGCGAGGGCGGCGTTGAGGCTTTCGAGGTCGAAGTCCTTTTCGCTGTCAGATGGGCTACTACCGCAACTGACTGCGATCAGGGCCAAGCAGATGAATGCAGCCATCGCAGCGGTGCGTGTACAACGCCTCCGCCTGCGGTTCGCACCACTTTGCCGGCTCCTGCGACCCGCAGCGCTGCGATACATCATCGGTTCAACCTCATGGTCAGTCGAGAAGCCTATGGGCTCTTGGTGGCACCAGCCTGAGTTGCCTGTCCTCTGCAGGTACTTGATCCTGCCTCTACGACGCGCCCTTCCCGATGGACGTGTCTCAGCTAGAGGTTTTCGGCTCGGCTTTCTTGCCGCGCAGGCGCAACGCCCCTTTGCCTCCCTCCACAAGCTCGAAGCCAAGCAGCGCCACCGAGGCCGTGAGGCCATCCTCATCCGATTTGCGGAGCCGGGAGGAGCTCTCACCTTGAATCTGCTCCACCCGCTTCCGGGCCTCGTCCAGCGTCTTCATCAGATCTTCCCAGCCGGCCTCATCGACGATCACCGGGGTGCGGCTCATGTGCCGGTCCTTGCGGGCGTCGAGGACTCCTGCTTTGAGCGAGGTACCCGCATCGCTGACGATCAGTTCCATCAGGTCGGCACTCAGCCCGGGACGAATCGAATCAGGAAGGCGGTACCAGGCCCGATCGGTCAGGAAAGCTCGCGAGGTGGCGCGGTAGAAATGCTCAATGGCTCCCCGCCGCGGCTCAGTTTTGACCAGCTCGATGCACTCGTAGTCGCGGAGGACTTTAACGTGGTAGCTAACCTGGCTCAGGCCTTCGCCGAGCTCGTCGGACAGCTCCTTGGGGCTGGCGATTCGTTCGTTGAGAATCCCGAGGATTTCCACGCGCAGCTCATGAGTCAGCGCCTTGACAAGCCGCTGATCGATCGCACCGCCCCTCTGCTTCTTCCTCGATTTTTCGCTAATGCGCTTTGCTTTCAAAAGAATTCCTCGGATTGTTGAGTTGTAGTCCTAAGAACTCTAGATCTTCTAGATATATAAGAAATCTGGAGCGTTTTTGCCCCCCCGGTGTTTGACTCGGGTCCAGGGCAACCACGATCCGTGATTCAGTTCCTTCGTGAGCCTCAACCCCTCAGCTCTCCGGTGAGCCCCAAGCCACCGGCAGCGCCCAGACAGGCCCCTCCGCCCCAGGGAAGCGAGGCCGAAGATCTGTCCCGGCTGGCCACAGAGGTACACGCCTGTCGGCGCTGCGCTCGGTTGGTCGAATGGAGAGAGGCTCGCGCCGCCGACCCCCCGCGCCGCTTCGCAGGGGAGAGCTACTGGGCGCGACCCGTGGCCGGCTTCGGCGACCCAACGGCGCGGCTGGCAATCGTCGGCCTGGCCCCCGCCGCCCACGGCGCCAACCGCACAGGACGGATGTTCACCGGCGATCGCTCTGGCGACTGGCTCTATGCCGCCTTGCATCGGGCCGGCTACGCAAGCCAGCCGGAGTCATTGCATCGCGACGATGGGCTGCGCCTCTCCGACGCCTACATAACGGCGGTCGTGCGCTGCGCGCCCCCGGCCAACAAGCCGTCCCCCACTGAGCGAGATGAGTGCCTTCCATACCTGGTGCGCGAGCTGGAGATGCTGGAGCGCTGCCAGACGATCGTCACGCTCGGCGCGTTTGCCTGGGATGGGGCCTTGCGCGCACTACGCGACCTCGGGTGCCGGCTACCCCAACCAAAGCCACGCTTCGGACACGGCAGCGAGGCTCAAGCTGGAGATTGGCGGTTGATCGGCTGCTACCACCCGAGCCAACAGAACACCTTCACCGGCAAGCTCACAGAGCAGATGCTCGACGACATCTTGATCAGGGTCCGGGAGCTGACCGAGGTAGGTTAGGCAGCGCCCAATGATGCCCACCCGATTTCCCAAGACCTACTCCAGCCCCCGGTATGTACTGGGGGGCTTGTCGCTCGCGGTGCTGATCGCCATCCTGCTCGCCGGCTGCGGCTCCGATGGCGATTCGTCCAACACGACCGCGCCGGAGGCGACCACGTCATCGGCCACACCCACCGCACCGGCGGGCGCCACGGCCCAGAGCTGCAAGAGCAAGAGCGCCGGCCTCGAAGCCCTGCGGGTCACCGGGATCGACTGCGGGGCCGGGCGAGCGGTGGCGACCGCTTGGACGCGGAGTGCAAGCTGCACACGCGAAGGCGAATCTCGCTCCGCTTGCACCGTCCGCGGCTATCGATGCCTCGGGGTTGTCACGGAACGCGGCCTCGCGCTCAGCTGCGCCCAACCAGGACGCTCGGTCTCCTTCGTCGCCTCGCGTGACTGAGCGGCGTTCGCCTGCGGCGCCAGTATGAAGCGCGCCAGCAGCGCAGAACGGACAACCGCTCTTAGAATGGGCAATCCCGCCGGCGTAGCTCAGCTGGTAGAGCACTTCATTCGTAATGAAGGGGTCCCCGGTTCAAATCCGGGCGTCGGCTCTGGCGGACTTGGATCTCCGCGGGTCGAGGCGATCCCATCCAACGCATCGCAATCCGCGACGAATGCACAGAGCTCATACGCCGCAATGGGTAAAGCGGAGGGGGTGGGATTCGAACCCACGAGCGCCCAAAGGACGCCAACGGTTTTCGAGACCGCCCCGTTCAACCACTCCGGCACCCCTCCGCGGCAGTACAGAGCCAAATCCTATCGACGGCGAATCTGAGGGAACGAAACCCGATCTGAAGCCTCAAGAAGAGCCGCCGGGTCTTCTAGGCTGGCGTCCGTGAGAACGCCGAGCAGCAGGGTACGAATCGGCCGCGAAGTCGCTCGGGCGCGAACGGCGATCGCCGGCCGTGCGCGGCGGGTCGCCGACCGGCTCGACGGCCGCAGCTCGCTCGTGCTCGACTACCCGACGTCGGCGGAGAACCACCCCCGCTACGGGTATGGCCGCCCGACCCACCCGGGGCTGGAGGCACTCATTAGCCGCAACGACGACGCCTACGAGAATGTTCTCGAGGCGATCCTTTCCCGCCGCGAGGCCTTGAGCCGGATCCCATCGTCACTGGATGACGACCGCGAGCCTACCTGGAGAAACCCTTACCTTCCGGCGCTGGACGGAGCCGCTCTCTACACGTTTCTCTGTGACCGCCGTCCGTCGCACTACGTAGAGATCGGCTCGGGCAACTCGACCCGTTTCGTGGCTCGCGCGAAGCGTGACTGTGGACTCGCGACCGAGATCATCTCCATCGACCCACACCCGCGTGCCGAGGTGGAAACGCTATGCGACACGACGATTCGCGCCCCGCTCGAGACGGTCGACCTGGGCGTCTTCGACAAGGTCGAGCAAGGCGACATCGTCTTCATGGACGGGTCGCACCGCGTCTTCATGAACTCTGATGCCGTGGTCTTCTTCTTGGATGTCCTATTCAGCCTGCCGCCGGGAGTGCTGGTCGGCATACATGACATCTACCTCCCTGACGACTACGACCCCTGGGAGGCGGACGACTTCTATTCCGAGCAGTACTTGCTGGCGCTCGCCCTCCTCGTCGATCCCGGCACGCTGCGGATCGTGCTCCCCGCAGACTACGTCGAGAAGCATTCGCGCCTCCGCCGAGTTCTTGAGCCGCTCTGGAACGAGCCCGCCCTCGCCGGCGCGGACCATTACGGCTGCGCCTTCTGGATCGAAACCTCACCAGGCTAATCCCGGCACGCGTAGGCCACAGCACGATGCTTTTGTACGACTCACAGGTCTCCGGCAACTGTTACAAGGTGAGGCTGCTACTCGCCCAGCTTGGCAGGCAGTACGAGCGACATGAGGTCGATGTCATCGACCGCTCCAATCGCGGCGAGCTTCTCGGAGCTCTCAATCCAGCGTTGCGCGTGCCTACGCTCGTGCTTGACGACGGGCGTGCGCTGGCGGAGTCCAACGCCATCATTTGGTATCTGGCTGACGGCACCGACTACCTCCCCGACGATGGATTCGCTCGCGCAAAGGTGTTGCAGTGGCTGTGCTTCGAGCAGTACAGCCACGAGCCCTACATCGCGGTGGCGCGATTCTGGTTGGCGATCGCACGCACTCAGCCAACCAAGAGCGAGCTCGATGCCAAGCACGCCGGCGGCTATGCCGCATTGGCGGCGATGGAACGCCATCTCAGCAGCAGTCGCTTCCTGGTCGGCGAGCAATACACGATCGCCGACATCGCCCTCTACGCCTACACACATGTGGCACATGAGGCTGGCTTCGACCTAGCCAAGCATCCTGCGGTGGCCCAGTGGCTCGCGAGGGTCGCCTCGCAACCGCGACACATTCCGATCACCGCCTGATCGGGCGAACGCACGAATCAGGACAGTGGGAGTACGGAGAGGGTGGGATTCGAACCCACGAGGCGGGTTAACCCCGCCCACGCGATTTCCAGTCGCGCTCCTTAAGCCACTCGGACACCTCTCCGGGGTTCGCCAAAAGGGTATTGGCTCAGACGCCACT
>JANWHW010000020.1 GCA_025450195.1 Solirubrobacterales bacterium | reverse complement strand
GCGCCTTCATCTCGATCAAGTCGACATTGCCGACAAAATCGCCCTCGCTGCCGATCGGCAGCTGGATCGGCAGCGGGTTGGCGCCGAGCCGGTCCTTCATCGTCTCCACCGCGTTGAAGAAGTCGGCGCCCGTTCTGTCCATCTTGTTGATGTAGGCGAAGCGGGGGACCTTGTACTTGTCCGCCTGGCGCCAGACGGTCTCCGACTGGGGCTCGACCCCGGCGACGGCGTCGAAGACGGCGATCGCGCCGTCGAGCACGCGAAGGCTGCGCTCAACCTCGACGGTGAAATCGACGTGGCCCGGCGTGTCGATGATGTTGATCCTGTGCCCGTTCCACTCGCAGGCGGTGGCGGCAGAGGTGATCGTGATCCCGCGCTCCTGCTCCTGTTCCATCCAGTCCATGACGGCAGCGCCCTCGTGGACCTCACCGATTTTGTGCGTGCGACCGGTGTAGTAGAGGATGCGCTCGGTCGTCGTCGTCTTACCGGCGTCGATGTGCGCCATGATGCCGATGTTGCGCGTTTTCTCTAGGGGGAAGTTGCGTGCCATGGTCCTAAGGTAAGCGTTGTGTCGAAACGGGGACGAGCGAAAAGAAAGCCTGCCGGCAAAAGCCGGGATCGGCGCATGAAAAAGGCCCTCGCGGGCCCGGCGAAACGTTCACAAAAAAAGAAGCCTGAGCGACGCGGAATAGTAGCAGCGCTGCGGCGGCGCATCCGAACTGCGCCAGCGGCGGCGCATAGGCGAACGCAGTCAATCGACCAAGCGGTCAATCGCCACCTCCATCGCACCTGGCCGAAGATCGAGCGCCGGGTGGGCCCGATCTGGATTCGTGCGGCGCGGCGGGGCAGAATCGTCCGCGCAAGAGTCATGCGGTGGGCTCGGGTCGTCAAGGTGAGAGCGGGCCGCGCGGCGCGGCGCGGCCAAGGATGGGCAAGGCGGGGAGCCCGATGGCTTGGCAGACGGCTGCGGCCGGTCGGCGTACTGCTCTTTCGCTGCCTGGCGATCGCCGAGCGACGGTTGCGCCGCATTGCCGCACGGACTCGAAGCGCGGCGGTCCGAGCCAGCGCGGTCCTCACCCCCGATCGTGCGATCTGCGTCGTGATCCTCGCCTCCGCAGCATGCCTGGTCGTCTCCCAGTTCGTCGACTATCGGGCAGTCGAGGTAGGGCAACCCGGCTATGCGGGGCTGCCGGCAGCAACTCCCCCAACGGTTGGGGCCAAGGCCGCCGGCCAGGCGCACTCCTATCTCCTCATCCCGGTGGCGCTGCTCGCCGCCGCACTGGCCGTGGGGGTGCTGCGCACCGGTCGTCGTGAGCTCGGGCGCGTTATCGCCATTCTCGGCGTACTCAGCGTCGCGGTGATCCTGCTGGTGGACCTGCCGGCAGGGCTCGATGCGGGCTCAGAGGCGTCGCGATTCTCCGGCGCCACCGCCGTCCTCAGCGATGGCTTCTACGCAGAGTTGGCCTCGGCAGCCGGGTTGATTCTCGGCGGCGTGCTGCTGGTCGCAGCCCCCAGAGCGGCAGCCCGCTACCATGCCCGCCGGTGCCGAACACGAACCAACTCATTAGGAAGGGCCGCAAGCGCCCTAAGAAGAAGACGACGACGCCGGGCCTCAAGTCGGGGCAAGGCCGCAAGAAGCGCGTCTCCGCGCCGCAGCGCCGCGGCGTCTGCACCCGCGTCGCAACCGTAACCCCGAAGAAGCCGAACTCGGCCCTTCGCAAGATCGCCAGGGTCCGTCTCACCAACGGCATGGAGGTCACCACCTACATTCCCGGCGAGGGTCACAATCTTCAGGAGCACTCGGTGGTGCTAATCAGGGGCGGACGAGTCAAGGACCTGCCAGGCGTGCGTTACAAGGTGGTGCGTGGCACGCTCGACGCCGCCGGCGTGTCCGACCGCAAACAGGCCCGCTCCCGCTACGGAGTCAAGGCCAGCTAGTCC
Source organism: Solirubrobacterales bacterium (assembly GCA_025450195.1). Taxonomy (GTDB): domain Bacteria; phylum Actinomycetota; class Thermoleophilia; order Solirubrobacterales; family 70-9; genus VRUE01. The sequence goes on along the minus strand of JANWHW010000020.1, from coordinate 9,511 downwards.
GCGGCCCGCAATTCTCTGATGCCACGCCGCTCCGCAGCCCAAATCCGACCGATCGAGCCGGATGCACGGAATCGCAGCCGGCTGGTCCAGCAGGTCATCAACAAGACCATGCAAGACGGCAAGAAGTCACTGGCCGAGCGAATCGTCTACGACGCCCTCGCGATCGTCGGCGAGCGAAGCAGTGAGGATCCGGTCGAAACGCTGGAGGCGGCGATCAAGCAACTGACGCCTGTGCTCGAGGTGCGCTCGCGCCGGGTGGGCGGGGCCACTTACCAGGTCCCAGTCGAGGTCCCAGCGCGGCGGGCCCGCACTCTGGCTGTTCGCTGGCTGGTGGAAAAAGCCCGCAACCGCCGCGAGTACTCGATGTCGGAGCGACTTGCGGGCGAAATCCTCGACGCTCTCCAGCAGGGGGGCGAGGCCTGGCGGCGGAAGGACGAGATCTACCGCATGGCGCAGGCCAACAAGGCTTTCGCCCACTACCGCTGGTAGCTAGCCTGGGGGCATGAGCCGGCCCATCCTTGCCGTCGACGTGGACGGCGTCATCAGCCTATTCGGCTTCGATCAGCCACCCGATCGGGCCACGGCCAAATTCGAGATGATCGACGGCATGGTGCACTGCATCTCGTTCGTTGCCGGCGAACGACTGCGGCGCCTGGCCGAGCATTTCGAGCTGGTCTGGGCGACGGGCTGGGAGGGCCGAGCGAATGACTACCTGCCAATGCTGCTCGGGCTCCCGCAGTTGCCGTATGTCAGCTTCGACGGCGCTGCTCGCTTCGGCTCTGCCCACTGGAAGCTCGGGCCGCTGGACGCCTGGGGCAAAGGCCGGTCGCTGGCATGGATCGACGACAACTTCGATGAGAGCTGCTACGAATGGGCACAGGAGCGCACCGAGCCGACGCTCCTAGTCCCGACCGAGTCGCACTTGGGCTTGGAGGAGGCCCACACCGAAGCGCTCATCGCTTGGGCAGGAGGCCTTGAGCGCGAAGCACGCAATCGCTAACCACATGCGCATTACGAATAGGGGGGAAATAACCCCCAAACATGATGCACATGGCGGGGGGCGCGTCTAGACTCAACACCGTGGAGGGGTTCTGGCCAATCTTCTTCCTGCTGGTCGTGCTGAAGATTCCTGTCTTCGCCTCGCTCTGGCTCGTCTGGTGGGCGAGCAAGACGCCGGAGGCGGACGGTGCAGCAGAGGATTCCAGCGATGGGTTCAGGCGTCCCCGTCCACAGCCGGTTCGCCCTTGGGGGCCACGGCGCGGCTCCGGAGGAGGTGTAGCGCGACCCCTGCCGGCGTGCCCGCCCGGTGGGCGCACTCACGTCGTCAGACCGACTGCGCTACCCGCTTCTGCTCGCGGCGAATCTCGCGCAGATAGGGATGGAAGTCGACCTCGATCGTGTGGCGCTTAGAGGCGACGAAGCGCTTTCCCATCCGCTGTTCATAGTCGCCGATCTCCGCCTGCATCTCCGCCTCCGATGGCAGGTTCGCATTGCCCCTCAAAAGATCAGCGATCCATTCCGCCTGCGCCTCGGCGATCGGCATGATCGGGCCCAATGGCTGAATGAAGCCAATGAAGTAAAGCCCCGGACGCTTGACCGCGACCACCCGTCTGTAGAGCGGCAGCCGGTTGTCACGCACCGGAAAGACCTGCTCTCCGAGGAACGGAAAGGTGATCTTGTACCCCGTGCAGTAAACGACGAGGTCGATCTCCTCCGTGCTGCCGTCGGCGAAGCGGACAGTGCGCCCGCCGGTGAAGCGCTCGATGTTCGGCTTCACCGCGATATCGCCATGGCCGATCCGTGAGAGCAGCTCAGAGGAAACCGTGGGGTGCGCCTCGAGCAGCTTGTGGTCGGGCTTAGGAAGGCCATAGTCGGTCATTTCTCCTATCGCGACTTTCAGCATCCTGGCCATGAAGAAACGCTGAACCGCCAGCGGGAGCCTGCTGGCGATCGCCGGCGCCGCTTCGTCGATCGGCTTGCCGTTCAGGTACTTGGGCAGCACATAGGCGCCGCGGCGCATAGCGAGGAAGGTCGCGTCGCCTATGCGGGAGGACTCGACCGCGATATCGGTCGCCGAGTTGCCGATCCCGAGAACCAGGACGCGCTTGCCCTCCAGGACGTCGGGCTCGCGGTAGTAGTGCGCGTGGATCTGCTCGCCAGTGAACTCCTCCGCACCGGGGAAGGCGGGCTCGGGCCAGCGCGGGTCCCAGTGGTGTCCGTTGGCCACCATCACCGCGTTGTAGCGGTTGGTCTGGCGCTTGCCGTCGGCATCCTCGACCGTGACGTCCCACTGACCCTCGGCCGGCTCGACGCCGACGACTTGGGTGTTGAAGCTAATCCGCTCGGTCAAGCCGAAGCGCTCCGCATAGGCATCAAAGTAGGTCGCAATATGCGTATGGCCGGGGTAGTCCGGATAGTGATCGGGCATCGGAAACGCTTTGAACGACATCAATTTGCGCGAGCTGTTGATGTGCAGCGAACGGTAAGCCGAGGACATCCCGTTGTCGTTCTCGTAGCGCCAGTTCCCCCCGATCTTCGAGCCCTTCTCGAAGCAGTCGAACGGGATCCCGCGCGCGCTCAGCACCTGGCAGGCGGTGAGGCCGGACGAACCGGCGCCGATGATGCAGACCTTTTGGGGGGCTACCACGGGGGCAAATCTACTCGACTGGCTGAGCGGCCAGGACCGCGAGCGAGCAGCGCCAAGCAGGCTACGGCCCCTGAAACGACTCGCATCTGCAATAGGCGTCGAATAACGACGTCTATTGCAACTTCAAACGCCAGAGCGAGCCGGGCCCGGGCCAAGCTTCGAGGGGAGGGGACGGGCGTCCCTCGGAACGTCTTGCACTTTTTCGCCAGGGAGAAGCGAGGCGTCAGCCGACACGATCCATCGAAAAAGTTAAGTGGAGAGGGGCACCTGGCCCCTCTCGCCAGCTACTTCTCGTCGGAGGTGGACTCGATCTCTTGGGCTAGCTCCTCGAGCTCCTCCGCAAAGGAGGGGCCGAAGCTCTCGACCGGCGCATCGGCGCCGCCCAGCCCGAGCTCGGCCGCCAGCTCCTCTTCGTCGAGAAGATCCTCGCCAGCCGATTCAATCGGGATGGCCGGCTCCACCGTCAGCGTGCGGTAGTGTTTGAGACCGGTCGCCGCGGGGATCAGCTTGCCGATGATGACGTTCTCCTTGAGGCCGACGAGTTTGTCGCGCTTGCCCTCCAGAGCCGCGTCGGTGAGCACCTTCGTGGTCTCCTGGAAGGAGGCAGCCGACAGGAAGGACTCGGTGGCAAGCGAGGCCTTTGTGATGCCGAGGATGACCTCCTCGGCCTTGGCCGGCGTGCCGCCTTCTTCCTTCACCTGCTTGTTGAGTCGCTTCAGGCTGCCGCGATCCTCCAGCTGCCCCGGAAGCAGGGACGTAGAGCCCTTCGACTCGATGCGCACCTTCTTCAGCATCTGGCGAGCGATCAACTCGATGTGCTTGTCGTTGATGTCGACGCCCTGGGCCCTGTAGACCCTCTGCACCTCGGCCACGAGGTAGAGCTCCGTGTCGGTTCGACCCCGAATCGCCAGCAGGTCCATCGGGTAGAGCGAGCCCTCATTGAGCTGCTGCCCAACCTCGACTTTATCGCCGTGGGACACGTGCAGGCGGGTTCGAGGGGGGAAGCTGTAAGCGTGCTCCTCGCCGCCGGAGTCGATGACGATGACTTTCACCGCCTTGTCGGTTTCCTCCACCGACACCTTTCCGGCGACTTCGGCCATCTGGGCCAAGCCCTTTGGTTTGCGCGCCTCGAAGAGCTCGACGATGCGCGGCAACCCCTGGGTGATGTCTTGACCGGCGACACCTCCGGTATGGAATGTGCGCATTGTGAGCTGCGTGCCGGGCTCGCCGATCGACTGGGCGGCGATGATCCCAACCGCGTCGCCAATGTCAACCGTCGAACCGGTCGCCGGAGCCACTCCGTAACAGGCGCGGCAAACCCCCGATTCGGCATCGCACTTCAACGTTGAGCGAACGGGCACCGTGGCGTCGGGGTCCTCGAATGCCTCTGCAATCGCTTCGACATCCGCCAGCACGATCTCCTGGTTGCGTTTCAGCAACTCCCGGCCACGTTTGGTCTCGAATTTTTTCGCCGCGAGGCGACCGAAGAGATTCTCGTTCAGAGACCCATCGTCCTTGCGCACCGGCATCTCGATGTGGTCTTTGGTTTTGCAGTCCTCGTCGCGAACGATCACGTCCTGCGCGACATCCACCAGACGACGGGTCAGATAGCCCGAGTCGGCGGTGCGCAGCGCCGTGTCGGCCAAGCCCTTTCGAGCCCCGTGGGTGGAGATGAAGTACTCCAGAACCGAGAGGCCCTCCATGAAGTTGGCCTTGATCGGGCGCTCGATGATTTCGCCTTTCGGGTTTGCCATCAGGCCGCGCATCCCGGCCAGCTGGCGAATCTGCTTGAAGGACCCACGCGCGCCGGAGTTGGCCATCATGTAGATCGGGTTCAGCGCATCGAGGTTGTCCTCCATCGCTTTCGCGACCTCATCCGTCGCTTTGTTCCAGTGGCTCGTCACCGCCTCGTGACGCTCCTCGGCGGTGATGTAGCCGTCGTTGTACTGATCCTGGATCGCCGCAGTCAGCTTCTCATAGCGCTCAAGGATCTCCGCCTTGTCCGGCGGCGACACGACGTGATTCTTGGAGACCGTGATGCCTGCCTGAGACGCAAAGTGGAAGCCAAGCTCCTTGAAGGCATCGAGCACCTGCGACACAGCCGGCGCCCCGTAGGCCTCGACCAAGTCGGAGACCATCTCGTTGACGTTCCGCTTCCTCAGCGGGTGATTGACGAACTCGTAGCGCTCCGGGTCGAATTCGTCGCCCAGCGCCACCGCCAGGGCGCGCTCGATCCTCTCGTTGAAGATGATTCGGCCGACCGTCGTCAGGAAGTGCTCGTGCCCGGCCCGCCGGTACTCGGCGTGGTCGTGCAGCTTGCAGCCCCCGTTCTCGTAGACCAGCTCGGCCTCCTGGGCTGAGCGGAACACCTTCGGACGAGAGCCGTTCGCCGCCGCGCCTTTGCCGGCAGTCAACCTCTCATCGAGCTTCGCGAGCTCCTCCCCGTCGGGGCCATAGGTGAGGTAGAAGATCCCCAGCACCATGTCCTGTGTCGGCGTTGCCAGCGGCGCCCCGTGGGCAGGCGAGAGGATGTTGTTTGCCGAGAGCATCAGGATGCGCGCCTCGGCCTGAGCCTCGGCGGAGAGCGGCACGTGGACCGCCATCTGGTCGCCGTCGAAATCGGCATTGAAAGCGTGGCAGACCAGGGGGTGGACCTGGATTGCCTTGCCCTCGACCAGGATCGGTTCGAAGGCCTGAATGCCCAGGCGGTGCAGGGTCGGCGCCCGGTTGAGCAGCACCGGGTGCTCATGGATGACCTCCTCGAGCACGTCCCATACCTCAGGGACCATCGACTCGACCATCTTCTTTGCCGCCTTGATGTTCTGGACGGCTTTGCGCTCAACCAGCTGGGCCATGATGAACGGCTTGAAGAGCTCCAGCGCCATGAGCTTCGGCAGGCCGCACTGGTGCAGCCGCAGGCTCGGGCCGGAGACGATCACCGAGCGACCGGAGTAATCGACCCGCTTTCCGAGCAGGTTCTGGCGGAAACGACCCTGCTTCCCCTTCAGCATGTCTGAGAGCGACTTCAGCGGACGGTTCCCCGGACCGGTGACGGGGCGCCCGCGGCGGCCGTTATCGAACAGAGCGTCGACGGCCTCTTGAAGCATTCGCTTCTCGTTGTTGACGATGATCTCGGGAGCGCCGAGGTCGAGCAGCCTTTTCAGACGGTTGTTGCGGTTGATCACGCGCCGATAGAGGTCGTTGAGGTCTGAGGTCGCAAACCGACCGCCGTCGAGCTGAACCATCGGGCGCAGCTCCGGCGGGATAACGGGCACGCAGTCGAGGACCATCCACTCCGGTTTGTTCTCAGAGCGCAGGAAGGCCGAGGCCACTTTCAGCCGCTTGACGGCACGAGCCTGTTTTTGCCCTTTGGAGCTGTTGATGACCTGCTCCAGCTCCTCGCATTCGGCTTCGAGGTCGACCTGCTCGAGCAGATCGCGCACCGCTTCGGCGCCCATCCCGCCGCGGAAGTACTCGCCCCAGCCGAACGGCGAGCCGAAGCGGTCTTTCAGCTCGCGGAACACAGTCTCGTCGTTGACGACGTCCTTCGACTTCATCTCGGTGAAGATCTTCCAGACCTCCTGCATCCGCTCGATGGCCTCCTCGATGTAGGCCTCGGTGTCGGAGATCTCAGCTTCGAAGGTCTTACGCAGTTCTTTGATCATCTTGGCGCGCTCGTCCTCTTTGAGCTTGCGCAGCTGTGTGGCGGTCAACTTCAACGAATCTGCCCAGATGTGATCGTCGTCGTCGAACTTGTCCTGGGTGCCCTCTTCGAGGTACTTGATCCGACGCTCCAGGGACTCGTTCAGCTCCTGGCTCCGTTTTTGCCGTTCGGCCTCATAGCCGTCGACGACCTTTTTGACCTCTTTCTCGAGCTTGCCGATGTCCTTGTCACGGGCCTCGACATCGACCCAGGTAATCATCGAGGCGGCGAAGTAGAGGACCTTCTCCAACTCCTTCGGCGCCATGTCGATCAGGTAGCCGATCCGGCTCGGCACTCCCTTGAAGAACCAGATGTGAGAGACGGGCGCCGCCAGATCGACGTGCCCCATCCGCTCGCGCCGGACCTTGGAGCGCGTCACCTCGACACCGCAGCGCTCGCAGACGATGCCCTTGTAGCGGACCCGCTTGTACTTGCCGCAGTAACACTCCCAATCCTTGGTGGGGCCAAAGATCCGCTCGCAGAAGAGCCCTTCTTTCTCGGGCTTCAGTGTCCGGTAGTTGATCGTCTCGGGCTTGGTGACCTCGCCCCAGCTCCAGGACCGGATCTTCTTCGATGACGCGAGACCGATCTCGATCGCGTCGAAGTTGTTGATGTCGATCATCAGTCCTCCACCTTCGTCTCTTTGGCCTCGGTCACAGCCCCGTCGCCGCCCGCCCCATCGGTGCCCGCCTCGCCCTCCTGCACTATCTGCTCCTCTTTCTCGTCAGCGGCGGCGTCGGCGAGGGTGGCGCGCACGCCCTGCAGGTCCATGCCCAGCTCCTCGGCCGCTTTCAGCAGGTCATCGTCCTCGTCGGCGATCTCCACTTGGCCGCCTTCGGAAACGACATTGGCGTCCAGGGAGAGGCTCTGGATCTCCTTCAACAGGACTTTGAAGGACTCCGGAATCGAAGGCTCCGGAATGTTCTCGCCCTTGACGATCGACTCGTATGCCTTCACCCGCCCAACCGTGTCGTCGGACTTGACGGTGAGCATCTCCTGCAGCGTGTAGGCCGCGCCGTAGGCCTCCAGCGCCCAAACCTCCATCTCGCCGAACCGCTGACCGCCGAACTGCGCCTTGCCGCCCAGCGGCTGCTGGGTGACCAGCGAGTAAGGGCCGGTCGAGCGAGCGTGGATCTTGTCGTCGACCAGGTGCAGCAGCTTCAGGATGTACATGTAGCCGACGGTAACTTTGCCCTCGTAGGGCTCGCCGGTGCGGCCGTTATAGAGCTGAACGGCGCCCTCGCAGCGAGCACCCGGCCTCTCCCGCTTGTCGATCCCGAGGTCGATGCCCCGCTCGGCGTTCTCCTCCTGCCAGCTGCAGAGTGCCTCGTCGACGTCTTCCACGCTGGCTCCGTCGAAAACGGGAGTCGCCACGTAGACCCGGCCGTCACCCTCATCGGAGTGCGCCTGCTTGTAGGCGTCGGAGCCGTCGTCGTACCAACCCTGGCCGGCGACCCATCCCAGATGGGTCTCGAGGATTTGGCCGATGTTCATACGACTCGGCACCCCAAGCGGGTTGAGGATGACGTCCACCGGCGTGCCGTCCTCGAGATGAGGCATGTCCTCTTCAGGCACGATCTTCGAGATCACACCCTTGTTCCCGTGGCGGCCTGCGAGCTTGTCGCCCTCGGCGATCTTCCGCTTGGTCGCGACATAGACGCGAACCAGGTCGTTGACACCCGGCGCCAGGTCATCGCCGTCATCGCGACTGAAGGTGAGTACGTCGATGACGACGCCACCCTCGCCGTGCGGCACCTTCAGGGAGGTATCACGCACCTCGCGAGCCTTCTCCTTGAAGATCGCGCGGATCAGCTTCTCCTCGGCGGTCAGCTCTGTCTCGCCCTTCGGCGTGACCTTGCCCACCAGCAGGTCACCGGAGATGACCTCCGCCCCCACCCGGACGATGCCGCGCTCGTCGAGGTTGCGCAGGCTCTCCTCGGAGCGGTTGGGGATGTCGCGAGTGATCTCCTCGTCGCCCAGCTTGGTCGTGCGGGCGTCGATCTCGTACTCCTCGATGTGGATCGAGGTCAATTCGTCGTCTTTGACCAAGCGCTCCGAAAGGATGATCGCGTCCTCGAAGTTGTAGCCCTCCCAGGACATGAAGGCGACCAGGCAGTTCTTGCCAAGCGCAATCTCGCCGCCGGAGGTCGAGGAGCCATCGGAGAGCACCTCGCCCGCTTTGACCTTCTGCCCGCTCTTCACCGTTGGGCGCTGATGGATGATCGTGCCCTGGTTGGAGCGCATGAACTTGTGAAGCGGGTACTCGTCTTTTTTCGAGCCATGAGTGACGACGATCCGCTCGGAGTCGACATGGCTGACTTCACCGTCGTGCTCGGCCAGGATGACGTCGCCGGTATCGATCGCGGCCCGGCGCTCCATCCCGGTCCCGATCAGAGGCGGCTCGGGCTTGAGCAGCGGCACAGCCTGGCGCTGCATGTTCGAGCCCATCAGCGCCCGGTTGGCATCGTCATGCTCGAGGAATGGGATGAGTGCCGTGGCGACCGACCAGATCTGGGTCGGGGAGACGTCCATCAGGTCGATTTCCTTGGGCAGGGCGGTCGCGTACTCCTGGTCGCTCGCCCGGACCATGACCTGAGGTCCCTTCAGCTTGTGCGTTTTGGGGTCAACCTCGGCGTTCGCCTGGGCGATCACCTTCTCTTCCTCCTGGGTCGCATCGAGGTGGACGATCTTGTCGCTGACGACGCCGTCTTTGACCAGCTTGTAGGGCGTCGTGACGAAGCCGTGCTCGGATACCTGCGCGTAGGAGGAGAGCGAGCCGATCAGGCCGATGTTCGGCCCCTCCGGCGTCTCGATTGGGCACATGTGGCCGTAGTGGGTCGGGTGCACGTCGCGGACCTCGATCGGGGCTCGCTCGCGAGTCAGGCCTCCAGCACCCAGCGCCGAGAGCCGGCGCCGATGCGTTAGACCGGCCAGCGAGTTGGTTTGGTCCATGAACTGGGAGAGCTGCGAGGAGCCGAAGAACTCCTTCTGCGCAGCCACGACCGGGCGGATGTTGATGATCGTCTGCGGCGTGATCGCATCCGCGTCTTCGGTTGTGAGCCGCTCGCGTACGACGCGCTCCATCCGGTAGAGGCCGATCCGGAACGCCTCCTGGATCAGCTCGCCGACCGTGCGCAGGCGGCGGTTGCCGAAGTGCTCGT
>JANWHW010000019.1 GCA_025450195.1 Solirubrobacterales bacterium | reverse complement strand
GTGACGATCGTGGTGCGGTTGCGGACCGGGATGGCGCGCGGCACCGCCGTCGTCGTCACCGGGATCGCGCTGGCCGCATTGGTTGGACTCTCCCGCGTTTTCCTCGAAGTCCACTATCTGAGTGACGTCAACGCGGGTTGGGCGCTGGGCGCCGCCGCCTTCTCGCTGTGTGCGGCGGTAGCTCTCGTTATCTCCACGTTGCGCCAGAATGGGGCGCGTGCAAGCGCTGCTGGCGATTCAAAAGATCGAGAATGAGTACCTGCTCTTCGGCGTCGCCGGGCTAATCAGCCTGGTCGCCTTCGTCAGCCTTATCTTCGTGCCCGCGGTCAGCTCCTTCGGGCGCATCTGGGAGAAGGCCGCGGCCGGCTTCCTGTCGCTGATTGTCCTTCTCGCTCTGCTGTGCCTCGGAATCGCGTTTGGCCTCGGCTTTGTCTACTACTACGACGAGATCGTCAATCTGCTCAACTGAGCGGGTTCAGCTCATGACTGCCGTTTCCAAAGTCGCCGCCACGCTCGACCAGCTTTCCGAGGCGGTCGAGTCGGGTGCGGGCCTGCCGGGGGTTGCGCGAGCCGCGGCCAAGGTCCTGGACGCCAGCGTGGCGCTGATCGACCGCTCGGGTGCGGTTTTGGCGGTCGCTGGTGCGTCGCCCGATCAGGAGAAGAAGCTGCTGGCGGGAGGCGATCCTGTGACGACGGTCGAGCTGCGAGTTGCCGACAGCGTGGTCGGTGAGCTGCGCTACCGGTCCAAGGCGGCTCCCGACCCGGCGATTGCCCGGATGGTCGTCACCCTGTTGGCGCTGGAGCTGGAGCGAGCCCGCTCTCCGGAGTGGGAGAGCGAGGAGGTCGCGGGCGCATTCGTCGGGGCGGTGCTCGCCCGCGAAGTGACCGATCGCGGCGACATCGTCGCGCGGGCCGCCGAGCTGGGAGCGAGTCTGGAGAAAGGAGCCGGTGTGATCGTCCTCCGGGTCGCTCCAAGGGCTGCCCAAACCGGCGAGTGGCGGTCTCGAGTTCTCACCCTGGCGATGCGAGCGCTTCGATCGCTTGCGCCGGGGGCGCTTGCGACGGTGGAGAGCGGGGAGTTCGCGGCTGAGATCGCTGTGATCGTCCCCGTCGAGGACGACGAGCGCTTGGCGCGGGCCAGCGCCGGGCTGACTGAAGAGCTGCTGGATGCCCTCGCGGGCTTTCACCTGACGATTGGTCACAGTCGCCGTGCCGGCGATCCGGTCGATCTGTACCGAGCCGGCAATGAGGCCCGGCTGGCGGCGAACGTCGGTGAGGCCGAGGGCCACTCGCTGCTTGCCTTCGAGGACACCGGCTCCTACCGGTTGTTCCTGCAGGCGATGAGCGATGACCCGGGCGAGGTGGAGCGCTTCTACGCCGAGACGATCAAACCGCTGTCCGCCTACGACGATCAGTACGAGACCGAGCTGGTGGCCACGGTCGAGGCCTATCTCGACAACGACGGCAACGTAGCCGCCACCGCCAAACAGCTGTTCACTCACCGGCACACGATCCGCTACCGGCTCGAGCGCGTACGTGAGCTGTGTGGCCACGATGTCTCGGCCACAGAGGGCCGCGAGAAGCTCGGCCTGGGCCTCAAGGCAATGCGCGTTCTCGGCATCGCCCCACCCCGTGGCCCCGCCTCCGAACCGGGCGCAGAGGGTGGAAAAGTTCCTCCCGCTTCAGAGGATTAAGAGGGTCCAGCGCCCGAGTTTCGCTAGGCCCTGCTTAGCGACTGCGCTAACGACTGCGAGTTCCGGGGGGAGGACTCGAACCCCCGCTACCTGGACCAAAACCAGGCGTGCTACCAACTACACCACCCCGGAGCATGGTCCGAGACTAGCGGTAGTAGCCCCGCTTGGAACGCACTCGTCTTCCAAGGACGGGCGGGGCGAATTTCTCTCGCATAACGAGAGGAAATCGCCCCGCGGGCTCAAAAGGCAAGCGTGCCACGGGAGCGCTCCGACGAGGGGTTGATCACGTCCGAGGGGGTGCTTAGGGTCCGCGACATGGAGATGGGTGGAGTGTCGCTGGACCCCGAGGTTCGCGCCGGGTTGGTGCGTAGCTGGAAGGGGCTGATGACCGTCGGAGTGCTGGCGATCGCCCTTGGCTGCGTTGCGATCCTCGTTCCGGCTGTGGCATCGGTCGGGACGGCGATCTTCATCGGCTGGATCCTGATCGTCGCCGGTGCCTTCCTGGTGGCCGGGGCGTTTACGGCTCAATCGATCGGGACCGTCATGCTGCGCTTGCTGTGGGCCTTCCTCACGGTCATCGTCGGGCTCTGGCTCGTGATCGAACCGCACAACGGCACGCTGACCCTGACCATTGTGCTCGGGATCTACTTCCTTTTCATGGGCGTGACGCGAGTTGCCGTCGCCTTTGCCAGCCGAGGCCAGCCGGGTGCTGGTTTGGTTGGCCTCGGCGGCTTCGCGGGCCTGCTGATCGGAATTCTCGTCTTGGTCGAGCTTCCAAGCTCGGCGGACTGGGCGATCGGCCTGTTGGTCGGCATCGATCTGCTCTTCGCCGGCTGGACGCTCGTCAGCCTCGCCTTGGTCGGGCGAGACCTTTCTCGAGCCTAGGCCTCCGCCCCGCATCGGCGCGCCGGGTCTACGATTCCGCTGTGGAATCTCCCCTAGTGCTCGTAATGGCAGCGGGCGAGGGCACCCGAATGCGTTCCTCGCTGCCGAAGATGCTGCATCCCGTTTGCGGCAGGCCGATGGTTGCCTGGCCGATGCTCGCCGCTCGTGAAGCGGGCGCCGGCCAGATTGCGGCGATCGTTTCACCAGAGCGCGACATCTCCGCCGGCCTCCCCGAGGGGGTCGACACCGTCACCCAGCCTCAACCCGATGGCACGGGCGGTGCACTGCGGGCGGCGCTTGAGCAGATTCGCGCCGCCGAGACCGTCGTAGTTCTCTCCGGCGATCACCCGCTGATCTCCTCGAAGATGATCTCCGGCCTGCTCGCCGCGCATCTTGAGGCGGGAGCCGCGGCGACGGTGATGACCGCCGTCCTCGACGACCCCGGTAGCTATGGACGGATCGTCCGCGACGAGGCAAATGGTGACCTCCTGCGCATCGTCGAGGCGAAGGCTCCCGGCGACGCCACGCCGGAGGAGCTGAAGATCCGCGAGGTGAACGCCGGCACCTACGCCCTCGCGGCTGCCCCGCTTGCCGAGGCCCTCGAGCAGATCGACAACGACAACGCTCAAGGCGAGTACTACCTGGGCGACGTGCTGCCGCTGATACGCGAGGCAGGATTGCGGGTCATCGCACATACCTCTCCCGATGTGACTGTGATGCTTGGAGTCAATACTCGGGCCGAGCTGGCCGAGGCCGAGGCCGAGGCGCGCCGCCGCATCCTCGAGGCGCACATGCTGGCCGGGGTGACGATCGTCGATCCCGCCTCGACCTGGGTCGACGCCGACGTGGCGATTGACGCCGACGTACGAATCGAGCCTGGCACCAGCCTTCACGGGAGTACGACGATCGGCACCGGATCGGTCGTTGGCCCACTCACGACGCTGGTCGATTCCGGCCTTGGCGAGGATGTCCACGTACCTCATTCCTACTTGGTGGACTGCGACGTCCGGGACGGTTGCCGCGTCGGCCCGTTTGCCTACCTGCGTCCCGGTGCCTCGCTTATGCCGAGCGCCAAGGCGGGCGCTTTCGTCGAGATCAAGAACTCGCAGATAGGCGAGGGGGCCAAGGTCCCCCACCTCGCGTATGTCGGAGACGCCGACGTGGGGAGCGGAAGCAACCTCGGGGCCGGGACGATCACGGCGAACTACGACGGATTCCGCAAGGACCGGACTGTGATTGGCAAGAACGCGCGGATCGGCGTTGACACGATGCTGATTGCCCCGGTAGAAGTCGGGGACGATGCCTACACTGGCGCTGGCACCGTCGTCAAGGACGATGTGCCAGACGGAGCGCTTGCCGTGAGCGACAACGATCAGCGAAACATTGAGGGCTACGCGGAGCGAAGGGCCGCCGAAGCGCGAGAGGAGGGTTCATGAGCACGGTCGAGGAGCGACCGCAGGAAGTACCGACCGCGATCCCGCACGACTACTCGAAGCGGATGATGGTCTTCGGTGGCCGCAGCTCGATGGAGCTGGCCGCGAAAGTCGCCGGCAAGCTCGATCTCGACCTCGGCCAGGTGACGCTGAAGACCTTCGCCAACGGAGAGGTCTACTGCCGCTACGAGGAGTCGATCCGTGGCGCCGACGTCTTCTTGGTGCAGTCAACCTGCGCCAACGAGCAGAGCGGCATGACCCCCAACGACGCGCTGGTCGAGCTGCTGACGATGATCGACGCCGCTCAGGGTGCGTCAGCCCACCGGATCATCGCCGTGCTGCCTTGGTACGGCTACGCCCGCCAGGACAAGAAGTCGGCGCCACGTGAGCCGATCTCCGCCCGCATCATGGCCAAGTGCCTGGAGGGAGTAGGCACCGACCGCGTGCTCACTATGGACCTGCATGCCGGGCAGGTGCAGGGCTTCTTCCATGTCCCGGTCGATCACATGACCGCGATGCCGATGCTCACCCAGTGGTTCGTCGACCAGAACCTGACCGAGGAGCTGGTGATCGTTTCTCCGGACGCCGGTCGCGTCAAGACCGCCCGAAATTTCGCCCGCCGGATCGGTACGCACTGGGCGGTGATGGAGAAGGAGCGCCCCGCCCAGCAGGTGGCTGAGATCGGTTACGTCGTCGGCGACGTGAAGGGGAAGACGGCAGTGCTGGTGGACGACATGATCGACACCGCGGGGACGCTCTGCGCCGCCGCCCAAACCGTGATGGACGAGGGGGCGGCGAGGGTGATCGCCTGTGCCACGCACGGCGTCTTCTCCGGCCCAGCTTTCGAACGGCTCGCCTATGAGAACTCTGGGATCGAGCGGATCGTCGTCACCGACACGATCCCGCTGCGCCCCGGCGCGCCCGACAACATCACCGTGCTCTCTACGGCAGGGACCTTCGCCGACTCGATCCGCCGCATCTTCACCGACGACTCCGTTTCGGAGATCTTCGCCGGCGAGAATCAGCTGTTCTGAGCGCGCCCGGTGAGATAGAGGAGGGGGATTCCAGGTGGCTGGGGCCGTGGATCCTGCTGCCCTTGGTCCTACTTATCGTCGTCGTCTTCGTCGCCTTGATCTCCCTTCCATCCGACGTATGCAACGCGCCGCCAGGAGAAGACGACGACGGGGGCGGCCCGGTCATGTGGGCCGCGATTGCCCTCTGCTCCGTAGCTGTTGGCGGGGCGGGACTGGCGCGCCTGGCGACGATGCAGCGGAATCGCTCCTTCGGCGAGGGCGACGCGTGGGTGGCCGCGACCGCGGTCACCGTGCTAGCCGTGTTGGCAGGCGTCTTCAGCGCAGACATGCCGATCCTTTCTGGCTTCTTACTCGCGGGTCTGGCGCTGGCGGGACTCGCCTTCGTCGGGCTCTTGATTGCGGTGATCGCGAAGAGGGACGTGAACGACGTCGGCCTCCTGTTGCCCATCTACCTCCTGGCCCTTGGGTTCTTTGCCTACCCACTCTTCGGTTTCGCCGCCGCCAACGCCAACCTCGGCGGCCTCTGTTGACCTCGGCGCGGCAACTGCGTCTGGTCGGCCACAAGGGGGCCGACCAGATCGAGCCCGGCAATACCGTTGCGAGCTTCGAAGCCGCGATCGAAACAGGGGTGGACGTGATCGAGATCGATGTTCTCTGGACCCGGGATGGGCACCCGCGGATTCCAGCTGAGGAGCGGAGCCCATTGGTTGTCGCGCACGACTGGCACGACACGGAGCGGCGCACGCCTCTCACCCTCGAGGAAGGGCTCGATGCATTCCTGCAGCCGCCGCTGGACCGGGTCGAGGTCGACCTCGACATCAAGTTGCCCGGACGGGAGAAAGAGATCGTCACGGCCGTGCGGGAGCGTGGGCTGGTCGAGCGGGCGATGATCTCGACGATGGAGCTCTCGACCCTGGCTCGGATCCGCGAGCTGGAGCCGAAGCTGCGGCGCGGCTGGACCTATCCGAAAGTGACCAAGGATTGGGCCTCGAAGCGCTGGGCGAAGCTGCCGATGCTGGCGGCGTTGGTGGCGATGCGTCGGCGCCTGCCGGGCATTGCCACGCGTGCCCTGCCGGAGATGGGAGTCAACTCGATGTGGGTCTACCACCCGCTCGTGACCCGCCAGCTGGCTCGCGTCACCGAGGCAGCGGGGGTCGAGCTGATCGCCTGGACGGTCGATGACCTCGACCGCATGCGCAAGCTTGCCGCGATGGGGGTCGATGGCCTCTGCTCGAACGACCCCCGCCTCTTCGCCCACTTGGCTGTTTGACCCGCGATGCGCATCAAGTTTTGGGAGGGATTAGCCCCCAGGCTTGATGCGCTCAGTGGGTAGCTTGGCTAGATCGTGCCCGGGGTGGCGGTGGGCGGTGCGTTGCGGCCGTCTTTGGTCCTTACCGCGGACTCAAGCTCCTCGGCGGTGAAGCCACCGACCGCCTCGTTGTCGAGCGCGTATCGGTAGAGGGCAACGCCGAAGATGTTGCTGAGGGCGCTGGAGACGAGCATCGAGATCGCCAGGCCGATCACGCCGAGTACCAGCAGCAGGGCGCCGGCGAAGCTGGCCGAGGCCCAGATCAGGAAGCCGGCGAAGATCAGCAGCGCGGAGGGCAACACGCCGAAGAGGAAGACGGCGCCGCCGATCGCGATGTTGCCGGTCACCTGGGCGCCCCAGCGCGACTTGAAGAGGCTTGAAGAGCGCTTCAGGGTCTCGAACGGCCCGGCTCCCTCGAGCGCGATCACCGGCACGGCGAGGAAGGTGATCAGGGACCAGCCGACGGCCAGCAGGCGGCCGACGATCTGGCCGATGGCGCCCTGGTTCTCGAGCGCGCTGAGCGCGAGGCCGATCGTGGTCGAGACCGCCGCCCAGCCGGCGATCTGGGAGAGGCGGGTGCGGGCCACCGCGAGCCCGTCGCCGACGCTCGCCTCGCGGCCGTGGAAGATCATGTCGGCGGCAGCAGCGAGGCCGACGCTGAAGTAGGTGCCGATCAGGGCGAGCAGGTAGAAGCCGATCACGGCCAGGGCGCCGCCGAACACCGCTTGGTCGTCCTCGATCAGATAGATGCCCGGGCCGACCACGATCATCGCGCAGACGATCGTCGCCGCGCCGCCGTAGAGCGGGAAGCGCAGCAGGACGGGGTTATCCCGCAGCAGGCCCCAGCTTTTCTTGGTCAGTGCCCAGCCGCGTTTGATCCTGCTCATCGCTGCTCTCCTTCCAGAGACTTCTCGACGATCGGAGTCTGCGTCATACCTCTTCCCTCGAAGTACTCCCACTCCTCCTCGCCCAGCTCGGTTGCCGGCGGGTCGGCGTAGATCCACTCGCGCATGATCCGGTGCCAGTTTCGCTTCGCCCGCAGCTGTCCGAGCACGGCGACGACGCCGATTTCCATTCGCCGCCCCATCAGCTCGTCGGCCGGCAGCGACTCGCGGCGCATCAGGTCGTAGTACTCCGAGCGCGGGTCGTTGGTGGACTCGATGATCTTCATCACCCGCCGGCCGCTGATCTCGATCTCGCGATCCTCGATGAACCAGCCGCTGACCGCCATCGTGTGCTCCATCAGGCGTTCGGCGTCGAGCTTGGAGGGGTTCTTGACGAAGCCGAGGTCGTGAAACGCCCGTCGGAGCGACTCAGGGTCTTCGTGGAAGGCGGCGTCGATCGCCCGCTGCTCGAGCACGATCTGCTCGTGGTCGAGCTTCTTGGTCATGCCGAAGTCGAGAAAGGCAACGCGGCCGTCCCCCATCAGGATGTAGTTGCCGGGATGGGGGTCGGCGTTGAAGTGCTGCAGGTGGTAGATCGAGCCGAAGCTGCCGCGGAAGACGATCTCGCCGAAGCGGCTGCGCTCCTCGTCCGGCATCTCCTTCACCTGCTCGAAGCCGACGCCCTCGACCAGCTCGGTGACGAGGACGCGGCGCCGTGAGAGGCGGGTGATCACTTCCGGCACGTAGATGAAGGGGTGGTCGCGATAGGCGCGGGCGAAGCTGCGCTGGTTCTGCGCCTCGTACTCGTAGTCGAGCTCCTCCATGACCCGCTCGCGCAGCTCCTCGGCGATCTCCTTGGCGTCGAGGCCGGGGGCGAGGGCGCGGGCAAGCCGGACGATCGTGCCGGCGTTGCGCAGGTCGGCGTCGAGCGCCTCGGCGATGCCCGGGTACTGGATCTTCACCGCTACCCGGCGCCCGTCGAGCAGCTCGGCCCTGTGCACCTGACCGATCGAGGCGGCGGCAAACGCCTCCTGCTCGAACTCGGCGAAAAGCTCGGAGAGCGGTTCGCCGTCGTACTCATCCTCGAGCACCTTCTCGACCTTCTCCCAAGGCATCGCCGGCGCGTCGGTGCGCAGCTTCGCCAGCTGCTCCTGGTAGATCTCGCGGTACTCGTCGGGGATGAACTCGGTGTCGATGAAGGAAGCGAACTGGCCGAGCTTCATCGCGGCGCCCTTCATCTGGCCAAGGGCGCCGACCATCTTCATCGCAGTCTCGATGTGACGCTGCTCCAGCCGCTCCTTTCCGTCCTCCTCGGAGCGACCGACGTTGGTTGCCTTCGTCCCCGCGTAGCGTGCGCCCTGCACGCCGACGATCGAGCCCAGCTTCGCTGAGCGCCGGATTCGGCCTTTGGGAATCTTGGAGTCGTCACTCATGGAGTTCGCACTTCGCTACTGCGCCTATGGCTGGAAGGGTCGCATACGGTTGGAGGTAAGGCCTCTCGCGGCCCCAGCTTCTCTATTCTCTTCGTCCCGATGGCTCGCGGACGCGAAACGTTGAAGGTCGCCCCCCGTGGGGATTTTGGTTCGCGCAGCTCTCGCCGCATGCGGCGAGAGGGGATAGTCCCTGGCGTTGTCTATGGGGGCGGGGAAGAGGCACGCGCCTTCCAGGTCGGTGAACGAGAGGTCCGCAGCGTCCTCGCCAGCGGTCAGGCGCTGTTCGACCTGGAGCTGGAGGGGGGAAAAGCCGTCCCGGTAGTCGTCAAGGAGCAACAGCTGCACCCGGTACGCGGCAGCCTCCAGCACATCGACCTGCAGGAGGTCAAGCTCGACGAGGCGATCCAGGCGGAGGTGACGATCGAGCTTGAGGGCGCCGAAGGCGCCCCCGGCGTCAAGGAGGGTGGCGTTCTCGAGCACGTCACTCGTGAGATCACGGTCGAAGCGCTGCCGACCGACATCCCGGAGCGGATCGTCGCCGATGTCTCTGAGATGCAGATCAACGACACACTTCAGCTCTCGGCACTCGCCGTACCGGAGGGCGTCAAATTCTCCGCCGACGATCCCGACGAGGTCACGATCGCGACCCTCTCGCCGCCACGCGTCGAGGAAGAGCCCGAGCCGGCCGTCGAGGAGGAGACCGAGCTGGTCGGCGAGGAGGGCGAGGCGCCTGCCGCCGAAGAGGGTGGCGAGGGCGGCGAGGGCGAGTCAGACGACTCAGGCGGGGAGTAGTCGCTGTCGATCTTTCGCCGCCGCGGGGAGCGCGGCGAGGGCGATGGGGGGAATCGAATCTTGGTTGTCGGGCTCGGCAACCCCGGCGATCGCTATGCCGGCACCCGCCACAACGTCGGCTTCGAGGTTGCCGCGGAGCTCTCTCGCCGCTGGGACCTTCCGCGCGCCAAGAGTCGCTTTGGCGGGCTGATCGCCGAAGGACGTACTGAGCCCGGCGGGCCGAGGGTCGCAATCCTCCTGCCGCAGGGCTACATGAACGCTTCCGGCGACTCAGCCGGGCCGGCTCGCGGGTCGTTGAAGGTCCCGCTCGATCGAGTGGTGGTGCTGCACGACGAGATCGACCTTCCGTTTGGAGAGGTTCAGACCCGCTTGGGAGGTGGCCTGGCCGGTCACAATGGCCTCAAGAGCCTTAAGCAGGGATTTGGCGATGCAGATTTCTGGCGAGTGCGGGTGGGGGTGGGACGGCCGGACTCGACCGACCCCGAGGTTGTCTCCTCTTACGTTCTGTCGAGATTCCGCGAGCCTCGCGAGGAGGTCGAGGCGCTGATCGCCGACGCCGCCCGCGAGACCGAGCGGCTCGTGGAGAGGCTAGGTTCCGAGGGCGATGAGCGATAACGGCGGCCAAGACGGGACGGTGACCAGCTACCGGGTCGACGAGCAGGGCGTCGCCCTGATCCGGCTCGAACGGCCCAAGGCCCGCAACGCGATCGACACCCAGATGCTGGTCGAGATGCTCGAGCACCTGGCGGTCGCGCGGGCCGACGAGGCCACCCGCGTGCTTGTGGTCAGTTCTTCCGATCAGATGGGCCTCTCCGCGGGAGCGGACGTCAAGGAGGATCTGGACGAGGAGGGCAAGGTCCGCCGCATGCAGCTGTTCGCCGACCTCTACGACGCCGTCGTCGGTTTCCCGAAGCCGACCATCGCGGTTTGCCACGGCGACGTCGTAGGGGGTGGAGCGGAGATAGCGATCGGCTGCGACCTCCGCGTCGGGGGCGCCAATCTGCGCATGCGCTTTCCTGGGGCGGCTCTCGGGGTGCCGGTGGGCCCGGCCCGCCTGGTCACGCTCTGCGGCCTGGCCGCCGCCAAGTACCTATTGCTGACCTCACGAACCGTAGGCGCCGATGAGGCGCTGCGACTGGGGCTGATCAACAGAGTTGCGCCGGCCGCCTCCACGGAGGACGCGGCACTCGAGTTGGCCGCGGCTGTCGCGGCGCATCCTCCGGAGGCGGTCGCTCGGCTTAAGCAGATGCTGCACCAGTGGGATGACGTCGAGGGCCGCTCCACTCGCGAGGGCGAGGGCCAGGTCGAGTGGCAGCGCAGCGGCCCCGGCTTGCCTTCGTCCAAGCCGTAGGCGATTTGGCCAAGCGGGCTTGCGCGGTCGCCGCTGGCCGCAGTAAGGTCGATCGTTCTGCTCAACGCCGCTTCCCCGGGGAGGGTCGCTTGAAAGTCCTCGTCTCGCTTCTAATCGCAGTCGGTTGCCTCGTCGCGCTGCCCAGCATTGCCCTGGGTGCCACATACACCGTCGACAGCATCGGCGACCAGGCCGACGAAACGCTTGGCGACGAAGAATGCGAAACGTCTGCGAACACCTGCACGCTGCGTGCGGCGATCGAAGAGTCGAACGAATCGACCGGCACCGCCGACGCAATCGGCTTCGAAGGCGCCGTCTTCGAAGGTCAGCTTGCGGACACGATCAAACCCGGCAGCCTTTTGCCCACGATTGAAGATCAGGTCAGCATCGAAGGCGGCTCTTGCACCACCGAGGCGGGGCAGCAGGGCCCGTGCGTGGGGATCGAAGTCACGAGCCTCAGCTACGGGCTCAGCGTCGAAGACGTGGAAGGGGTCGCGGTTGAAGGGGTGGCGATCACCGGAGCGACGACTGGGATACGGGCGATCAACGAAGCCGAGGAACTGACTATCCGTGGCTCCTGGCTTGGAGTGAAACTCGACGGCAACAACGGCTCGGGCGCCAACACCGGCATCTGGCTCGACCCCGGCTCCAACGAAGCGACGATCGGCGGCACCGAAGCGAGCCAGCGCAACGTGATTGCCAACAGTGCTGCGGAGGGGCTCGACATCGAAGGCGCCAGCGATGCAGTGGTGCGTGGCAACTACTTCGGGGTCAAACCCGACGGCAAAACCCAGGCGGCCAACGGCAAGGACATCGAGATCACCGACACCTTCACCTTTGAAGCGGTTGGCAACGAGGTCGGCACGACGATCGAAGACGAAGTCGCCCCGTGCGACGACGGTTGCAACGTGATCTCGGGCGCTACCTTCGCCGGCATCGACCTGCAAGGCAACGGCGGCAACGAGGAGCCGGCGACCGGGCCCACGACTATTCACGGCAACTACGTAGGGCTCGACGCCGCGGGGACCACGGTCGTCGCCAACGGGACCTACGGTGTCTACGCCGTCGCATCCGAGGGCACCACGATCGGCGGCCCGGAAAACGGGGACGCCAACTTCTTCGCCGGGGGCGGGACTGGCATCTACCACCAGAACGGCGAAGACTTCGAAGCCGCTGGCAACGTGATCGGCTCGGGCCCGACCGGTGCCGACGTCACGCCGCCAGGCATGGGGATGTTCATCTTCTGCCTGGAAAACTCCAATCCGGTGGCTGTGTTCGGGAACGTGATCCGCATGGAAGGCGGGACCGCGATCGAAGCCCGGTTCGGCGGCGCCGAAATCATCAGCAACTTCATCGAAGGGGCCCAGTCTGGGATCTTCACCGTGGGCGACCCGCCGGTGGTCGGCACCCTGATTGCAGACAACGTGATCG
>JANWHW010000018.1 GCA_025450195.1 Solirubrobacterales bacterium | reverse complement strand
GCCTTCATGGCCGGCAAGTTCATGGACGACGAGGAGATGAAGGGCATGAGCTTCGGACACGCCGGCACGATCGTCGAGGGCAAGGAGGACACCGCCACTGAGAAGATCACCCGCCTCGAAGCGGCCGGCATCCGGGTGGTCGAGCGGATCGACGAGATCCCCGACGCGGTCAAGGAGAAGCTGGGGGTTTCCGCATGAGCAAGGTATTCATCGACGTCGAGGTAGACGCGTCCGTTGCGAGCGATGCGGATCTGGCCAAGAAGCTGGAAGAAGTCTGCCCCGTCGACATCTTCAAGGCGAGCGACGCCGGAGTCGCGGTGGTCGAGGAGAGCCTCGACGAGTGCGTCCTCTGCAAGCTCTGCATCGAGGCAGCACCAGCCGGCATGGTGCACGTCAAGAAGCTCTACGACGGCACCGAGCTCTCCTAAGCCGCCGTCCCGGAACGACCCTGCTGCTCGACGAGCCAGTGGTCGTTCATGTGGTACACCGGAAAGCGCCGCCCAATAGCTGTGTGCGACCGCTCACGCAGAACTAGACATCAATCCATGTATCGGTTATTTTGAACCGGTCCTTGCGGCGGGAGGGCACTACGTGCCCCTGCACGCCCCGGTCTCAATCTCACCTACTTCGAAAGGTATCGGCGTTGATCGATAGCCCACGTCGTGTCGCCATCGTCGGCGGCAATCGAATCCCCTTCGCACGCTCCAACTCGGTTTACTCGCATGCCTCCAACCAGGACATGCTCACTGCGGCCCTGGATGGGCTGATCGACCGCTTCTCACTCGACGGCGAGCGGCTCGGTGAGGTCGCGGGCGGTGCGGTCCTCAAGCACTCGCGCGACCGCGATCTGACCCGAGAGAGCGTGCTCGGTACCCGCCTCGCGCCCGAGACCCCCGCCTATGACGTGCAGCAGGCCTGCGGCACCGGCCTCGAGACGACGATCCTGGTCGCCAACAAGATCGCACTGGGGCAGATCGACGCCGGCATCGCCTGCGGCGCCGACACCACTTCAGATGCTCCGCTCGGGCTCAACGAGGACCTTCGCCAAGTGCTACTCGACGTCAACCGTCAGAAGTCGGTCGGTGGGCGGCTCAAGCAGCTGACCCGGGTACGACCCGGCCACGTAGTGCCGGCGATCCCTCGCAACGAGGAGCCACGCACCGGTAAGTCGATGGGCGAGCACTGCGCGATCATGGCCGACGAGTGGGAGATCGGCCGCGCTGAGCAGGACGAGCTGGCGGTCGCCAGCCACCACAACCTGGCTGCGGCTTATGAGCGGGGTTTCATGGAGAACCTGGTCACCCCCTACTTGGGCCTCGAGCAAGACCAGAACCTGCGCGCCGATTCCTCGGCCGAGAAGCTGGCCAAGCTCAAGCCGGTCTTCGGTGGCGAGGAGGGAACGATGACCGCCGCTAACTCGACGCCGCTCAGCGACGGCGCCTCGGCGGTGCTGCTGGCCAGCGAGGAGTGGGCCAAGGAGCGCGGCCTGCCGATCCTCGCCTACTTCGCCGACGGGCAGACAGCGGCAATCGACCACGTCCACAAGCGCGAGGGCCTGCTGATGGCACCGGCCTACGCAATGCCGCAGATGCTCGACCGCAACGGGCTGAAGCTGCAGGACTTCGACTTCTACGAGATCCACGAGGCCTTCGCCGCGCAAGTGCTCTGCACGCTTCGCGCCTGGGAAGACCCTGAGTTCTGTCGGGAGCGCCTCGCCCGCGACGAGGCGCTGGGGGCCATCGATCGCGAGGGCCTCAACGTCAACGGCGGCTCGCTAGCCGCCGGTCATCCTTTTGCGGCAACGGGGGGGCGGATAGTCGCCAGCCTCGCGAAGGCCTTGAACGAGCGTGGTTCGGGCCGCGGCGTCATAAGCATCTGCGCAGCCGGCGGCCAGGGCGTCGTCGCGATTCTCGAAGGAACAGAGAAATGAGCGACCGCTACGCACGGCTCGTCAACGCGCCGGGCGTTGCCCAGATCGCCAAGCAGGTCGGCCTGCCGCAGCCGGTGAAGCTCGATCGCCGCCGCCCGAGCGGGCCGGTCGTCTCTGGCCGGGTCTTGTCTGGGGCGGCGCCGGGCGGGCGCCTCGATAGGCCGCTGAAGGCGGCCCTCGACAGCATCGGCCCCGAAAGAGCCGGCGCCGAGGGTCCGGCCAAGGCACTCGTCTTCGACGCGTCGGGAATCTCCGACTCGACCGAGCTGGTCGAGCTACAGCGTTTCTTCTACCCGGCCGTTGGCCGGCTCGAGCGCAACGGCCGCGTCATCGTCCTCGGCACGCCGCCGGCGGAGGCGGGATCGATCCGTGCTGCCACGGCTCAACGCGCGCTGGAGGGATTCACCCGCTCACTTGGCAAGGAGGTCGGTGGGCGTGGCGCAACCGCACAGCTGGTGCTCGCCTCAAAGGGTGGCGAGGACCAACTCGAGTCAACACTGCGATTCCTGCTCTCTCCACGCTCCGCCTATGTCTCCGGTCAGGTCATCCGAATCGGCAAAGGCGTTGCGCAGCTTCCCAAGATCGATTGGGAACGACCGCTGGAGGGTAAGACCGCCCTGGTGACCGGCGCTTCACGCGGAATTGGCGCAGCTATTGCCGAAACGCTGGCTGCCGACGGCGCCAGCGTGGTCGGGCTCGACATCCCCCAAGCCGCGGAGGAGCTGGGACGGGTCACCGCCGAGATCGACGGCGACGCGATCGAGCTCGACATCACCGTGCCCGAGGCGCCAGGGCGAATCGCCGAGCGCTTCGCTGACGGCATCGACGTCGTCGTTCACAACGCCGGGGTGACCCTCGACCGGACGATCGCGAAGATGCCCGAGGAGCGCTGGAGCAAGCTGATGGAGATCAACCTCTCCAGCGAGGAGCGGATCAACGACGCCCTGCTCGACGCCAAGCTGCTGCGGCCCAACGGCCGCATCGTCGGCGTCTCCTCAATGGCCGGGATCGCCGGCAACAACGGGCAGACCAACTATGCAGCCTCCAAGGCCGGCGTGATCGGGATGGTCGAAGCGATGGCGCCTGAGCTGGCCAAGATCGGCGCCACGATCAACGCGGTCGCCCCCGGCTTCATCGAGACCAAGATGACGGCCGCAATGCCGATCGGCCCACGCGAAGCGGGTCGCCGGATGAGCAGCCTCTCCCAGGGCGGCCTCCCGGTCGACGTCGCCGAGACGATCGCCTGGTTCGCAAGCCCGGCTTCGACCGGGGTCAACGGCAACGTGGTCCGGGTCTGCGGTCAGAACCTGTTGGGGGCGTGATGGCGACCCGTACGCTCGATAGCCCGCCCCGGATCATGCCGCTCTACGTGCGCGCCGCGGCCCCGATGATCCCCGGTGCCTCACTGCTGCCCTTCGTTCCAGGGCGCGGCAAAGAGGTCCCAGACGTGGAGCTGGAGCTGGCCGGCGTGCGGGCCGAGCCCGAGGCGGTCGCCGCCTACGCCCGT
Organism: Solirubrobacterales bacterium; assembly: GCA_025450195.1. GTDB lineage: Bacteria > Actinomycetota > Thermoleophilia > Solirubrobacterales > 70-9 > VRUE01. The sequence continues at coordinate 99,845 of JANWHW010000018.1, read as the reverse complement.
GTCTGCGGCTTCTCGCTGCGCGACCACCTTCCCGCCACCTATCCGCATGTGCTGGCCTTCCCGCTGCATATGGCCGTAATGGCCGATGGCAGCTTTCCCTTCGGCGCGGTCGGGCTGGTCCACGTCGAAAACCGGATCGATCAGCTGCGGCGGATCGGCCTCGGCGAGGAGCTGACGCTGCGAGTGCGGCCAACCAAGCTAGAGCCCCATTCGCGCGGGCAAACCTTCAGCCTCGTCTCCGAGGCAAGCATCGACGGGGAAAAGGTCTGGGAAGGCACCAGCACGATGCTGTGCCGCCAACGCGGCAGCGGCATGCAGGAAGCCAGGAAGTCCTACAGCGAGCGCACGCCCAACTCGGGCGAGACGGCCGAGGCGCCACCCGCCTCCGCCGAATGGAAGCTCGGCGGAGACCTCGGCCGCCGCTACGCCGCCGTCTCCGGGGACCGCAACCCGATCCACATGCACTCGCTGACCGCAAAGCCGCTTGGCTTCCCGGGGGCGATAGCGCACGGCATGTGGACCAAGGCGCGAGCTCTGGCGGCGCTTGAGAGCCGCCTGCCCGGTGCCTTCGGCGTCGAGGTCCGCTTCCGCAAGCCAATCCTGCTGCCAGCCCGTGTCGAGTTCGCTCAAACGGGCGGTGAAGAGGAGATCGACTTCACAGTGCGCGATACAAAGCGGGGCACCCCCCATCTCAACGGTCGCCTCTGGCCGCTCGATACCGAAGACCCAGGCAGTGCAGGCAACCCCAAGACCCAAGCCGGGAGGAGTAACTCGAAATGACAGCCACTCAAGACAAGAGCGTGGCCGACCGCAGCATGGGGCTCGGCCTGCGCTGGCTGAACCGGCTTGCCGGCTCGAGCCTGCTGGACCGGATTCATATCCGCAGGCACGTCGAGCGGGCGCTTTACAGCGGCACCAAGAACGGATTCCGCTCGGCGACCGCGGCCGGACGAACCTTCAAAGCGGTGCAAACGCTGGGCAAACCGGCGCGCCAGGCAACCGGCAAGCCGCGCAGCCTCTTCGACATCACGCCCGACGACGAGCAGCAGATGTTCCAGGAGGCGGTTCGCGAGTTCGCCGCTAACAAGGTGCGCCCCGCCGCCCTCGAGGCTGATGCATCCCGTGCCATTTCCGGAGAACTACTCGCCCAGACCAGCGAGCTTGGAGTGAACATGCTCGGAGTGCCCGAGGAGCTCGGCGGCGTGATGCACGAGCAGGCCGCCGTCAGCGCAGCGCTTATCGGCGAGGCACTCGCCCACGGCGACATGGGGATTGCCTACGCGGCACTCGCCCCCGGTGCTGTCGCTACTGCGATCGGACACTGGGGCACCGCCGAGCAGGAGGCGGCCTACCTTCCCTCCTTCACCGGTGAGGACACCCCAGCGGCGGCGCTGGCCATCCTCGAGCCAAGGCCACTGTTTGACCCGCTGAAGCTCGAGACCAAGGCCCGCCGCGATGGTGAGGATTGGGTGATCGACGGCGTCAAGTCACTTGTCGCCCGCGCCAAAGAGTGCGAGCTGTTCGTGGTGGCAGTCGAGACCGAGGACGGCCCGGCTCTGTTCGTGGTCGAGTCCGGCGCCTCCGGCCTCTCGGTCGAGGACGAGCCGGCGATGGGCCTGCGCCCAGCCACGACCGGGCGCCTCGTGCTCGAGGGGGCTCGCGTGCCGGGTAGTGCGCTGATGGCCGAGGGCAAGCGCGAGGCCTACGTCGAGTGCATCGAACGCGCGCGAATCGCTTGGTGCGCGCTCGCAACCGGCACCAGCCAAGCCGTGCTCGACTACGTCATCCCCTACGTCAACGAGCGGACCGCGTTCGGAGAACCGATCTCCAACCGCCAGGCGGTTGCCTTCGGCGTCTCCGACATCGGAATCGAGACCGAAGGGATGCGCCTCACCACCTACCGGGCGGCCAGCCGCGCCGACCAAGGCGAGGACTTCTCCCGCGAGGCGGCGCTGGCCCGGCGGCTCTGCGCGGCGAAGGGGATGCAGATCGGCTCCGAAGGCGTGCAGCTGCTCGGCGGGCACGGCTTCGTCAAGGAGCACCCGGTCGAGCGCTGGTACCGCGACCTCCGCGCAGCGGGCGTGATGGAGGGCGCCCTGCTCGTCTAGGTGGCCGCCGCCCACGTGGAGCCATCGATCTAGAGCGAAGGAAAAAGATGATCAATCTCGAGATACCCAAGAAGTTCAAGCCACTGGTCAGCCAGGCCAACCAGGTCGCGACCGAGGTCTTCCGGCCGATCTCCCGCAAGTACGACGAGGCCGAGCACTCCTATCCGAAGGAGCTCGACATGCTCGCCTCGCTGATCGACGGGATGAACGAAGGCTCCGACATCGGCGGCGCCGGCGCCGCGGGCGTGCGCCGTGAGTCAAACGGAGACGGCGACAGTGGCAACCGCAATGGCTCCAACCTCTCAACCGTGCTCGGCATCATCGAGCTCTGCTGGGGCGATGTCGGCCTGCTGCTCTCGATGCCGCGTCAGGGGCTCGGCAACTCGGCGATCGCCTCAGTGGCGAGCGACGAGCAGCTCGAGCACTACGGCGGAAGGTGGGCAGCGATGGCGATCACAGAGCCGGAAGCGGGCTCAGACTCCGCAGCGATCCGAACCACCGCCGATCTCGACGGCGACGAGTATGTGCTCAACGGGGAGAAGATCTTCGTCACCTCAGGCGATCGCGCCGATCTGATCGTCGTTTGGGCAACCCTCGACCCGTCCGTAGGACGAGCGGCGATCCGGTCGTTCATCGTCGAGCGAGATAACCCTGGGCTGAAGCTCGACCGACTCGAGCACAAGCTCGGGATCCGCGCCTCCGACACCGCCAACTTCACGCTGCAGAACTGTCGCGTGCCGAAAGAGGCGCTGCTCGGAAGCTCCGAGGTCAAAGTCGACACCAAGCAGGGTTTTGGCGGCGCGATGCAGACGTTCGACAACACGCGACCGCTGGTCGCGGCAATGGCGGTCGGCGTCGCCCGCGCCTCGCTGGACGAGACCCGCACCCGCCTCGCCGAGGCGGGTGTCGAGATCGACTACACGGCGCCTGCCTTCGGCCAGCACGCCGCGGCCGCCCGCTTCCTGGAGATGGAGGCGGATTACGAGGCGGCCCGGCTGCTCACCTTGCAGGCGGCCTGGATGGCCGACAACGGCAAGCCCAACTCTCTCCAGGCCTCGATGGCGAAGGCGAAGGCAGGACGCACCTGCGTCGACGTCTCGCTTGGCTGCGTCGAGCTCTGCGGGAGCGTCGGCTACGGCGAGAACGAGCTACTCGAGAAGTGGGCGCGCGACGCGAAGATCCTCGACATCTTCGAGGGTACGCAGCAGATCCAGCTGCTGATCGTCGCTCGCCAGCTGCTCGGTAAGAGCTCGGCGGACCTGCGCTAGGGCTAGATAAGTCGCTAGGCGACAGCGGGCTCGCCGGCGACCTCGGCCAGCGCTTCGGCGCGCAGGCGCTCGGGAAGAACGATCATCTCCCGCAACACCTGCAGGATCTCTGGGTCACCCTCGATCTCAGCTTCCTCTTCGCCCGCGTCACCGACGACCAATAGCCCGATCACACCCCGCGGCGAGCCCGTGAAGGTCAAATCTGGATCGGGCGCCTCGCCGCGTTCCGCCGAGGTGCCGCCGGCTTTGATCTGGAACCTGAACGAGTGGCCTTCGCAGCACAGCTGAAGGGTCATTGCGGCGTCGGCGGGTGGCTGGAGGATCACCCGCAGCGAATTTGGCAGCCAGGAGGATTCGATGCCGTCGACGTCCTCGAGGCGAAAGAAATTGAGTCCCCAGCGGCCCAGCTCGAAGAGCGGGCGCTCCAATCCTCGCCCCAGATCCGTCAGCTCATAGACGCTGGCCGAAGCGGGCGGATCGAGCTCTCGGCGCCGCACGATCCCGTCGGCCTCGAGGTCGCGCAGGCGGCGAGTCAGCACGTCGGTTGGCGGACCACCGACTCCCCGAGCCAGGTCCGAAAAGCGCAGCGGCCCCAGCGACAGCTCGCGGACGATCAACAGCGACCAGCGCTCGCCGATCCGATCGAGGGCACCAGCCACGCTGCACGATTGGTCATACGCACGGCGCGTCACAAAGCCGATGCTAGCAGGCTTAATTTGCTTTTCAAAGTCTTCACTTTGAAATCTGGTACAGTCGGCCCACCTTGCTCGTCTCACGTCCCGCACCCCCCGGCACGTTGATCTCCAAGTGAACCGCGTCGCCGATCTCACCTGGAAGCACCCGAAGCTCGTCCTCGCCGCGGTCGCGGCCTTCGTCCTACTCGCCGCCGCGGTCGGCAGGGACGTCGAGAGCCACCTCAAGGCGGCTGGCTTCACAGACCCTGCCTCCGAGAGCGAGAAGGCGACCGTCCTCCTGCGAGACTCGCTCGGCTACAACCCCAATCCGGCGATCATCCTCGTCGTCCGTGATCCCGACGGCGGCCGCCTCGACACCACCGACCCCGCGATCCGCGCCGAGGTCGCCCGGCTCAGCCGCGAGACAGCGCAGGTGGAATACATCGGCCGCGTCCTCAACCCGCTGCGCAACCCGCGCGAGGGCGCCCGCCTGATCGCCCGCGACGGCGAGTCGGTGGCTGTAGTCGCCTACCTCTCGACCGCCGACCTGGAGGACGCGGGCGGCTACGCCGCCGAAGGAGTCGAACCGCTGATCGCCTCGAGCTCGCTCGACGTCGCGATGGGCGGCTTCGCCCCCGGCTTCAACGACACCAATGACCAGACCCGCGAGGACCTGACCAAGGCGGAGCTGATCGCCTTCCCGATTCTCGCGCTCTTACTGCTGTTCGTGTTCCGGGGAGTGGTCGCCGCCGGAATTCCGCTGCTGCTCGGGGTGATCTCGATCATTGGCACGCTGCTCGTGCTGCGGATCATGTCGGGCTTCGTCGACACCTCGGTCTTCGCGCTCAACATCGCCACCGGGCTCAGCCTCGGCCTCGCGGTCGACTACGCGCTGCTGATGGTCTCCCGCTACCGCGAGGAGGTCGAGGGCGAAGGCGCGACACAAGAGGCGCACCGCCGCACGGTGAAGACCGCCGGTCGCACCGCGGTCTTCTCCGGCCTCACAGTCGCTGCGGCACTGGCAGCGCTGATCTTCATGCCGCAGCGCTTCCTTTACTCGATGGCGGTCGCCGGCGCTTCAGTTGCGGTCCTCTCCTCCCTGATGGCGATCCTCGTCGTGCCTTCGCTGCTGGCCCTGCTGGGAACCCGCATCGATGCGCTCTCAATCCGCCGTGGGCCGGCGGTGTCCGACACCTCCGACGGCTGGTACCGGCTGGCACGCGGTGTGATGCGGCGCCCGGTGGCCGTCGCCCTGACCAGCTCGGCGCTGATGCTGGCGGCGGCGTCGCCACTGCTCTGGACGACCCTGACCGGCCCCAGCGCCGAGGCCGTGCCCCCTGACCAACCCTCGGCCAAGGCCTACGACTACCTCGAAGCGCACTATCCCCGTGACGTCACCGAGGCGGTGACGGTGACCGTCGACGGGGCCGCCAGCCCTGCCCAGCTCGCCTCCTTCCGCCAGCGGATCGAAGCGGTCGAGGGAGTCGACGGTGGCTCCCCGTTCGCCCCCGCCGCCGAGCGGGTCGCCTTCGCCAACTTCGCCCTCTCCGGCGCGGCGCTCCACCCCGACACGCAGGACGTCGTGCACGAGATCCGTACCCTCAGCCCGCCGGCCGCGACCGCCGCGTTCGTCTCTGGCAACACCGCCAGCTTCATCGACCAGAAGCAGAGCCTGATCGAACATGCGCCGCTGGTGGTTGGCATCGTGATCGTCACCACCCTCGTCATCCTCTTCCTTCTCACCGGCTCCGTTCTGCTGCCGATCAAGACGCTGGTGATGAACTCGCTGACACTTGGGGCGACTCTCGGCATCCTCGTCCTTGCCTTCCAGGAGGGCTGGCTCAAGTCCCCGGTCGACTACACCGGCCCGAACGCGATCGAGGTGACCAGCCTGGTCTTCCTCTTCGCTGTGATCTTCGGCCTCGCCACCGACTATGCGGTGCTGGTGATGGCGCGGATCAAGGAACGCTACGACCTCGGCGACAGCAACGAGGAGGCGGTCGCAATCGGGATCGGCCGCACGGGTCGCGTGATCACCGCTGCGGCACTGGCGATCGCGATCGTCTTCCTCGCCTTCAGCGTCAGCAGCGTCTTCTTCGTCAAGCAAATCGCGATCGGGATGGCCTTCGGCGTGATGATCGACGCCACGATCGTCCGCGCCCTGCTGGTGCCCTCCCTGATGCGTCTCTTCGGCGAGTGGAACTGGTGGGCCCCCGCTCCTCTACGTCGCTTCCATCAGCGGTTCGGGTTCTCCGAGACCGAGGCGGCTAAGCCCACCGAGCCCCAGCCCGCCACCGAGTCGGCCCTCTAGCCTCCCCCACGCCGGCACCGCCGCTGCGGCAAACTGCCGCCCGTGAACTTCATCGAGGACGTGGTCGAACGCTTCCCTTCGGCGAGGCCCGCGCTGATTGAAGTAGATGCGGAGGGTGGGCGCCGCGTCCATCACTTCGGCGAGCTGTTTGCTCGCTCGGCCGGGCTCTCGGGCGCACTTGCCTCCCGGGGGGTCGAGCGCGGCGACATCGTCATCACCCTGATCGGAAGCCGGGTCGAGTGGGTGCTGACCATGCTCGCCTGCTGGCGGATGGGCGCCGTCGCACTTCCCTGCAATCCCCAACTGCGCCGCAAGGACCTCGAACTGCGGGCACGGGTTGCCAACCCGAAGCTGGCGGTCGCCGAGACGAAATACCTGAGCGAGCTGCCCGACGGCATTCCCTACATGGAGATGGCTGACCTGGCGCGGGTCTTCGACGAGGACCTTCCCCAGGAGACCCCGGCTCCGATCGAGCGGCTCGACCCCGGCGATCCCGCCGCGATCGTCTTCACGTCGGGAACGACCGGTGAGCCACGCGGTGTCGTCTACCCGCAGCGATACCTGGGTGGGCAGCGCCTCCAAGCTGAACATTGGTTCGGTGCGCGCAAGGGCGAGGTTGCCTGGTGCACCGCGGCGCCGGGCTGGTCGAAGTCAACCCGAAACGCCTTCGTCGCCCCCTGGCTGGGCGGTGCCGTCGCGGTATTGCACGACGGACGCTTCGACCCCACTGAGCGGCTGCGGCTTTGCGAGGAACTGGGGGTCAACGTGCTCTGCCAGGCGCCAACCGAGTACCGAATGCTCGCCAAGCAGGCCGATCTGGCCCCAATCCCCTCCCTACGACGCCTGGTCTCAGCCGGCGAGCCAATGGAGCCGGAGGTGATCCGCTTCTTCCGAGAGCGCCTCGGCGTGCCGATCGGCGACGGCTACGGCCAGACCGAGACCGGCGCGGTGAGCGGGGTGCGCCCCGACGAGGACGACCCAGAGCACGACGGATCGATGGGAAGGCCGCTGCCGGGCATCGAGACCCGTGTCGTCGATGGCGAGCTGCAGCTGCGTGCAGCCTCCTCCCCCACCTTCTTCGACCACTACCTCGACGGCGAGCGCTTCGAGGGCGAGTGGTGGTCCACAGGAGATCGGGTTCGTGAGGAGGATGATGGATACCTCTGGTTCGAGGGCCGCAATGACGATCTGATCCTCTCCTCCGGGTACCGGATCGGGCCCTTCGAGGTGGAGTCGGCGCTGGTGTCCCATCCAGCGGTGGCTGAGGCTGCAGCGGTGGCCGCTCCCGATCCAGAGCGCGGGTCCATCGTTCGCGCAATCGTCGTCCTCAGTGAGGATCGGGCGCCGTCCGACGAGCTCGCGCGGGAGCTGCAGGAGCACGTCAAGGCGCAGACCGCCCCCTACAAGTACCCGCGCATCGTCGAGTTCGCCGCCGATCTGCCGAAGACGACCAGCGGCAAGATCAAGCGTGCGGAGCTGCGGGGTTAGCATTGGGGCATGCCCACGGTGCGCGAGGAAACCGCTCCAGCCGCAATTGCCCGAGGCTACTTCGCGGCGGTCGCGGCACAAGATGTCGATGCAATGGCCTCCTTCTGGGAGCCTGGAGCCCTAGACGTGATCCACGGAGTGGCCGAGATGCGTGTGCCCGACGACCTCCGCACCTGGTTCGGCAGCCTCTTCGCCTCCTTTCCGGACTTTCACTTCGAGGTCCTCGACGTAATCGCTACCGATGAGAAAGCGGCGGTGCACTGGCACGCCACCGGCACCTTCAACGGCCCGACCCGCTTCGAAGGGCTGGTGCCGAACGGTGCCCAGGTCGATATTCAGGGCTGCGACGTGCTGACCGTCCGCGACGGCCGCATCCAGCGCAACGACGCCTACATGAACGGGACAGACATGGCGCGGCAGTTGGAAGCACTGCCGCCGTCGGGCTCGCGGCAAGAGCGAGCCCTGTTCGGCGTAGTCAACCTGAAGACACGCATGGCGAAACTGCTCCGTCGCTAGAGATCTTCGAGTGCCTCGGAGATGTCGACCGGACGGCCAAGGTGGTAGCCCTGCGCCAGATCGACGCCGTATTCCCGCAGCATCTGCGTGGTGACATCGTCCTGCACGAACTCGGCAATGGTCGTCTTGCCAAGCCCGCGGGCGATTTCGACAATCGCACGCACGGTCAGCTGGTCGGCATCGCTGCGGGGCATGTCGCGAACGAACGACCCGTCGATCTTGAGCAGGTCGAAGGGAACCCTCTTCAAGTAGTGGAAGGGCCCAAAGCCCGCACCGTAATCGTCGATCGCCACCTGGCAGCCGAAGTCCGTTAACCGATCGGCGAATCCGGCAGCGGCCTCATAATCGTGGACGCTGCCGGTCTCGGTGATCTCGAACGTGCATCGCGAGGGGTCGGCACCACCTTCGTCTAGGCGCCGCTCGATGAACTCGAGGACCGAAATGTCGGCAAGCGACGCCCCGGAGAGGTTTACGTGCAACGAAACCGGCCGGCCCGCTTGTTCGCGCTCGACGAGCAGCTTCAAGGCGCGGGCAACAACCCAGCGGTCGAGCTCCTGGATCATCCCCGAGCGCTCGGCCGCAGTGATGAAGGATGCCGCCGGCAACAGCTCGCCGTCCTCACTCGTCATCCGCAGCAGCAACTCGTAGCGCTCGATTCCCCCAGAGGCAAGATTCCGGATCGGCTGAGTGTGGAGGCTGAGGCGATCGTGGGTGAGGGCATCCCGAATCCGCGCTGCGGTTGTTTGCCGACGCGGCGGCGGGTTGCGCTTCGGCTCCCCCGGATCGCGAAACAGAGCGATCTGATTGCGTCCCTCCTCCTTTGCCTGATACATCGCCTGGTCCGCGGCGATCAGCACTACCTCAGAGCCAGCCCCCTGTTTGCCCCCGAACATCGTGATGCCGACGCTGATCGTCGCGCAGTCGGCCTCGGGCGCGGGACGAGCGCTCTCGGCAACCTGCTCACGCAGCTCCTCACCGAGGTGCAGAGCGCCTTCGGTATCGGTTTGCGGCATCAGGATCGCGAACTCGTCGCCCGAGAGCCGAGCAACGACATCCGTCTCGCGGACCCGTTCGCGCATGATCCCCGCAACCTGCCGGATCAGGTTGTCGCCGGCATGGTGACCCAGGGAGTCGTTGATGCCCTTGAGCCCATCGATGTCGACGATCATCACCGCGCCCTGGCCGCCGTAGCGCGCACTGAACGAGACGTACTGATCCAGCTCCGCCCGAAAGCGCCTGCGATCGAGCAGCCCCGTCAGGGTGTCATGATCGGCCAGGTAGCGGAGCTCTTCCTCCGTTTTTTCGGCTTTCTCAAGCGCTGTGACGAGAACCCCACGGTCCTCGGTGCTGAGCTTTTCGAGCACCGCTTCGATCGCGGGTTCGTTATGAGCTGGACTTCGCTCATTCTGAGTAGGACTTCGCTTATTGGGCACTGCTGGAAGGTAGCCCTATCCCATTCAGGGGCCTGCTCGTCACACATATAGCGACCAACTTTCGGCGATCCCCCGGGCCAAATAATTGGCGTCAATCGTCCGCGAGCACGTCTGCCGTTCAGGAGTAGGTAGAGCTTTCGTGGGTAACCTGAGCGAGATGGCGAACCGCCTGGCGCTGGAGAGCAGCCCGTACCTGCTCCAACACCGTGACAACCCAGTCGACTGGTACCCCTGGGGCGAGGATGCGTTGAGGCAAGCCCGCGAGCTGGATCGGCCAATCCTGTTGTCGGTCGGCTATTCCGCCTGCCACTGGTGCCACGTAATGGAGCGCGAGTCGTTCGAGGACCCCGAAACCGCGGCCTACATGAATGAGCACTTCGTCAACGTGAAGGTCGACCGCGAGGAGCGCCCCGAGGTCGATGCGCTCTACATGGAGGCCGTACAGGCAATGGCAGGGCAGGGCGGTTGGCCGATGACCGTCTTCTGCGATCCCGACGGCGTGCCTTTCTACGGCGGCACCTATTTCCCACCAGACGAGAGCCGGGGGACGCCGAGCTTTCGGATGGTGATGGAAGCGGTCGTCGATGCCTTCGAGAACCGTCGTGACGAGATGCGAGCCCGGGCACCAAGAACACGAGAGCAATTGGGTGCGATCGGCAGGATCGAGCCCGCCAGCGAGACGCCCGGTGGCGACCTGCTGCATAAGGCAATCGAAATCCTGCGCGACGCAGTCGATATGGAGTACGGAGGCTTTGGCGGGGCGCCGAAGTTCCCGCCCGCAGCGGCGCTGGAGCTGCTCCTTGCCAAAGGCGCCGACGACATGGTTGAGAAGACGCTCGACGCGATGCTGGCGGGCGGCATCTATGACCAGCTCGGAGGTGGCTTCGCGCGCTACTCGGTCGACTCGAAATGGCTCGTACCGCATTTCGAGAAGATGCTCTATGACAACGCGCTGCTTGCGCGCCTGTACCTGCACGGCTGGCAGGCAATCGGCCACGACCGCTACCGGCGGGTGTGCGAGGAGACACTTGACTGGGCGCTGGCTGAGATGCGCGGTCCCGAGGGTGGCTTCTTTTCGGCGCTGGACGCCGACTCTGAGGGCGAAGAGGGACGTTTCTACGTTTGGGGCCCGGAGGAAATCCGCGAAGTGCTCGGCAGGTCCTCATTCGAGCCCGAGGCAATCCAGGCGATACTCGACTTCTACGGCGTCACCGAGGCGGGCAACTTCGAGGGGCGCAGCATCCTGCACCTTGCCCAGGGTGTCGCCGGCCCCGAGCCCCCGGGCCTGGATGAGGCACGCAAGGCCCTGTATGAGGCACGCGCCAAGCGCACCAGACCAGGGCTCGACGACAAGCGCCTCACATCTTGGAACGCCTTGATGGTGGCCGCCCTTGCCGAGGCCGGCGCCGTGCTGGGTCGAAGGGACTACCTCGAGGCCGCCCGCCGTTGCGCCGAGTTCATCCTCGACTCACTGCGCGACTCCGAAAGACGCCTGCTGCGCACCTACAAGGACGGCGAGGGACGACTCAACGCCTACCTGGAGGACCATGCCTTTCTGCTCGAGGCTCTGCTGGCGCTCTACGAATCGAGCTTCGAACAGCGCTGGTTCCAAGAGGCCCAAATCCTGGCGGACACGACAATCGCACGCTTTGGCGATCCCGAGCGGGGCGGCTTCTACTCGACCTCAGACAATCATGAGGCGCTGATCGCCCGCCGCAAGGAGATCGGCGATCACCCGATCCCCTCGGGGAACTCATCGGCGGCGATGGGCTTCCTCCGCCTCGCCGCTTTCACCGGCGAGCGCGTCTATGAAAGCTGGGCCATCGGCGTGCTGCGACTCTTCGGCAAGGCAGCGCCGCGCCAGCCCGACGCCTTCGCGTACCTGCTGCGAGCACTCGATTTCCACCTCTCTCCCACGAAAGAGATAGCCCTGATCGGCGACGATCTTTCGGCGATGACCGCGGTGGTCCGCTCTGCCTTCCGCCCCCACGCCGTCCTTGCCGGCGGTCGCGAAGGCGCAAGCGTGCCGTTGCTGCTCAAGGACCGCACGGCCGTTGACAGCAGGCCAACGGCCTACGTGTGCGAACGCTTCTCCTGCCGCGCGCCCGTGACGGACTCACAACAACTCGACGACCTGCTCTGAAAGGATTGCCGCTGTGCGAGGCTCGCTATTCACCTTCCCAGCCGGACGCCGATCGAAGTGGGTCGTTTTCGCAATCTGGCTGGCGATCTTCGTGGGCGCATCAGCGGCCGACCTTCCCGGCAAGTTCGAAGACGCCGAAAGCAACGAGGCAACCTCTTACCTGCCCGGCGACGCCGAGTCGACCAAGGCACTCGATGCCACCGAGTCCCTTCAGAAAGGCGAACTCGCTCCCGCCGTAATCATCTTCCGCCGCGAGGCCGGCCTGACCGCCGCCGATAGCCGCACGATCGTCGAAGACGTCGAAAAGATGACCGAGGAGCGCTTCCCGGGAGTCATCCCCGATGGCGAAACGGCCGCTGCCGGCGGCAACAAGGAGGGCAACCAGGGCAAGGCAACGCAAACCCCCGCAAGCGCCCAAGGCACGGCGGGCTGTGCTGGCCCAACCACTCTGGTTCCGGGACAGCCGCAGGACTACGCGCCATTCGTCGGCCCGGTCTGCTCAACGGACGGCAAGGCCGCGATCATCACCGCCTACATCAAGGCCGAAGGCGAGGGCGAACGGATCGTCGATCCGGTCAAGTACTGGCGCGACCAGATCACCGACGAAGAGGGCGGGCTGGAAGCCAAGATCACCGGCGGCGCGGGCTTCTCGGCCGACGCGATCGAAGTCTTCGAAGGCATCAACGGGACTCTGCTGCTGGCTGCGGTCAGCCTGGTGATCTTCCTGCTGATCCTCATCTACCGCTCGCCGATGTTCTTCTTCATCCCCCTGACCGCGGTCATCTTCGCGGAGATCCTTTCTCGTTCAATCGGCTACGGGGTCTCGGAGTTCGGCGTGACGATCAACGGCCAGTCCAGCTCGATCATGTCGGTGCTGGTGCTGGGCGCCGGCACCGACTACGCGCTGCTGCTAGTCGCTCGCTATCGCGAGGAGCTCCATCACACCACCGACAGGCATGAGGCGATGCGCACCGCGCTCGCTTCCGCGGGGCCGGCCATCTTCGCTTCCGCCGCGACGGTGATCGCCGCGCTGCTCTGCCTAACCATCGCCAAGGTCAACGGCACCGCCGGGCTGGGCCCGATCGCGGCGATAGGGATCGCCTGCGCCGCCCTCTCGATGCTGACGCTGTTGCCGGCAATGCTGACGATCTTCGGCCGCCGCGCTTTCTGGCCCTTCGTGCCCCACACACCGGAGACTGCGCCTTCGGCCGACGAAGTCTCCGATCGCGCTCGGCGGAACATCGTCGAAGGAAGCGCTTTCGGTGCATTTGCACGTGTCTTCCTTGCCTGCATCGCTGTACTGATCCTGCTTCCGCTCGTCCTTCTCAATGCCATTCTGCGGCGGATCAGCGGTCGTCGGATCCCCTCGTTGATCGTCGGCCCGCTCGACCGAGCCATCTTTGGCCCCTATGAGATCCGCAGACACAGGCTCGAGCACGCCGTCGACGCCACCCATGGGTTCTGGAAACGGGTCGGCGACCGGGTTGCCGCCTCGCCGCAGCGGATCATGACCGGCTCGATCATCGTCCTGCTGGTCCTCTGCGGTGGCTTCGCGTTCTTCTCGACCGACCTGACCAGCGAAGACAGCTACCGCACCGAAGTGGAATCGGTTGAAGGCCAGTACCTACTCGACAAGAGCTTCCCATCGGGGACGACCGCGCTCACCGACATCGTCGTTCAGAACCGTGACGATGTGGGGGCCGTGAGGCAATCCGTTGGAGCAGTCGATGGCGTCGAGACGGTCTCGCAGCCTGTCGCCGAAGGACCACCCGGAATCTTGGTCCAGGCGACCCTGGAACAGAACCCCTACTCGACGGAGGCTTTCGACCTAGTCGAACCGATACGTGAGGCGGCTGTGGCCGTGGAACCGGAAGCGGTCGTCGGTGGTCCAACGGCAATTGAATTCGACGTGCGCGACGCGGCCGGGTGGGACTCAATCGTGATCCCGCCGCTGATTCTCATCGTCGTGCTTCTGATCCTGATCGGCCTGCTGCGCGCGGTCGTCGCGCCGCTGATCCTGATCGGCACCGTGATCCTCAGCTTCCTCGCCGCCCTTGGGGTGGGCTATTTCGTCTTCGACGTCATCTTCGGCTTCCCGGGCTCGGACCCCTCGCTGCCGCTCTTTGCCTTCGTCTTCCTCGTCGCGCTCGGGGTCGACTACAACATCTTCTTGATCGCCCGAGCCCGGGAGGAAACGATCAAGCACGGCTCCGAACAGGGCATCCTGCGAGCCCTGGCCGTTACCGGCGGAGTCATCACCAGCGCAGGCATCGTCCTCGCCGGCACCTTCTCGGTGCTGGCGGTCCTGCCCCTCACCTTCCTCACCGAGCTCGGCTTCGTGGTCGCCTTCGGCGTCCTCCTCGACACCTTCCTGGTCCGCAGCGTGCTGGTGCCCTCGATCGCCCTCTTCGCGGGCGACAAGTTCTGGTGGCCCTCAGCGCTATCGCGCGGCGAAGCGCCTACAGCACCGGCAGGAAGTGCTCAATCTCATACGGAGTGACCTGGACGCGGTAGTCGTCCCACTCCTGCCGCTTGATCTCGACGAAACGCCTGAAGGTGTGCTCGCCCAGGGTCCTCAGGACCAGCTCCGAGTCGGCCGCTATCTCGATTGCCTCCCCGAGCGTCGCGGGCAGCTGCTCGATGCCCCGCTGCGAACGCTCCTCGGGCGAGAGGTGGTAGAGGTTCTGCTCCATCGGCTCCGGTAGCTCATAGCCCTTCTCTACGCCCTCCAGCCCAGCCTGCAGCATGCCGGCGAAGCAGAGGTACGGATTGCAGGCGGGGTCGGGGCAGCGCAGCTCGGCACGGGTCGCACCCTCTTTGCCGGGGTGATAGAGCGGCACCCGGATCAGGGCCGAGCGGTTGCGCCGCGACCAGGCCAGGTAAACGGGTGCCTCATAGCCGGGCACCAAGCGCTTGTAGGAGTTGACCCACTGCGCGAAGAGCGGCGAGATCTCGCGAGCGTGCTTGAGCTGGCCGGCGATGAACGCCTTCGCGGTGGCGGAGAGGAAGTACTGGTCGTCTGGATCGAAGAAGGCGTTCTTGCCGTCTTTGGTCAGCGACTGGTGAACATGCATGCCGGATCCGTTCTCGCCGAACAGCGGCTTGGGCATGAAGGTCGCGTGCCAGCCGTACTTCATCGCGTACTCCTTGACGACGATGCGATAGGTCATGCAGTCGTCGGCCATCTCGAGCGCGTTCTTGTAGCGCATGTCGACCTCGTGCTGGGAGGGGCCGACCTCGTGGTGGGTGTACTCCACGTGGACCCCCATCTTCTCCAGCGCCAGCACCGTGTCGCGGCGTACGTCAGAGCCGGCGTCGAGCGTCGTCAGATCGAAATAGCCGCCCTCGTCGAGCACCTCGGGAACCCCGCCCTCCGGCTTGGCGGAGCGAAAGTAGAAGAACTCCAGCTCCGGGCCGATGTTGTAGGCGTCGAAGCCGAGGTCTTCGGCTCGCTTCAGGGCTCGCTTCATGATCCAGCGCGGGTCCCCCTCGTAGGCCTCGCCCCCCGGGACCCGGATATCGCAGAACATGCGGGCGACCGCGTTTTCCTCCTCGGGCCGCCATGGGATCAAGGCAAAGGTCGAGGGATCCGGCATCGCGATCATGTCCGACTCCTCAATCGGGTTGAAGCCGGTGATCGAAGAGCCGTCGAAGCCCATCCCCCCCTCCAGGGCGTCCTCCAGTTCGGCAGAGTTGATCGAGAAGCTCTTCAGCTGGCCGAGCACGTCCGTGAACCACAGCCGAATGAAGCGAACATCGTGTTCCTCCACGATCTTGGCCACCTCAGCGGCGCTCTTGGGGTGCTCTGCCATACGGGCCTCCTCGGGCTGTTGTCCACGCGACGGGGCAACGATAGGCGAAGTGGACCGCTGAGGTGCGAAACGTCGTTATCTCGGGTAGAGAAAGAAGCGATCGGGGGCTGCCCTCGGTATACGCGATCCCAAGGAGGGGCGCGGACATGCTCCGGTGAGCGAGTTGCAAGGGACGTCAAAAGCAGCTATAACTTACTTCCAGTAAGTTATCGGCTTAAAGTAAAGTAAAGGCTAGATAAAGGCTTCACAGAGCGGAATTACCACCCTTCGAGGCCGGAGGCAGGAAGCAAGTGACAGTCAAAACAGATGTGAGCAGATTCCATATCCACGACGAGTTGACCGCGCCGGATGAGAGCGCGCCGTTGATTAAGAGCATCCAAGCGGCCGGTGGAGCCGTCAGCAAGTTCGTCGGCGTGCTCGCCGGCGCGCCGGCCGTGCTCCGCGCCTACACACGGATGCGCTCTGAGCTTCGGGGCGGCGTCCTGCCGCAGGCAACCCGGGAGCGAATCGCCCTGGCGGTCGCCGAGCACCGAGAGGACAACTACAGCATCGCCCAGCACGCCAAGTCGGCGCGGCGCGCCGGCCTAGGCCTCGACGAGGTCTCACGGGCCCGCAGCTTCACCTCGGCGGACCCCAAGGAGGCGGCGCTGCTGGATTTCCTCAAGGCTGCACTGAAAACAGAGGGCTCGCCCCCAGTCCACCTACACGAGGAGGCTCGAGAGGCAGGCTGGAGCGACGAGGAGATCCTCGAGGCGGTAGGGCATCTTGCGCTCAACGAGTTCCAGAGCCTGATCGCAAGCGCGGCGGCCCTGCCGCAGGAACAGGCGACGCCGAGCGTCCTTCCGTCAGCTGCCTGAAACGCGGCTGACGGACACCGGGAGGCGCTTCAGTCGAGGCGCGCTTTAGTCGAGGACTACGGTCGCCGTGTAGAGCAACCGGGCAGTCGAGTAGCGGCAGCCATAAGTTGCACGCGTCCCCACCTTCTCCTGTGGCTCGCCTTGACGCACGGCGGTGGTATCGGTGCATTTGCCTTCCTCGCGGCTGGCCCGCCAAACGTTGCCGGCCGTGAGGCCCTGGGCAAAGGCAGGCGCCCAAGTCGGGATGGTCAGCCCAACGATGTCGCCCTTGCGGACTTTCAGTGAGGCGCCAAAGCGCACGGTCCGCCCCAGGAACGGGCTGAGAACGTGAATCGAGCCCTGGCTGCGCAGGTTGTACCGGGGCGGATTGGTCCCGGGCGCCCGACGCAGGATCGCCAGACGCGCCTCGGGTGGAGTGCCGAAGAAGCCGTTGAAGAAGGAGCGCTGTTTGTTCGTGGGCTGAGCCAGCGTCAGAGTCCACGACTTGACCTTGCCGTCCTTCGGGACCCTGAATGGAAGGCTTGCCTGATCGGTGCTGACCTGAAAGCCGGTGGTGCTGCCCACGGCCTGGCAGGGCAACTCCGGGCAGGAGGGATCTGGCACCGACGCGGTTTCCCCAAGGACAACGGTCGTGCGTGAGCTGGTCGCCGCACCGGCGCCAGCCGAGAGCACGACCAGGGCCGCGAGGCACCCCGCCAGCGTCAATGCCGACACCAACCGCCTGCGCTGCGAACTCGCAGCGAAAGCTCCATGCGAAGACCTCGACATCCCCATGCTCCCTCCTAGAAATCCGGTCGTTACGCAAAAAGAGTAGCCGCAAGGGGCGGCAGACGCGGCTAACTAGCGCCGCGCGAAAGCACGAGGCACCGCGTAGCGGACCCGATCTGACGTACTGAATCCCAGGATCTTGCGCGCGCCGTTGGTCAGGTCCCAGTCATAGCCCTCGGCATAGGGCCCACGGTCAATCACCCTCGTCACCAGGTAGTGGCCGTGATAGACGAACTTGACCGGCGTGCCGCAGGGCAGGTCGCGATGGGCAACGCCGACAGTGCCCGGCCGCAGGACCTGCCCGCAGGCTGTTTGGTTCCCGTAGAACCCTGGCCCGTACCAGGTGGCGCCCGCCGTACGCAGGGGGTTGAATGCGATGGCGCCGCCCACCTGCGCGATGCTCGAAGCCCCCGTCGATGCCCCGCCCGTCCCGGCCTGGGCCGGAGCTGCGGCCAGGGCGATAACCGCGGCAATCGACAGCAAGCCGATCCAGGGCATGCGTCGCCGCAAGCGCTCAGCGGTCGTGCGCCCCCGTCGTAGATGATCTTTCCGCCCAAGGCGGTGCCTGCCTGCCTTCATCTCTTTCCGGCGCTTACGGGGTTAGCTGTCGGGCTCGCGCTGAAAGAGCTGCGCTACGCGGCAGATGCCTGCGATTCGCCCCAACCATTGGGTCCCCCGCTCTCCGCGATATGTAGGCGGAGACTCAGCGAAGTCGCGGCACATTAGCAAACGCTAAGACAGAAAATGGTGCAGAGATAGGAAAGGCCCCAAGATGGGGCCTTTCCGTTAGCGGGCCTGTAAGCCGGATCCTGTCTGGAACGACCATCTGTCTCACCGGGACATCTGCCCCGGGGGGCAACAAAGCTGCCCTGCGGCCTACCTGGACCTCGCCGAGCCGGGTCGACGGTCCTGCTTGGCCTTGCACCGGGCGGGGTTTGCCTGGCCGCTGCGTCACCGCAGCGCCGGTGCGCTCTTACCGCACCATTTCACCTTTGCCTGTACGCGACTCACGTGTGGTCGCGCCATCGGCCGTTTGTTTCTGTGGCACTTTCCCGCGGGTTTCCCCGGGTGGGCGTTACCCACCGCCTTGCTCTGTGGTGTCCGGACTTTCCTCGAGGGGTTTTCTCTCCCCCCGCGATCGTTCGGCCCGCCCTGCGATGGTAGCTCTCCATGGCGCTTGCCACAAATGCATCGAATATCCTGGCCCAATGCCGATCGCCGTCGTCACGGGAGCGGGTGGCGGCTTCGGCCGTGCGATTGCTCTCGATCTCGCCAGTCGAGGCTTTCTGGTCCAGGCAACAGATCTCGATGCCGACGCAGCCGCCCGCACCGCCGCTGAGATTGGCGCCGGCGCCACCTCCTCCGCGCTGGACGTGCGGGACGAGGCGGCTTGCCGTGCCGCCGCAGCAGAAGCAAAGGATCGTGCCGGATCGCTGGACCTCTGGGTCAACAACGCCGGTGTCCTGTTCACCGGAGCGGCCTGGGAGCAGGACGAGGCCGCACGAAGGCTGATGCTGGAAGTCAACGCGCTGGGCACGATGAACGGGACCCTTGCCGCGCTAGAGACGATGACCGCCGGCAACAGAGGCCACATCATCAACATCGTCTCGCTTGCCGGCTTGGTTGCCGCTCCCGGCGAGGTCAGCTACTCAGCCAGCAAGCACGCCGCGATCGCCTTCACGCTGGGCATCCTCTTCGACATGCGCCGCGCCGGCATCGAGGGAGTGGAGGTCTCCGCCGTCTGTCCGGATGGCGCCTGGACCCCGATGCTCGAAGACAAGCTCGACGATCCCAACGCCGCGAGCTCCTTCTCAGGCCAGCTGCTCACGCCTCAGCAGGTGGCCACCGCGGTCGGCAAATTGACGGAAAAGCCTCGGCCACTGCTCGTCATCCCGCGCTGGAGAGGCCCGATCTTGCGCATCTTCGACCTCTTCCCCCGCCTCGCACTGCGTCTCCTTCCCCTGGTGGTGCGAAACGCAGAGCGACGGCAACGTCGCTACAAGCGGCTGATCGAATCCGGTCGCTGGCCCTGACGAGGTCCAGACATCGCCAGACAAGGACGCAAGGAGTCCAAATAGCCGACTATTTGGACGACTGAGGACGCAGTATGGCGGCGTCTGGGACCGTCAGACCTTGCGGACGAGGCCGATGACGCGACCGAGAACAGTTGCTTCGGTGGTCCGAATCGGCTCCATGGCCTCGTTCTCCGGCTGCAGGCGGATGTGGTCGGCCTCACGATAGATGCGCTTCACGGTGGCCTCCTCGCCGATCAGCGCGACGACGATTTCTCCATCGCTCGCATCGTCGGCCGGCCGGACGACGACGTAGTCGCCCTCGAAGATCCCAGCGTTCTTCATGCTCTCGCCCCGCACGCGAAGAACGTAGTCGCCATCCTCGCCTCCGATCACATCGGGAATCTCGATGTACTCCTCGATGTTCTCCTCAGCGAGGATCGGCTCGCCCGCCGCGACATTTCCAACCAGCGGCAACCCCTCGCCGCCAGGCATGATCGTCCGCTTGGCGCGATCGAAGAGCAGCTCGATTGCCCGCGGCTTTGCCGGGTCGCGACGAAGCAACCCGATCTTCTCGAGGTTGGCCAAGTGAGCGTGCACCGTCGAAGACGAGTGCAGCCCGACGGCTTTGCCGATCTCGCGCACCGTGGGCGGATAGCCGGTCTTCGCCGCATAGCGGCGAATGAAGTCGAAGATCTCTTTCTGCCTTTTGGTCAGGTCCAGATCCACCAGCGATCCCCCTCGCCGCGCCGAAACGCGCGTTGATTCGTTCGAACACTTGTTCGCAGGCTACCGGCTCCCCCGGATGCTCGCAAGCCGAAACCAGCTGGCGCCGCCAAACATCTACAATCGACCGCCCTCGAGCGGCTGTGGCGGAACTGGTAGACGCGCAAGGTTGAGGGCCTTGTGGGCCTAACGGCCCGTGATGGTTCGACTCCATTCAGCCGCATCGAAAACCCCCGTAAATCGGGGGTTTTCGCATTTTTGATGGGGGGTGATCATCGTGGCGGGCCTGCTGGTGCTCGCCTAGATGGTTGATGCCACGACCCTCTGACGACTCAGCCACATCGAGTCTGCAGGTACCCACCCATAGCGGGGGTAACTGCAGACTCGTCGCACCCGAGCTGCGTGGAATCAGCCATCTAGGCTGTGCTGCCTACGACGGCGACTAATCGCGCTGGGCGGTGCGGCGAAGGCGTGGCACGGCCCAGCCGACCGCAGCGCCAAGAATGGCCGCTATGAGCAACGCGACGATCAGTGGCATTTGGATCGTCGTGAGGATCAGATGGACCGTGACCTTCTGGAAGTTCAAGGCCATCAAAAGGAGCAAAAGCAGAAGGCCGCCGATCAAGAGCCAACGATGCCAATCCGCCCCCCGACTGGTACCGGGGCTGGAGATTGGAGTGCGATCGGCCACGTGCGAGGTTTAGCAGGATGCGTTCGACACTGGGACTGCGGCTAGGATTCGCGCAAGGTGCGGATTTTGGGGAAAGTCGCGGGGTTGACCGTCGCCATCAGGCGAAGACGTCGACCCGGCTTCGGCGCATGAGCTGGGCGGATATCTCGATCGTCTTCTTTGTCTCCCACCTCACCGGCGATTTCCTCATACAGACCAGCTGGCAGGCAACCCACAAGCGGGGTGGACTGGGCCGAGACCGTGTCGCTCGGCGGGCGCTGCTCTCGCATGCCTTCACCTACACCCTCGCCTTCGTGCCGGCGCTCATCTGGATCGGCGACCAGGCGGGCCTGGCGGCGACGCTGCTCGTGGCGCTGGCGATCTTCGCTCCCCACCTGATCGTCGACGACGGGCGTCTACTGCGGCTCTATATGCACCGAGTCAAGAGATGCTCAGACCCACCAGAAGATCGACTCATGTTGATGGTCGACCAATCCACCCACCTGATCTGCCTGTGGGCGACCGCGCTCTTGGCCGCCGCACTGAGCTGACTCCGGGCTCGGTGAGCTTGAGCGCGTGAGAGCTCTTGTCCAACGGGTCAGCCAGGCAGCCGTCGATGTCGAGGGCGAGCGCGTCGCGCAGATCGGCCCGGGGATGCTCGTCCTGCTTGGCGTGAGCCACACCGATACCGACGCCGACGCGGACCGCTTGGCCGACAAGGTTCGCGCGCTGCGCATCTTTGACGACACCGAGGGGCGGGTGAACGAGCCGCTGGAGGATCGAGAAGTGCTCTGCGTCAGCCAGTTCACCCTCTACGGCGACGCGCGAAAGGGCAATCGGCCGAGCTATACGGAAGCCGCGCGAGCGGAGGCGGCCCAGCCTCTTTACGACCGCTTTTGCGAACGGCTCGGTGCCCGCAAGGGAGTGTTTGGGGCCTGCATGGGGGTTGCTCTGGTCAACGATGGCCCGGTGACCCTGATGCTGGAGACCTGAGCGAGCCCAGCAAGAGACCGGGCCCTAGGGCCCGGTCTCTTCAACTGCCTCCCAAGCGTCAGGTGCCACGCGGATGCGGCGAGTGGCCGCCGATGTGGAGGGACTCGAGCAGCCTCGGGATGTAGAGAAGACCGCAGGCTCCGACCACGACATAGACGACGTCGGTGAAGGTGCCGCTTCCGAATACATCCGAGATCACGTTCGTGTCGAACAGGCCGACCATCCCCCAATTGAGAGCGCCGAGCACCATGACCAACAGGGCTACCGGCTCGAACCGCTTGATCATCTCCATCATCTTTCCTCCTAGGAAGATAATGCGGATAGTTACGAACTATATAACCCCTGAACCGGCTGGCGGTTACGGGCTCGCGATACTCGACCGCCGATGAACGCGCCCGCCCTTCTGGATGCATGAAACCTCCAATTCGGCCCGCCGCCGATCGGGACGCCGACGCCGTAATCGACCTTTGGACGGAGGCATACGTCACGCTCGGCGTGGGCGGCAGGACGACGCCATATGCCGATACGGACTTTGCCCACTCGATGCGGCACGGCGAGGTCTCGGTCGTCGACGAGCCAGATGGGATCGTCGGCGTCGTCGTCCTGCTCCCTCCGGGAGCTCCCGAGCAAGCGGTCGGGCGGCCCGGCGAGGCCGAGCTCGCGCGACTGGCGGTGGCGGCCAAAGCTCGGCGGATGGGCATAGGACGAGCGTTGGCATGCTTCTGCGAGCAGCGCGCGCGGGCCGGCGGCTGGGAGGCGATCGTGCTTTGGAGCCGCCCGGCGCAGGTCGAGGCCCATCGCCTCTACGAATCGCTTGGCTACCTTCGGGCGCCGGAGCGAGACTCGGTCGACGAGACGGGTCATGGCCGCGTCGTCTTCCGTCTCGGGCTCTGAGCCCCGTAACCCACGCTGCGAGAATGGCGGCGTGCAGAGCCTCACCACCCGCCTTGAGGGATCGCTCGTCGTCCTGGAGCCACTGACGGAGGAGCACGCCGAGGAGCTATGGGAGGCGGCGCAGGCGCCAGAGATCTGGAGCTGGCTGGCGCACATCGGCGAGCGCCGCGAGTACTTCGACAGATGGATGCAATTGACGCTGGCCGCGGCGGCAGAGGGCAAGGAGGGGCCGTTCACGACCCGCGATCGCCGTAACGGCAACGTCATCGGCAGCTCCAGATATCTGAACGTCCGGCCACCGGATCGCGCACTCGAGATCGGATGGACATGGCTCAACCCAAGTGCTTGGGGCACCGGCGCCAATATCGAGGCAAAGCTCTTGATGCTCGAGCACGCGTTCGAGAGCCTCGAATGCGTCCGGGTCGAGTTCAAGACCGACTCTCGCAATGACCGTTCGCGAGCGGCGCTCGCGGCGCTGCCGGCGCAGTTCGAGGGCATCATGCGCAAGCACATGACCGTTCCCGACGTGGGCGTGCGCGACTCCGCCTACTTCAGCGTGATCGACGACGAGTGGCCGGACGTGCGCGCCAACCTGCAGCGGCGCCTGGCTTCCAAGTGAACGCGCCGATGGACCAGGATCAGCCGGTTCCGGGCATTGCCTTCCGGTATGCCGACAGCGTCGATGAGCTCGACGCCCTCGAGCCTCTCTGGAATGCGCTTCAGGAGCACCACGAACGGATCACCCCCGACCTCGGCGCCCACACGCCGAAGCGGGATACGGCAGATGCGTGGCGCATACGAAGGAGCAAGTACGAACTTTGGCTGGGGGCTCCCGAGACCTTTGTCGTCATCGCCGAAAGCGATGGCCAGGCGATCGGCTACGCGCTCGTCACGGTCGGAATCGGCTTCGCGTCATGGGATACGGGGGAGCGACTTGCGCAACTGGAGACTCTCTCGGTCCTGCCGGATCACCGCAGCTTCGGCGTCGGAGCTCGACTGTTGGACTTGGCCTGGGAGCGACTCGAGCAGTTGGGCATCGACGGCATGCAGATCACGACCACGACCACCAACGTCGATGCGCAGCGCCTCTATGAGCGGCAAGGCTTCGAGCAGAGCTTCGTCGTGTACTACGGCAAGCGCGACGACCCTGGGGTCACGGCGAAAGAAGGGTGAGGCTCCAGCCCTCCCCATCCCGGCTGTAAAGGCGACGGTCATGCAGACGATCGTCAGATTCGGTCCAGAGCTCAATCGATTCCACCCGTACCCGCAGCGCTCCCCAATCCGTCGGACAGACGGGCACCGTCTCTTGGACAGTGGCGAGATGGGCCAAACGGTCCCGTAGCGGTTCCAGGTCGTCGATCGGCTCCCCCTGCCGCGAAACGACGGTCTGCAGCTGATTGACGAGGTCCCGCTCGTCGAACAACTCCTCCGCAAGCGAGCGGTCAGCCTGGCTGGCCGTCCCGGTGAGATGCGCCTGCCGGCCCAATTGGGGCCAGTGAAAGAGCAGGGCGACGTGCGGGTTGGCCTCGACCTCCTGTGCCTTGCGCGTCCACAGCGCGGTCGTGAAGACGAGCGCGTCGTCTTCGAGGCGCTTCAAGGTGACGGTTCGCACCGAGGGCCGGCCATCGCTCCCCACCGTCACGAAGGCAACCGAAGCCGGCTGCGCGATGCCTTCCTCGCGCGCTTCCTCGATCCACTTACCCAACTCACGCAGGGGATTCATCGCCGCTCACCTTAGACTGGCCACCGATGGCGCGGGACTTCTATGCATCCCCCTTCGGCGTCGCCTTCAGCACCTATATGGAGCGCCCCCGTCTGGCTCGTCTCATCTCCCGAGCCTCATTCGGCGCGGACACCAAGCCCTACTACGACAGCATGGGCGCGATAGCCGAGGTTCCAGATGGCGGAACGATTGTCGACTGCCCATGCGGTGCGGGGCCGGCATTTAGAGGGCTGCGTCCAGAGGCCGCGGTTCGCTACGTAGCCGCCGACCTCTCGCCGTCGATGATCCGCCGGGCGCGAAAGCAAGCAAGCAGGCGCGGACTCACCAGCGTGGAGGTGATCGAGGCCGACGCAACCGCCATCCCCGAGCAAGCCGGCAGCGCCGACCTGTTTCTCTCCTACTGGGGCCTGCACTGCTTCAACGACCCGGTTGGGGCGCTCGCCGAGGCCGCTCGCATCCTCAAGCCCGGCGGGCGCCTTGTCGGCACCTGCTTTCTCCGAGGAAAAGAGAGCCTCCGGCAACGGCTGATGATCCGCCCGCACACCAGGGACTTCGGACCGGTTGGCACTGAGGAGGAAGTGCTCGAGTGGATGAAGGCCGCGGGCTTCGACTCGCCAAGCACTCAACGCTCGGGGCCAATGCTGCTCTTCGACGCCAGAGGCCGCGCCGGCCAAGGCCAGACGGCTCCGTGAAGCCCATCCCGCTCGCCGAAGGGGCGTACCTTCGCCTGCTGGAGGAGTCCGACGCGAACGAGCTCCACGCCTTGATCGAGGCGAACCGCGCCTACCTGGCCCGCTGGCTGCCGTGGGCGAGCCGCCAGAGCCCTGCCGATACAGAGCAGTTCATCCAGCGGGCCCGCAAGCAACAGGCCGACGACGATGGGCTCCAGGCGGCGGTGGTCTGCGATGAGCGAATCGCAGGCGTCGTCGGCTACCACTCGATCGAGTGGGTCCATCGTCGGACGAGCATCGGTTACTGGCTGAGCGAGGACCGACAGGGCCGAGGGACAATGACCGCCGCCGTTAGCGCGCTCGTTGACCGCGCGCTTGGCGAGTTGGAGCTCAACCGTGTCGAGATCCGTGCCGCCGTCGACAACCGCCGCAGCAGAGCGATCGCCGAACGGCTTGGCTTCCACGAAGAGGGAACGCTGCGCGCAGCCGAACGCATCGACGATCGCTATCTCGACACGGTGGTCTACGCGATGCTGGCCGGTGACTGGAGGCGCTAGGCAGTTCCCAGCGCCTTGTCGATGAACGGCGCCAGGAGCTCACCGGCCTGAGCGGCGGTCGTCTCAGGCGAGCCACTCGGTGCTGTGATGTAGCTGATCGCCAGGCGAACGAGCGATTCAGCGAGCAAACGAGTCTCGTGAGCGGGAGCTTCGGGCCAACCGTCCTGTATGGCGACACTGAGACGCTCGGTCGCCCAGTAGACCACCGGCATGCCCTGCGTGGTAACGAGAGGAAGCAGCCCACCGGTGCCGTCGTCGCTGAGCAGGATGCGGACCATAGGGTCCTCTCCCGCGGTCCGCAGGAAGACCTCGAGCGCGGCGTCGACCGCAGCGCGGGGGTCGTCGAGGTGCTGGCGGATGGCGGCCTCCACCCCATCGAGGAAGCGTTCGCCCTCGTGGATCACGAACGCCTGGGCGAACTCGTTGCGGCTGCCGAACTCGTTGTAGAGGGTCTGCCGGCTGACGCCGGCGGTCCCCGCCACATCGGCCATCGTGATCTCCGACCAGGCACGCTGCTGGAGCTCGTCGCGGGCGGCCTCGAAGAGGGTCTCACGAAGCAGCTTGCGAGCCGCAACGGGGTAGGGATCGCGCCCGGAGACGGCCCCCGGGGAGCCGCTTACCTCGGTGGTCGCGGAGGAAGCGCTCACTGGGCCGGCTCGAAATCGATCTTGTCGCGAACGCCGCAGTCGGGACAGGCCCAGTCGTCGGGGACCTCAGACCACGGCGTTCCCGGCGGGAAGCCCTCGCGTGGATGGCCTGCATCCTCGTCGTAGACATACCCGCAGCCAGGGCAGCGCCAGACGCTCATGCTCCTGCCCCGTTGCGAGCGAGGATGCGACGGCGAGCTCGCGGCTGGATGTTGGCGCGCGTGAGGTCGTCGTCATAGTGCTCGAGCAGGCGAGGGTCCATGACCCGTCGCCACAGCGGCGGGAACCAGGCGAGGACGATCATTCCCGCGTAACCGGTTGGCAGCTGCGGCGCCTCGTCGACGTGGCGCAGCGCCTGATAGCGGCGGGTCGGGTTGGCGTGGTGATCGCTGTGGCGCTGCAGGTGGTAGAGCAGGACGTTGGAGGCGACGTTGTTGCTGTTCCAGCTGTGCTCGGGAAGGCAACGCTCGTAGCGACCATCCTCTTTCTTTTGCCGCAGCAGGCCGTAGTGCTCGAGGTAGTTGACAACCTCGAGCAGAACGAAGCCGAGGGCCTGAAGCAGCAGGTAGGGCAGAACGACGAGGCCGAAGACGACGGTCAGGATCGTGAACAGCGCGATCGTCATTGCCCAGGCGCTGAGGATGTCGTTGCGAAGCGTCCAGTGCGACTTGCCCATGCGATCAAGGCGATCGCACTCGATCCCCCAGGCCGATCGCAGGCTTCCGATGACGGTACGAGGCAGGAAGGCCCAGAAGCTCTCCCCCAGCCGCGAGCTGGCGGGGTCCTCAGGGGTGGCGACGCGAACGTGGTGGCCGCGGTTGTGCTCGATAAAGAAGTGGCCATAGCCGGTCTGTGCCAGCGCGATCCTGCTCAGCCATCGCTCCATGTTGGCGCGCTTGTGCCCGAGCTCGTGGGCGGTGTTGATCGCGATGCCGCCGACGACCCCCATCGTCACCGCCAGACCGAGGCTCTCCACGACCGAGAGGTCGCCACTGGACCAAAGCCAGCAGGCGAAGACGAGCCCCGCGTACTGGATCGGGATGAAGAGATAGGTGCACCAGCGGTAGTAGCGATCCTGCTCGAGCCACTTGAGGACGCTGTCCGGTGGATTCGTCGCGTCCATGCCGATCGCGATGTCGAGCAGCGGGAAGGCAACGAAGATGAGAAGAGGGCCGAAGAACCAGAAGAAGTCGAACCCGGTTACCTCGACGCTAGCCCAAGCGAGGAAAGGCGCCAGCGGCACGACTATTCCCAGCAGCCATGCGTAGCGCTTCGGGTCACGCCAGGTGGCGGGTGTCAGCTCGGACTCGGCTGTTTGGGAGTGGGTCGCTGCCTCCATTGAAACTCCTTGTCAGATTGTGCTGTGCCGTATAGCTGTTTGACACAGTACCATTATATGTAAAGTAATGCAACAAACTGATCCCGAATGTCGTGCGTAAACTCAGGGTAGTGGGTCAGTTTGAGCGGAAGGACTGGAAGGGCTGGATCTGCTGCGCAAGGGAAATTTGTAGATTCCTCAGACAAATGTCTGCAAAATTAGGGCAGCCGTCGTCTGGGTATGCGAACCTAGTACTCGGCGTGAAGCGTTTAGGTACTTACTGGGTAGTTTCAGGTAGCCTGCGCCGCCGTGGCTCGGCGGGGGAGCAAGAAGAAGGCATCGCAGGAACTCGAAATGGCCCGGATGATCCGGCGCTACGACCTGGCCAAATGGACGCTGCCCCCGCTGATCTGGATCGCATCGACCTGGGTGCCACTCAAGGCCTCCCTGCCGATCGCAAAGGCCTTGGCAGGCGAGGACACGAGCCTCACAGTCACCTTCTCAATCACGATCGTAGTGTCACTTGTGGCCAGCGGCGCCGTAGTAGCTATGACAATCAGAGCCGCAAAGGCTCGCGCCGAGATCAAGCGCCTGCGAGGCTTGATCGAAGAACTTGAGACGGAAAAAGAAAAGGGGTGACACGTAAACCATGGACGTCCTACTGACCATCGCGGTGACCGCAGTCGCACTCTTTGTGTGGATCTGCCTTTTCAAAGTGATCCCTAGCGCTCTATTGAGCATGTTCCGCTATCGGCTGTGGCGACAGCGGGATGACCTCGCAGCAGAGATTCGACGCGGCACCTTTGAGCACAGGGGGGCGGCGGAAGGTGTGCTTGAGCGGATCGAGTGCTTCATCCGCCTGGCACCGGAGCTGAGTCCTCTCCACATTTGGCTGATGCGGGGTTCAGCGCTGGGGGTCGACCTTCCTGAGCCGCCACAACTTGACTTCGATGGGCTATCTCCAAAGGAACGGGATCTTCTTGCCAAGCATCTGGAGAAACTGTCGGATGCTTTGACTGGGCACGCTCTGTTTGAGACGCCGAGCGGCTGGATCACAGTTCTACTGGGCCTGCCAATCGGGCTAGCTGTAATCGCCACCCGGCGGGCTTTGAATCGCGACCACTATGAAGGCAACCTCGCCGAGGGAGCGCGGCGGCGGGTATCTGAGGGCTCCTTTGAACTGGCGGCCCGCGGTCGGCGCTCGCATGATTTGATGAACCAGTACGTCTAGTCCAGCAGCCCCGAGATCTCTTCCAGCGACCAGATGTGATCTGCCACGCCGGCTGCCATCGCCGGAGTCGTTGGATAGCGGTCGGAGAGCGTCTTGTGCGGCCGGGCAAAGTTGTAGTGCATGAAGTGCAGGGAGACGGCATGGGCCAGGTTCTCCACCTTCTTCGAGAAACCGTTGGTCAGGCGCGTAAAGCGCCGCATGCCCATCCGCATCGTGAGGTTCTGCCGCTCAACGTAGCTGGTTGAGATTTTGGCCGGGTCCGGATCGCCGAGGATCGTTTCCGCCTTCGTTCCTACGCAGGCCGCAGGGCTGTAGCGACGTTCTTCGCCAGCATTGCCGTAGAGCTTTTGAAGCATGGCGTAGTCAACTTCGCGCTTCCGGAATGCCCCTTTAACGCCCGGCAGGTAAAGGTTAAGTCCGTCCGTGGTGATCTGAACGCGGTGGGGGAGCCGGCCCTCCAGATCCTTCATGAAGTAGAGCGCGTCGTAGATCGTGCGCTCCCCAACCACCCATGCGGGGACTAGCTTGGTATCGGCACAAAGCGCGGTCCATGTCCAAACGTCGCCATAGCCGTAAGTGCCCTTGAACTGCTCCGGCACATTCTTGTTCTTTGCATAAGCGTACGCCCAGATCTCGTCGCACTGAATCGTTTTGCAGGGGAGCTCTCGCAGAGCGCCATCCTGGTACTCCGATGTGGCGGTCCCGAGATCGACCAGCAGTTTCGCGATCGTATTCTTGGCGGCCCCGGTCATTCGAACGGTGGCGCGGATGCTGTTGCCCTCGACCAGGCAGCCGATGATCTGGGCCCGCTTTTTGGTGCTCAGCCTGTTCATACTGACCATTATGCTTGAGCACCCGGATGGAACCTTTTGCTGCAACAATCCGTTTGTCTCCATGGGATACTGACCCCCATCAGCAGCATTAGGAGGCCCTCTCGAATGAAAGATTTAGACCCGTACGCGATTCAGCTACGCCTGGGAGGCGGGGCTACCCCTCCATCTCCTAAGGCATCCCCCCCAGAGCCCGCAAGGCCTCAGATCATCTTTTTCCCAATTTCTGGGGCAACGGCTCCGCTGAAGCAGAAGTAGCTGCGTGCCTAGCTGGAATGATCTCCTAACCGAGGTTCAGGCTGCTGGAAGCACCCACGATCTGGTTCGCCGGAAGTATCTCCAGGCTCTAAGCAAGAAGACTGGTCGCAACACAATCGTCTACTACTCCGGTTGGCTTGATAAGGGCGCGTTGTTGGATCAATTCCCAGAGCCGTTCCTCGTTAACGACAACGACAAGAATTCCTTCATGTCTGTAATTCACGGACTAGACAGGGACCTGGGGCTGGATTTGGTCCTGCACACCCCGGGGGGTGATATTGCCGCCGCCGAGTCGCTTGTCCGGTACTTGCGTTCAATGTTCGGCACGAATATCCGCGCTGTCGTTCCCCAGCTCGCCATGTCTGCGGGAACCATGATCTCCTGTGCGTGCCGAGAGATTGTGATGGGCCTACATTCCAGCCTTGGACCGATTGACCCGCAGCTAGGTGGCCGGCCTGCCCACGGCATCGTTCAGGAGTTCAAACGAGCCACCACTGACATCAAGACGAATCCCGCTACTACGCCCCTCTGGCAAGCGATCATTTCCAAGTATCCACCCACTCTTCTTGGCGAGTGCGAAAAGGCGATCAAGTGGTCCGAGACGGTTGTCCAGAAATGGCTAGAAACCGGAATGTTCAAGGGGAGCCCCAAAGCGAAAGAAAAGGCGGAACACGTCGTCAGTGAGCTTGGGGACCCGCTCTTGACGCTTTCGCATTCCCGGCACATTGACTTTGAAGCAGCAAAGGGAATCGGACTCAAGGTGATGCCCTTGGAGAAGGACGATGGGATTCAGAATGCCTTTTTGACCGTTCACCACGCCTGCATGCTGACTATGTCGGCCACCTCCGCGGTTAAGCTGGTTGAGAATCAAAATGGCGTGGCGGTCGTCCAGGCAGCCAACCTCGGTGGGGCCTAGCTTTCAGGGTTTCTTCCAACGTGCGTTGGCCGCTACTCGAGCGATCTCAGTTCGGCGCTCCGGCGACAATTTCTTCGATCGCTGGACACCGCCCTTCGCCCCGCCAGAGCGCCCCGCTCGTGCCTGTTGGCTCTCCGGCTCCTGCGGCGTCTCATCGGTTGCCTCGTCAACGATGGCGGCGGCGAGGCGGTTCAAATCGGCGGGCTTCTTGGAGCGCTTAGGCACAGCTACAGCCTAACGGCGCCGACGGGCAATCCCGCTTCATTTTCAAACTGACCCACTACCAAACTCAGCACACGCTCACATTCCTCGATCGCTACCATTCCCGACCGTGTACGCCTTCCTCGCCGTGCTTCAGGTGATCATCGCCGTGATCGTGATCTTCTTGGTGCTTCTGCACTCGGGCAAAGACGCCGGGCTTTCCGGTGCCTTTGGCATTGGCGGAGGCGGCAGCTCCTTCGGGGGCGGCTCGATGGTCGAGCGCAATCTGGATCGAGCCACAGTCTTCTTCGCGATCCTCTTCGCGATCAACACCCTGGTACTGCTGAAGATCTAGGCGGCCTAAACGGGCTCGCGGTCGAGGATCTCGACCGCCTCATTGCGGAGCTCGGCATCGAGCAGCGCAAAGTCCTCGTCGGAGAGCTTGCCGGCTGCGTGGTCGAGCTCGGCGTCCCGAATCTCGCGGTACTTAGCTTCCTTCAGGGCCTCCAACTCGGAGATCGCACCCGGGCTGCGGCGCCGCCCACGGGTGGGCCAAATCGCGATCAGCGCGCCCGTCAGGGCCAGTAGGCCGCCGATCCAGATCCAGGTGACGAGTGGGTCGACGATGACCCGAAAGGTCGCCGGCGGAGCGTCCTCGACATAGCTGCCCGCAATTCGCTCGGCTGTGGCGGTCTGAAGCGATTCGATCTGCGCCAAGGCAGTGGGGCGAAGACGTGGGTCGACGGCAGCCGCGCGCATCAGCCCCGACACGACTTTGCACCCCGGTGGGCTACCTGGTGCATTGCGCACGCAGGCACCGAACCCTTGGTCTGCATCCCGCCCGCGTTTGCGCACAACCGAGACATCTGGCTGCACCGCGATCCACAGATCGCTGCCAGGGCCGGCCTTCAATCCCACCTCGCTGGTCGCCTCTCCGTCGAAGAAGCCGCTGATAGTGCCTCCCTGGACGCCGCTTGGGCGAAAGAACCGCCGACTCGGGTGCAGCGTCGCCACCAGCTCACCGTCCTGCTCGACCCTCACCACAGCTCCGAAGGTGAGCGCCTCGGGGTCGGTCTTTACGGTGGGACGCACATAGGTGACGGTCCGCCCATCAACGACGGCGCTTTCGCCGGGACGCAGCGTCACGTCGCGATTCGTCTGAAAGCTCGAAGACGCGGCGATGCCGACCAGCAGCACCGCAATCCCAGCGTGGACGATGTAGCCGCCATAGCGACGGCGGTTGCGTGAGGTGATCGCAAGCAGCGCCGCCGGCATCGAGCCGCCGGAGAGAGACCGCCGAGCGGACGCACCGCGCCAGAACTCCTGCGCTAGGCCGGTGAGCGAAAACGCCGCAAACGCGAAGAGCACCAGTGCCCACGGGCTATCGGCGGCATCGGTACTGAGCGCGAGCGCAATGGCCACGAGCGCGCCGACGATCGCCGGGACCAGGAAGACCCGCTTCGCGCTCGCCCAGCTGACGCGGCGCCAGGCCAACAGAGGGCCCACGCCGGTGAAGAGCACCAGCAGGACGGCGAGCGGAGTCGTGTACCGGTCGAACCAGGGCGCCGCCAGCGAGGCCTTCTCCCCGGTGAACAGTTCGGAGATCAGCGGGAAGAAGGTGCCCCAGAAGATCGTCGCGCAGAGCGCCACCAGCAGCAGGTTGTTGACCAGGAAGACCGCCTCGCGCGAGGCGAGGGAGTCGATTCGCTTCTCCGAGCGCAGGTCGTCGAGACGCGAGACGATCAGCGCCGTCGAGCCGATCAGCACGACCGCGATCAGGCCGAGGATGTAGGGACCGACCGTGCTGTCCCCGAAGGCATGAATCGACTCGAGGACTCCGGAGCGGACGAGGAAGGTGCCAAGCAGGGCCAAGCCGAAGGCGGCGACGATCAGCGAGACGTTCCAGACCTTCAACATCCCCCGCTTCTCCTGAACCATGATCGAGTGCAGGAACGCGGTACCGATCAGCCACGGCATCAGAGCGGCGTTCTCGACTGGGTCCCAAGCCCAGTAGCCCCCCCAGCCCAGCTCGGTGTAGGACCAGCGAGCGCCGAGCAAGAGGCCGAGACCGAGGAAGGCCCAGGCAATCAGCGCAAAGCGGCGAGTCGAGCGAATCCAGGTCGCGTCGAGGCGGCGGGCGGCGAGGGCACCGATCGCAAACGCGAACGGGATCGTGAATGCCACGTACCCCGAATAGAGCATCGGCGGGTGGATCATCATGCTCGGGTGCTGAAGCAGCGGGTTGAGGCCGAGCCCGTCAACCGGCACCGAAGTCACCGTCGTAAACGGGTTGACCCCACCGGCGAACAGCATCAGCCCGGTGAAGAAGGCCGCGATGCCCGCCATCACCGCGGTCGCATAGGGAACGACCTCGCGCAGCTTCGTCCGGGTCGCGTAGAGAGCCGCCGAAGAGGCGATCGAGAGGACCCATGCCCACAACAGCAACGAGCCCTCCTGGCTCGACCACATCGCCCCCAGCTTGTAGAAGGCCGGGGTGTCGATCGAGGAGTGCTGCTGGACTATCTCGAGCGAGAAATCATTACCGGCAAAGGCGATCTCGATCAGGACGACGCACAGGGTGAGCAGCGCGCACAGCGCGTAGACGGCACGGCGCGAAAGGTCGATCCAGCGGTGCGCCCCCCGTCGCCCCGCCAGCGCAGCGACGGCCGCAAAGATGGCAACGCAGAAGGCCAGCGCCAGCGCAGCGCCGCCGACGCTAGCTGTCATTCGCAGTGGGGCTCTCGGTCGTGAACTTCGACGGGCACTTGGTTATCAAGGTGTCGCGCTCCCCTAAGAAGACGCCGTCCTTGACCTCGCCGGTGAGAATGATCTCGCGGCCGCCGCGGAAGGGATCCGGGATGGTGCCGCTGTATGTGACCGGAATGCTCTGGGACGGGTCGTCACGGTCGGCGACCGTGAAGCTCAGGTCATCCCCCTCGTGGCGGACCGAGCCCGTGACCACCTTGCCGGTCATGTCATAGCTGATGCCGGAGGCCGCACCGATCAGCTGAGAGGGCTCCCTCGTCTCAGTCGAAGCGCTGAATGACGTGTAGACGAGCGCCGCGGCAAGCAGAACCGCGACGCTCAGCGCCACCACCAACCGGATCTTCCTCTTGCGCTGGGGATCCACGAAGGCGGGATTATCGCAAGGCCTGCCCGTCGGACCAGATGACGCGATCTGCCAGAATCGCCAGATGGCGGGCGACCAGTCCACTGACCCTGTCCTGCTGATCACCGGCGCCAGCAGCGGGATCGGCGCCGCCACCGCGCGAGCCGCGGCGAAGACCCACCGGCTGGCACTGGCTGCGCGCCGGCTGGAGCCGTTGCAAGAGCTGGCGGCCGAGCTTGGCGGCGGCGACCGCGCCATCGCAATCCAGTGCGACGTGACCGAGTGGGACCAGGTGGAGGCGATGAGCGCCGCCACGCTGGAGGGCTTCGGCCAGATCGACGCCGTCTTCGCAAACGCCGGCTTCGGCGCCAGCCGCGGCTTCCTGGAGGAGTCGGTCGAGCACTGGCGCTCGATGGTCTTGACCAACGTCTACGGCGTCGCTTTGACCATCCGCGCCACCCTCCCCCACCTACTCGAGCGTGGCGACGGCCACTTCCTGGTCACCAGCTCGGTCGCCGGCCGGCGGGTGCTGCCTGGTTCGCTCTACTCGGCTACGAAGTGGGCGGCAACGGCGATCGGCGAGGCCCTGCGGGCCGAGCTGCGCCAGATGCACGAGAACCACGACATCCGCGTCACCTTGATCGAGCCCGGGATGACCGACACGCCATTCTTCGACAACCGGCCCGGCGATTGGGCGCTCAGCGACGATGACATCGCCCGAGCGGTGATGTTCGCGCTGGAGCAGCCGCCCGGCGTCGACGTCAACGAGATCCTGATCCGCCCGACCCGCCAGCCGATCTAGCGTCGGCGGGCTCCCTGGCACCGATCTAGCGGCAGCCGGCTCTCCCTGGCACCTGAGTCGCCACTCTCATCGGCACGGGCGCCGCACCTTCACCCGCCGCAGGTTGAGCTTCTTGCCGTTCTGGGCTTTCATCCGCACGATGGCGCGGGGGCCGCCGGCTCGACCGGCGGCCTTGCTCTTCTTGGCCTTGCCTTTGGCTTTGTTGCTGCCTGGGCAGAGGTTGCGGGAATTGGTGAGGAGTCCCCGTTTGCCGCCAGGGAAGGTGGCGGCAAATTTCGAAACCGGCACGTCGGGGACTGTGTCGAAAGTGTTGCGGATTCGCCCGCGAGCGGTGTCGATTCGGCTCACCAGATCGATGTCCACCTGGCCATGCAGAGCGAAGACCAGATCCGGCAGCAAGTTGTTCGACGAGCGCAGGAAAACGGGGCCTTTGAGGGGCTCATCTAGCAGCGGGCTGTAAGCCTGCGCGTGAGCGTAGATCGAGTTCCGTGGGCAATCGTTGGCGGCGAATTGCACTCGGGTGCAAACATTGGAGATGCTCGACTGATCGAGGAAGAGAGCGCGGGGCAGAGTCACCGCAACGCGAGCTGTATTGGCATCGCCGGGACGAGCTTGGAAGACCGCCCGCAGCTTCGGGTTCTTGCCCCGCTGCGTTGCGCCGAACAGGCGGAGAAAGAGTTTCGGTTTGAAGCCAAGCTGCTCGCAACCTTTCACCTGGAAGGGCGCCGAAACGGGGAAGCTGCTGAAGGCGGCGGGATCGATGGGATTCGCACCGCCACCTCGCAGCGCGCCTTCAGTCGCAAACGCCGAGCAGTTGGTCGGGTTGATCGAGAACCGCGGTCGATCGAGCCGCATGGAAACGGAGCGAACGTCGAGCAACGCACCGCCGAAGACATGCGGGATCGGATCGGCTACCGCTTCGACCCGCGCGGTTTCCGGATGGACGAACAGCGCCACCCTCACCACGACCGAGCCGAGATCAAATGGCCCGGCCGTGGCGGGGGTGACAACCACCAGGGACAGGGGGGCCCCGTGATAGGGGCCTGTGAGGAAGACCTTGCCGGCGATCGAGATTGGGTTCGGGCCCGTCCCCGCCAGCACAGAAGCCCTACCGATCAGGCTTGACGACGGACACGTCGAGGTGGCGGCCTCCGCCAAGCCGCTGTTGGCGGCGGCAGCGGCGATCGCATTCTCTGGGCAGTATTTGACCCCGGCCAGCTTGGCGGTCAGCCCTGGTGGAAGTTTGACGGCTGCGCCCTTCAACTCTTGCTCGCCGTCCTGCCTGGAGATATCGACTTGGAACTCCGTGAAGGCGCCGGCCTGAGAGCTTCCGGATTTGGTCCCGAAACCTGGCCCAAACGGCCGCTCTGCAAGCGTTTTCGGGCATTTCCCTCCGCTGGGGAGGCTGGTCAGTTCGAAATCGCCTGAGGGCGTGGCCGGCGGGTCGCCGGAGGGCCCTCCTTCTTCTCCCACCGGCACTATGCCAAGCGCCGAGGACCAGGGCGTCATATGCGAGGTGGTCGTGTTCGGGCCGCAAGTGGGTGGGCTGGTCAGCGGCGCTTTTGCGCCCCCATTGAATTTGATCCGGAAGGACTTGAGGGGGACCTGAGGCAGTCCAGGCAACGGCACGCTTCCCAAGGGTCCGTCGTCGAAGGTGGTAGTCAGCTGCCCGGTTTGCGGGTCGGCGCTGACTTTGCCCAGCAGGCGAGCCGAGATGCCGTAGCGCGGGGACTCGACGTCGACGAAGATCCGGTAGGTCTCGCCAGAGGTCGGGTCGCGGCTGAGCTGCTGCCCGACGAAGACCGGGCCGGTGAGCGAACCGTCGGGCAGGGGTGGAGTGTCGACTTCCACCGTGCCGACCCGAGATGCCTCCGGACAGGCCACTGGATTTCGGGTTCCCTTGCCGAACTGGGCGTCGGTGCAAGCTGCAAGGCCATTCGCGGCAGAGGGGTTGAGGCCCATCCCGACGGGCAAGGAGACCCGTGCTGACCTGACCTGGGAGCTCGACTGGTTGGAACCGCCTTTGATCTCCGGCACTGCCACGGTGGCCGTCGCCCCAGCCGGAGAATCGGTGAGGCCGGTGTTCGGTTCGACGTCGATCGAGGGGTCGAAGGGAATGCTGTCGCATTCTTTCGGCGATCTTTCCGGGGGGATTCTCGACTCGAGGGGCGGTTCGGCATCGGTGGGGAATTCGTAGCCGGGTTCTGCCTCTTCTTTGATCGAGCTGGCCAGAAGCCAGGTCGAGTAGACCTCTTTGAAAGGTGACGAGGAGGTCGCTTCCCCCAGACACGTCGTCGGCGCCGTGATGAAGGTGCCATCGCCGGACGTACCATCGAAGACCAGGCGATTCTTGAGGATCAGATTTTCGATCCCCAGCGGCAACTCGGGCACGTCGATCGTGAAGGCCTCGTGGAAGTCGCTCTCCCAAGACAGATCGGCTTGAAGGTAGATGTTGTTGCCGACGAGGTTGAAGCCGAAGCGGGCCGGCTCCCCTTCGGGGGGTTCGATGTTGTAGACGGTGGCCGAAATTGGCGCGGGACTAGGCACGCCCAGCACCGAGCCCGTCACGAAGCTGGTCCCGACGGCCGCACCGGGGCATGAGATCGAAGGATTTGCTTCGAACTCCGCCTGGGTGCACTGTTCGGTTGCCTGCGGGTTGACGGCGAGGCCGGCCGGAAGATCGACGTGCACGGTTTTCAGCGAGCCAATCGGTTCTTCTTCGCCGATGACCCCTTTTTTGCTTCTCACGATGAACTGCGTGAAGCCGACCGGAGGATGCCCAGCGGCCCGTTCGAAGAACTGAGCGTCTGGGCTGTTGACGTCGCAGGTGGGGGTGTCGACATTGCAAGTGCCGGCCTGCCAGCCACTTTTCGGGGAGGGATTGTCCGGATCGGACGGAGCGATGATGTCGGCAGTGCTGGCCGATGCCGGTGACGGGCCGACCATGGCAGCCAAAGTCACCGCCAAAGCCGCGATTGCGAAGCGCCAGCCCGATCGCCTTCCGACGCTTGCCGGTGCCCAGATCAATTGGATTGAGTCTCTCGCCCAAAGGTTCATTCCGGAGACACTACCTTATTTTGATGATGTTAGGTAATATTTTTTTGGTAACCTAATTGACTGAAAGTGAGGACTTACTCGAATGACCGTGGCTTGGGAGCATCTAGCGCGAGCAAATACCCACCCCCTTCGGGTCTCAATCCTCGAAGTCATCTGCCTCGATGGAGGCCGGACGCTCTCGCCAAAGGACCTCAGCTTGGAGCTGGGGGCAGCGCTCGGCAACGTCAACTACCACGTCACGGAGCTGGTCAAGGCGGGGCTCCTGGAACTGGAGAGCCAACGACAGGTGCGCGGCGCCGTCGAGCATTTCTACCGGCAGACCCAACGCTCCAACGGAGCGGGCTCCTCGAACGGCGCGGGCAAAACCGCGGCATCCAGGGCGAAGCAAGCACAGTAAGTAAGACCGACCCCGAAGCGGACGACGGGTCTCGAACCCCGCGTGAGGTCGCTTCAGCGAAGTCACTTTGGATCATTGAGTTTCCCTCGTGCCCGATCGCCGTTTCGTGTGGCTGGAGCCCGTTGTCGTGACGAAGAGGTTGTCCCCAGGAGCGGGGCGCAGAATCAGCACCTCCGCCGGTGCTTTCTCCAGAAGCCAAACGAGATCGTCGCCGGAGAACCCAGCCCCAACCTCAGCGGTAGCCGGGACGACAACGCGGTCGAAGCGTTCCCGGTCTAGAAGGCGGGCGAGGGCGTGCCGGTAGGAGCGCCCACGCTCGATGCGCGAGTCGATGTTCACTCCCTGCGCCGTCGCTCTTTGCTCGATCGCCTCCAGCATCGGCATTGCCTTGGCCGCTTCGGCCGGAATCGAACAGTCAAGTGGAAGCTGCTTCGGCACCGTTGCTAGATAGGCGGGCATCAGCGTCGCATCCTCGGCGTGCGCAAGACGGAGCGCGGCGTCCAGCGAACGGCGAGAGATTGCGGTCCCGGTGAAGGGAAGGAGGATCTGGTGGATGGCCTGCGGCCGCTCGGATCGGCGCCCCCGCCAGCGAGAGCGGGCGAATAGGTAGCCCCCCGCCAATCCCGCGATCAGGGCAACGGCAATCAGGACATGCTCGGCAGTCACTCGGCCTCCCTGTCCTTGAACCCTCGGTGGGCGACGATCCGCACATCGACTCCGGCCGGCGTGGCACGCATCAACCGCTGCGGCAGTGGCTCCCGCAGTCTCGCCAGGCCGCGCGGCTGCTCGGACTCGCCGACCATGATGTAGGTGATGCCGCGCTCGCGGACTACCTGCGCCGCGCCGTCCACGAGGCTGTCGCTCTCCTCGATCAGGAAGGTGGCGCCGAGGACCGAGGCGAGGTGGCGCAGCGCCGTCACCTGGCGCTCGACCTCGCCCTCGATCGGTTGACCGGGAGGCTTCACCCAGAGCAGGTCGAGGCCGGTGCCGAGCCGCTGCGCGGAGCGCCAAGCGCGGCGCACAAGCCGCTGCGAGCTCGGCTGCGGTCGGACCAGGGCCAGCAGCCGCTCGCCGATCGCTTTCGGCACCTCGGCGGCGACTCGCTCCTCTCGGGTGCCGAGAGGCTCCTCGATCACAAGCCGCTTCGCCTCTACCTCGTGGGCAACCTGACGCAGGGCGACCTCGCGCAGCGCCAGCAGGTTCTCGACCGTGAAGAAGTTGCGCAGCGCCGCCTCGATGCTCTCGCCGGGGTAGACCTTGCCCGCCCGCAGCCGCTGGACCAACGCCTCGGGCGTGAGGTCGATCAAGACCACCTCGTCGGCCTTGCCGAGCACGGCGTCGGGGATCGTCTCCCGCACCCGCGTCCCGGTCAGCTCGGCGACCTGATCGTTCAGCGACTCCAGGTGTTGGACGTTGACCGTGGAAAAAACGTCGATCCCGGCGGCGAGCACGTCGCGCACGTCTTCGTAGCGCTTCTCGTGCTCGGCGCCGGGTGCGTTGGTGTGGGCCAGCTCGTCGATCAGCGCCAACTCGGGCGCCCGTGCCAAGAGCGCTGGCAGGTCCATCTCTTCGAGGTCGGTGTCGCGGTAGGTGACGCGCCGTCGGGGGACCGTCTCCAATCCCTCTGCCAGGACCGAGGTCTCCGGCCGCTTATGGGGCTCCATGTAGCCGATCGCCACGTCGCGGCCGGCCTCCTGCTCGGCATGGCCCTCCTGAAGCATCCGGTAGGTCTTTCCGACCCCGGCCGCCATGCCGATGAAGACCTTGAGGTGTCCACGGCGAGCAGGTCGCACACCTTCATTCTCCGCCGCGGTTTCTGCGGCGGACACCTCAAGCCCCCAGCAGGTTGTGGATCAAGAGGTCGAGCAGCTTGATCCCGATGAAGGGGACGATCAAGCCGCCGAGGCCGAAGATCAGCATGTTGCGTCGCAGCAGCGCCGTCGCGCCGATCGGCCGGTAGCGAACGCCGCGCAGGGCCAGCGGCACGAGCAGAGGAATTACCAGGGCATTGAAGACGATCGCCGAGAGGATCGCCGAGGTGGGCGTACCCAGCTCCATGATGTTGAGCGCATCGAGCGGCCCGCGCTCGCCCGGATTCGCGGCGTAGGTGAAGGCGAAGATCGCCGGTAGGATCGCGAAGTACTTGGCGACGTCGTTGGCGATCGAGAAGGTGGTCAGGGCCCCGCGGGTGATGAGGAGCTGCTTGCCGATCTCCACGACCTCGATCAGCTTCGTTGGGTTGGAGTCGAGGTCCACCATGTTGCCTGCCTCGCGGGCGGCCTGGGTGCCGGTGTTCATCGCCACCCCTACATCGGATTGTGCCAGCGCCGGAGCGTCGTTAGTGCCATCGCCCGCCATCGCGACCATCCGCCCTTCCTCCTGATGGCCGCGGATCAGGTCCAGCTTCTGCTCCGGCGTCGCTTCCGGCAGGAAGTCATCGACGCCGGACTCCTCGGCGATCTTCGCAGCCGTCAGGCGGTTGTCGCCCGTGACCATGACGGTGCTGATCCCCATGCGTCGCAATTCATCGAAGCGGGCGTGCATCCCCTCCTTGACGATGTCCTTCAGGTAGACGACGCCGAGGACATGATTGTCGCGGCATACGGCCAGCGGCGTGCCACCGTCGCGGCCGATCAGGTCGAGCTGCTCCTGCAACTCGACCGGAGGCCGACCGCCCTGCTCGATGACGTAGCGGACGATCGCATCACCGGCGCCCTTGCGGTACTGGTTCCCGTTGACGTCAACCCCGCTCATCCGAGTTTCGGCAGAGAAGGGAACAAAGCGCGCATGGGCTTCAAGCTGGCGCTCGCGGATTCCGTACTTCTTGGCAAGGACGACGATCGAGCGACCCTCGGGCGTCTCGTCGGCGAGCGAGGAGAGCTGCGCCGCCTCTGCCAGCTCGGCCTCCTCGATCCCCGGCATCGGGATGAACTGCGTCGCCTCGCGGTTGCCGAGGGTGATCGTGCCGGTCTTGTCGAGCAGCAGCACGTCCACGTCGCCGGACGCCTCGACCGCGCGGCCGGAGAGGGCGAGGACGTTGTGGCGGACGAGCCGATCCATGCCGGCGATCCCAATCGCCGAGAGCAGGGCGCCGATCGTCGTCGGAATCAGTGCGACCAGCAGCGCGATCAGGGTGACGACCGAGGCGTCGGTTCCCGAGAACTCGGCGAAGGGACGCAGGGAGACGACCACGGCGAGGAAGACGAGAGTGAGCCCGGCGAGGAGGATGTTGAGCGCGATCTCATTCGGCGTCTTGCGCCGCTCCGCTCCCTCGACCAGGGCGATC
Source organism: Solirubrobacterales bacterium (assembly GCA_025450195.1). GTDB lineage: Bacteria > Actinomycetota > Thermoleophilia > Solirubrobacterales > 70-9 > VRUE01. Next base: position 58,169 of record JANWHW010000018.1, on the reverse strand, counting down.
ATCCGGTCGAGGAAGCTCTGCCCCGGCTCCTGGGTTATCTCGACGACGATCCGGTCGGATAGGACGCGGGTGCCGCCGGTGACGGCGCTGCGGTCGCCGCCGGACTCGCGCACGACCGGCGCCGACTCGCCGGTGATCGCCGACTCATCGACCGAGGCGATGCCCTCGATCACGGTGCCGTCGCCGGGGATCGTCTCCCCCGCCTCGACCACCACCACGTCGCCGCGATGAAGCTCCGAGGCCGGCTTCTCGCCACCGTCGCGCAGGCGGGCGACGGTCTCGGTGCGCATCGAGCGCAGCGCGTCGGCCTGTGCCTTGCCCCGACCCTCGGCGATCGCCTCGGCGAAGTTGGCGAAGATGACGGTGAGCCAGAGCCAGGCGCCGATCGAGAACGCGAACCACGCGGGCTCGTCCCCGCCGCCAAGCGGAGGGCCGCCGAAGACCTGGATCAGCCAGCCCCCGGTGACGATCAACGCGCCGATCTCGACCACGAACATCACGGGGTTGCGGATCTGGTGGCGAGGATCGAGCTTGCGCACCGAGTCGAGCAGAGCGCGCACCATGATCGCCCGGTCGACCAGGGAGCGCGGCTCGTTGCGAAGCGTCTCGTCGGTCATTCGGTGCCTCTCTGGTCGAGGGCGAGGTTGAGCCGTAGGACGTTCACCCCCGGCTCTCCAAAGAGAGCGAGGAAGCGGCCATCGGTGTGCTCGTCAACGAGGTCGAGCACGTCCGACAAGGGCAAGCTGCGAACCGCGGCGACCCGATGCGCCTGGATTCGAGCGTTGGCGACCGAGATGTGCGGATCGACGCCGGAGGCGGAGGTGGTGGTCGCGTCGACCGGCACCTCGTCGGCACTCAGGCCAGGGTTGAAGGGACGCTCGCGCTTCAGGTAGGCGCCGAGCTGTTTGCCAAAGAAGTCCGACAGTTCTCGGCTGTTAGGGCCGAGGTTGTTGAAGTAGGTGACGTCGCCGCTGTATTCGGTGGCGGAAGGACGGCTCTGGAAATAGCGCGGCAGACCCTTGAAGTCCTGGCCGATCAGCTTCGAGCCGACGACCCTGCCGTCGACCTCGACCTTGCTGCCATTGGAGGCGCCGGGGAAGGCCAGCTGCGCCACCCCGGTCGTGACGAGCGGATAGGCGACGCCGAGCAGGAGCGTCAGGAAGACGATCGCGATCGCGGCGGTGGTCAGGTCTCGTCGCAGTCCGTTCATCTCAAAAGAGCTGGTCCGTTAGTCCCTGCACGACCGGGCCGAGCAGGAAGGCGGGGAAGAAGGTCAGCGCAGCGACGATCGCGACGACGCCGATCAGCAGCACGACGAAGGTGGGCGAGTCGGCGCGGAAAGTGCCGGCGCCGGCCGGGGCGATCCGCTTGCCGGCGAGCGACCCCGCCACGGCGAGCGCCGCAATCATCGGCAGGAAGCGGGCGAGGATCATCACCAGGCCGCCGAGCAGGTTGGCGAAGCTGAACGCTTCGGCACCTGCGTTGCCCGGCGCGTTGGGCTGGACGAAGCCGGTGTAGCCGGCGAAGGCCGAGCCGTTGTTGTTCGCCTGAGACATATAGGCGTAGAGCGACTCCGAGAAACCCTGCGGGCCGTGGTTGTAGATCGACTGCGTGCCGTCTGGGCTCGCCACCGCCAAGGCGGTCGCGAACAAGGCCAGCAGGGGCGTCACCAGGACGCCGACGAGGACCAGCTTCACCTCCCGCGACTCGATCTTCTTGCCGAGGAACTCCGGCGTGCGTCCGACCATCAGCCCGGCGATGAACACCGTCAGCAGGACGAACAGGAGCATGTAATAGAGGCCCGAGCCGACCCCGCCGAAGACCACCTCGCCGGTCCCCATGTTCGCCAGCGGCACGAGGCCACCGATCCCGGTCAGCGAGTCGAGCGCGGCGTTGACCGCGCCGCAGGAGGTCACGGTCGTCACCGCCGTCCACAGCGAGGACTCGGCGATCCCGAAGCGCTGCTCCTTGCCCTCCATGTTGCCGCCGGTCGAGCCGTCGAAGGCGTGGGTGAGGACGCCGGCATGGTGTTGGGCGGGAGAGCCGTGCTGCTCGGCCGCGTAGACGACGCCCACCGCCACCAGGAACATCGCCATCATCGCCGCGTAGAGCGCCCAGCCCTGGCGTCGGTTGCCGACCATGCGCCCGAAGGTGTAGGTGAGGCTGGCCGGGACGATCAGGATCAGCAGCAGCTCGACCATGTTGGTGAAGCTGTTTGCGTTCTCGAACGGGTAGGCGCTGTTGACGTTGAAGAAGCCGCCGCCGTTGGTGCCGAGCTCCTTGATCGCCTCCTGCGAGGCGACCGGGCCGAGCGCCAGGGTCTGCGTTCCGCCCGCGAGGGTGTTGAAGGTGGTCGAGCCGTCGAGGGTCTGGATCACGCCCTGGGAGACGAGGACGAGGGCGGCGACGAAGGCGATCGGCAGCAGGACGTAGAGGTTGATCCGAATCAGGTCCGACCAGAAGTTGCCGAGCGCCGCTCCCGAGCGGGCGGCGAAGCCGCGAATCACCGCCGCGAGGACTGCGATGCCGACCGCCGCGGAGACGAAGTTCTGCACCGTCAGCCCGACCATCTGGACGAAGTAGGAGAGCGTCGTCTCGCCGCCGTAGTACTGCCAGTTGGTGTTGGTGACGAAGGAGGAGGCGGTGTTGAAGCTGAGGTTCCAGGGACCGGAGCCGAAGCCCTCGGGGTTCAGCGGCTGGATGCCCTGGGTGCGCAGCAGCAGGTAGAGCGCGAGCCAGGAGACCAGGCTGAAGACGACGATCGAGCGCGCGTATGCCTTCCAGTCCTGACCCTCCTCGGGACGCACGCGCATCACCCGGTAGGCGAAGCGCTCAACCGGCCCGATGACCGGCGAGAGGAAAACCCTTTCACCGCGGAAGACGCGGGCGAGGTAGGTGCCGACCAGCGGCACGAGCGCGGTGAGGACGAGGAGGAAGACGACGATCTGCGCCCAGCCCTGCGCCATCAGAGCTTCTCTCCGCGGAACAGCGCGTAGGCGAGGTAGCCGAAGACCGCCGCCGAGACGAGGAGCCCGAACAGCTCGGCGGCGCTCATACCCGGTCCAGCGCTCCGATGAGGAAGTAGATCAGCCCGAAGGCGGCAACGGCCAGGGCGATCGAGACGAGATCCATGCAGCGATCGTGCGTCTCACCCCGTCAAGGCCGCATGAAGGAACCGGCCCTGCGTATACAGATTTCGTAAAGGTCTAGCCCGCGAAGCGGTAGCCGACGCCGGGGTCGGTGCGGATGTAGCGGGGTCCGTCCTCGGGCTCGATCTTGCCGCGCAGGTTGGCGACATGGGCTCGCAGCACCTGCACATCGTCTTCGTACTCCACACCCCAGACCTCGACCAGCAGAGAGCGGTGCGTCATCAGCCGGCCGCGGTTCTGTGCCAGCGTTCGCAGGAGCTCGAACTCGGTCGGGGTTAGGTGGACCGGCTCCCCATCACGTCTCACAACTCGGGCAACAAGGTCGACCTCCAAGCCGTCCGCGGCGATCACCGGCTCCGATGCTTCCGGCTTCGCCCGTCGCAGCACCGCCTCGAGCCGCGCCACCAGCTCCGGTGGCCCGAACGGCTTGGTCACGTAATCGTCGGCACCGGCCGCTAGAGCGCGCACCTTCGCCTCCTCCTCCCCGACCGCGGAGAGGACGATGATCGGCATCTCGCTCCACTCGCGCAGCCGCCTAGTCACCTCAACGCCATCGAGGTCGGGCAACATCAGGTCAAGGATCGCGGCTGCCGGTGGCTTCACCGAGGCGCGGTCGAGGGCCTCCTCGCCGGTGGAAGCGGTGACTGCTTCATAGCCGGCGTCGCGCAGGATCACTCGTAGGGCGCGAAGGATCTGCGCCTCGTCGTCGCAGACCAGCACTCGCGTCGCCTCGTTCATGCGGAAGCTCCCGCCTGCGGCGGCAGGGTGACGATGAAGCTGGTGCCCTGTCCCGGCAGCGACTCGATCCCGATTTGGCCTCCGTTGGCCTCGACGAAGCCCTTGGCAATCGCCAGGCCGAGGCCCGTGCCGGTGTTGGCGGCGTCGCCGCGCTGGAATGGCTCGAAGATCCGCTCCCACTCGCTCTCGGGTATCCCCGGCCCCTGGTCGACCACGCGGACGACGATATTGCCGTCGACGAGTCGAGACCGTGCAGAGACCGGGCGGCCCTCGCTGTAGCGGACGGCATTCTCCAAGAGGTTCGCGAAGGCGCGCTCTAGCTGGGCGGCGTCTGCATCGACCATCGGCAGGTCGGGGTCGATCGCCAGCCGAACCGACGCCGAGTTGCCCACTCCCTCGCGGGCGGCGTCAAGCACCTCGGCGAGATCGACCGGCTCCCGGTGCGGCTCTGCCTTCCCGGCTTCCAGCCGGGACATATCGAGCAGGTTCTCCACGAGGCGGGACAAACGGTTGCCCTCGCCGACGATCGCCGCGCTCAACTCGGCACGCTCCTCGGCGGTCAGCGTCTCCGAGCCGAGCGCAGAGCCGCCGGCGATGATCGAAGTCAACGGCGTGCGCAGGTCATGCGAGATAGATCGCAGAAGCGCGGTCTTAAGCTCGTCGCTTCGCCGCAGGGCCTCGGCCTCCACCGCCTCCGCCTGCATCCGGTCGCGCTCCCGGGTCAGCGCCTCCAGCTCGGCGAGCGCGCGGTCGGCTTCTTCACGACGGCGCTCGGCTTCGACAGCGCGAGCGCGCGCAAGGCCCGCGACCGTGCTGCTGACGATGGCTGCGATCACGAAGGTGACAAGGGCAACCCAGTTCTCCTCGTCAGCGATCGTGAAGCGATGCATGGGCGGGATGTGGAAAAAGTTGAAGGCGAGGGCACTGAGAATCGATGCGAGCAAGCCCAGTCGCAGGCCCCAAACCGTTGAGATCAGCAGGATCGCCGGCAGGTAGACGATCCCGAGCGATACGACCGGCGCCACCGCCTTGAGTGGGTAGACGAGCAGCGTTCCAGCCGCAATCACGGCAACCGTCGCCACAATCCCGAGCCAGGTGGCCGGTGGCTCACTTCCCAGCCGACTGAGGATCTGCTGCCGACGCATCGACTGTCAGGGTATGCGCCCCTCGGAGTAGCGTGTTGACGACTGGCGCTCCTTTGTCGTCTTGACTGCCCCGGGTCAGCGAAGGAGGGCTTGAGGGTTAGGCCCAGAGCCAATTCTGAACGGGTCTCGAACCCGCGACCTTTGCGGGGGAGGGCCGACCTGCCTGAGATTCAATCCGGGTCGACGGTGAGCACTGCAGCGCCCCGAAAGCGGCCAGCCTGCAGATCGTTGAGAGCCGTGTTCGCCTCCTCCAACGCGTAGGCCCTGACCTCGGTGCGAACGGGCACCTGCGGCGCCAACTCGAGGAACTCCTCTCCATCGCGGCGGGTCAGATTTGCGACGGAGCCAAGCATCCGCTCACCCCAAAGAATCTCGTAGGGAAAGGTAGGGATGTCGCTCATATGGATGCCGGCGCTGATCACCCGCGCCCCCTTGGCACTGGCCCGCAACGCCGCTGGCATCAGGGCCCCGACCGCGGCGAAGACGATCGCGCCGTCGAGCTCTTCCGGTGGCGTTTCCTCCGAGGAGCCCGCCCACTCGGCGCCGAGCTGACGTGCAAACGCCTGCGCCTCCTCGTCTCCCTCGCGGGTGAAGGCAAAAACGCGCCTTCCCTGGTGGACGGCAACCTGACAGAGGATGTGGGCGGAGGCACCGAAGCCGTAGAAACCGATCCGCTCGGCTTCGCCGACCAACCGCAGCGCCCGGTAGCCGATCAATCCAGCACAGAGCAGCGGTGCCGCCTGCTCGTCGGAGTAACCCTCCGCGATCGGGAAGCAGAAGCGCTCGTCGGCGACCGCCAACTCGGCATAGCCGCCATCAATGTCATATCCGGTGAAGCGGGAGCGGTCGCAAAGGTTCTCGTGATCGCTGAGGCAGTAGCGGCATTCGCCGCAAGTCCAGCCGAGCCAGGGAACCCCAACTCGATCGCCGACCATGAAGCGCTCCGCCCCCTCCCCCGCCTCGACGACGTTGCCGACGATCTGGTGTCCCGGAACGAGAGGCAGCTTCGGCTCGGTCAGCTCACCGTCGAAGATGTGCAGATCGGTACGGCAAACTCCGCACGCATGAACGGAGATCAGAACTTGGCCTGAGTCAGGAACCGGGTCTGGCAGCTCGGCGATCCGAAGAGGCTTGCGGGCTTTCTCCAGGACCATCGCACGCATTGCTCAGCCAGAGATATCGCGCCGGTCGAATAGCCAGGCGCCAATCGCAGCGAGGGCGACCCCGGCAAGGGTGACTCCACAAAAGGCGAGCGGTTCGATGCCGTCTTCAATCGCGTTTCCGTAGTACTTGAAGACCGAGAGGTAGCGCACACCGGAAAGGCCAGGGTCGAGCCGGCCGATCAGGTCGATCACGTACATCGACACCAGCACACCCGCAACCGACCCGGTGACGACGCTGGTTCGAAGCGAGAAGCCGGTGGCAACGACGCCAAGGCCAGCGAAGAGCAGCGCCAGGGGCCAGACGTTGGCGAAGCCGGCAACGGCGGAGGCGAACTCAAGGCCGGCGCCGGAGACTACGCTGCCGAGCGCAGCGAAGACGATGGTGACCACCAGTACCGCAGCCAGCTCGACCGCGGTCGCGGCAAAGCTCGCCGCCGCGAGATTGCTGCGCGAGACCGGCGCTGAGAGCAGGACGTCGAGACGACCGCTTTCGGCCGCGCCGGAGAGCCCGCTTGCGACTGCCCTCACCGCCAGGTAGCCGAGGGCCAGCGGAACAATCAGGCTCAGCATCTCGGCCTGCAGGTACTGCTCGACATTGGTCAACCCAGCGACCCCAAACGCTTCTTTCAGCGCCGGTGGATAGCTCTTCGCCAGCTTCGAGAGGGTGTCTTCGAGCGAGGGGAAGATCGCAACGATGAAAGCTGACCAGAGGCCGAGCGGAATGCCCCAGGAGAGCAGCGATCGACGGCGGTCGCACAGATGGGTCGCGATCAGATAGCTCATCCGCCGGCCCCCTCCTCGTAATAGCCGAGGAAGACCTCCTCGAGCGTCGGGTGAGCGATCTCGATGTCGGTGATGCGGTGTCCGGCGATCGCCTTGATCGCCTGGTCGAGATCTCCACCGATGAGGAAGGAGGCGCGTTGACCCTCAACCTTCAATTCGCCCACCCCCGGAAGCCCTTTCAGCTCCGCCAAGTCGGTCTGCTCAGCCAGCTCCAGCCTCACCCGGCGCTTGGCCTTGCCCAGCAGGTCGGCGATCCGCTCCACGGCAATCAGGCGTCCGGCCCGCACGATGCCAACTCGGTCGCAAACCCGCTCCACCTCGTCGAGCTCATGCGAGGAGATGAAGACCGCACAGCCGCGTTCGCGCTCCTCGCCGACCAGAGTCAGGAACTCCTCTTGCATCAGGGGATCGAGCCCACTGGTCGGCTCGTCGAGGATCAGCAGCTCCGGTTCGTGGAAGGTCGCCAGGATCAGGCCGACCTTCTGGCGGTTGCCGCGCGAAAGCTCGCCCAGAGGACGGTCGAGATTGGCTCGAAAACGCTTCGCCAACGCCTCCGCCCTGCCGATGCCCTCCATCCCGCGAAGTCGCGCCAACAGCGAGAGCGCTTCGCGGCCGCTGGCCCCCTTCCCGTAGCCGAAGTCACCTGGCAGGTTGCCGAGTCGCGCCCGGATCGCAACGCTCTCGCGTCGGCTATCAAGTCCGAAAATGCGAGCGCTGCCGGAGGTCGGATGGAGGAGGTCGAGCAGGGTACGAATGGTCGTCGTCTTGCCGGCGCCGTTAGGGCCGAGAAACCCAAAGACCTCTCCAGCCTCGACCGTGATCGTCACCTCCTCGATGCCCCGCGCGCTCCCATAGGACTTCGTCAACCGTTCGGTCTCGATCACTGACACAGGCGCATACTCGCAGGGCTAAGCTGAACGAACTAGGAGAGATAAACAGATGAAGGCATACCAGCTCACTGCATGGCAAACGCCACCGCAGCTGCGCGAGGTGGAGGTTCCCGAACCTGGCCCCGGAGAGGTGCTGATCAAGGTGGGTGGGGCCGGCGCCTGTCATTCCGACCTACACCTAATGGAGTGGCCCGAGGGAACAATGGACTTCGACCTGCCCTTCACCCTCGGCCATGAGAACGCCGGCTGGATCGAGGCGCTCGGTGCCGGAATCGCCCTGGCCGTGATCGCGGTCTCGGTGCTGGCGCTCGGAGCGCTGACCGTCTTCTAGCGATCAGACGCCGAGCAGGAGGCTGAGGATCAGCATCAGCGCGGCGCCGCAAGCCACGCCAAAACTCGGCCCGCCGCGTCTCGGTCCCGAGAAGGCCTGAGGCAGCATCTCGATGGCAATCAGCGCCAGCATCGCCCCGGCGGCAAAAGCGAAGGAGAGCGGCAGCAGGCTGCTGACCTGCTCGACCGCAACGAACGCGATCAGGGCGCCGACCGGCTGCGGAGCGCTGGTCCCGACCGCTGCCCAGAACATCCGCGTACGACTGAATCCAGCCTCCTCCATCGGAATTGCGACGCTCGTGCCCTCCGGGATGTTCTGGATCGCGATCGCGAGGATGACGAACAGGCTCAACCCCGCTCGGTCTGAGGCGAAAGCAGTTCCCACGGCAAAGCCCTCGGGCAGGCTGTGGACGAAGAGGACGAGAAAGACAAGGCCGGAGGTACGCGCTCCCGGCCCGCTTTGACCCATGAAGCCGGCGTCGGCGCTGAAGTGACGGCGGACAAAGATGAGAAATCCCAACCCAGCGAGGAGGCCGACGATCACCGCCGCTGCCGATCCTTCCTGGAACGCAGGGATCAGCAGCCCGGCGATCGCCGCCACCCCCATTACCCCGGCGGCGAACCCAAGCAGGAGCGGGGTCAGCGCAGCGGCGCGGCGGCCAAGCAGGAAGACGGGGATCGCGCCCAATCCGGTGGCGAGTGCGGTGCCGCAGGCCGCGAGCACTAGGACGACCACCTCAGGCATGCTCGGAAGCTATCGCCGCTTGGAGACAGTGCCCTAAAGCCGAATTCCCGCCGCCGGCACTTTCTAGTCGTCTAGACTGCCCCGATCAGCGAGGGTGGCTCTGAGAGTCAGGTCTAGAGCCAAATTCGAACGGGTTTCGAACCCCGATGAAGAATTTGGCTCTGTGAAGCGGCGAAGTAAGCGGACGACGGGTCTCGAACCCGCGACCTTCAGCTTGGGAAGCTGACGCTCTACCAACTGAGCTACGTCCGCGCGGAAGCTTGATTCTATGGCCGGGCCCGCTTGAGAGCTGCGCCTCCGACAGCTACTGGCCAAGGGGGTCGCACAGCGCGGTGAGACTAACCTCTCGATCGTGAGTGCTCGAGCCTTTGCTGCGTTCGCCGCCGTGCTTGCCCTCGTCGGCCTGCTCATCTTTGGCCTGCTCAGCAAGGGAGATGCCAGGGTCAAGGTCGGCGAGCCAATCCCAGACAAGAGGCTGCCGCTCCTCGACAAAAGCGGGGACGCCGCGATCGCCGATTACCGGGGACGCTGGGTACTGGTGAACCTGTGGGCCTCGTGGTGCACGCCGTGCCGTGAGGAGGCACCAGTCCTGGAGCGCTTCGCACAGCGCCACCGCCGCGACGGTGTGACGGTGCTCGGCATCAACGTCCAGGACAACAGCGACGACGCCCTCGCCTTCCTGAGGAGCTACCCCACGACCTACCCCCAGCTGCGCTCGATCGGGAATGAGCGGAGCTCCGCCTTCGGCACAACCGGCGTGCCTGAGAACTTCCTCGTCGACCCGCATGGGCGGCTGGCGCTGCTCTGGCCCGGCCCGGTTGACGACAGGGATCTCGAGGAGCAGATGATCCCGATCATCGAAGAGTCGCAATGAGGCGACTGATGCTGCCGGTCGCCGTCCTTGCGCTGCTGGCGCTTGCCACGCCCGGGCTTGCCGCCGCGCCCCAGGTCGGCATCGCCGACATCGAAGACGAAGTGATGTGCCCGATCTGTGGAACGCTCCTGGAGCTCGCGTACTCGCCTCAGGCAGAACGCCAGCGGGTGTATGTCAAAAGGTTGATCGTCGAAGGCAAGACGAAGGCCCAGATCAAGGATGCCCTGGTCGCGCAGTATGGGAGAGAGGTGCTGGCGCTGCCGGAGGGCTCCGGGTTCAGCCTCTCCGCCTACCTGATCCCGGTGATCGCCTTCCTGGCTGCCATTGCGGCGCTGACGGTTGGTGTGCTGCGCTGGCGCCGGCACACGAGCCAGCCCGGATCGACGCCCACGCCGCCGCGGGGAGCGGATGCCGAACGCCTCGATGCCGATCTGTCCAGATACGACCTGTAGAGGGTCAGCCGCAGGCCACCAAGCCGGCGACTCGAGTGGGGAGCTGGCGCAGGCGGCGCTTCAGCCTCCTCGCCGAGCGACGAGTGCTTAGCGTGCGCTCGACACAGCCGAGCGACGCATCCGCGCAGGCGGCAACGCTGCTCAGCTGCACGGCATCGGACTCGAGAGAGGGCCCGTCGAGTACCACCAGGTCGTAGGCGGCCCGCAGCTTCGACGTCGCGTGACGAAAGCCCTGCGACGAGAGCAGGGTCGACCCCTGTGAGGTCGGCTTACCTCCCGCGATGCAGACCAGGGGCGCTGTGACCTCGCCGGATTCCGGGCCGGCGAGCATCACCGGCTGCAGGATCTGCCCCGCCTCGGCCTCCAGCCGTAAGTACTCGTGGAGGCCTGGCTCAGCCAAGAGGCTCAACGTCTTGGCGAGCGCCGGTTTGGCGAAGTCGCACTCGAGGAGGGCGGCTCGGCGGCCATCGACAACCGCGGCTGTGGCCAAGCCAAGGGCACACGTTCGCTTGCTCTCGTCGGTACCGGTCACCAGGACGATGCCACAGGTGCCCAGCTGCGCCAGCACACTGCCGAAGGCCTCGAGATCGCGGCGGCGCAAAGTTCCCGGCTGAAGGTCACCGGGCGACCGGACCGAGATCTGCGCCAGGGCCTTCACATCCGCTCGGGGGCGGAGATGCCGAGCAGCCCCAGCGACGCGGCAATCGTTCGCTTGGCGAGCATGCAGAGCGCCATTCGCGACTGCTCGACGCCCTCGCCGGGCGCTCCGACCACCTGACAGTCGCGGTAGAAGGCGTGAAAGTCCGATGCGACCGCCATCGAGTAGGCGCAGATGCGGTGAGGCCCGCGGCGAGCCGCAGCCTCCCGAACCTCGTCGGGGAACTCCAACAGGCGCTTCACAAGCTCCTTCTCGGCCGGCTCCAGGGCGGTCTCCGGCGTCGGGGCATCGGCTGTCACCGCTTCCTCGGCCGCCCCCTCCCCCGCTTTGCGGAGGATGCTCGCAATGCGTGCATGCGCGTATTGCACGTAGTAGACCGGGTTGTCGCTCGACTCACGTCGCGCCAACTCGAGGTCGAGGTCGACGGTCGTGTCATGGCTCCGCCAGAGCATGAACCAACGCGCCGCGTCCACGCCGATATCGTCGAGCAACTCGTCGAGCGAGACGAAATCGCCACTGCGCTTGGCCATCTGAGTGCGCTCGCCATCTTCGACGATGTGAACCAGCCTCATGATCAAGGTCTCGAGCACATCCGCATCGGTGTCGAGTGCGGCGATGGCGGACCGGAGACGGGGAGCGTAGCCATGGTGATCGGCGCCAAGGACGTCGATCAACCGCCCGAAGCCGCGCTCCAGCTTGTCCAAGTGGTAGGCGACATCGGCCGCAAGATAGGTGGGCTCGCCATCGGCCCGGACCAAGACCCGGTCCTTGTCGTCTCCGAATTCGGTCGTGCGAAGCCACAGCGCTCCATCGCTCCTGTATGTGTGGCTCCCCTGCTCGAGCTGCGCAAGCGCGGCGTCGACCGCGCCGCGCTCGTATAGGTCGCGCTCGGAGACCCAGCTGTCGAACTTCACGCCGAAGCGGCTGAGCGTTGCCCGGACCTCCTCGAGGATCAGCGCGACCCCCCGACCGCCAACCGCGTCCAGCTTCGCGGGGTCGACCCCCTCGACTCGCAGGCGCTCTGCCAGCTCGGTTACGTAATCGCCCCTGTAGCCGTCCTCTGGAGGCTCGCTTCCGGTCATCGCCGCAGCGATCGAGGATGCGAAGCGCTCGATCTGGCCTCCGGCATCGTTCACGTAGAACTCCCTCTGCACGTCGTGCCCAACCGCCTCGAGCAGCCGTACGACTGCGTCGCCGTAGGCAGCGTGTCGCCCGCCGCCGACGTGCAACGGCCCGGTGGGATTGGCGGACACGAACTCGACCAGGACGCGCTCGGGCGAATCGATTGGAGCCGGGCCCAGCGCGTCTCCCGCCTCTCCCAGGCGCTCCATCGCACGCCGATACCAAGCGTCCGAGAGGAAGAGATTGACGAACCCAGGGCCGGCCACCTCGAGCCGGCCGATGCTGTCGCTGGGGCCTAACTCGCGCTCGAGCTCGGCGCAGAGCTGGGCGGCGACATCGCGTGGGCTCTCACCGAGAGGCGCCGCCAAAAGCATGGCGGCATTGGAGCTGTAGTCGCCGAGCTCGGGCTTGGGTGGGCGCTCGAGGGAGGGCTCAGGACTGGTCGGCTCACCGCCCCGCAGGGTGCGAGCGGCCTGGTCAACAGCCGTACGGAGCTCGGCAATCGAGTCGGTCGCAGTCACGCACTCATCGTATGGACCCGGGCCGGGCCAGGGTACGCTGGCCACCGTGCGAGTCGCTGTGATCACAGACATCCACGCCAACCTGGCTGCCCTCGAGGCGGTGCTCGAGGCGATCGACGCAGGCGAGACCGATGAGCTCTGGTGCCTGGGCGACGTGATCGGCTACGGGGCCGAGCCCGACGCCTGCGCCGATTTGGTGCGGGAGCGTTGCAATACCTGCCTGGTCGGAAACCACGACCTCGCGGTGCTCGGCGCACTAGAGATCTCCGCCTTCTCGGAGGCCGCCGCCGAGGCGGTGGCCTGGACTCGCGAGAACGTCGCAGAGCGGACGCTCGATTTCCTGAGGGATCTGGATCCCGCCGCGCAGCGCGACGGCATCGGGCTTTTCCATGCTTCGCCGCGGGACCCTGTCTGGGAGTACGTGCTTTCCGGCGAGCAAGCAGATGCGTGCCTCAACGTTCAGGCGGAGAGGATTGGACTGATCGGCCACTCGCATGTGGCCCTGTTCTTCTCTCGCCTTACGAACGGCTCGAAAGAGCACCTGCATGGCGCTCAGGCAAGCGACGGCGCCAAACTCGACCTCGGCAGCGGCAGCTGGCTCGTCAACCCAGGCAGCGTCGGACAGCCGCGCGACGGCGACCCCAGAGCGGCATGGCTGATGCTCGACACCGAGGAGCAGATGGCCCACTTCCACCGCGTTCCCTACGACGTCGAACGTGCAGCTCAGTCGATTGCCACCGCCGGCCTGCCACAGCGCCTGGCGGATCGGCTGTATGCAGGGCAGTGACCCGCCATATGCAGGCAAAATTCGCCCCAATGATGGTTCTCTAGACTCGCCACGCATGGGTCGTACAGCCGCATATCTGCTCGCCGGCGCACTGGGCGTCGCCGCTGCGCTCACCCTCGTCGCGTGCGGCGAGGAAGACGCGCAATTGCTGCCGGGCGAAACCGCGCGAGAGATCGTCGCCAACCTGGATACGGTCAGCCAGCTGGCAGACGAAGGGGACTGCATCGGCGCTGAGAGCGCCGCGGAGCAGGTGGGCGAACAGATCGAAGCGCTCACGGGCGTAGACGCAAAGCTGAAGCAGGCACTCCAGGACGGGGCAGAGCGGCTAAACGAAGTCGTCGACGAATGCGACGAAACCACCACCGAAGCAGTGGGGCCCGCAAGCATTCCGGCCGAGACAGAAGAGAAGACCGAGAAGCCTCCCAAGGCTCCGAAGAAGGAAAAGCCCGAAAAGACCAAGGAAAAGCCGACCCCTCCGACCGAACCGACAGAACCAACGGAACCCACTGAGGAAGAAGAAGGCAGCGAAGAAGGAGAAGGCGAAGACTCTCCTTCTGGCGGGGTAGGTCCAGGCAGCCCTGTAGAAGAGGAAGGCTGATGGAGGGCGGAAGCCTCTCAGGCCGATATGAGATCGGTGACCGCCTCGGATCGGGGGGGATGTCAAACGTCTATCGCGCCACCGATCGCATCCTCGAGCGTACGGTCGCCGTCAAGATCCTCGCCGAGCACCTGTCAGACGACGAGCGTTTCGTCGCGCGCTTCCGCCGCGAGGCCCTCGCCGTTGCCAAGCTGATCCACCCGAACATCGTTCAGGTCTACGACACCGGGGTCGACGCCGATCGTCATTACATCGTGATGGAGTACGTCGAGGGCCGCTCCGGAGCGCAGATCCTGCAGGGCCAGGGCCCGCTCGATTTCGAGACTGCCGCCGAGATCGGGATCCAGGCGTGCACAGGGTTGGACTACGCGCACCGGCGGGGGATCATCCACCGCGACGTCAAGCCGGGGAACCTGATGATCGTCGGCGGGCCGGTCGGGGGCGGAGAGATGACCGTCAAGCTGACCGACTTCGGCATCGCACGGGCGATCGAACAGACCCGCATTACGCAGGTGGGCTCAGTGGTCGGCACCGCTGCATATCTAGCCCCCGAGCAGGTGCGTGGCGAGGAGGCGACGCCGGCAACCGACGTCTACGCGCTCGGGGTGGTCACCTACCAGTTCCTGACCGGCAGACTGCCCTACGAGGGCTCGAGCCTGGCTGAGCTGGCGGTGCGCCAGCAGAACGAGACGCCGTTGCCCCCCAGCACCTACAACGACAACGTGCCGGAGACGCTCGGCGGTGCGGTGTTGCGGGCATTGGAGGGCGACTCGATGCGCCGCTACGGGAGCGCCGGTGAGCTGGCAGGGGGCTTGCGCCTGGGCCTGCAGGGAGAGGACGTGACCCTACCCGCGGGCGAGGAATCGACCCCCACCCGCGTGCTGGGCGGCGAGGCAACGACGAGGCGCCTCGACCAAACCGAACCGACCGAGTACCGGCCAGCACCTTCACCAAGCAGGCGACCGGCCGCCCGGCACGCGCCGCCGCCTCCACCCCAGCCCCAGCCGCCCGGGCCTAAGAAGCGAGGGGCCTTTTCGCGATTTGCCAGGTTCTCAATGGCCACGATCGCGCTCGTGCTGATCGCGGCGGCAGTTGCCGCCGCAGTGATCTACGCCACCGACACGGCTACCAGCGTGAGGGTCACGGACGTCGCGGGGGAATCCATTGACAGGGTGGTTGAAGAGTTGAAGGAACTGGTCGAGCGGAACACCGAATAGAGGCGAGAGTCCAGGTACCCCTCCCGTGGAGACCGTCCGTCTGTCATGCCCCTGGAGCTCCGGAAGCGCGCCGCTCCCAAAGTCTCCCCGTGAGGGGCACCTGGACCCTCTACCTTCCGCCGCTCCTAGCCCAAAGCGGGCCGCTCCCAGAGTTTCCCCGGGACGCACCCGACCCTCCGCTCCTCCTAAGCTGGAGACTGTCCAGCCCCTCCCCCAGCCGCCCACGGGGGCACGCCCGCCAGAATGGAAGCGGAGTAGGTGCTGAAGGTGCCGGTGGTGATGGCGGTGCGGGCGTGGGTCATGAACTGGTGCATGTAAGTGAGGTGGTGGAGGCAGAGAAGGCGAACCGCGGTCAGCTCCTCGGCTCGCGAGAGGTAGCTGATGTAGTCGCGATCGTGATTCCGGCAGGCCGGGCAGGGGCAGCCATCGACTATTGGATTTCGATCTCCCTCCCGTCCCGGCTTGCGCAGGTCTAAGCGAAACCGATTGTCGGGGTCTGGCGTCAACGCCGTGCCGTGGCGGGCCAGCCGCGTCGGGACCGCGCAGTCGAAGACGTCTAGGCCAAGGGCGATGCCGCCGAGCAGATCGTCGATCTCGCCGATCCCAAGCAGGTGCTTCGGCGCCTCGGACGGCAGCAACGGGGCCGTCATCTCCAACACCTCGCGCATCTCCGCCTTGTCGCGGCCGAGGGTGCCGCCGATCGCCAGGCCATCCACTTCGGCTTCTGAGACTGCCTGTGCCGACTCGCGGCGCAGGTCCTCGTAGACGCCACCCTGGACGATCCCGAAAACCGCTTGGCGAGCCGGGCCCTCGAGGCGGTGCCAGTCAAGGCATCGACCCAGCCAACGGTGGGTGCGCTCCATAGAACGCGCCGTGTACTCGCGGTCTGCGTGGTAGGGCGTGCACTCATCGAAGACCAGGGCGATGTCCGAGCCCAGCTTCGCCTGGATTTCCATCGAGACCTCAGGCGAGACGAACAGCGGCGTCCCATCCTTGTAGGAGCGAAAGCGCACCCCCTCCTCGCCGATCGAGAGCACCGAGCCGTGGTCGCCGCCCGGCCGGCCACTGCCCTTCACCTCGTCGGCGACGCCCCCGTGCGCCAGCGAGAAGACCTGGAAGCCGCCGGAGTCGGTGATCAGCGCCCGGTCCCAGCTCATGAAGCCGTGCAACCCATCCGCGGCGGCTATCCGATCCGGACCGGGCGAGACGAACAGGTGGTAGGTGTTGCCGAGCACCAGCTCGTACCCAAGCCCCGCCACCTCCTCTGACTCCAGGCCCCGCACCGTTCCCTTTGTGGCGAGCGGGATGAACGCTGGCGTCCGCACCGGCCCGTGCGCTGTATGGAGCACCCCAGCACGAGCATCGCCATCCCGCGCCTCGACTTCAAACCTCAATCTCTCCGGATCGATCCTCATTTCAGATCTGCTGACGTTTTACTGAGCCTATGGGCTCACTAACTCGTCAACAGATTCGATCAGCGAGCGGCCGGTCATCGCCTCGGGCTGGGGGATGCCGAGGAGCTCCAGGGTGGTCGGGGCGACGTCGGCGAGGATCCCGTGGTCACGCAGCTGCAACCCCTCGGCGGTGACGACCAGCGGCACCGGGTTCAGGGAGTGAGCGGTGTTCGGCGAGCCGTCGGGCTCGAGCATGTGGTCGCAGTTGCCGTGGTCGGCAGTGACGATGCAAGCGCCGCCGGAGCGCTCGACCGCGGCGACCACGTCGCCGAGGCAACCGTCGACCGCCTCGACCGCGCTCACCGCGGCGGGAATCACCCCTGTGTGGCCGACCATGTCGGGGTTGGCGAAGTTGATGATGCCGAAGCGGTAGTCGCCACCCTGCCAGCTGTCGACGAACGCATCGGCAGCAGCGCGAGCGCTCATCTCGGGCTTGTAGTCGTAGGTGGGAACGTCGCGGGGCGACTCGACCAGGCAACGCTCCTCTCCCTCCCACTCCTGCTCGCGCCCCCCATTGAAGAAATAGGTGACGTGGGCGTACTTCTCGGTCTCGGCGACGTGGAGCTGGCGACCCCCACCCTCGGAGATCACCTCTGCCAGGGTGATCCTCGGGCGCGCCTCCGGAAACGCGACGGGGTAGGGCCAGCCCTTGCGGTACTCGGTCATCGTGGTGAGGTCGATGGTGGGGCCACTTGCGCGAGAGAACTCATCGAAATCCGGCTCGCCGAGGGCCCGGGTCATCTGTCGCGCCCGGTCCGGGCGGAAGTTGATGAAGATCGCGACGTCGCCCAGGGCGACACCGTCGTAGTTGCCAATCACGGTCGGTTTGACGAACTCATCGGTCTCGCCGTGCTCGTAGGAGGCATCGATCGCCTCGATTGCGCTTGCCGCATGCAACCCGCGTGCGTGGACGATCGCGTCGTAGGCGAGCTTGGTCCGCTCCCACCTGGTGTCGCGATCCATCGCGTAGTAGCGGCCACCCACCGTTGCGACTCGGCCGGCGTGACGCAACCAGCGCTCTAGCTCGCCGAGGTAGGCGCGACCGCCGTGAGGCAGGGTGTCTCGGCCATCGGTGAAGACGTGGAAGACGATGTCGGGCACGCCCTCCTGAGAGGCGAGCTCAATCATCGCCTCGAGGTGCTCCCAGCCGGAGTGCACACCGCCATCGGAAACCAAGCCGAGCAGGTGCAGGCGACCGCGCGGGCTCTGGCGCGCGTGCGCGCAGGCGGCGAGCAGCGCCTCGTTTTCGAAGAAGCTGCCGTCGGCGATCGCGTCATCGATCCGGGCGAGGTCCTGCTTGACAATCGCCCCCGCTCCGAGGTTGAGATGCCCAACCTCGGAGTTGCCCATCTGCCCGTCGGGTAGACCGACGTCGCGGCCCTGCGCGGAGAGCTGCGTGTGAGGAAAGCTGTCCCAGAGGCGGTCGAAGACGGGCGTTTTCGCCAGTGAGATCGCGTTGCCGGGGCCAGGAGGCGCGAGGCCCCAGCCATCGAGAATGACCAGCGCCAGCGACGGGACCGGCTTGGTCACGCTGCCTCTACGATCGCGGCGAAATCGTCGGGGTCGAGGCTCGCACCGCCAACCAAAGCCCCATCGATGTCGGGCTGCGCCATCAGCTCTGCTGCGTTCGATGGCTTGACCGAGCCGCCGTAGAGGATCCGCACGCTGTCCCCGGCGGCACCACGCTCGCGCAGCGCATCGCGGATGAAGGCGATCGTCTCCTGGGCCTGCTCGGGCGTGGCAGTGCGACCGGTGCCGATCGCCCAGATCGGCTCGTAGGCGATCACTATCTCCGGCACTCGCCCCGGCTCCACCTTGGCCAGGTCGGCCTGCAGTTGGCGCTCCAGCACACCCTCGGTCTGCCCGGCGTCACGAGCCTCCTCGCTCTCCCCTATGCAGAGAATCGGCTCCAATCCTGCTGCCAGTGCGGCCGGGACCTTGCGGGCCAAGGAATCGTCGGTCTCGCCGAAATACTGGCGGCGCTCGGAGTGACCGAGGACCACGGCATCGACATCGAGCTCAACCAGCATCGGCGCCGAGACCTCGCCGGTGAAGGCCCCAGACTCCTCCTCGTGCATGTTCTGGGCGGCGACCCGGACGGCGCTGCCCCGCGAGCGCTCGATCACCTCGGAGAGGGCGAGGAAGGAGGGGCAGATGACCACGTCGTGTTGTGTCGCGGCAATCTTCGGGAGCAACGCATCGACGAACTCGGCCGCCTCTGAAACCGTCTTGTGCATCTTCCAGTTGGCGGCGATGTATGGCCTCCTAGGCATCGATCAAGGCCTCCACTCCCGGCAGCTTCTTTCCCTCCAACAGCTCCAACGAGGCTCCTCCTCCGGTCGATAGCCAGTCCACCTTGTCAGCAAGCCCGAACTGCTGCATGGCGGCAACCGAGTCGCCACCGCCCAGCACCGTCGTCCCGGGTGCTGAGGCGATCGCCTCGGCGAT
This sequence comes from Solirubrobacterales bacterium, assembly GCA_025450195.1. Lineage (GTDB taxonomy): Bacteria > Actinomycetota > Thermoleophilia > Solirubrobacterales > 70-9 > VRUE01. The sequence goes on along the minus strand of JANWHW010000018.1, from coordinate 39,095 downwards.
AGTCCGAGTCCCCGCCGCGAAGGGCTCCAGCTCGAAGGCGCCCATCGGCCCGTTCCAGAGCACGGTTCCCGCCGAGGCAATCGCTTCGGCGTATGCGGCGGCCGTCTTCGGGCCGATATCGAGACCCATCCAGCCCTCCGGCACCTCGACGCCGTCGCCCTCGCTGGTCTCCGTACCGGCATCGAAGCTCCTCCCAAGCACTAGATCGACCGGCAGCATCAGCTCGCAATCGGAGGACTGAGCCCGCTCCAGCGCCTCGGCGGCCAGCTTCACGCCCTCCTCCTCCACCAGCGAGTCCCCGGTCTCAATCCCCTGCGACCGGAAGAAACTGAAACACATCGCGCCGCCGATCAGGATTCGGTCGGCGATCTCCAGGAAGCGCTCGATCACCCCAACCTTGTCGGAGACCTTGGCGCCACCGAGGACGACGACCAGAGAACGGGATGGAGACTCGACCACCGCGGTCAGCTCGGTTACCTCCCGCTCGAGCAAGAGGCCGGCGTAGGCGGGCAGATGGTGCGCCACGCCCTCGGTGCTGGCGTGGGCGCGATGGGCGGCCCCAAAGGCGTCGTTCACGTAGATGTCCCCCAGCCCGGCCAGAGCTGTGGCCAACTCTGGGTCGTTCTCCGTCTCGCCCTGCTCGAAGCGAACGTTCTCCAGCAGCAGCACGCCCCCTGGACCGAGACCCCTGGCCATCGTCTCGATGTCCTCGCCGATCACGGCCGGCGCCTGGCTGACCGGGGCGCCCAGCAGCTCCGCCAGGCGCTCTCCCACCGGTCGCATAGAGAGCTCCGGGTCGACCTTCCCCTTCGGCCGCCCCAGGTGGGAGACGAGCACCACGGACGCACCTCGATCTCGCAGCAGTTCGATTGTCGGCAGCGCAGCCCGGATGCGGGTGTCATCGGCAACCTGAAGCCCCGCCGCCCCCGGACGCGGGAGGGAGCCCGGATCCATGTCTGATTCCTCCGGGCTCCCGGGAGCAGAGGAGGCGGTGGGTTTTGTAAGAGGCACATTGAAGTCAACGCGAACCAGCACCCGCTTGCCCGCCACATCGGCATCGCGGACGCTTGCCTTGGAGAATCTCGACATTCGCCGTCCCGGCGAAGCTCAGGCGCTGGCCGAAACGGGCTGGAGAACCTTGCCCGCCAGCTCCACACAGCGGTTGGAATAGCCCCACTCGTTGTCGTACCAGGTGACCGCCTTGACCAAGCGACCGTCGCCGATGACCATCGTCTGGCCCGCGTCGAAGATCGAGGAGTGCGGGTCCCCAACGATGTCTGTGGAGACGATCGGGTCCTCGGTGTAGGAGAGGATCCCCTGCATCTGCCCCTCGGCGGCGGCCTTGACCGCGGCGTTGACCTGCTCGGCGCTGACCGGCTCGGGCGTGGTGAAGACGAGATCGACCACAGAGCCGGTTGCCACCGGAGCCCGCATCGCGAACCCGTTCAGCTTCCCGTTCAGCTCGGGCAGCACCAGGCCGACCGCCTTGGCGGCGCCGGTCGTGGTCGGGATTAGGTTGAGGGCCGCTGCTCGCGCCCGGCGCAGGTCGGAGTGCGGCATGTCCTGCAGGCGCTGATCCGCGGTATAGGCGTGGATCGTGGTCATCAGGCCCTGCTCGATCCCAAACGAGTCGTTCAGCACCTTCGCCAGCGGCGCCAGGCAGTTGGTGGTGCAGGAGGCGTTGGAGATGATGTCGTGGCTGGCAGGGTCATATGCGGTGTCGAAGTTGACGCCGAGCGCGACGGTCACGTCCGGCTCCTTGGCCGGAGCGGAGATGATCACCTTCTTAGCGCCGGCGGAGAGGTGCTTGGCCGCATCGTCGCGAGCGGTGAAGAAACCGGTCGACTCAATCACGACGTCTACGCCCAGATCGCCCCAGGGCAACGCCGCGGGGTCGCGCTCGGAGAGCACCTTGATCCCCGTCCCATCGACCGTGATCGAGCCATCCCCGGCCTCGACCGAGCCCGGGAAACGTCCGAGGATCGAGTCGTACTTGAGGAGGTGGGCCAAAGTCGCCGGGTCGGTGAGGTCATTGACGGCGACGAACTCGATGTCGGCTTCCGCCGCCTGCGCGGCGCGGAAGACGTTGCGTCCAATACGACCAAAGCCGTTGATGCCGACCTTCACAGCCATGAACTCGATCCTTCCTGACGTTGTGTTGTTTCGATGCTAGAGGGTCATCGAATCGACCATCTAGTCACTCCCAATCGTGATCTCAAGCTCATACCCGTCTGGGTCCTTGAGGAACGCCGAGTAGGAGCCGGAGCCGTTCGCGCGACGCTCGCCAGGCTCGCTGACGCTCGTCCCACCAGCCCTCATGCCCGCTTCCCATGCAGCCTTCACGGCAACGATCCCCAAGCCGGAGAAGCTGAGCAAGCCAAAGCCCGGCTTCGGCGGATGATCGGCTGCGACGAAGAACACCGGTTTCGCGATTCCCCAACCGATGGTTCCGTCTTCCTCGAAGTGACGCCGCCATCCAAGGGGCGCAAGCAGCGAGTCATAGAAAGACGCGCTCCGCTCGAGGTCTGAGACCTCCAAGAGGACATGGTGCAACATCGGGACCGAGAGGCTATATGGGCGCCCCGACGCGGGTCGGCCGCCTCAAGGAGCCGCGGGTGCGGCCGGCCAAATGAATGAGCTTCAGCGTCTGTCAGCCCGCGGGGTCCAGCGGAAGTAGCGAATCGCGATCGCAAGGCCGGCGAGGCCCCAGGCAGCGACGACCGCGAGGTCCCCCCAGGCCACGGCGGAGCCGCTCTCGTAGGCGTCGAAGAACGCCTCGAAGAAGTGCCGGATCGGGAAGTGGTTGGCAAAGTCGATGACGCCGGCTGGGAGCTCACTGTCGGGGATGAAGATGCCCGAGAGGAAGTACAGAGGCAGCAGCAGGGCGTTGATGATGGCCGCCGCCGCGTCCTGGGAGGGAATCGCAGCCGTGAGGGCGATCCCGAGGCAGCAGAACGACGCCGCGCCCACCGCCAGCACCGCGAGCAGCTCCGGTATCTGGCCCCAGGGAATCGGCACCCCGTATATGACCTTGCCTATCGCCGCCACGAGGGCGAGCATCAGCACCGCGACGACGACCGAGTTGCCGATCCGGCCGGCGATGAACACCCAAGCGGGCATTGGCGTGCCTCGGCCTCGCTTGAGGCGGCCGTCCTCGCGAGCGATCACCAGCGACATCGCCAGCGTCTGCATCGTCGCCGATATAACCGAGAGGGTGATGATCGCCGGCACGTAATAGGCGGTCGCATCGATGCCGTCGCCGGTGTCGATCGTCTGGTCCCCGAAGACGGTCGCGAAAATCAGCAGCAAGATGACCGGGAACATGACGGTGAAGAAGACCGCAGCGGGATTGCGCCAGAAGGCCTTCTGGTCGTAGCGGAGCTGGTGCAGGACGAGACTCATTGGCAACTCTCGCGCTTCGCTCGCGACGCGAAGAACCAGACTGCGTTCATTGGGCTCGCTCCGCGCTCATCGGCAACTTTCGCGCTTCGCTCGCGACGCGAAGAACCAGACTGCGACGCTTGCTCGCTCCGCGCTCATTGGTCCGTCAGCTCCAGGTAGACGTCCTCGAGGCTGGGGCGCGTGACCTCCAGGCCCTCGAGCTCGAGCCCCTCGGCAAGCGCCCGCCCGGTCAGCTCGTTCAGGGTCTCCACCGCATTCGTCGTTTCCAGCTGCACCTCTCGCCCTGCGTCGCGGTAGGTGATTCGCGCCGGTCGGTTCTCGCGATCGCCGAGGTCCTCCGGCGTGCCACGGGCGACCACCTCGCCGCGGACGAGGATCGCCACTCGGTCGGCAAGCCGCTGCGCCTCGTCCATGTAGTGGGTGGTGAGAAAGACGGTCTTGCCGAGGTCACGCAGGCCGGCGATCGTCTCCCAGGTCTGGCGGCGGGCCGAGGGGTCGAAGCCGGTGGTCGGCTCGTCGAGGAACAGCAGCTCCGGGTTGCCGATCAGCGCCATGCCGACGTCGAGGCGGCGCTGCTGGCCGCCGGAAAGCGCCCCGGTGCGTGAGTTCGCCTTTCCACCGAGGCCGGCGAGCTCGATCGTCTCCTCGATCGACATCGGGTTGCTGTAGTAGCCGGCGTAGAGGCCCAAAGACTCCCGCACCGTCAAATATGGGTCGAGGCGACAGCTCTGCAGGACTATCCCAATCCGCTCGCGCCAGGCACGCCCCGCCCGCTCGGGGTCCTCGCCCAGCACGGTTACCTCGCCATCGTCGCGCTTGCGGTACCCCTCGAGGATCTCGACCGTCGTTGTCTTGCCGGCGCCGTTTGGCCCGAGGAAGGCGAAGACCTCGCCGGGCTGGACCTCGAGGTCGATGCCGCGGACTGCTTCGACGTCGCCGTAGCGCTTGCGCAGGCCGCGAATGGAGATGACGGGATCAGAGTCCAAAGCCGAGCGATTCTAGGACGACTGCCAACGTGGGTCGGGTAAGCCTCCCCGCTGTTGCGAGGGAGGGGCTCGCCCGACCCACGTCAGCTGTCCAGCTCAACATCGCGGTGCTTCACGCGGACGATTACATCCTCACGATTAGCCAGAGCCCGCCGGATCCGGTCGGCGACGGTCACCGAGCGGTGCCGCCCCCCGGTGCAGCCAACCGCGATCGTCAGGTGGCTCTTCCCCTCGGCGACGTAGGCCGGAACCAGGAACTCCAAGAGAGGAAGCAGGCGCCCGTAGAACTCGCCGGCCTGGGTCCCTGCCTCAACGTACTCGCGCACTGCCTGATCGAACCCCGTCAACGGCCGCAGCTCGTCTACGTAGTGAGGATTGGGCAGGAAGCGAACGTCGAGCGTCAGGTCAGAGTCGCGAGGCGGCCCGTTCTTGAAGCCAAAGGTGAGCAGGGTCAGGGCCAGCTTGCCACCACCGTCGCTGCCCAGCATGTCCTCCGCAATCCGCCGCCGCAGCAGGCCACCAGTGAGCCCGCTGGTGTCCATCACTACATCCGCTCTGGCTCGCAGTGGGGTAAGCAGCTCGCGCTCGGCGCGAATCCCATCGACGATGTTGCCTTCGGGAGCCATCGGATGACGGCGGCGCGTCTCCTTGTAGCGATCGACGAGCGTCTCCTCGTCGGCCTCGAGGAAGAGAAGCTTTGGCTTCAACCCCTCCGCCTCGAGGTCGTCGAGCACCTGGACCAGATCGTCGAAGTAGTCGCCGCCGCGGACGTCGGAGACCACCGCTGCCCGCTCGACCCCGCTGCCCTCATGGCGGAACAGCTCCCCCAGGCTGCCGATCATTCGCGGCGGGAGATTGTCGACGCAGAAATACCCGCCGTCCTCGAAAGCGGCGATCGCCTCGGACTTTCCGGCGCCCGAATGCCCGGTAATCAGGACCAGGGTCATCTCTCGCCCACCCTGCCCGGGCTCCCCGCTCTGCGCCTCTCTCTTCTCGGCGTCTGCCATCTCCCTAGCCAGTTCTGTGCAGTTGCTCGTGGATCTCGCGAGCAACTTTGCCAGGTACGCCGGGCACCGCCTCGAGCTCCTCCCGGGTGGCGGCCATGAAGCGCTCCGGAGAGCCGAAGTGCTGGAGCAGCGCGCGCTTGCGAACCGGCCCAATCCCCTTCAGCTCATCGAGCACTGAACCCGTCATCGCGCGGCCCCGGCGCCCGCGATGGTGTTCGATGGCAAAGCGATGGGCCTCGTCGCGAACTCGCTGGAGTAGCTTCGACGCTTCGGAGTCGGCGGACAGGTCAAGTGGCGCCGAGCGGCCGGGAACGTAGACCTCCTCCAAGCGCTTCGCGAGTGAGACCACCATCGCCCCCCGCTCGACGAACGGGCGCAGGACACGGGTCCCAGCCGCCAGCTGCCCCTTGCCGCCGTCGATCACCACCAGCGAGGGCAACGAAGCGAAGCCCTCGTCTCGTTTGCCATCGTGGGGCGAGAGGTCGACCTGCTCCAGGTAACGGTTCACCCGCCGATCCAGAACCTCTTCCATCGAAGCGAAGTCATCAGGACCCGCTCGCGGCGGACGCGGGAGAACACGGCCATTCCCATCCATATCTGAGATACGACCATCCATATCTGATTCTTTGGCCGTGTCCGGGGGCGGAGTACGCGAGCGGATTTTAAATCGGCGGTAGTGGGCCTTCTTCGTTGCACCTCCCTCGAACACCACCATCGAGGCAACGGTGTGCTCGCCACCCAGATTCGAGATGTCGAAGCCCTCAATCCGCACCGGCAGCTCTTCCATCCCTAAGGCTTCGCCCAGATCCGCCAGCGAGTCGACCCGCCGCTGGCGGCGGTGCTCGCGGCGCAGGCGATCCTGATCGAGAGCAAGGCGGGCGTTGCGCTCGGCCAGCTCGCGCAGTCGCCGCTTGTCGCCCCGCTCGGCGACCCGCACCTCAACCGGGGCCCCGCGGCGCTCGCTCAGGGCGGCCGCCAACAGCTCCGCCCTCTCCTTCAGGTACGGGCCGACAACGATCGTCCGAGGCATCGCCGGTGAAGCCGAGTAGTACTGGCCGATGAACTCCTCGGCGACTTCGGCCGGCTCGCGTTCGGATTGGTTGTCGAGGTAGAAATTCTGGCGCTCGGCGAGGATGCCGTCTCGCACCTGGAAGACCTGGGCGTTCGCATCGGTCCCCTCGGCCGCCACCCCGATCAGGTCGGCGGTGCCGACCGAGCCCCCCGCGATCCGCTGGCGCTCGAACAGGGACTGGATTGCCTTGAGGCGGTCCCGATGCAGCGCGGCGCGCTCGAATTCACGCGCCGCGGCCGCCTCATCCATCTTCGCCTGCTCGTCGGCCTCTACCTGGCGATAGCGCCCGGAGAGGAAATCGACGATCGCGTCGATGTTGCGCCGGTACTCCTCGGGGCTGACGTAATCGACGCAGGGCGCCCCGCAGCGCTTGATGAAGTAATCGAGGCAGGGGCTGCCGGACCGCCGCCCCGGCTCGGCCCCCTCGCAGGTTCGGAACTGGAAGAGCTTGCCGAGCAGGTCGAGGGTCTCTCGCACCCGCTTCGCGCTCGAGAAGGGGCCGAAGTAGGCCCGTCCGGAGCGATGCTTCTCCCGCGTGAAGTAGACGCGTGGGAAAGCCTCGTCGAGGCTGACGCAGACGTAGGGGTAGGACTTGTCGTCGCGCAGCCTGATATTGAAGCGCGGGCGATGGCGCTTAATGAAGCTCTGCTCGGCGAGCAGCGCCTCCGCCTCCGTGGCCGTGACGAGGACGTCGATCCGATCCACCCTGGAGGTAAGCCGCGTCTCCCCCCCTGAGAAGTGCGACGCGACACGCTTGCGGATCGAGCGCGCCTTGCCGACGTAGAGCAGCTCCTCGTCGCTGTCGTAGAAGAGGTAGACCCCCGGCGAATCGGGCAACTCACGGCGTCGCTGCGCCAAACGCTCGGCGCGCGGCGTACCTGGTTCGCTCTTGCTCACTCGACAAGGGTAGGCTCCTGGCCAGCCGGCCAAAGCGAAACGCCCGACACGGAGACGAGATGACGACCCAGACGATAAGCCCGCCCGAGCTGAGCACACTGCAGATCGATATCGACGGTGAGATCGGGACCCTCACCCTCAATCGCCCCGATGCCTTCAACGCGATGAGCCCGGAGATGATCTTCGACCTGGGCACCGCCTTCGCCTGGCTCGCCGACCAGGCCCCGCTGCGGGCGCTGATCATCACCGGCGCCGGTAAGGCCTTCTGCTCCGGCGGTGACATCAACGGCTTTAAGGATGGCGTCGAAGACGACTCGATCGACCTACCGGCACAGGTACGGCGCGGCGCCGAGGCGCTGCACGTGGCGATCGTCGATCTTCGCCGGATCCCCTATCCGGTGATCTGCGCGGTCAACGGGCCGGCTGCCGGCGCCGGCTTCTCACTGGCGCTCGCCTGCGACATCCGGATCGCCTCCGAGACGGCCTTTCTCGCCTGTGCCTACGGGCGAATCGGCGCCTCGCCGGACGGCGGCATGACCTACTTCCTGCCGCGCGTCGTCGGGCCGAGCCGTGCGCTCGAGATCCTCCTCGAGGATCCCAACATGACTGCGAAGGACGCGCTCGAGGAGGGCTTGGTTTCCTCCGTGGTGGCCGCGGACGAGCTGATGGATGCGGCGCAAGCAAAGGCAGCACAGCTAGCCGAGATGGCACCGCACTACGTGAAGATGGCGAAACGGCTGTGCGGCGTGAGCATCGAGAACAGCATGACCGAGCACCTTCAGCTGGAGCGGCACGGGATCGCCGACAGCATGGCAACCGAAGATCTACGCGAAGGCGCGATCGCCTTCTTCAGCGGCGATAAGCCCGTGTTCCGAGGAAGGTGAATAGAGGCTCGATCCGGAGTAGGCTCTGCCTCGTTGTGCCCCAGCTGCTCTGACGGAAAGGACTCCCGAATGAAGAAGGTCGCGGCACTTCTAGCACTCGCCCTCGCATCGTTCGCCCTCGTTGCCTGCGGCGGCGACGACTCCGACACGACCGCAACCGGCGGCGGCGAAACCACCCAGGAAGCCGAAACCGGCGGGGGGCAGGAAACCGCCGGCGGCGGCTCCCATGAAGGCGGTGGCGGTACGACCCTGAGCTTCTTGGCCGACCCCGGAGGCGCCCTCGCCTACACGACCGCCGAAGTCGAAACCAAAGCCGGCCAGGTGACGATCGACTTCGACAACCCGCAGCCGGTGACCCACGACGTCGCGATCGAAGACTCCAGCGGCAAAGAGGTCGGCTCCACCGAACTGATCGCCGACGGCTCCGACTCGACCACGGTCAACCTCAAACCCGGCACCTACACCTTCTACTGCTCGGTTCCGGGCCACCGCGAAGCGGGCATGGAAGGCACGCTGACCGTCAAGTAGTCCGTTCGAGGAGGGCGCCCGCCACTCGGCGGGCGCCATTCCTAGCGATCGCAGCTTCAATAGGAACGGAGGCTCGCCAAAGAGTTTCTGGTAGTCACTCACGCCATGCCGAGCGCTGCGGGAGGAATCAGAGAAGCGGTGCGCTCGATTCTCACCAACCGCATGGTGTGGATCTGGGTTGGCGTCTGGCTTGTCACCCGGGCGTTCATCGTCGTCGATGTCGGCTTCTGGGACCACGTGTCGCACCTCCGGCTCGAGGACGTCAACGACTACGACACCTGGTCGCACTATCTGACGACGGCACACGCGATCCCGAGCGACGAAACCTGGCAGTACCCCCCTGGCGCAGCGTTCCTGATGCTCCTGCCGCGCCTGGGCCTCGGGACATACGGCGAGTCGTTCGTCGCCCTGATGCTCCTCGTCGACCTGATTGGACTTGGACTACTGGCGCGGCTCGGGCGGCAATCGAGCAACTACACGGGAGTCTGGGTCTGGCTGCTGGGAATGCCTCTGCTCGGCTCCTTGCCGGTGCTGCGTTTCGACTTGGTTCCGGCCGTTATCGCGATCGCGGCGCTTGTCGTGATCCACCGGCGCCCCGGCTTGTTTGGCGCCTTGACAGGGCTTGGAGCCGCGATCAAGGCCTGGCCAGTGGTCCTGCTCTTCGGGGAGTGGGACCGGCAGCGGCTGATCCGCGCCGTCGTTGCGGCGATCGCGGCGGTCGCGCTCGTGTTCCTGGTCACCGCAATCGCCTTCGACGACTCCACGTCATTCCTCGGCGAGCAGAGCGATCGGGGGCTCCAGGAGGAAGCAGTCGCCACCGCGCCGTGGCAGGTGCGGGAGCTGGTCACCGGGCACTCTCCCGACAGGAAAATTCGCTTCGGGGCGTGGGAGATCACGTCCCAACCCGCGAGCACCATCGCCGACGTGCTCAACTGGCTCGCCATCGCGGCGCTTGGAGCCGCAGCGGTGTGGTGGCTGTGTCGCGTCAGAGCGATTCGCAACGGCCGAACCGACCTCACCCACTCCTCAGTGAGCATCGACTTCGTCTTCACTGTCGTCCTGCTGCTCATCGTCACGAGTCGAGTTCTCAGCCCCCAATACATGATCTGGCTTCTCGGCCTGGTGGCGGTAGTCCTCACCGCGGGGAGCGCCCGGCTGGCGCGACCCGCGTGGGTCGTGATCGGAGCGACGATCCTGTCCACCAGCGCCTTCGGGTCCGCCGAGAACACACTGATCCGCAACCTCGCGCTGGTCGCCGCGACAGTCGACGCGTCAATCGCGATGACCTTCCTTCTGCGGCGACCCCCGATCCGGGCAGAGGCCGCGGCAGCGCAGGAACCCTCGGAATCAAATGTCGGAAACGAGCGCCCATCTACCTCCATGCCGCCAGAGAGCCAGGTTCTCCAGAGCAAATGACGGCAATGGAGCGAGGCGAGTGGCAGGATTGGTGGAAGTCGCGTGGCAGTCGAGGCTTGCGAGCGCTTCTCATGACGCACTGGGACCCCGATACGTGTCGACGGGATTCCCGAGGCGCGCGACGAGTACGACCAATATCTCGACGCCCTAGCCCAGAAGCTTCGAGATGGAGCAGGCACTCGTGCAACTGCTGAGTACCTCGCCGAGATTCAGACCGGACGCATGGGCCTGCCAATAACGTCCAACCATCTCCTCGGGGTTGCTGGCCGAATCAGTGATTGGTACGCCAGCGAGATGCGGCACTCATGAGAACGAGGCGGCGCTACGCTGAGGCGATCATAGATCGCTGGGTCACTGCAACATCATGTCGGACCTATCTCACGATGAATTCGGGCTAGGAGTCCGACATGCCCTTACAAATGCCGCTCCATACCGCGTGAGGCAAATCAGGTGAGAATCAACGATTTGGTACTTGAAATCTTGATCGGTGAACTCGAACCCATTAGCAGGGTCTCTGCAAAGACCAAGTCGGATCAGATTTTGCTTACCCACCGCGAACTCCTCGTCATTCATGTCAACAAACTGTTGTGCAGCAGCCGCCAGCGCTCCCCGATGCGACCATTCCTCAGGAGGATGCTGAATCGCCGCCTCATACACGGCATCCAAGAGCGCGGCCTCCTTTGGAGACAGCTGCCGCAGGACATCCGGAAAACTCGGAGGAACCTCATAGACCCCAGCGTCGCGCCCCGCTGCATTTGCAAGCAAAGCGGCCCAGCGGTCTGCCATTCCCTCGTCCTCCTCTAGAGACCCTGCCTCAAGCAGAGGCACGAGCAGGTTCATATTCACGACACCTGGCTCAAAGCCCGCCTCCTCGGCGTATTCCTGTGCCTTCTTGAGAATCTTGAGCTGCGACCTCATCCGTCGAAGGCGGATGTGATCTGAGAACCACGCCCCGAGCTCCTTACGCGGTGCTCCAGTGATCTGAGAGGTAAAAGCCTCAACCTCAGCCCCGGAATCAGCAAGCGCCGCTTGGCTTGCCTTCGCAATGGCGGCCACCGAAACTGGATCAGCCATCGGCCCCAGGTGCCTTCTGGTCAGACGGCTGGCGCCATCACGCGCGTAACCGAGTCGCCCACGAAGCAGGGCTTCTCGTTGCCCTCGACCTCGAGGGTGAAGCGAGTGACGACCTCGTACCAGCCGCCGCCCTTCTCGTCGATTGAAACAACCTCGGCGCGGCCGCGCACTCGGGCGTCCACGGGCACCGGGGCCGGAAAACGGATCTTGTTCCAGCCGTAGTTGACGCCGAGCGCGAAGCCGGTCGAAGAGATCATCTCTTTGCGGAACCCGTCGACCAGTGAGAGGGTCAGGTTGCCGTGGGCGATGGTCGTACCGAACGGACTCTCGTTCTTCGCCCGCTCGACGTCGACGTGGATCCACTGATCGTCGCCGGAGAGCTTCGCGAAGGTGTCGATGTCCTCCTGGGTGACGGTGCGCCACTCGCTCGGGCCAATCTCCTGCCCGAGCAGCGACTGCATGCCCTCGATCCCTTGTACCTCCACTGTTGCCATCGCGTGGCAGTCTAGGGCAGGCGAAAACCTCGTGAGCTCAAGCTTTCCTGCATCATCGCCAGCGCACAAGATCGTCTCCCGGCCGACAAGACATCACCTACCCAACTTAGACATTATCTGCGGCCAGTGGCAGGGGACTGGGAGATCAGCCTGGAGAAAGCCCAGAGCGGAGAGTGGTTCCAGTGGAACCTCCAGATCGCCGAGGAACGAGAAGAGCTAAAGGAGGCAGTTGCTGAGTTTGAGGCCTATTCGAAAAACGAGAAGGCAGCTCAGGAAGGAACGGCTTGGCTCCGCGATCTCTCGGCGGAGACAACTACCTGCGTGACGCGCATTTTGGTCGCGCATGGCCACATAGCGGCGTTCTATGCACTGACCTCCGGTGAGGCAATCGTCACCTCGGAGAAGCATCAGAAGCAGATGGGCCACGAGGGGGGTAGCCGACTCGGGTCCTCACACGTCGAGTGGATAGCCCGAGATCGCCGAGCATCTGGAGGTGCTGGTGATCTCGCCTTGCGACACGCCATCTTCGTAGCCACCGAAGTCAACAGGATCCAGGGCAACCCGATCCTCACCTTAGACCCATTCGACTTGGAGACCCAGCAGATGTGGCGTAACAAGGGCCTTCGCAACTCTCAGACCGTCGACGAGGCAGGCGAATTGCATCGCCTTTACCTGCCGCTCACGGGCCCCTATATGGGACCATTCGACCGAGGATTAGAGGCAGCGAGCGAAAGTGCTACTTAGGGGAGTGACTCAGCGAATGGTCCTTGCCATTCTTGCGAAGGCCATTCCCGTAGTGCTTTGAGTCGGCAACAAGCTTGTTGACCTTGGAATCTCTCCGCGCAGCGTCAAAATCGTTGCTATCGATCTTGGTCGCAACTCGGATATCGGTATCAAGTGCCATGTCAACTCCTTTATCGGCTAAACGGCTGTAAAGCCATTAGGAGACTCTGAAACCTTTAGCCCGTGAGAAAGAAACTACACCAGGGCCAGACGGAATAGCAACGAAGGGCCGCATTCTTGAAAGAGCCATTAGAATTATTCGCCCGTCGGGTCCACTGGAAGTTCCGACGTGCTTCGGAACTCGAATAATTCTAATGGCTCTGTCAAGGCCTTGAGCACTAAAGAGCGCTCTGCAGGGATTCTCCCCGCCGTACTTTCAGTCGTCTGCAGTGCCATAGATGCAATGAGCTCCCGTGCCGGACCGCGTCATTAAGTCACACGCAGCATCCCGGCAATCGCATCTACCCAACCAACCTCACTTCGAAGCTTGGAGCGACCAATACGCCGGCTCCGCCAAGCAGGGCAAGGATGCGGCTGACGTAGGCGGTGGTCTCGGGGATCGAGGGAACGCAGTCACAGGATTCGACCGCGCCCGGGCCGGCGTTGTAGGCGGCGAGCGCGAGTTGAGCTGAGCCAAGCTGGCGAAGCAGGTCCGACATCAGGTGGGCTTGGGCGTCGATCGCCGCGACAGGGTCGAAAGGGTCGTCGAGGCCGTATGCCGCGGCAGTCGAGGGGATGAACTGCGCAATGCCCTGGGCGCCGGCCGGAGAGATGGCATTGGGGTTGAAGTTCGACTCCGCCATCACCTGCGCGGCCAGCAGGGCAGCCGAGACGTTCCAATGCGCCGCCGATCGGAACAGGGGCGCGCGAAAGCGGGGCGGCACAAAAGAGGGAAGGCCACCGGACCCAGCAAGGGCTCCGTCTCCCCCGCCGGCGGCGCCCTTGCCGATCGCCGTCGCCCCCACCCGAACCGCGTTGCCGGCCGCCGAGCACGGTGCGGGGCCGATGCCTAGGCCGTAGTGCCAGGCCTCCCACGAGTAGCGCTGAACGAAGCCAAAGTGGCTCGCGTTTGCTGCCAGCCAGCCATAGGCAGATGCCGGGCCGAGGTCCAGCTCGGTCGCACAACGGTGCAGCGACTGCCCCGGCGGGGCGACCCAGCGAGGATCGGGATGGGCCGCAAACAGCGCCGCCTGCTCGGCGTCGGAGCGAAAGCCCGAGCTGAGGAGCAATTCGATGCCCGCGTCTACGGCGGCGGTCGCCATCCGATCGAACGCGGCAGCTACATCTGGCCGCATGCCCTCACCCTGGCGATAGATGAGCCGGCCGCTGTAGCCACCACCGCTGGCCATTGCCGGCATCCCGCCGATCGCCGCTGCCAGTGCGGAGGCTTCGGCGACCGCCGATGCTTCCACGGTGCCGCGACCGCCGCCGACGTCGAGATCGGCGATGACAGCTGCCTTGGCTCGCAGCGGCGCGAATGAGGCCAAATCGGGAAACGAGATACGCACTCGCCCAGCCGCGACGCCATTCGCTCTCGCCGCCTGAAGCGCCGCAGCGCGCGCCCGCATTAGGTAGGCGGCCTTCTCCAAATGAATCGGGTTCGGCAGGCCGTTCGGCAAGGTTGGTGGGGCGAGCAGCCGCGGCAGGTCGTCTCGCATCGACCGCGCGGCTGAGACCGCGGCCAAGTCGGCGGCGCGCTGCACACGACCCTTCCCGGTGATCGCCCCCGCAATCGCCACCAGGGCAAAGGCCCCGGCGATGAGGACAAATGCCGCCCCGATGACAAGGAGCGTGGCCTGTCCGCCCTGACCTCGAGGGCATCTGCATGCAGGTGCTCGAGCTGAGCCTCCCCTGAACGCCGCCATGCCCGCACTGTGCCGAGCCGCGGATCACGTGTGGGGCGCTCAGTCAAACAATTCTGTGACCTCCGCCGCCTACGGGCATCGTCGCTCCCTGCGCCCGCCAACGCTCCTCGAGCACGCGCCCCAGCAAGCGCTCGGAGAGCCCTCCACCCGAGCCGACCGGCAAAACGCCGGCCAGAGCACGGCGAGAGGCAACCCAGCCCAGCGGCTGCTTGAGCACGACGACGCGGATGCTGCGCTGGGCCAAGTCCCGAGCGGCAAGCGCGGTCAAGGCCCGGTCCTCTGGGAGATCGGCCCGAAGCAGTGCCGCCGAAGGGCTAAAAGGAGCCTGATCCAAGATCGGCTGCAAAAGATGCGGCGGGAGGTGAACGACTGCAACCGACTCTCGTGCCAGGGGCAGAGCGCCTGCGACATCATCGACGCTCGTATCCGTGTGGAGCGCCAGATGACAGGTCTGCCCCCGCGACGCGACACCCCCATTCGGCAAGTGCACCGCAAGCCGCTCCTCCAGCTCGCGGGCCGCCCCGGTGGCGATCAAAGAAGGGCGAGGCGGGCGGGCATCGGTGAGATCGATGAGCAGGCCCGCCCGGTCGGGCTCCGAGGCAGCGCAGGCAAGAGCCGCGGCGGCAGCCTTCGAGCCTGTTGCGGCGCCGACTCTGGTGACAAGGACTACGGCTTCGCTCATCTCGGTCTGGCGGCAGCCGAAGACGCAATCGCGAGTCGATCTTCAACGGCCGGGAGCGGCGATGGGGCCCGAACGCGGACCGTGACCTCACCGCCGCTCACCACAACGTCGACGTCGCTCTCAGCCCAGCCAGGCAGGGCGCCGCGGACGGCGGGGACAACCGGCCGCCCAGAGGCAAGCGCCAAGGCACCTGCCTCCGCGGCTCCATCGGCGAGGGTCAGCGCATAGCCCGCGGCGAGAAGCTGGAGGGCGACTAGGCCGGCAAGCAGCAGGGCAGGCAAGCCGGCCACCAGCTCGATGGCAGCCTGACCAGACGAGTCACTCAGGCGCATGGACTCTCCAGATCGTCGACAGGCGTCATCCATCGCCGGAGCCCAGATCCGTCTCAGCCTCCACAGTCAACTGAGGTAGCCCCGGCAGGAGTCGAGGCACCGAGACCCGCACCGAGACGGCGTCGTCGTCGCGCACCTTCGCCCCAGGGCGCATCGAGGGGGGCAGCGCCTGACGAGCCGCGGCCTTCGCCTCTCGCCCGACCACTGCGGCCCGTGCCCCCGCCCTGGCGGCAACCCCCGCCGACCACAGGGCCTGCCCGGCGAGGGCAAGCTGTGCCGCCACCAGAACCGCCAACAGCAGGAACGGAATCACCGCGATCAGCTCGACCGAGGCGGTTCCGCCCTCCCTACGGCTCGAGCTCCTGACGGTCTGGGACGGCACCCTCGCGACCCTGCCAGCCCATGGCTCACGCGTTGCGCATCAAGTCAAAACCTTGAGCGCCGAATCTGTCTCGAAAGGCTCGAGTGGGTGCCGGCGAGCCGAACTCAGTACGTATTCGCTTCGGTCCAGATCCGCCAGATGGCGGTTACCGCGGCAGCGAGCAAGAGGATCCAGGCCAGCGTGCCGGGGCCGCTCGAGAACAGCTCGTCGCTACCAGCGATCAACAGCGCGATCAGGCCCAATGCTCCGTAGAGGATCGCGCGGCGGCCGTCGCTCAACGCGGCCAGCGTCAGCTGGTTCTGACGGCTGAAAACAAAAAGGGCCCAAGCAATCGCCGCCAGAAATGCCATCGAGATCGCGGTCACGATGAGGATCGCCACATTGCCGCCAGCCGGGACAAAAGCCACGACGAACGCGAGGGCCATGACAATCGCGACGTTCCGAGCAATGCGCATCAAACGATTGTACGACCGTGAAACCGGCCTTAGAACGCACTCATTCTGAAGCAGGTTCTTAGACGATCGCGAGAACGCCGAACGCCACCCCGGCCAGCGTCACCGCCAAGGCCAAGATGCCCACTGCGGCTGCCGCACCGGCCGCAACCGACCGTTCGCTGCGACTCAGGTCAACGAACCGAGCCGCACCCCAAATCGCGATCGCGAAGGCAACGGTCGCTCCCACTCCGGCAACCACCGAGGCGATCACCGTCTGCAGCAACTCGCTGGTCTCGATCATGAGCCGCCCTCAACCCCCGCCGGCACGGGGGCACCTCGCTGCGATCGCCGTGCGAAAGCGACCACAACAAGGGACAGTGCCGCCAGCGTAACCAGCGCGGGACCCAGCGCCCCGGTACCGAAGATCCGGCTAGCGCCATAGGCGGCCGCGCCTATGGCCGCAGCCGCAGGCAATGTCAGCAGCCAAGCCATCATGATGTTGCCGGCCACCCCCCAACGAACCGCCGAGATCCGCTTCGCGGCCCCGGCACCCATCACCCCACCGTTGATCACGTGCGTGGTCGAGAGCGGGAAGCCGAAATGCGTGGAGGTCAAGATCACCGCCGCCCCCGCACCCTGCGCCGAAAAGCCCTGCGCCGAATCCATCTTGATGATCCGCGTTCCGGTCGTTTTGATGATTCTCCAGCCACCGCTGTAAGTGCCGAGCGCGATCGCAGCCGCCGAGGAGACGATCACCCAGAATGGTGGGTCGGCGCCGGCCCCGAGAGTGCCGTTGGCAATCAGCGCCAACGTGATGATCCCCATCGTCTTCTGCGCATCGTTGGTTCCATGCGCGAGTGCCAGCAGACCCCCTGAGACGATCTGGCCATACCGAAAGCCTCGAGTGACCGTCCCTGGCCGCTGGCCGCCCACGATCCGGTAGGAGAGCCCGATCGCGATACCCGCGACGGTGAAGGCCAGCAGCGGCGCGATCACGGCAGGAACCAACACTTTGCCGACCACTCCGTCGACGAGCACGGCGTCAAGCCCCGATGCGGCGACAGCCGACCCGACCACACCTCCGATCAATGCGTGTGAAGAGCTCGACGGCAACCCGAAGGACCAGGTGATGAGGTTCCACGCAATCGCCCCGATCAGCCCTGCGAAAACGACGGTCGGCGTGATTACCGCGGCATCGACGACGTCGTTGGCCACCGTAGCCGCAACCGAGATCGAGATGAAGGCGCCGACGAAATTGAGCAGGGCAGCAAACGCAACCGCCACCTGTGGGCTTGCCGCCCGCGTCGAGATCGAGGTCGCGACGACGTTGGCGGTGTCATGAAAGCCGTTGGTGAAATCGAAGGCGAGCGCTGTGCCAACGACGATCACCAGAATTACATCGGCGCTCACGAGTTCTTGATGACGATGCCCTCGAGTATCTGGGCAGCTGTCTCAGTCGCGTCGATCGCGTTCTCCAGCACCGCAAACATGTCCTTCCAGCGAATCACCACCATCGGGTCGATCCCATTGGAGAACAGCGACGCGACGGCGTCGCGAGAGATCCGGTCGCCCTCGTTCTCAAGCCGGTGGATCTCGATCCAGTACTTATCGAGGCCCTTGAACTCGCGCAAATGCTCCAACGCACCGGCAAGCTGCTCGCACGCTCCGACCAGCACTTTGGTCAGGGCCTGCGCCTGCGCCATGGGCGCTTCGATCTTGTACAGGCCAAGGAAATCAGCAGCTTCCTCGGTGTAGTCGACCACGTCGTCCATCTGTGTCGCCAACCCATAGATGTCCTCGCGATCGATGGGCGTAACGAACGTCGAGTTGAGGCGCTGGACGATGTCGTGAGTGATCCGATCGCCCTCCTGCTCGGCCTTGAGGATCTCTCGCGACAATCCCCCGTCGTCAGGCCATGTGGCCATCATCTGATCCAAGAGGCGCGCGGCGTGAAGGGTGTTCTGACCAGCCTCAATGAAGAGATCGAAGAAGGTGCTATCTCGAGGCAGTAGGGAGAAGCGCGCCACGCGGCAATCCTATTGTGCGACCGAGGACGCCAGAGCGGTCATCCCGCCGCCGCCGCAAGCTGCTCGCTGGCGCGCGCGGCATGGCGCTCGCACAGTTCCTCCTGAACGCTGTGCCGTGCCCCCTCGGGCGGGCTGAGCCGGGTCCAGACACCCGCCGAATCGAGCTCCCAGGCGTTCACGTTGTCGGCGAAGCTGCACTCGAGCACGTCGAGCAACTCGAGGCGGAGATCTGGGTCTTCGACCGGAGTCACCAGCTCAACCCGGCTGTCCAGGTTGCGGGGCATCAAGTCCGGGGATCCGGTCAGGACCCGTGTCTCTTCGCCGCGGCGGAAGGCATAAATTCGGGAGTGCTCGAGAAAGCGCCCGACCACCGAGACCACCCGGATGTTCTCGGATAGACCAGGGACCCCGGGGCGCAGGCAGCAGATGCCACGCACGTTGAGGTCCACGGGAACCCCCGCTCGCGAGGCCTCGTAGAGAGCCTGGATGCAACC
This sequence comes from Solirubrobacterales bacterium, assembly GCA_025450195.1. Taxonomy (GTDB): domain Bacteria; phylum Actinomycetota; class Thermoleophilia; order Solirubrobacterales; family 70-9; genus VRUE01. Next base: position 20,336 of record JANWHW010000018.1, on the reverse strand, counting down.
GGCATCGACCAGCGCGTTCATCTTCAGCGCGATCCTCGCCTCTTCGCCGGCGTAGTGCGCTTCGACGGTGGCCTCGATCTCCTCGACGATGCGACTCCGCATCGTGGTCGGGGAGACCAGCACCTTCCGATACCTCGCGGGCCGCCCGTATCCGGTCAGGTAGTTGAACATCTCGGCCACGTCCGCGCCGATTTCGGGGTCCGCCGTGAACAGGCCGAGGTCTGTATAGATCCGCGCCGTCGTCGGGTTGTAGTTGCCGGTCCCGATGTGTACGTACTCGCGCACCCGATCGCCCTCGCGGCGTGCGACGACGATGGCCTTCACGTGCGTCTTCAGGCCCGGGATGCCGTAGACGACGTGTACGCCCGACTCCTCCAGCGACTTCGCCCAGTGGATGTTGGCCGCCTCGTCGAAGCGAGCCTTCAGCTCCACCATGCAGACCGCCTGCTTGCCGCGTTCGGAAGCGCGGATCAGCGCCGGCACAAGCGGCGAGTCGTCGCTCGTTCGGTACACCGTCTGCTTGATCGCCAACACGTTGGGGTCTGCCACCGCCTGATCGACGAAGCGCTCCACAGAGGTTGCAAAGGAGTCGTAGGGATGGTGGACGAGGATGTCGCCCTGCCGGATCGCCGCGAAGATGTCGACCGGCTCCTCGTCCTCCCCCTGCAGCCGTGGCTGCGTGACGGGTTTCCAGGGCTTGTAGCGCAACTCAGCGCGCCCCGGGACATCGACGACATCGGTGAGGTCCGCCAGGTCGATCAGCCCGTCTACGTCGTATACCTCGCGGTCTTCGAGGCGCAATGCATCGATCAGCTGGCCCCGCAGCTTCGAGTTCATCCCAGCTGCAACCTCGAGCCTCACCACCTCGCCGAAACGGCGGCGGCGGAGCTCATTCTGGACCGCCTGCAGCAGGTCATCGGCCTCATCGCTCACCGTGAAATCAGCGTCACGGGTAACCCGGAAATACCCGTAGTCGATGACCTCTGTGCCTGGGAAGAGCGCATCGAGATTGGCGGCGATCGCCTCCTCTAGAGGAACGAGCACGCTGCCCCCCTCGCCAATCCGCAGGAATCGCCCAAGCAGCTCCTTCGGCACCTTGACGCGAGCGATGATCTCGGTGCCGGAATCGGGGTCGCGCAACAGAACGCCGAGGCTGAGCGAGAGGTTGGAGATGTAGGGGAACGGCCGGCCCAACCCGATCACAAGCGGGGTCAGCGCCGGGAAGACCTGCTCGTGGAAGCGCACGTCGATCTCGCGGCGCTCTTCCTCGGTCGCGGAGCCCAGCGACACGATGCGAATGCCGTGCTCTTCCAGCGCCGGGCGCAGTACGCCGTTGAAGCAGTTGTGGAGACGGCCGTCGAGCTCGAGCACTCGCGTCTGGATCGCGTCGATCAACTCGCCGGGGACGAGCCCGTCCGGGCCGCGCGCGTCGATACCCGCATCGAGCTGGTCGAACAGCCCGGCGACCCGGACCATGAAGAACTCATCCAGATTTGAGGCATAGATGGAACAGAATCGAACCCGCTCCAGCAGCGGAACACCGGGATCCTCAGCCAATTCGAGGACCCGCTGATTGAAGTCAAGCCAGGAGAGCTCGCGATTGAAGTAAAGGGTCGGATCGTCGATCCGACCATCGTACTGCGGCAACGTCAGGCTCCTCCCACCTTCTCAGGCTGCCCGAACCGGGGCAAGTCCCTGGACGGCGATCCCAGAATCCAGTGCACGCCGATAGCCCGCTGCCAGCTGATCCAGGGCACGCCCCCAGGAGCGCGTGTGGGCTGTCCGCACCGCAGCGGCCCCCAGATCTCCACGCAGGGAGGCCGAGGACGCCAGCTGGAGCACGACCCCCGCGACATGGTCGGGATTGGCCTGGCAGAGCATGCCCGTGTGGCGGTTCTCGACCAGCGAGGCGGGGCCTCCCTCGGCAACCGCGATGACAGGCAAACCGCTGGCGCCGGCCTCGAGGATCACCTGCCCATAGGTGTCGGTGCGCGAGCAGAAGAGGAAGATGTCGGCGCTGGCATACACCCGAGCCAACTCCTCGCCCTCGAGCCAGCCGAGGAAGGTGGCGCGATCGCCAAGGCGCCTGCGCAGCTCCTCCTCCTCGGGCCCGCCACCGGCCAGCAGCAGGTGCAAGCGAGGGTCGGCCCGGTGGGCGCGCAGGAAGCTCTCGGCGAGCAGGTCCACCCCCTTCTCACGCGTCTGGCGGCCGGCATAGAGGACCTTCAGCTCGCCGGGGAAGGCCTCGGCGTCGCGCTTGGACGGGTCGAAGCGGCTGACGTCGACCCCGCGCTCCCAGCGAGCGACACGGCCTGGATCGACGCCAAGCTCAATCAGCGAGCGGTCTGCCGCGGGGCTTGGGGAGAGGACTATCGACGGCGCCCGGTAGAAGGCCGCCAGCGCGGCGCGTGCGATTGCCTCCAAGCCGTCGTCCCCGCTTCGGAGCCCAGCGTAGGCGCCCAGCTCGGTGTGGTAACTGCCGACCAGCGGCATTCCGGTGATGCGGCTGAGCAGGACGGCGGCAATGCCCGCCGGGCCCGGCGCGGTGACATGCATCAGGTCGTAGCGGCCCTCGGCGAGCGTCTCCACGAGGTCGGGTAGGGCAGGAACCCCGAGCCTCATGCCGTCGTAGAAGGGAACGTCCAGCTCGGCGGCGGCTGGCAGCCTGCGATCGACGCCCGCATCGGTCCCCACGACCTCGACCTCAAAGCCGGACACCCCATGCTCGCGGATCTGCTCAATCGTGTGAGTCACCCCATGCATCGACGCGATGCCATCGACAATCACCGCGACCCGACGTGGCTCCTCCTCGCGGGCGGCGAGCTTTGTCTTCTCGGCGCCGAGGAACGCGGCGGATGGCGCATAGGGCACGGCGGGCACCAGAGCCTCGAAGAGGCCCCCGAAGGCCCCCGGCGCGTCGCCCCCGACAACCGCCCGCGAGCCTAAGGCGATGGCGGCGCACAACCGTCGCTCATGGACGCGGCGGGCGCGGCGGTAGAGAGCTGCGTGGGAGAAGCCGTCGGACTGCAGGTAATCGATCAGATCTCGGCCTCGCTGCTCGAGGCCGACGGATGCGAGCCAGGCCTCGAGCAGCGCCCGGGCGTCGTCGGGACCAAGGTCAGCGGCGACCTTTCCCTCGCGGGCGGCGCCCTGACCGACAACCTGCTGCGCGATCTTCAAAACAACGGCAGGGTCGGGCGCACCCTCGCCCCCGGTCCGTCCATCGAGGGCGAGGGCACGAGTTGCAAGGGCCATTGCCGCGTGCGCCCACTTGGCGGCGCTGCCCTGTTCGCCGCCGACCAGGGCATCGCCGCTGAGCAGGCAGTGCAGAAACTCTTCCGGCGTGGACGCGGAGGGCACCTCGGTGAAGGTGCGCCCGATGTCCACACCGGCGTGATCGTCGGAGCCGCCGATCCCGGCGCCTCCATGCGTGTCGATGTAGATCGCGGCAGGCATGTTGAGCTCCGCGGCCCGCGACCCGTTGCGGACCTCCCAGACAGAAAACATCTCGGCGAGGCGACGACGATGACGCCGGGTAAGAGGCGCGCCGACGTCGTAGAACGGGTGCGCGAGCGCGCAGGCGATCTCGTTCTCATGCAGGTAGATGGCGCAGGCCTCGACATCGCCAGCATGAGCCTGCAGCCAGTCATGGTCTCCGGGAGTGATCCCGTAACAGAGGACATGAACCGCCTGTGGCTCGCCGGCAAAGCGGGCGGTCAGCTCCTCGGAGACGAAGCAGTCGGAACGATCGGCCAACTCCAGGCAGCCGTCGATCGTGTCGTGATCGGTGATCGTCACAAAGTCCATGCCCCGCCGCTTCGCCAGCTCATAGACCTCCTGCGGCGGAGTGGCGCACTCGAGCAGCCCCAGCGAGCGCTGTACCCCGAGCCGTGAGAGGTGTGAGGCGGTGGAGTGGCAGTGCAGATCGACTCGGGAAGTCATCGGTGTCTCCCTATTCGCGTTCTGTTGTCCTCCTTAGATTCTCAATTTGCAGGGGAATCTTGTAAAGCAAAGGGGAACGGCCTGTGAATATCCAGTGATCGAGAATTAGCCCAAAGCGCGCTCCAGGCCAACCCAGATGCCCTCTTTCGCCTGCTCCTCCCAAAGGCCGCTGAAACGGCGAAGGAGCAGCTCACGACGGGTGTGTAGAACGGTCGTCAGCGAATCGATCCCCTGCGCACGCGGGAACATCGCCTCGCAATCGCGGATGTCGCCAAGAACGCTCTGCAGCGCCCTGGCGGCACCACGTGCGGCATCGGCCTCCGATCCAAAGCAGAAGCCGGTGATCTCGAGCACGTAGCGCAAACGCTTGGCGGCGATCCGCATGTCGTGCTGCGCGTCCACCGCACCGGGCTCAAGCGCCGCCTCGGCAAAGGAGAACAGCTCATTGAGCCGGGTGCGCAGGATCGACACCGCGTTCTCGCGAAGCGGCGCCTCCGGGCGGAGGCCTTCAACTGCGCGTGCCTTCATGCCTCCACGGCCTTCACCAGCTTGCGCAGACGCTGCTGCAGCTTCTCGAGTCGTTGCTGCGCGACGTATGGGGCCAGCTCGTCGTTGGCCCGGTGCTGCTCATCTCGCAGTCCTTCTAATAGCCCCGCGAGCGCGGAACGGTCGGCCTCGGGAGCGTCCGCCGCGAATTCGACGAGAAAATTGATGGCGACGTCCCGGTCACGGCGCTCCCCCAGCGCGTCGGCAAGCGCCTTCACCCGCTTCAGCGCCTTGCGCCAGCGCTTACCGGGAAAGCATGGCTCGAACACCTCCATGGCGGCACGCAGACGGCGTGTTGCAACCCGCATATCGTGCAGATGCTCGATGTTGTCGATGTCGAGGACGCCATACGAATGGGCAAAAACCTCACTCGCCCGCACCTCGACCACGCGCGCTGCCGCCCGAGCGAAGGGCTCGCCACAGTCAAGGCCCGGGACATCGCGTGCGCGCGCCACGGGCGGAGGCTAGACGATCGATTCCAGGCCCGTGCGCGATTAGCGGCGCACAATGGAGCGGGTTCCGCGAGGTCGCCCTACGCGGCGAGGGAATGGGCTGGGTCGCTGAAATTGCCGTTGAGAAGATCGAGGATGATCCCCTCTCGCAAGCCGCCCTTGCCGATTTGAAGCGGCTGCCCAAGCAGCTCGGAGACCTTCTCCAGCAGCAGGACGCCGGTGGCGAGGATCCGAACCCGCTCAGGGTCCAGCTCGAAGCGCCTCGCGACCTCGGCAGCCGGATCGCCTGAGAGCACCCGAATGCCGCGCTCGAGCGTCTCGTATTCCAAGACCGCCCCAACCAGGCGTCGCAGGGATGTGGCGCTGCCGCCCACCGCAACCGCCTGCGCCGGGCGCTCGATCTCGACCCCCTCGAAGATGTCGTCGATTCGGTCGCGGATCTTGCGAATCTCGGCCGCCGACGGAGGGTCGGAGGCGATCAGCTCGTCCGCCAGCGCTCCTGATCCCACCCGCCAGGAGCGAACCCAGTCGACCCCGCCGGAAACGGTCCCGAGGATCACCTCGGTCGAGCCGCCCCCGACGTCGACGACCCCAACCTTCCCCTCGACCGGATGACCGAGCGTCTTGGTTGCGCCGATGAAGGAGAGTCTTCCCTCCTCCTCCTCGCTGAGGATCTCGACCGGCACCCCGGACTCCTCGCTGATCCTCCGCGCCGTCTCCGCTCCGTTCGTGGCCTCGCGCACAGCCGCCGTCGCCACCGAGCGGATCGTCTCCGCCCCCAGCTCTCTAGCCAGTCGCACCTGAGTCGCGACCACATCGGCGACTTCCTGCGCCTTCTCCTCCGGGATCAGGCCATCCTCGTCGGCCGCCTTGTTGATGCGTGTGTAGGCGCGCTGCTCCATCACCTTCTTCAACTGGCCATCGACGGGCTCAGCCACGAGCACTCGTGTCGTGTTCGACCCGATATCTATCGCCGCACAGAGCATCAGAAGCCTGCTTGGATCTTTCCAAACACTTCGGATCTCACCCGCTGGGGGCTTGCATTTGGGGCCTGGTGGTTACCGGCTTGGCGGACATCGGCTGCTTGCACAGAGAACGCACTGGGCAGCTCCACCGCTACCCGCCGGCGCAGCGGCCTATCGGCGACTACCCGCCTGGGTGAGAGGCGTCCTCAAACTCCCTGAACAGGCCTGTCACCACGAAGGCAACCTGCTCGCCGATATCCACAGCGTTATCGCCGATCCGCTCGATCGCCCGCGCCGCAAGCAGCATCGTCATCGCCCATTCGCGCTTGTCGGCGTCATCGCCGATCGCCAGCGCGAGGTGAAAGCACTCCCGGTTCAGATTGTCGACTACGTCATCCTGGCGAACCAGATCTCGCGCCATCTCCACGTTGCGGTCCTCGAAGGAGCGCTTCGCCTGATTGATCAAGGTACGAGACTGATTGCCCATGGTGAGGATGTTCTTCACCATCTCCTTGTCGGCCGGTGGCTCGTTGCCCGAGAGTGGGATCAGCTTGCAGACGTTGACACACTGATCGCCCATCCGCTCGACGTTCTTCAGCACGTGCAAAAGCGCCGATATCAACCGCAGGTCGGTGGCCACAGGCGACTGAGTCGCGAGCAACGCGATCAGGCTCTGGTGGACCTCCAGGTAGCGGCCGTCGATGCGATCGTCGTCGGCGACCACCAGCTGCGCCAGCTCGACGTCCTGATGCTCGATCGCCTCCAGGGTGCGTGAGAGCGCGGCACTGACCAAATCGAGACCGCCAAGAGCGCTGGCCTCCAGCTGCTCGAGTTCCTCTTGGTATTGGACCCTGGTGTGCTCAACCATCGGCCCGTCACCCGACCTTGCCCGAGACGTAGTCCTCGGTCCGCTGGTCCGCCGGGTTGGTGAAGATCTTCTCGGTGTCGTCGTACTCGACCAAGCGGCCCCAGCGATTCTGCTCGTCGGCGTCCAACTCCACCATCAGGAAGGCGGTGCGATCGGAGACCCGGGCCGCCTGTTGCATGTTGTGGGTAACGATGACGATCGAGAACTCGTCCTTCAGCGCGATCATCAGATCCTCGATCTTGCCGGTCGAGATCGGGTCGAGCGCAGAACACGGCTCGTCCATCAGGATCACATCGGGCTCGACCGCGATGCAGCGGGCGATGCAGAGGCGCTGCTGCTGGCCGCCCGAGAGGCCGAAGGCGTTGTCTTCGAGGCGATCCTTTACCTCCTCCCACAGCGCCGCCCCTCGTAGGGCATGCTCGACAGTTGCGTCGAGGTCGTCCTTGCGACCCAGGATGCGCGGGCCAAAGGCGACGTTGTCGTAAATCGACTTCGGGAAGGGGTTTGGCTTCTGGAAAACCATCCCGATCAGCTTGCGGACCTGAACCGGGTCAACCGTCGGGCCGTAGAGATCCTCACCGTGGTAGAGCAGCTCACCCTGCACTTCGGCGTTGGGGATCAGGTCGTTCATCCGGTTGAGGCAGCGCAGCAGTGTGCTCTTGCCACAGCCGGACGGGCCGATCAATGCCGTGACGTCCTTGCGATGGATGTCCATCGAGATGCCCTTGACCGCGGCGACGCCGCTATAGCGCACATCGATGCCCTTTAGCTCGAAGACCTTTTCCCTGGCGCCACTGCCGGCCTCGCTGTGGTGAAACTCATCCGGGCGCACCGCGATCGCGGCGCGCTCGGCTGCCGCCTCTCGGGCTTCGCGCCCAGTTCCAGTCCTGCTCTCGTCTTGGGTCATCTGCTCGCCCACACTAGCCCACCTACCACCTTTGCTCGTAACGATTTCGTAGCCAGATCGCGAAGGAATTCATCGCCAGCAATACGACCAGCATCAGGATGATCCCGGCGGCCGCCAGTGCCTGAAACTCGTCCTGGGGCTGCACCGCGTAGTTGAATATCTGCACCGGCAACGCCGAGTAGTCGGAGAACGGCGTCGGATCAAAGGTGACGAAGACGGTCGCGCCGACCAGCAGCAGCGGCGCCGTCTCCCCCAGCGCCCGCGAGACGGCAAGGATCACCCCTGTCGCGATGCCGGGAATCGAGGCCGGCAGGACCTGGCTGCGCACCGTCTGCCACTTGGTCGCGCCCAGCGCCAGCGAGCCCTGCCTGATCGAGTCGGGGACGGCGCGGATCGCCTCGCGGGCGGCGATGATCACCATCGGCAGCACCAACAGCGCCAGGGTCAGCGAGCCTGCGATGAGGATGAAGCCGAGATCGAGCGGGCCGCGGACGATGAAGGCCAAGCCGAGGATGCCGTAGATGATCGAGGGCACCGCTGCCAGGTTCTGGATGTTGACCTCGATCATCCTGTTCCACCAGCGAGTCTTGTCCGCGTACTCCTCCAGGTAGATAGCCGCCCCCACCCCGACCGGTACGACGAAGAGGATCACCCCGGCGATCAGCTCGAGCGAGCCGAGGATCGCCGTCCGGAAGCCGGCTTTCTCCGGGTAGATCGACGATGGCGGGTTGGTGATGAGGTCGGTACTGAGCGCCGGAGCGCCCTTTATGAAGGCCTGGACCAGCAGCGCGATGAGCCCAGCCAGGGCAATCGAGACCGCCAGCAGGAGCAGCCCGGCGAAGGCGGTGTTGCGGATCACATCGCGGCGAGGCTGATCGCGCAGCATCGCTTGCGTCGTCGCCTTGGCGCCGGCCGTGGCGAGCCGAGTGCGGGGCGCTGCTGAGCCCGGCTCCGCCATCACTCGTAGACCTCGCGGTACTTGCGGACCAGACTGATGCTGACCAGGTTCATCGCCAGGGTCAGGACGAAGAGCACGGTGCCGACCGCGAATACCGATTTGTAATCAAGCGTGCCGGTACCGATGTCGCCGGTGGCCGTGACGCCGATGTAGGCGGTCATCGTCTGCACGGCTTCGACCGGGTTGAGGGTGAAGTTGGGGGTGGATCCAGCGGCTAGAAGAACGATCATCGTCTCGCCCACGGCGCGAGAGGTCGCCAGCACGATCGAAGCGACGATGCCAGAGAGAGCCGCCGGGAAGACCACCCGCGTCGCCACCTTCATCTTCGTTGCGCCCATCGCGTAGGCGCCTTCGCGTAGCCCGTTCGGCACCGCCGACATCGCGTCCTCGGAGATCGAGGCGATGATCGGCACGATCATCAGGCCGATGCCGAGGCCACCGGCAAGAGCCATGAACGGCTTGCCGACCGCGCCGCCGAGGAACTCGCCGGGCCAGAGAGGTTGGATGATCTCCGGCAGGATGAAGCTGGCGGCGAAGAAACCGATCGCCACAGTCGGGATGCCGGCGAGGATCTCAAGCACCGGCTTGATCGTCTTGCGAACGCGCGGGCGGGCGTACTCACTCAGGTAGATCGCCGAGCCGAGCCCGATCGGGCTCGCAAACAGCATGCCCCAGAGGGTCACGTTGAGGGTGCCGGCGACGATCCCCAGCACGCCGAAGCTGGGCGGCTCGAACTGGGGGGTCCATTCGGTCCCGAAAAGGAAATCACCGACCGGGACGACCTCGAAGAAGCCGATCGTCGGCCCGATCAGAGAGATGACGATCGCCGTCGTCGTGACGACGGAGAGGATGCCGCAGGCGGCGAGAAGGCCCTGAATGGCCTTCTCGCCGTAGCGCCGGCCTGGAGCCTGGAGCCGGCGGGGTGGTCCCCCCGCCGGCTCCGTAGCCCCGATGCCGGTTGCCTCCATCGCGACTGCCCGAGCCCTAGGCCCCGGCCTTTTTGGCAGCGTCCTTAGACGTCGCCAGCTGTTCTTCTGTCAGCGGGATGAAGCCGACCGCTTCGGCGATGCTGTTGACGTTGTCGAGGTAATAGTCGACGAACGCTTGCACCTCGGCCTGCTTCAGCGCATCAGCGCTCGGATAGATGAAAAGCGGCCTGCTGAGTGGCACGTAGGTGCCGTCTTGGGCGGTTTCGGGCGAGGGAGCGACACACCCTTTGCCGCTGTCGACTTCGAGCGCCTTCAGCGCCTCTTCGTTCTCCTCGTAGAAGGAGTAGCCGAAGTAGCCGATGCCACCCGGAGAGCCCTCAACGCCGGTGACGGTGGTGTTGTCGTTCTCGCCGACGTTGTTGTAGTCCTTGCGGGAAGCGCCCTCTTCACCGTTGATTTCCTCGGTGAAGTAATCGAACGTGCCCGAGTCGGTACCTGGGCCGTAGAGCGCCAGATCCTCGTCGAATTCCTCGTTCAGGCCGGGCACCTGGCTCCAGTTGGAGAGATCGGAATCCGGGCCCCAGATGGCGCTCAGCTGGTCGACCGTGAGGCAGTTGACGGGGTTGTCGGGATTGACGACGACGGTGAGTGCGTCAGTCGCGACCCGCACCTCCTCATAGCCGATCCCGGCCTTCTCGCATGCTTCGACCTCTTCGGGCTCAATCGCGCGGGAGGCGTCGGAGATCGCCGTCTCGCCGGCGCAGAACTTTTCGAAGCCACCGCCGGTGCCAGAGGTCCCGACAGTCACTTTAACACCCGAGTTTTCAGCTTCGAACTGCTCGGCGACCGCTGCGGTCAGCGGGGCCACCGTGCTCGACCCGTCGATGCGAATCGATCCTGAGAGGTCTCCACCGCCACCGGTCGTGCTTTCGTCATCGTCGCCACAAGCCGCGATCCCGACCGCCAGGACGGACGCGGAGGCGATGACCATGAGCCACTTAGAGATAGTCACTCTGTCTCCTTCTGGTAGTTGCTCCGATTGCCGGCCCTGGGGCCGATGTCAGGCGGCACACTCTCAGCGGCCTTATGGCAGCTTGTTACCTGTCTGTATCGAGGATGTAAAAAGGATGTAAAAGCCCGTTAGGAGGGATTAGCGAAACTCGTGTCTGCGGCTGGCGAGCGCCGGACCAAGCGGGGCAAGGACGCAGGGAGGCCAAATAGCAGCGCTATTTGGCCAACCGAGGACGCCGAACCGCGCCGTGTCCGCCGCCGCCAGTCGTGGGCGGGGTTTTCGCTAATCCCTCCTAGGTGGCTCCAGCGAAAGTGCCAGCGAAACGCGGCGCTTCGCAGATGACCTGTAGGTCTTCAGCCCTACAGGCCAAGTCGCCGAGTGGCGGTTATCAGGCGCTGGCCCGCGACCACGAACGCGATCAGGGCGACGATGAATTTCAATAGAGCTTCCATCCTTTCGAGGGTAGCAACGGAAGTGCCCTAAAAAGAGAAGACCCCCGGCGAATACACAGCCTGGGGGCCTTCCGAAGACCTGGCGGGATTCGGACCCGCGACCTCTCCCTGCGACGGGAGTGCTCTATCCAGACTGAGCTACAGGTGGACTGCAATTATAGCTCAGTTTGGATGGGCGCTCCACCCAAACTTCACTGAAAACCCCTGCTATTTGCGAGGTAGCTGGCAAGTCTCGTCAGAATTGTCAGGTCGGCGTGTAGCCGTACTTTCTCAATCCCCCTGACGCGGATCGTCCTCAAGCCATAGCCGTCCTTGAGGCGTCCAAACTCGCGCTCGACCGAAGATCTGCCTCTTTTGAGCTTGAACCAGCGATCAGTCGTGCGGGGGATCAACGTATGGAGGCGGCTGGCGGGGACCCAACGGTTGCTGACCTCGCATTCGCCTGTGGGGCAACGCCACTTGGCTGCCTTGCGCTTGTAGTCGCTGCCCCCGAAGACCCAGGTGCCGTGGCGGCACTCATGAGGTAGATGACGCCCCTGCTTGACGAACCCCGTCCTCATCAATGGGATGACCGGGTGGCAGTCACGAGCCTCAAACTCCTCATAAGTACTTTCGGCGTCATAACCCTTGTCCATCGCGCAGGTCTGGGCGGCAAACCCTCGTTGGCGGGTCTTATCGAGCAGGCCACTGGCCACTGGCTTCTCGCTATCGCGCGCTGTGCTCAAATGCCAGGCCACTGGCAAATCTGTTGCCGTGCAAGCAGCCATGTGCAGTCGATGGCCATAGATACTTCGGCCCCTGCCCTCCGTTGAGGTCGCCGACTGATGGCCCCAGGAGGCATCGGGATCGCTGAACTCCTCTGGCTTCCGCTCACGTCCGTTGTGGATCGTTGTTTTATGCCCGTTCGCGTAGGCGTGCAGAGCCGAGCCATCGATGGCGATGTTCTCGCCCATCTCGGGGCGAAGCTCCTTCAGCGACGCAAGCAAGCGATCAGCGCAATCAGCCCGAAGCGACTTGTACTTGATCAGCTTCTTCGTGAAGCGATAGCAGGCATGAACAGAGGGAACTTCGCCTCCGAGAGCTTGACGCAGAGCATCGTGCTCTTGTGCGAGGGACACGATCTGGGTCCAACAGGGCCGCTGATACAGAGACTTTGCAATTGCCAAGCCGACGAGCGCTCGCATTGGATAACCAGGACGACCCGTCCAGCGGGTGTCTTCAAGCTCAGCAATCAGTGCCTGGATCTCAGGGGAATCAAGGATACGGCTGAGTACAGCCACAACCGATCTTGTTGGTAATTTCGACTTGGCCATGGAGGCAACGACTCTCTGGTCCGCGCCCCCGGCTGCCGTAAACAGCGCGGGGGCATTTCTTTCCTGTTGACGGCTATTCTAGCAAATGCTAAGGTTGCTAGTCTTCTATCAACTGCTATGAAATTAGCAGCCCAGAAAAGGGGAACGTGGTGGCGAAGAAGCTGGATGAATTCCCAGGTGGGGACATGCCAACGAAGGCAAAGTACCCCTGGGACGAATGGCTCGATGGGTCCCCCTGGGAACTTCGCCGAGGGGAGGACTACATGACGAATACCCCCTCTTTTCTGGCCACTGCCAACAAGACGGCAAGGAATAGAGGCAAGCAGCTAAGGAGCCGCACCATCAAAGACGACAAGGGCGAAGGCATCGCGATTCAGGCCAAATAGGCCAGCGTTATCCGGCGATCTCTTCCCAGCGAGCCAGCAATCGAGCGGGCTTCACGTCAAGGGTTTTGGCGATCAAGATGAGGTTGTCGAAGCTGATGTTGCGCCAGCCTCGCTCTACAGAAGAGATGTAGGTCCGATCCAAGCCCGCTTCGAGGCCAAGTGCCTCCTGGGATAGCCCGCCTTTCAGGCGGAACTCCCTAATGGCTTCTCCCAGCGCCAAGTGAGATGGGGATTGCTTCTCCACCTCCGCGACGCTTCCAGTTTGACGACTTCGAGTCTACGGACTCTGAGTCACGTTTCTGGTAGCTTGCCGCCCGTGACGAGGCTGAAAGATCTCAATCTTTGCCAAAAAAGACTCCTCGCTGCGACTCTTCTAGCCCTCGCCATCTTGGTCGTCGGGGTGTCCGCTTGGCAGGCCTCATCGAATGAACCTGGATCAGAGACTCATTTCAGCGAAGCCGAAGAAGAAGCAATCGAAGAAGAACTTGATGAAGAAATCGGAGAAGAATTTGGGGATCCAACAAACCCGCAGGAACCACGCGATCTAGAAGAAATGATCATCAAGCAGCCCGGCGACGAATGGGCAACGACGAAGCAATTGGAACGGCAGATCCTTACGAATGTCGAAGTGAGCGATCCAACTCATGCCCACGAAGTGTCGTGTAGCTATGGCTCGTCATATCGCAGCTACATGCATTACCTCTGCACCGGATTTTCGCTAGAAGGCCAGGGCGGTGCCGCCACGCTTGAAATCACCGTCGATACCTCAACGGGATTAGTTGAAGTAGAACCGGTCTACTAATCGAGTAGTCCAGTGATCTTCTTGAGGCATCCATAGGCGCTTGGCTATGCCAGCAAGGCGCTCTCAGTTAGGCCGCATTAGGACTGGGATCGCGAGTTCAGCTACTCCTCCTCAAGCTGAGCATCCTTCTTGCTCCAAACATGGCCGCCTCCGCAGGCAGGGCAGTTTCCCAACCCGTTGTTGCTCAACTGCGCCGATGCAAAGGACTGAGCATCCATCGCAATACCCGTGGGCACAAGTTTGCCCGTGTTCGGGCATTTGATCATCACGTTTGCCATCCCGACCTCCTGGGGTTGCTTGCAAGGAACCTATCTCAAGCTCAGGAGCTGGTTCCCGCCCTCTCTGGGGTAAGAATCCCCCACACTTGGGGTCGTGGCTCTTGATCCCTCTCCCGGAGGCCGCATGGCTACTGGCCTAGCGAGTTTCGCTGGACCCACCTAGGGCACAGAGAGCTCTTCGGCCTGATGCGCAGTGGCATCGATCGGCTCGTCGGCCCGCGAAGCGGAAAGCTCTGTATCGATGGTGGACTCCGGGTCAAACCGGTAGCCGACTCCAAAATGAGTGTGGATGTAGCCCCAACCAGGGGACTGGCGCTCGAGCTTTTGGCGCAGCTTGCGAATGAAGACATCGACCGAGCGATCGCCGTGTGCCATCGCATATCCCCAAACCCGCTGGTAAATCGTCTCCCGCTCCAACACCTGGCCCCTGGACTCGGCGAGCAGTTGCAGTAGCTCGAACTCCCGCCTCGTCAGGTCAAGGCTGCCGCCGTTGACAAATGCCTGGAAGCGGTCGGCGCGGATCTCCAGCTCCCCAGCCACCAGAGGGCCGGCCTCCACATGGGGGCGGGCACGGCGGCGGCGGCGCGAGACGGCTTCGATTCGCGCCATCGCTTCTTCGGGATGGCATGGCTTGGTGATCCAGTCGTCGACCCCCAAGCGAAGGGCACGAACCCGCTGGGCGACCGTCGAACGGCCGGTGCAGACGATCACGCCAAGATCGGGGAGCATTCCGCAGACCCGCTCCAAGTAGTCCCATGCTCCATCCCCCAACACCGCCGGGTCGATCAGGAGGGCATGAAGCTTCATCGCCACCAGCTCCTCAGGGGGTATCGCACTCCCGACCACGCGCTTCTGCCAGTCGGCTGTGTCGACCCGCTTGCCGAGCACGGTCACGAAACCGCTGTCGTCGTCGATTACCGCGAGCCTGATGGTGTGTTGTGCGTTCAAGTGCGGAGCGCCGTGGTTGACGGACGGGCGTCCTTGCCAGATGGAACAGCGCGATTGTATGCGCATGCGCAGCGGAAGCGGAGGGAAATCCCTGCGTTCACAGGATTTTTACAGTTCGAAATACCCAAATTGGGCCAAACCCTCCCCTCTCGATTCTCTGGATATTCACTCCCGCCAGCCGGCGTCCGGACAGACTTCGACACGAGGCTCCCTCTCGTCACCGCGAACGGCCCCTGTCCCGGGCCGTTCGTTTTTTTAGCACCGCGCGAGTCAGGCACGCACTAGTCTGGGCGCCATGAGCACCCTTGAGGCCATCGTCCTCGGCCTCGTGCAGGGGCTGACGGAGTTCCTGCCCATCTCCTCCAGCGGGCACCTGCGCATCGTTCCCGCACTGCTTGGCTGGCCCGATCCGGGCGCCGGCTTCACGGCCGTGATTCAACTCGGGACGATGGCGGCGGTTCTCATCTACTTCCGAGCTGACCTCTGGCGCATAGCTGTCGCGTGGGTACGCGAACTGCGCGTCCCTTTTCGCCAGAGCAGCCAGGAGGCAAAGTTGGGCTGGTTCATCATCCTCGGCACGATCCCGATCTCGGTCTTCGGATTCGTCTTCAGCGACCAGATCGAGTCGGGCGCGCGCAGCCTTTACCTGATCGGCTCGGCGTTGATCCTCTTCTCCTTCGTGATGATGCTCGCCGAGCGGGTCGGCACTCAGCAGAGAGCCTTGGCCGAGATGAATGGCCGCGACGGGCTGTTCGTCGGGATGGCACAGGCCCTCGCCCTGATCCCGGGTGTCTCGCGCTCGGGCGCAACGATCTCCGCTGGACTGCTGCGCGGATTCGACCGGGTCGCGGCCGCTCGCTACTCGTTCCTGCTCTCAGTGCCGGCCGTGGTCCTGAGCGGTTTGTTCGAGTTGCGCACAGTCGGCGAGGACGGCAACGCCTCAGTTGTGGCGACTATGGTCGCCACGATCGCGGCCTTCGTTTCCGGATATGCCGCGATCGCCTGGCTGCTTCGCTACCTCAGCACCCACACGCTGAAGGTTTTCATCGTCTACAGGATCGCGCTGGGAGCACTGGTTCTGGCGCTGGCTGCGACGGGTGCGATCAGCTAGAGCACAGAGCGCACGATTGCCGATCGAGGCGCCGCTACTGTGCGCTAGATTGCCAGGCGTGAAGCTCACGTCCCGCCGCACCCGAATCGTCGCTGCCCTTTGTGCGGTGCTTTCCCTGATGCTCCTTGCCGCACCGGTCGCGATGGCCGACAACGGAGCTGGCCTGGCCGGCCCGGTGACCGACAAGACGGTCACCTTCTTCTGCTTCGGAGTGATCGGCTTCTTCGCGGTCCTGGTGATCGTGCTGTCGCTGATCCAAGGGCGCCTTGACAAGCGCAAAGAACAGCGCCGCTACGACCTAGAGCGCCTGTCCTAACACCTGTTAGGCAAGGACGCAGAGGGCGTGGCGTGCTCTGCACGCCACGCGAGCGACTGAGGACACCGCCCGACTGGTTGTCAGGACAGGCGGAAACCGCTCAGCAACCGCTTCTCGCTCTCACCCTCGATCTCCGCCACGACCTCGACCCGCCCCTCCAACGGCGTGCCGCGGATCTTCGTCGCCAGCAGATCGTCGACCTGGAAGATGCCGGCCGAGTTGTTGAGATCGATCTCGATCCGTATCGGCCGCTCCTCCCCCGCTTCGATCCGAACCTCGTCAACCGCGGCGGCTGAGATCGAGTGGATCCCCTCTTGGCCTGCCTCCAGCGGTATCCGCGTGCGGCCCTGAGCCATGTCGAGGGCATCCGCGACCCGGACCACACCCGCCTCGACCGTGTAGGGATCGCCACGCCGGCGGTGCCCGATGATCGCGTGGAGGATCTCCGAGGCGACAATCGTCCGCAGGGGCTCGGGATAGGAGTCGGCGAGGAGGCGGTCGAGGACGCCATTCGCAAGGAAGAGGCTGTAGGCCTCGTGATCGGTCCGGTGGATCGACATGCCGACGTCATGCAGCAGGGCGCCCCCGGCGACGACTACCTCAGCGTCTTTTGCGGACATCCCGTGATCGGTGACGACTGCCGGCTCAACGCCCGCCTTGACCAGTAAGCGGAGCAGACGAAGGGCAATGTTGAGGACGATCTGGGTGTGGACCCAGGAGTGGTCCGACATCCCCAGCCGTTCGGCGTGGACCTGGGCCATGTACCACCGGGCTCGAACCTGCTCGTCATCGTTCACCGCCTTGAGGAAGCTCTCCAACTTGCGGTTGCCCCTTGTCGGCACCCGCACGCGGGCTTCGGCGATTGCCTCACTTGGTGGCTTTCTGGCCGGCCCCTTCGGGTCCGGAGCCGGAACGCGCTCCTCGGTCATGGCATCAATCTTCGCGCTTCGCTCGCGGCGCGAAGGATCAGATATGGACGCTCGCTCGCTGCCGCGCTCATTGGCGCCATCGTAGGGATGGCGCCGGGCATGTTCTGCTAATCAGCCGCCGCAGACCGGCCAGGGACTGGAGCCGGCGCTGGCATACAGAAGGGCCGCGCGGTAGTCCTGCTCTGCCTCTGGCGCCGCGGCGGGATCGCCGCTGCCGCCCACTGAAGCCCACGTCCCGTAAGAGAACTGGTACTTGCCTCGGTAGCTGCCGTCTGAAGACACGATCGTCGGGTCACCGCCTGACTCGCACAGGGCAATGGCCTCCAGCGTCAACATCGAGACCCCCGCCGGCAACGAGGCAAACACCTGGCGGCGCTGACGGCGCCGCTTGGCGCGTTCCGCCGCGCGGATGCTCCTGACGCTGGCGCGGATCGCATGGTGGAAGCTCCTCACCGGCTCAATCAACGATCCGGCGTTTGCAGGCCGAGCATCGGAGAGGCCAATCCGCGGAGACGTGCCCCCGCTGTCGCGGGTCGACGCAAGCGCCACAGCCGGGAACGCGATAGCGATGGCAAGGACAATGGCAATGTATGTGCGTTTTGTGAGCAAGCGCGGAACCGTGGCGAGATTCCGGGCTTCGTTGGGTGACCGGCATCACACTTCGCGTTCGCTGTGCATCAATCGCCACAAGCTCAGGCGTAAGAACCAACGCTCGGCGGACTGGATGAATCGGGTCTTGCGGGGAATCCAGCCAACCAGCCCTGTCCATTCAAGCTTGGAAAAGCCTGCAATCGGGTCTTGCCCACGGCATCATTGCCAGATCGATCAGCACCCGACATCGCGTCTGCTCCTAGCCTGCCCGGACCGGCCGGGACTGATCGCCGCGGTCAGTGGCTTCCTCGCCGATGCCGGGCTCAACATCGTCGACGCCGATCAGCACTCGAGTCGCGAGGGGCGGTTCTTCATGCGAATGGCGTTCGAGCCGGCCCCGGCTGAGGAGCGCGCGGAGCTCTACGAGCGCTTCGCCACGCAGATAGCAAGGCCGTTTGAGATGGAGCACCGCTTCGCCGAGTCGAGCGAGCCCAAGCGGCTGGCAATCATGGTCTCGCGTGAAGACCACTGCCTCTCAGACCTGCTCTGGCGCTGGCGCAGCGGAGAGCTGGGCGCCGACCTGGCCTGCGTCGTTTCCAACCATCCCGATCACGCCGATCAGGTCGCCTCACTGGGAGTCCCCTACCACCACGTTCCCATAGACGGAGATGATCGGAAGGTTGCCGAGCAAAGGACCCTTGAGTTGCTCGGCAAGGTCGACCTGCTCATCCTCGCCCGTTATATGCAGGTCCTCAGCAGCGAGTTCCTTCAACAGCTGGCAGCACCCGCGATCAACATCCATCACAGCTTCCTGCCGGCCTTCGTCGGCGCCGACCCTTACGCCCGCGCACACGAGCGAGGCGTGAAGCTGATCGGGGCCACAGCCCACTACGTAACCAAAGAGCTCGACGCCGGGCCGATCATCGATCAGGACGTGACCCGGGTCAGCCACCGCGACGAGATCGAAGACTTGATGCGGATCGGTCGCGACATCGAGCGCCTGGTGCTGGCCCGTGCCGTCAAGGCCCACCTAGACGACAGGGTGCTGCTCGACGGGCCGCGAACGATCGTCTTCTGAGACGAAGCTCACATCAATACTGGCTGTCTGGCCAGCCGATGGCGTATCGTCCGGCTTGCATGGAGCAGGCAACGATCCCGCACCCGACCGCGAGCAGCGCCTCCTCCCCTCTCCCGCCGGGGCCGCGAGGGCCGGCGATTGCCCAGGCGCTTCTTTACGCACGCGATCCACTTGGCTTCCTGATCCGCCTGCAGAAACGCCACGGTGACGTCTTCACGGTTGCCTTTCCCTACTTCGGCCGCGCCGTCTACCTAGCGAGCCCACCACTGGTCAAGTCGATCTTCACTGGGTCCCCCGAACGTTTCCACGCCGGCGAGGCAAACGCCACGGTGCTGGAGCCGGCACTGGGCCCAAACTCGGTGCTGACCCTCGATGAGGCGCCGCACATGCGCCAGCGAAAGCTCTTGCTGCCACCTTTCCACGGTGAGCAGATCAGCCACTACGGCGAGCTGATGCGGGAGATCACGATGCAGGAGATGGAGAGCTGGCCGGTGGGCGAGCCCTTTGCGCTTCGCCCTCACACCCAGCGGATTACGCTGGCGGTGATCATGCGCGCCGTCTTCGGCGTCCACGACGAGGACCGTCTGACTCGCTTCGAGAAGCTGATCGAGGATTTCAGCGCTCGCGTCAACCTCGTCATCGCGCTCCCGCCTTTGCGGCGCAGCTTCGGTCGCTGGAGCCCATGGTCGCGGTTCCTGCGAGCCCGGGAAGCGCTCGACGAGTTCATCTATGAGGAGATCGCGATCCGGCGAGCAGAGGTCGAGGCCGGCTCGGAGGGACACGACGACGTGCTCTCGCTGCTGCTCAGCGCCCGCCACGACGACGGCAGCCCGATGAGCGACGAGGAGCTGCGCGACGAGCTCGTGACCGTGCTCGGAGCAGGCCACGAGACGACTGCCACCGGGCTGGCCTGGGCAATGGAGAGACTGCTGCGTGCACCCGATGTTCTGCAACGGCTGCGCGAGTCGGTCAAGGCCGGCGAGGAGGACTACCTCGACGCAACGGTCAAGGAGACGCTTCGCGCCCGCCCGGTGATCGTCGACGTCGCCCGCAAGCTGACCGAGCCGGCTCAGATCGGCGGCTACGACCTGCCCGCCGGGACCTTCGTGATGGCGGCGATCGCCGCGCTTCACTACCGCGAGGACATCTTCCCCAAGCCACAGGAGTTCCGCCCCGAGCGCTTCTTGGAAGCCAAAGCGGACACCTACTCATGGATCCCCTTCGGCGGCGGTGTCCGTCGCTGCATCGGCGCTGCGTTCGCGGAATACGAGATGCGGATCATCCTGCGCGAGTTCGTAGCGCGAGCCGATCTCAGCGCTCCCGACCCCAAGCCGGAGCGCGTAAAGGTCCGCAACATCACCCTGGCTCCAGGCAAGGGAACCAGGGTCAGGCTGAACCGGCCCCTCAGCGCCTAGGAGGGTCTAGATGTAGTTCCTAACCACGTTGTTCATCCGGCTCTCCTTGCAGGCTGGCGGTGTCGAAGCCCCAGCAACAAGGAGGAACCGGATGAAGCTCCACGCTAACGCGCCCCTCGGCCCGAAGGGCAGGGCGAT